>NZ_PPFX01000031.1 GCF_002898515.1 Geothermobacter hydrogeniphilus | reverse complement strand
TAGTTTCGGCAAAAACCATCCTACCCGCCCGGAAAGGGCAATGCTCTAATTTTTACATCCGCCTACCCACAGATTCTGCGGAGGAGGCATAAATCTTATGAATGTCCCATCTGGTTCCGTGGCAACTCAAATCCGTTGCGATTTGTCAACTTGTCAAGCACGACCCCTTCACGACCCCAAATTTCGCGACAAAGCCAGACTCAATGGCGCCATTGAAATGGCCCTCTCCCACAAAACCCTGCACAATTTTCTCGCCTTCAAACGCCAGCTGGAGCAGGCCTTCCAGTGCCGATCGACCTTGGCTTCGAAAGCACCCTGAATCCAGAAGTGAAAAAGGGACATCGCCGGGAAGGTGTTCTATGCCCAGGTCGCCGGCTACCAGCACCCACAGCCCGGCCAAGAGATCTTCTCGACTTACGATCAGACGACACCTTTGTTTACGATTGGACGACATTCCGCTTTACAGATGGACGACAATAGTTTTTACTGTCAGCCATCATGGACAATACTGACTATCCACGCTTACTGCAGCTCCGACTGGAAGAAGCCCTCGGTGACACTCCCGTGGTACTGATCCACGGCCCACGCCAGTGCGGCAAAACCACATTGGCGCAAAAAATCGGCAAGCAGTACGGCTACCACTACCTGAGTTTTGACGATGTCAACCTGGTTGCGGCCGCCAAGGCTGATCCGGTTGGATTTGTCGACCGCCTGGGCCAACGGGTTATTCTCGATGAAATTCAGCACGTCCCGGAGCTGTTCAGTTCCATCAAGCAAAGCGTGGACCGTCAGCGTCAGCCTGGCCGCTTCCTTCTTACCGGCTCCGCCAACGTACTGCTGCTTCCCAAGCTTGCGGACTCCCTGGCCGGGCGCCTGGAAATCCTGCCTTTGCGCCCCCTGGCCCGTTGTGAAATTGAACAGAGCGGCTCCGGATTATTGTCGCAGCTGCTGAACAGAAGCTTTGATATCCACTGTACGGGCAAGCTGGGAGAACAGCTTGCGGCTCACATTGTCGCCGGAGGTTTTCCGGAACCCCTGCAACGACGGAGCGAGCGGCGCAGGCGGCTGTGGTATCAGAATTATGTCGAAACGCTGGTACAGAGGGATATTCGCGACCTGGCACGCATCAGCAACCTTGATGCGATCCCCAAAGTTCTGCAGCTGGTCGCAGTGCAAAGTGCGCAATTGCTCAACATGAGTACGATAGCCGCGCCGTTTCAGATCACCCGCCAGACAATAACGGCCTATTTCGCCCTGCTGAAAAATATCTTTCTGATCGACACCTTGCCGGCATGGCACGGCAACAGGGGAAAGCGCCTGGTCAAAACCCCCAAAGTGCATATGACCGACACCGGCCTGGTGGCTGCCCTGCTGGGGATGAATGCCGCTCAACTGGAAGCCGACCGCATCATGCTCGGGCACCTGCTGGAAAGCTTCGTCTATAATGAATTGCGCCGCCAGGCGAGCTGGGCCGACAGCAATCTTGAATTTTTTCATTTCCGGGACAAGGATCAGTACGAGGTCGATATCGTTATCGAGCTGGATGGACGCGGAATGATTGCCATAGAAGTCAAGGCTGCAGCCACCGTCACCGAAAAGGATTTCAAAGGGCTGAAAAAGCTGCGCTCAATAGCGGGCCCGGCCTGGCTGGCGGGCATTGTGTTCTACGACGGCGAAAGAGTCCTTCCCTTCGGAGAGCAGATGCTTGCCGTGCCGATCAGTGCTTTGTGGGGTTCCGGCAGAGAATCCTGAATCCGTGGGTTTGTGCCGGATGAAGAGTGTAAGTGCTTGGCCTGGATGCGATTTTCAAAAAATCTAAGGCGCACCCATAGGTTCGCCGGTGATTTTTGGGAAACGCAGGCAGGTCAATGGCTTGCGCTATTCGCCGGTGACAAGCTCACGGATTCAGGAGAATGACATGTGATTTCAGCCTGGACACATGTTTCAATCCTTGCCCCTGTCAGCGTCCATCGGCGTAATCGGCGGCAGAAAAGGGTTTTTGCAGTCCCCCGTGGGGAGATGGAGGAGCCAGGCTGATTCTGACCAGAGACGGACTAAACACTACAGGAGAACCGTCCTGCGCGCCAACGGCTTAAATCCCCCAAAAAAACCGAGCAGCCTCCGCCCCGGATTTTTCCTTGACAGCCCCCCGACAGGGGCCCTATAGTTCGTTGTTCCGGGTGAATTCCCGGGAAAAAATCAAAGCGAGAGTGAGGTGAAGTGGTTATGTACGCGGTGATCAAGACCGGAGGAAAACAATATAAAGTTTCCGAAGGCGACCTGCTCAAGGTCGAAAAGCTCGTCGGATCGGTGGGAGATTCCATCGAACTGGACGAAGTCCTCATGGTCGGCGGAGAAGAGGTTAAAGTCGGAACACCTCTATTGCCCAATGCGAAAGTCACTGCCCGGATCGTCGAACAAGGCAAGGATAAGAAAATCCTCGTCTTCAAGTCGAAAAAACGGAAGGGCTATCGCAAGAAGAACGGGCACCGTCAACCCATTACCCGACTCAAAATTACCGGTATCGAGGCCTGAGGGAGGAAACCATGGCACACAAAAAAGCTGGTGGCAGCTCCAAGAACGGTCGCGATAGCGTTGGTAAGCGCCTCGGCGTGAAACGCTTCGGCGGCCAGAATGTCAGTGCGGGATCGATCCTGGTGCGGCAGCGCGGCACCACCATCCATCCCGGCAACAACGTCGGTTGCGGCAAGGACTACACCCTGTTCGCCCTGATCGACGGCGTGGTCAAATTCGAGCGGCTCGACAAGACCCGCAAAAAGGTCAGCGTCTACGCCGACTGAATTTCGCCACCGAGAGAACAACTGCCCAAAGCCCGAGGTTCACTGAACTTCGGGCTTTTGGCTTTCAAAGGCGGCTAAAGGCACAAGGCTAAGGGCAAAAGGATCTCCTTTGGCCTTTCGCCCTTAGCCTTGTGCCGATTTTAAAACCTATGAACTTCGTCGATGAAGTAAAAATCAATGTCAAGGCTGGTGACGGCGGTCGCGGCGGGCTCTCTTTCCGCCGGGAAAAATTCATTCCCCGCGGCGGGCCGGACGGTGGTGACGGCGGTGACGGCGGCAATGTCATCCTGCGCGTCGATCCCGGCCTCGGCACCCTGCTCGACCTGCGCTACAAGATCCACTACAAGGCCAAAAACGGCGCCCCCGGTCTGAGCCGAAACATGCACGGCAAGAACGGTGAGGACTGCGTCATCAGCGTCCCCCCCGGAACCCTGGTCTATGACGACGACAGCGGCGAACTGCTGGCCGACCTGACCGGCCGCGACGAGCGGATCGTCCTGCTCAAGGGCGGCATGGGCGGTCGCGGCAACGCCCGCTTCGCCACCAGTACCAATCGCGCACCGCGGCATTTTCAGCCCGGCACCGAGGGCGAGGCCAGGCGCCTGCGACTGGAACTCAAGCTGCTCGCCGACGTCGGCCTGGTCGGACTGCCGAATGCCGGCAAAAGCACCCTGATCAGCGCCATCTCGGCGGCCCGACCGAAAATTGCCGACTACCCCTTCACCACCCTGGTGCCGAACCTCGGCGTGGTCGGTTTCGGCGGTTATCGCTCCTTCGTGGTGGCCGACATTCCCGGCCTGATCGAAGGTGCCAGCGATGGTCAGGGGCTCGGCAGCCGCTTTCTGCGTCACATCGAACGGACCGACCTGTTTCTGCACCTGGTCGACCTATCTCCGCTGCAGGAGGCCGACCCGCTGGAAAGCTTCGCCATCCTCAACCGCGAACTCGGCCGCCACAACCCCGAACTGGCCGACAAACCACAGCTGATCGCGCTCACCAAGCAGGATCTCACCGAGGTCCGCGACCGCACCCCGGAGGTACGGGCCCATTTTGAGCAGCTCGGCTACCAGGTTTTCTGCATCTCGGCGGCCACCGGCGAGGGACTGGAGCCGCTGGTCCACGCCCTCGGCCGAAAGCTGGACGAACAGCGCCGATCGACCCCGGAAACGGAAAGTTGACAGCAATCCCGGACAAAGGGTAATCTTGACCTCTTTTTTCAACAAAAATCGCTAGTTATACTATGAAAAAACAGCTTCCGGCAGACATAAGACGGGTCGTCATCAAAATCGGCAGCACCGTCATCTCCGATGAGACCGGCCTCGACGACAAGATGCTGGATGCCATCTGCGAGGATGTCCACCAGCTGCTGCTGCGCGGTCACGAGGTGATCCTGGTCTCCTCGGCGGCCGTCGCCGCCGGCAAGGCCGACCTCGGCATCAGCGGCCGGCCGCAGACCATCCCCCTGCGCCAGGCCGCCGCCGCCATCGGCCAGAGCCGTCTGATGCGCGCCTACAAGGAACGTCTTCGCCCCCACGGTCACAAGGTCGCCCAGGTGCTGCTGACCCGTGACGACCTTGCCAACCGGCGCCGTTACCTCAACGCCCGCAACACCCTGATGACCCTGATAGAGCACCGGGTGGTGCCGATCATCAACGAAAACGACACCGTGGTGGTCGACGAACTGCGCTTCGGCGACAACGACAACCTCTCGGCCATGACCGCCAACCTCGCCGAAGCCGGGCTGCTGGTCATTCTTTCCGACGTCAACGGGCTTTACGACCGGGACCCCGGTCGGCACCACGACGCCCGCCTGATCCCGACGGTCGAGCGGATCGACGCCCGGATCGAAGCGATGGCCGGGGAAAGCGCCTCCAACCTCGGCACCGGCGGCATGGCGACCAAACTCAAGGCCGCCAAACAGGCCGCCCTGTGCGGGGCAGCGACGGTGATTCTCAACGGCCGGGTTCCCGGCAACCTGCTGCGCCTCTTCAACGGCGAACAGGTCGGCACCTCTATTCTGCCTGCGCAGGACAAACTGGCCGCCCGCAAGCACTGGATCGCCTTCACCAAGAAACCGCGCGGCAGACTGCTGCTCGACGCCGGCGCTCTCAGAGCCGTCTGCGATGGAAACAAGAGCCTGCTGCCCTCCGGCATCAGCACCATCGAGGGCCGCTTCGAACGGGGTGACGCGGTTCGCCTCTGCGACCTGCAGGGACTTGAGGTCGCCCGCGGCATCGTCAATTACGCCGAGGCTGAACTGCTGCAGATCATCGGTCGAAAGTCATCCGAGATCGCCGCCATTCTCGGCTACAAGTACGGGGATGAAGTGGTTCACCGCGACAACCTGGTGCTGCAGCCCGAGTTGCCGGACGGAGGACCAGGCCCTGAAATGAGCGAACCTAGGGAGAAGAACTGATGACCATCGCCGAACAGATGAAGCAGATTGCCATCGATGCCCGCCGCGCTTCGCGACGCATGGCTGACGTGTCCAGCGGCGTCAAGAATCAACTGCTGATCAACATGGCCGCGGCCCTGGAGAATGAAGCCGCCACCCTCCAGCGGGAGAATGCCAGGGACCTTGAGGCCGGCCGCGCCAAGGGACTTTCGGCCGCCATGCTCGACCGGCTCGAATTGGACGACAAGCGCATCCGCGGCATGGCCGACGGTCTGCGCGAGGTCGCCGCCCTGCCCGACCCGGTCGGCGAAATCACCGGTATGTGGCGCCGCCCCAACAACCTGCAGGTCGGACGGATGCGGATTCCGCTCGGGGTGATCGGCATCATCTTCGAGAGCCGTCCCAACGTCACCGCCGACGCCGCCGCGCTGTGCCTGAAAAGCGGCAACGCGGTCATCCTCCGCGGCGGCAGCGAAGCCCTGCACTCCAACAGCGCCATCGGCGCCATCCTGCAACGGCAGCTGACCGATCTCGGCCTGCCCGCGGCGGCCGTGCAGGTGGTGACCACCAGCGACCGGGCGGCGGTGACCGAGCTGCTCAAGCTCGAAGAACAGATCGACCTGATCATCCCCCGCGGCGGCGAAGGCCTGATCCGCTTTGTCTCCGAACATTCGCGCATCCCGGTCATCAAGCACTACAAGGGGGTCTGCCACGTCTTTGTCGATGCCGGCGCCGACCTGGAGATGGCGGAAAAGATCGCCGTCAACGCCAAGGCTCAACGTCCCGGCGTCTGCAACGCCATGGAGACCCTACTGGTCCACCGGGAGATCGCCGCCGAGTTTGTCCCGCGGGTGGTCAAAGCTCTCACCGCAGCCGGGGTTGAAGTGCGCGGCTGCCCACAGGTGCGCAATCTCGCCCCCGAAGTCAAGGCGGCGACGGAAGAGGACTGGGACGCCGAATATCTCGACCTGATCCTGGCGATGCGGGTGGTCGACGGCCTCGAAGCCGCCGTCGACCACATCAACGAACACGGTTCGCTGCATACCGAGGCGATCGTCACCCGCGACTACGCCAACGCCCAGCGTTTCCTGCGACTGGTCAATTCGAGCACGGTGGTGGTCAACGCCTCGACCCGCTTCGCCGATGGCGGCGAACTCGGGCTCGGCGCCGAGATCGGCATTTCCACCACCAAGCTCCACTCCTTCGGCCCGATGGGCCTTGAAGATCTGACCACGCGCAAATTCATCGTTCTCGGCGAAGGGCAGATCAGGAGCTGAGGAATGAAACTGGGCATTCTCGGCGGCACCTTCAACCCGATCCACCTGGCGCACCTGCGCATCGCCGAAGAGGTCCGCGAAGCCTGCCGCCTGGACAAGGTGCTGTTTCTTCCGGCCGCCACCCCCCCGCACAAGCAGGTAGCTGCCGCGGTCCCGTTCGCCATCCGCTTTGAGATGGTGCGGGCGGCGATTGCCGACCACGACAAATTCAGCGTCAGCGACATCGAACAGCAGCACCCGGGGAAAAATTATTCCGTTCAGACCCTGCAGCTGCTGCGACAGGAATTTCCACGGGCCGAGTTCTATTTCATCATCGGTCTCGACTCGTTCCGTGACCTGCCGAGCTGGAAAAATTATCAAAAACTGTTCGAATTGACCCACCTGGTGGTCGTCACCAGGCCCGGCATCAATGACGGGAACCCCTTTGAACTGCTTCCCGTTGCAGTTCAAAATCAGTTCTGCTATAGTTGCTCACCCGAAAAATGGCAGCACCAGAAGGGCAAAACCCTGCTGTTCCTGAATGATACTCCTCTCGGGATTTCCTCCACCGGAATCCGGGAACTGGTCGCCACGGGTCGATCGATACGTTACCTGGTCCCTCCGGCGGTCGCGGCGTTGATCGCGCGACACGACCTCTACCGGAGCTAGAAAGGATACTTGGCTTGCAGTCGAAAGACCGGGCTCTGCTCTGCACCCACCTGGCGCTGGAAAAAAAGGCGCTGGATCTGAAAATTCTCGAAGTCAACGGACTCTCCTCCCTGACCGATTACCTGGTCATCGCCAGCGGCACCTCCGACCGCCATGTGCAGGCCGTCGCCGAAGAAATCCGCGTCGGGCTGAAACGGGACCACGGCATCCAGCCTCTGGCCGTTGAGGGCATGGATGACGGCCGCTGGGTTCTGCTCGACTACGGCGATGTGATGGTTCATGTCTTTCAGCCGGAGGTCCGCAGCTTCTATGACCTGGAAGGGCTCTGGAGTGAAGCCCCGGAAATTGTTCCGGAGGCGGAAGAGCCGACGTGAAACTGAGGCTGGTCTGTGTCGGCAAGCTCTCCCGGGACTGGCTTCGGGAAGCGGCCGCCGACTACCGGCAGCGACTGCAGCGCTATCTTCCTTTCGAGCTGGTCGAACTGAAGGAAGAAAAGGGCGGCGGCAAAAAACCGAACACGGCCCTGCTGCGGGAACGGGAAGGCGAACGGATACTCGCCCAGCTTGCCGCGCCGGGAACAACCCTGGTGCTGGACGAACAGGGGAAACAACTCAGCTCGGTTGAACTGGCCCGGCTACTCGACGAGCAGATGACCGCCGGCCCGCAGAATCTGAATCTGGTCATCGGTGGCGCCTGGGGCCTGAGTCCGGCCGTCAAACAGCGGGCCGACAGGATCCTCTCCCTGTCGCGGCTGACGTTCACCCACCAGATGGCACGCGTCATCGCCCTGGAACAACTCTACCGGGCGATGACCATTATCCGCAATGAACCGTACCACAATGCCTGAAGGAGGCTGGAGGGGCAATGAATCAGGAAGAACTCGAAGCAGCTAAACAACTCCTTCTGGAGATGCGCCGGCAGGTTCTCCAGGAGGTGCAGGGATCGATGCACACCTACCGTGAACTCGGAGAAGAAAGCCTGCCGGACATCAGTGACGTCTCGGCCAATGCCGCCAATCGCGACGTACTGCTCAATCTCGGCGCGACCCAGCAGCAGAAGATCCGCGATATCGATGCCGCCCTGGAGCGCATCCGCTCCGGCGAATACGGTGTCTGCGTCCGCTGCGAGGAGGAAATCAGCCAGGCCCGGATGAAGGTCCGCCCCTTCTCGCGCTTCTGCATCGACTGCAAAACCGACATTGAAAAGTTCGGCGAATAGACACCGGCCCGCCTCCCGCGGCGCGGCGCTCTGCCGGCAACAGGATAATCCGCCGGCCGGACAAGACAAACGCCTGGTTTCAGGTACAATGTTATTCCAGTGGGCAACCTGCCCCGGGAGCATGCCATGACAATTCTCGGATTTTTACTGCTGGTCATCCTTTTCCTGTCGTTCTTCATCTACTGCAGCTGGCTTAATCCGGAAGACATCACCCTGATCTACTGGACCGGCAAAAGCATCACCTTTTCGCCGGCACTGCTGATTCTCGGCTTTGTCCTGGTCGGCCTGTGCATCGGCTACGGCGCGCATATCTACAGCGTCCTGGTCCACGGGGTCAAACACTGGCGCCGTGAACGCAGCGAGAAGAAAAGCAAGGAAATCAGCGCCATCTACCGCGAAGGCGTCGGCAGACTGCTCTCCGGGGATCTGAAAAAAGCCCGGGTTCTGCTGCAGAAAACTCTCGAACGCGATCCGAAGAGCATCGATTCGCTGATCGCCCTGGCCAGCGTGCAACTGCAGGATGGTGAAGGCAGCGAAGCAGTCAAACTGCTGCTCAAGGCGCGGGACATCGACGGTAAAAACCTGGAAGTGCTGTTCAAACTCGCCACCACCTACCAGAAACTCGACCAGACCGACGAAGCGATCGAGGCCTACCAGGCGATCCTCGCCCTTGAGGCCGACAACCGCAAGGCGTTGCGCTCGCTGCGCGACCTGCATATCGCCGCCGGCAACTGGCAGGAAGCCTATGACCTGCAGAAACGGGTGATCAAGGTGGCCCAGAAGAGCAAACGCCTCGCGGATGAAAAGAAGCTGCTGGCCAACCTGCGCTACGAAGTCGCCCGCCTGATGCTCGAAAACGGTGAAGCCGACAAGGCCCTGGGAGAATTCCAGGACCTTGTCAAGGACGCCCCGGAACTGGTTCCCGCCCGCGTCTCTCTGGGCGACGCGCAGAAAGCCGTCGGCCGGGGAGACGATGCGGTCCGTACCTGGCAGGAAGGCTACCAGAAGCTGGGCCGCAGCATCTTCCTCTCCCGCCTTGAAGATTATTACATGGAGACCGAGGATCCGGCCGGCCTGCTGACCTTTTACCGCGACGCGACCAGCCGAAAACCTGACGACATGCTGCTGCGGCTCTTTTTCGGCAAATTCTGCCTGCGGCTGGAAATGGTCGAAGAGGCGATTGACCAGCTGTACATAGTCGAAAGTTCCGGCATCGAATCAACCCAGCTCAACTTCCTGCTCGGTGAAGCCTATCGACGACGTGACCGGATCGAGGACGCGGTCGAAGAATACAAGCGGGCGCTCGGCACCAACAAGCATCTGCGTCTCGGCTTTGTCTGCGATCACTGCGGCAAATCCTACCAGGATTGGCAGAGCCGCTGCGATGAATGCGGCAACTGGGGCGGGTTGAGTCTCATCAACCGCCAGCTGTTCCACGAAGCCCGGCCGATCGAGGTCAGGGAAATCCACCACGGTGAGAGATAGAAATGAAACACAATGCGAAAGCCCCCCTGGCCCTGGTCATCCTCGATGGCTGGGGCCAGGCTGATTGTACTCCCGACAACGCCGTCTGCCAGGCACGGACTCCGGTTCTCGATCGATTATTCAAGGAATTCCCCCACACCACCCTTGGCGCCTCCGGACTCGATGTCGGCCTGCCTGACGGACAAATGGGCAACTCCGAAGTCGGGCATCTCAACATCGGCGCCGGCCGGGTCGTCTACCAGGATCTGACCCGGATCAGCAAAAGCATCGAAGACGGCGACTTCTTCACCAACCCGGTGATGCTTGAGGGCATGCGCAAAGTTCGCGAAAACGGCGGCAAGCTGCACCTCTGCGGCCTGCTCTCCGACGGCGGCGTCCACTCGCACAATACCCACCTCTACGCGCTGGTCGAAATGGCCAGGCAGCAGGGCATCGGGGAGATCTGCATCCATGCCTTCATGGACGGACGCGACACGCCGCCGAAAAGCGGTGCCGGCTACCTGCGGGAGCTGGAAAATCAGCTCAAGAAAATCGGCGCCGGAGCTATCGCCACGGTCAGCGGCCGCTTTTACGCCATGGACCGCGACAACCGCTGGGAACGAATCGAACGCGCCTGGCAGGCACTGGTCAACGGCCGGGGAATAACCGCCACCGACAGCGCCGGGGCCATCGAAGAAGCCTACGCCGCCGGGCAGAGCGACGAATTCGTCGAGCCGCGCGTCATCCTGCGCGACGGCAAGCCGCTCGCGACAGTCGACGATGGCGACGGCATCCTCTTTTTCAACTTCCGCGCCGACCGGGCCCGCGAACTGACCCGGGCCTTCACCTTCGACGATTTCGACGGTTTTGACCGGGGAGGACATCCCGAACTGGCCTGCTATCTCTGTCTCACCGAATATGACGAAACCTTCGGCCTGCCGGTTGTTTTCCCTCCGGAAAGCTACCCGGACATCTTCGGCGAGGTTCTCGCCAAGGCGGGTAAAACCCAGCTGCGGATCGCCGAAACCGAAAAGTATGCCCATGTCACCTTCTTCTTCAACGGTGGCGTCGAGGAGCCCTTCGCCGGGGAGGACCGGGCGCTGATCCCATCTCCGAAAGATGTTGCCACCTACGACCAGAAACCGGAAATGAGTGCCGCCGAGGTGACTGACGAAGTCGTGGCGCGGATCGAATCAGGACAGTATGACGTCATCATCCTCAACTTCGCCAACCCCGACATGGTCGGACACACCGGGGTTTTCCCGGCAGCGGTCAAGGCGATGGAAACCGTCGATGCCTGTCTCGGCCGCGTGGTTGAAGCGGTCCAGGCAGCCGGGGGCGGCCTGCTGATCACCGCCGATCATGGCAACTGTGAAAAGATGAGCGATCACGGCCAGCCGCACACCGCCCATACCAGCGACCCGGTCGCCCTGCTGCTGGTTGATGACCGCTACCGTCGGGCCGGTCTGCAACCCGGGGTTCTTGCCGACCTGGCCCCGACCATGCTGCAGCTGCTCGGGCTGCCGCAACCGGCCGCCATGACCGGCCGCAGCCTGCTGCAGACATCCTCCTGAATCTGTGAAGCCCACGGATTCAGGATCCTGACGTCACATCGGAAGCCGGAGCAGGGGCTCGACAAACGTGACCTTCGGAGGGGGATGTGCACTGGAAACAAGCACTGCTTGATGAGTTTGCGGCGGCCGGCCGCTGGTTGCTGCCGGCCGTCTGCCCGCTCTGCGATGACCGGCGCGACGTCCACCTGCCCCTGTGCGGAAGCTGTCTTGACGCTCTGCCGCCATTGCCCGAAGCGCGTTGTCCGCGTTGCGACCTGCCCTACCCGGCCATAGAAGGATCACCCCATCTCTGTGGCGACTGTATCACCTCTCCCCCTCCTTTTGATGCCGTCTGTGCGCTCGGACCCTACAGCGGATTGCTGAAACAGGCCATCGGCCGGCTCAAGTACCACCGCCTGCCGCTGCTCGATCAACCGCTGGGCCAGCTGCTGGCCGCAACCGTCCGCCATCGCTGGCCGCATTATGCACCGGACCTGATTATCCCGGTGCCGCTGCACCCGCGACGATTGCGCGAACGCACCTTCAACCAGTCGCTGCTGCTGGCCCGGATGCTGGGAAAGACACTGTCGGCCCCGGTGTCCTCCCGGTTGCTGCGTCGGGTGCGGCATACACCACCACAACAGGGGCTGAATGCCGCTGAAAGGCAGAAAAACATGCAACAGGCCCTGAGGATCGATGATAAACTTAACGACAGATCGATCCTGCTGGTCGATGACGTCATGACCACCGGCGCCACCGCCCGGGCCTGCAGCAGGATGCTGCGGCTGGCCGGTGCGGTCGAAATACGGGTGGCGCTGCTGGCGCGTGCCCCACGCCATCTGCAACCATGAGGCACATTTTTTGCTGCCGACAAGGGTCAAGGACATTCCGTTGCAACCGGACAAAGAAACCATGAAACAGGCGCCATTAACCGATTTTCTCAAACTGCTGCCGGTCGAACTGCTGTTGCGCACCATGCCCAGCGGCCTGTTCCTGGTCGATACGGACCAGCGGGTGGTCTACTGGAACAGCGAAGCGGAACGGATCACCGGCTACAGCGCCGAGGAAGCACTCGGCCGTCACTGCTCCTTTCTCGAAGGAGTGGAATGCGGCCGCGGCTGCGGGCTCTACAGCCCGACCGTTGAAAAACCGGTTATCGGCGCCTTCTGTACCATTTACACCAAGACGGGCGATTCCCTCATCATCAGTAAAAATATCGACTATCTGCGCAAGGATGGTGAGATCGTCGGCGGCATCGAGTCCTTCATTGATGTCACCGAGCAGAAAAAACTCGAAGCCGCCCTGCGCCGCCAGAGCGAACAGCTGGAAAGCACTGTCGCCCAGCGCACCGCCGAACTGGAAAAGGAACGCAGCCGCCTGAACAGCCTGCTTGAGGCGATGACCGACTTCGCCTACATCGTCACCGATGATTACCAGGTTTCCTACATGAACCGGGCGATGATCGAACAGCTCGGCGACCATATCGGCGAGTGCTGTTTCAACTCCTTCCACGACCTGGACCATCCCTGCCCCGACTGTCCCATCGAGCGGGTCGGCGCCGGTGAAATCGTCCGCGAAGAACGCTTTATCCCGAAACTGAAACAGACCCACGAATTGCTGCACACCCCCCTGGCGAACAGTGACGGGAAGACGTTGAAACTGGCGGTCTGCCGCGATATCACCGAACGCAAGGCGGTGGAGCAGGCGTTGCGTGACGCCAATAAGGAGCTTGACGCCTTCGCCCACACCGTCTCCCACGACCTGCGTTCGCCGCTGACCCCGATTATCGGCTTCGCCGAGTACCTGCGCGAACAGTACCGGGACAAACTGGATGAGCAGGCCCTCGGGCTGCTGCAGGACATCGAAACCCAGGGACTCAAGATGCTGCAGCAGATGGAAGACCTGCTGGTCCTGGCACAGATCGGCAAACTGCCGCAACCGGCCGAGCCGCTGTCGACCAATGCCGTGGTCGCGGATGTGATGGAGAACCTGCGGGATGAGATCGCCGACAAACAGGCCGAGATCAGCGTCGGCCCGCTGCCCGCGGCCCGGCTGCCGGAAACCCTGCTGATCCAGATGTTCAGCAACCTGATCGGCAACGCACTGCGCTACGGCTGCGAACCGAGAGGCACGATCGAAATCAGCGGAGATCGGGAAGGCCGACGGTTGCGCTACCAGATCCGCGACCACGGCCGGGGACTGGAAGAAAAGGAACGGGAACGGATTTTCGAACCCTTCACCCGCGGCCGGTCCAGCACCGGCGAGGGCACCGGCATCGGCCTGGCGATCGTGGCAAAACTGGCCCGCATCTACAATGGCCGCGCCCGGGTCGAGGAAACCCCGGGGGGCGGCTGCACCTTCGTCGTTGAAATGCTCGAACCGGAATAATTCCTGACCCGGATTATTCGCCACACTCCAGCCGCCGCCGCAACTCCGCCAGGGCGGCAGCGACACCGCGACGACCCGCCATCGACAGCCCCATCCTCCGCTCAACCAAACCCGGCTCGACCGCGAGCAGACTGAACTCCTGCGGCAACGCGTCAAGAGCCATGGCCAGCTGCAGAACACCGGCCGGCCCGGCATGGGCATCAAAACCACCCGGCTCCAGGCAGAGCAGATCGGCGGCATCCAGCCAGCGCCAGCTTCCGGGACTCCGCCCCATGCGCACGGCATCAACCAGCCAGACCCGTTCATACCCCTGCCAGAGATCGAGCAGTCCGAGGCCGATCGTGCCGGCCTCGACCACGGCCACCCCGGCCGGAAGAGGCTCCCCGGCAAGACGTTCAGCGACCGTCACGCCGATACCATCGTCCCCCATCAACGGGCTGCCAACACCGATAATGAGCAGCTCAGGCGAAGTCAACGGTCAACAGGTGGGTTGAGCAACTGACACAGGGATCATAGGCGCGGATCAGTTTTTCACACTGACGGGTCAGCTCTTCGCGCCCGGACGACAGCAGTTGCGGCACCAGGGCACGCAGGTCGGCTTCAATATTGGCCAGGTTCTGGGCCGTCGGAATCACGCAGTCGGCCTGTTCGATACGTCCATCGGCGGCATAGCGATAAGCGTGGAAAAGCAGGCCGCGGGGGGCCTCGATAGCCGCCGCGCCCCAGCCCGGCCCCTTGGGTGTCGGCAGCTCTTCCGGCGCCAGGCCGGCAAGCAGCAGATCGTCGATCAGATGAATGGCCCGCTCGACGCCATGGACTACCTCCACCAGGCGCGCCGCCAGAATCCGGTAGGGATTGCAGGTGGTCGGTCCGACCTCCAGGGCCGCGGCGACCTGGGTCGCCATCGGCGAGAGATGGTCGAAATTGTTCCGCAACCGCGCCAGCGCGCCGACCATGAAACTTTCTCCCGACAGGCGGGCGAATTTGGCGTTTGAATGCGGCACCAGGTATTCCTCGATCACCTGCTGGTAATCCGCCACCGCGCAGTCAACCCCGGCACTGGAAACCAGGCGCCGGCCGAAAATTGGATAGTCTCCGTCACCGCGCAGGGAAAAGTATTCCGTTTCCCGTTCAAAATCGGGGTAATCGAGGGCGGCGAAAATATCAACGCTCGCTTCCAGATCGGGCAATGCCGCGACCAGGTCGCGACGCAGTCCCTGCAGTTCGGCCGCCTCCGGCAGCCGCAAAAATCCGCCGACCGTCGGCGTCACCGGGTGCACCGGGCGGCCGCCGACAATCCGGCAGATATCATTGGCCAGTTTTTTCAGCTGCAGGGCATGGCCGACCAGGGCGCGTTCACTGCGCACCAGCGGCAGAATACTCGAAACCCCGTAGTAATCGGGAATCGCCAGGAAAAAGAGTTGCAGCAGGTGACTCTGCAGAATTTCCCCATGGGCCAGCAGCAGGCGCAGGATACGGGTCTGTTCACTGACCTCGATACCGAGCGCCTGCTCGGTGGCACAGAGCGAAACCAGGGTATGAGAATTGGAGCAGATCCCGCAGATGCGCGCGGCAATGGGGGCCACTTCGGTGTAATGTTTGCCTTTCAGCATCGCCTCGAAAAAGCGGGGCGACTCGACGATTTCAAGCCGCAGCTCACGCAATGTGCCGCGCGCGCTGTCGATCACCAGGTTGGCATGCCCCTCGATGCGGGCCAGGTGCTGGACAGCAATTTTCATCCCCGCTTCTCCCCGCTCAGGTTGAAGATGCGCAACTCATTGAGGATATCCTCCTCACTCAGGCCGTGTTCTTCGAGAATCCGGTAATAGGGGCCGGAGCGGGGCGCGTCGACCTGGCCGCGACAGCCGCGGCAGCGGTCACCCTCGGCGATGCAATGGGCGTCGCAGCCGGCACGGGTCAACGGCCCGAGGCAGACCACTCCGCGTTCGAAGGTACAGGGCAGCTCCAGCAGCTTGCATTCGGCGCAGACAGCATAGGTCGGCAGCTCAGGCATCCGATCGATCAACAGGGACTGGAGGATGGCAAGAAATTCCCGGCCGTCGATCGGGCAGCCGGGGACCCGGCCGTCGACCTTGACGAAGGCCTCCAGCGGCCGGGGATGCCGGTATCGCAGATGGCCGACCGCCGTCCCGTAGACTTCCCCCACCAGCTGTTCCGAGGTCCTGTCCGTGCAAAGAGCGTTGATGCCGGTGGTGTCGGCACAGGCGCCCAGAGCGAACAGCTGCCGGCTGCGGGCGCGAATCGCTTTGAGGCGGCGGATCTCCGCGGAGCTGCAGATACTCCCTTCGACAAAGGCGATGTCGAGCGCCTCGCCCTGGTCCGAGCTGATCTCACGAAATTCGACGATCTCCATCAACTCGACCAGATCGAGCAGCTCCCGCTCAAGGTTGAGGACCGTCAACTGACAGCCTTCGCAACCGGTGAAATCAAAAAACCCGACTTTCGGCTTCATCGTTCAATCGCCTCGCGCAGGTGCTGTACCTGGCTGTAGGGGAAAATCGGCCCGCACTGGCAGACCGTGATATCGTTGATCTGGCACCGCCCGCACTTGCCGAGTCCGCACTTCATGTGCCGTTCCAGGTTCAGGTAAATGGTCTCGGTGGTGAAACCGAGACCGAACAGCAGCGGATTGACGTTGCGATACATCACCGCCGGACCGGAAACCGCCGCCACCGCGCGCGCCGGTACGATATCGAGATCCCGGAACAGGTGGGTGATATCCCCGCCGGTCACTCCCCACTGGGAACCGAAATGCTGCACCGCGAAGCGGCAGTCGAGCTGATCCCCCAAATGCCAGCGCTTCAGGTCATCCCGGAACAGGGCCTGGTCGATGCTGTGAGAGCCGTAAAGCAGCATCACCCGGCCGAACTCCCCGCGTCGGGCAAGGATGGTCAGCAGCAGAGAACGCAGGGTCACCAGGCCGATACCGCCGGCCACCAGCAGCACATCCCGGCCGACGAACTCCTCGACCGGAAAACCGTTACCGAAGGGACCGCGCACACCGATGGCGTCACCAGCCTTGAGCCGATGCAGCGCCCGGGTCAGGCTCCCCTTGGAACGGACCACCAGCTCTATTTCGTGGCCGTCGGCATCGGGCGCTGAAGCGATGGTCAAAGGCGCTTCACCGACGCCGAACACCGAGACCTGCATGAAGGCACCGGGACGGAAAGAGACCGGCTCGGGAAGCCGCAGGCGGAACAGCTTCTCCCGCCCGGTGAGAGAATCGACCGACAACAGCTCGGCCATCTGCGGCTGGTATTCAAGACCGGGAGAGGGACTCTGCTCGGCCGCGACCTGTTCGGCGAAGAGGCTGTTGAGAACCTCCGTGTTGTCGATCCCGGCCAGGCACTCGCGGGCGCAGCGGCCGCAGCCGACACAGGCGGTGCGCTGGTGTTTTTCCCACAGGTACTTGTACTTGCGAAAGAATCGATGACGCTGGCGGTCAGTCTGGTCGGGGCGGAAATCACTGCCGCCGGAAACCCTGGTGAACTGGTCGAACTGGCAGGAATCCCAGGTTCGCACCCGCTCGCCGCCCTGCAGATTGAGATCCAGCCGATCCTGGACATTGAAACAGTAGCAGGTCGGGCAGAGTAGATTGCAGGAACCGCAGCCGAGACAGCGCTCACCGATCTCCTGCCAGATGGCGTGGTCATAGACTTCGCCCAGCACCGGAGCGAGCGATTCCATCGGAAAACGGATGCTGCGCTGACAGCTTTTGCCGGCCGGAGGCAGTTGTGGATTGTCAACCTCGCGGATTTCCGGCAGATACCGGCGCAACAGACGCAGACCACGGGCCGAACCGACCCGGGCCAGGTACCCATCATTGCTACGATGGAGAAAAAGATCGAATCCACTGTCGATCTTGTCAGTGCCGAGACTGGTACAGAAACAGAACGCGTCCGGCTCGCAGTCGACACCGATCAGTACCGTTGCCTGACGCTTGGCCTGGTAGGTACTGTCGGCCTCCCCTTCAAACAGACAGTCGTCGAGGACCTGCACCGCGTGCAGGTCGCAGGGGTGCATGCCGAAGATCACCCGCGGCACGGCAGCCTTTTCGGCTTCCAGCATCACTTTGCCACCGAGCCGGAAACGAAACAATTTTTCCCAGTTGGGAAAAAGGAATTTTTTCGGCGAATGGACCCGCGGCGGGAATTCAAGCTCCAGCTCGGCCGGATCGCTGATGCGGTCGAGCGTGTAGCGTCCATCCTTCATCCGGGCACCAACCACCTCGTAGGCGACACTCAGGGAACGCACCAACCGGTCGATATCACCGCGGGAGAGGAGATACCAGGCACCGGGTCCAGCCTGTTTTTCAGGCTGACCGGGCCGGGGCTGGATCTGGAGAGCTTCGTTTTTGTCCAAGAGGAACCATTTCTTTCGCAAACAGGAGGCTTCAGTCTACGCAAGGGGGCTTTGCCGGGTCAAGCGGGAGGGATAAAGAGACCGCTCACCAATTCACCACATACGGTTCAAGGCGGCTCAAACGTCGTCAGATGCAAGGCACACGAAGACTGAAACCACAGGCGTAGCGGCAGCTACGTCGAGGAGTGAAGGCTGAGCGCAACGCCGCAGGCGGGTGCGTATCGGCCGCCCTCCCCTCACCACCGTTGAAGGCGGTTGAGACGTGCGTAGATGCAAGGCGTCTCACGCGCCGAGAAATGAGGCGTAGCGGCAGCTACGTCGGAATGACGAGGTGCGGGAGCAACGCAGCAGATGCGTGCGTATCGGCCGCCCTCGCAGCAGGCGGATGCTTATCGGCCGCCCTGCTCCTTAGTGATGTTGTATTGCTTGATCTTTCTGTCCAACGTCTTCCGGGCGATTCCGAGAATGCCGCTGGTCCTGAGCTTGTGATAACCGGTCTGACGGTAGACCTGCTCGATGTAAAGCCGCTCGACATCTTCGAGAGACAGCTGCTCCCCGGGCAGGGAAAATTCGACCGGACCTCCCTCGGAGATCTTGACCGGCAGGTGGGCGACGTCGATGACATCTCCCTCGGCGAGGATGGTGGCCATCTCGATGACATTTTCCAGTTCCCGGACATTGCCGGGCCAGTGGTAGCTGACCAGCAGAGAAAGCGCCTCGGAGGTGATGCCCTGATCGCCACGCGGCGAATATTTCTTGATGAAAAACTGTGCCAGCGGCGGAACGTCATCTTTACGCTCACGCAGCGGAGGAACCTTGAGGGTCACCACATTGAGGCGGTAGAAGAGATCCTCGCGAAAATTGCCAAGCCGGACTTCGGCCTCCAGGTCCTTGTTGGTGGCGGCAATAAAACGGACATCGGCCTTGCGGACCTTGGTCGAACCGACCGGGATGAACTCCTTTTCCTGGAGCACCCGCAGCAGTTTGGCCTGCAGGGCGGCGCTGATATCACCGATCTCATCGAGAAACAGGGTACCGCCGTCGGCCTCCTCGACCAGCCCGCGATGATTGGCCGCCGCCCCGGTAAAAGCGCCCTTGATGTAACCGAAGAGCTGACTTTCCAGCAGCGTATCGGTCAGCGCCGCACAGTTGATGGTCAGAAAACGCTCTTCATTGCGCCGGCTGCTGTAGTGGATGGTCGAAGCGACCAGTTCCTTACCGACACCGCTCTCCCCCTGGATGAGAACGCTCGCCTCGCTCGGCGCGACTTTCCTGGCCAGGTCAACGACCTTGCGGAAAGCACTGCTGCGAAAAATGACCTGGTCCGGATCAAAACGCCGGCGGATCTCGGCCTTGAGCGAACGGTTCTCGGTCACCAGGCGGTTACGCTCAATAATCTTGTCAACCAGAGCAAACAGTTCATCGGCGAAGAAGGGTTTGATCAGGTAGTCATGGGCCCCCTGTTTCATGCAGTCGACGGCGCCGCGCACGGTGGCAAAGGCGCTCATCATCACCACCGGCAACTGCGGCTGCATCACCCGCAGGCGGCGCAGCACCTCCATACCGTCCGTCCCCGGCATCTTCACATCGAGCAGCACCAGGTCGGGCTGGGCGTCACGCTGCTCCTGCAGCATCTTCAGCAGCGGCGCCCCACCGGCAAAGGTATCGACCTGAAACCCGCGCGATTCGAGCATGGCGCGTAGAAAATCCAGAATCTCCTGCTCGTCGTCACAAACCAGAATCCAGCCCTGTTGCATAATGTCATCCTTGATGGTCTCGCAAATTCTCTACCGATGGCTAAGCAAAATTTTCGCACAACAACGGGGTGCGGACATTTTGCGAGGTCATCATCCTTGGCTATTCAAATGGCGAAACCGCATTGTCGCAGCAGTTGATTCACTGGGCCGAACCATAGCAGATTCCGCAGACCTGCGGCAACGGCACGAATCCAGAATAAAGACGGCCGGGATGGCGGCCGATTATTTACATTGAGAAGAGAATGCCGAAAACCATCCCCGAATCAGTAATTCAGGGATGGTCAAAGAGATGAATCTGCGGTATATTAGTAAAATTGAATGGTAAGTACCACATCTTGCTACCCGGACTTCATTAGAACAAATGAGGCATCGGCATGTGGCAAAAAGCCCTGACCGTCATTTCAAGTGAACGTTACACCGTCCTGTTCGCATTGCACATGGGGGGCCTTTACCTGCTTCCCGGGCTGTTCGGCGGACACCCCTGGCAGCCGACTCCCACCTGGTTCTTTGTCTTCCTGACCCTCTCCTACCTGATGGCGGTTCTGTTTCGCAGCTGCTACCGCACCCGAACCGAACATCTCGCGGGACTTCCGGACCGCATGGAGCCCCCCTGGCTGTTCAAATTGATAGTTTTCTGTATCGAATGGGTCAAGGCGATTGCCGGTGCCGTGCTGGTGATCTGGTGGATCGGCGGTCTGCTCTTCATTCACGATTTTTTCAGCCAGTATTCTCTTATCATTCCATGGCTGGTCAGTCTTCTGCACTCCATCCTGATCTACCTGCTGGCCCAACTTAACCAGAGCCTGTTCGACCTCATTTCTTTCGGCGCCACCCAGGATTGATCCAGGCAGCACCTTCTCCACTTCCGGAGCCGGGAGCCGCGAAGCGACTCCTGACTCCGGTTCCCACACAACATGGCTCAACCGTTGAAATTCGCACCAATCCAGGCCAGGATGGGCCAGGCGACCAGGACCAGGGTACAGGTCGCAAAAAGCGCCAGAACGATGGTCAGCGCAGCGAGCCAGAGGTTGGCGACCGGGTTGCGTTCAACCTTACTGATACCGGCTTCATGGGTCATGGTTTGGGATTTGAGAGCTGTCATGACAAGCCTCCTTGTTGTCGTTGGCCACTGTGTTTAATGGTGACCATGGTTTAAAGTATCCTTCCGGTGAACAGTTCCTACTTCCGGTCATGCTCAGGGGCATTGATCAGGCCGAGGGCCCGCTTGTAGCCCTTGACGCCTTCATGGCAGACCGCGCAGCGGGTTTCTGACGAAAAGGCGGTGCTGCCATCATGGCAGGCTCCGCAGTAGTTCCCTTCCGCCAGACTCTTCATGGTGAAATCATCCTTCGCTTCCGCAGTGCCGGCCTCGTAGGCGAACAGCCCCTCGTGGCAGGAGTCACACTCCAGCCCCAACTCTTCAACATGCAGGGTATGACTGAACAGAACCCCGACCACCGGTTGCTTGAAATGGATATCACCTCCATGATCGACATCCTCGGCAAAACCGGGGCCGGCAATCAGCAAGACCAGTCCGCATATCAGACAGATGAAAAACAAGCGCATGACATGAACCTCCTCAGGGTCGACCCGCCGGCTTCAGCCACGGGTGTAGAAAACATTGGGTTTGGTTCCGGCTTCCGGCCGCAAGACCCAGACGGTCCGGCCGATCTGGTGAACCACCCGATGAACCGGATCGTCATCCCGGGACAAGTCACCGAAAATCCGTGCCTGTGCCGGACAGGCGGCGGCACAGGCGGTCAGCTTCCCGCCCCGGTCAAGCCGCGCCTCCCAACAGAAATCGCACTTGTCGACCGCCATCTTTTCCTCGTTGAAATAGCGGGCGTTGTAGGGGCAGGCCATCTGGCAGGTCAGACAGCCGATACACTTCTTCGGGTTCATCATGACGATGCCGTTACGCCGGTCCTTGTAGGTTGCCCTGGTCGGACAGACCCGAACACATTGCGGCAGATTGCAGTGATTGCAGAGCACCGGGATGAACTCACGCTGTTGCCCCTCGGCATCGGGTCGAACCCGTTCGAGAATGTCGGTCCGGTAGCCGTAGGCCGGCACGTGGTTGGTCTTGGCGCAGGCCTGCTTGCAGCGTTCACAGTCGATGCAGCGATCCTGGCGGATCAACATCCCGTAGTGCGGCTTGTAGGGATACTGGGCGAGGAAATCGCCGCTTGAGGCGAAACTCCGGCGAACACTGCTGGTCACCGCGAGAATGGTTCCCCCGGCGAACACTCCGGTGATGGCAAAACCGAGCTTGAGAAAATTGCGCCGCTGCCGGTCGGGCAGGTTCTCGATCCCTTCGTTTTTCAGATTGTCGAACTTCAAAGCTGTCATAACGATATCTCCAGTGTCGAATCACAGGGGTTCAGTGATGATGAGAGTCAACCTTGTGACCATCGAAAATCTTTTCTCCGAGCAGAAACAGGCAACCGGTCAGACCGAACCCGCCCAGAGTGACCAGGATTTCCAGATAGGACGGAAAATACTCGATCAGCCCTCTGGCCTCGTTGACCCCGAGGGAGTAGTAAACCGGAACGGCCTGTCCAACAATGACCATGTTGTAACGCATGAAGAACAGGCCGACGATCATCAGCGCCGACCCCACAAACATGAGGCGCAGATCGGTTCCCCTGGAGCAGATGAAGAGAATCAACGGCAGAACAAGGGCCAGGCCTATTTCAAAAACCCAGAAATTGACGGCGTAAGGACCACGGATCAGCGCCATGGCTCCCAAATAGGCACCGCCGGGCTCCCCGGCGAGCAGAGCGACCATCCGCCAGACGGTAAAGAACGACACGATGCAAATGCCGAGAATAGCCACCTTGCAGCAGGCGTTCATGGCCTTCGCCATGGTTTCGTTCATCGACTCGCCCCTGAGACGATAGGCCAGGACGTGGAAGAAGATCAGTACGGCGGCCCCGGTCATGACCGCCGAAGCGATGAAAAAGATCGGCAGGTAGGCGCCGTGCCAGAAGTCACGCCCATTGAGCAGGCCGAACACGCCTGCCAGGTTGCTGTTAGCCGCGACCTCGCCGATCACCGCAATGAAACCGCAGACAACCGCCAACCGGTATTTCCGGAGATAGAGAAAAGCGAACTCCAGGATCATAACCATCAGGGCGACCCCGTAGAGGGTGCCCATCCACCAGATATTCGATGTCAGATTGGGAGAGATGATATTGTAGAGCATCATCCGGATCGGAACCTTGATCTCCGCGCTGATCACGAAAAACCCGGCGCACAGGGTTACGATCGCCAGAAATACCGCACGCTTGGCGAGCGGCACGAATGATTCGACCCCGAAAATGTGACCGATGCTCGAAACCAGACAGAGGCCCGTCGACGTCACAACAAAATAAATGTACGTCGAGATGAGAACCCCCCAGGTCAATTCCCGACTGACGTTGTAATAGATGTGATGCCCCCCCACCGTAGCCATCAGCCCGGCGGCTGAACCGGCCAGCATGATCAGGGCGCAGATCAGCAGGGCCAGATAGTAGGAGTTGCTGCACGATTTGATGCGGTCGACAAGCAGGCTTTCAAGCTCATTGAGTGTCATGCCGTTGACGATGGTTCGCTGAGTCATGGTACAGTCCTTTCCTTCCCTGAATGATGTGATTCCAAGCCCACGGGGCCACTCCAAAGGGCTATCTCTGCTCACCAAACGGAAGAGCTTCGATCTTCGCGGAAACCGTTTCCGACAGGTTGCGGCGCACCTTGCCCATCAGACAGTAGGGGCTGCCGCTCTGGTTCGGTTCCGTCGCCGGCTGAAAATCCCCGCGCTGCCAGGCCAGCAGGGCACCCGCCGCCGAACCACTGACCCCGAGGTAGATCCGGATCCCGTGCCCGGTGAGCAGACGAAACGCCTTAGGGCCGACCCCCCCGGTCAGCACATGGGTCACCTGCAACTGGATCAGGACTTCCGCCGTCCGCTGCCCGGCCCCCTGCAGCACCGCCCGGTTCTCGCTGTTGTCCAGCACCAGCCAACTGTCCTCATCGAGGTTGTAGACCAGCAACCAGTAGGCGCGCCCCAGCCGGTCATCAATAGTGCAATCGGGGGTGGGGCCGCAGCTGCTGACAGCGATTTTCATGATCGGCTCCTCTGCCACCCGGGGCGATTCATAAAACCAGCGCCTGATTTCCGGCGTCTTCCAGGCTGCGCGTTTCCCGCCAGCGGGCCACCAGCTCCGCCGGTTCGGCGGGAGAAGTCTGCCAGTGCCAAACCCACTGCCGCTCCAGGCCGGACAGCAACCAGGTCGGGCGGTCACTGGAAACGATTCCGGAAACCAGCTGTTCGGCCAGCCACTGGCCGAAAGAGGCTGTCTCCGGATCGTAGGTATGCAACTGCCAGGAAGGATTCTGCTGCTCACCGGGGATGCTGACGATGAAGAAGAGGCGGGCCAGACCCTTATGGGGGGAAACCAGGCGATGGTAATAGGGAATGGCGACTTTCATAAACCGAGCCCTCCGAAACGCTGCAACACAAACCACGCCCGATAAGACTCCAAGAGCTGTGCCGAAAACACGATGAAACAAATTTAATTTTAAAATACCAACAAATTCAGTGACTTTTACCTTGGCCCGGCAACCTGGACCGGCCCGAAAGAAACCCGGCAGGTGTTGCAGGTGCAACGCCTATTTATTAAAACATTTTATGACAACCGTTGCGATCAACGTGTTTTTCGGCGATTTATGGTAGGCAGGAAACGATGAGACTGACAGGAAAATCCGGGAATCAACATCCGTTCTAAAAATTAGTCAAATATAATTGTTGCAGACAAATGAAGTGTTGCAGCAGGAAATGCAACATTTCAGCCACTGCGTCGCGTCCGGCAACCGCGGGACACGGCAGGCATAACGTCTGTGACCGAATCAGGGGGAGAAGGACTACAGGAGTTGGTAGCGCTTCATCCAGCGCCACAGGGTGGTCCGATCGACACCGAGATCGGCGGCGGTCTGCTGACGATTTCCGTGGTGCCGGTCGAGCATTTCAATAAGAGCTTCCCGTTGCGGCATCCGGGCAGGGCGAGACGGAGAAGCCTGGGCGGACAGGTGCTCGACAAATCCCCTGGGAAGATGTTCCGGCCCGAGTTCGCCATTACGCCCCAGGATCACCATCTGTTCAAGCAGGTTGAGCAGTTCGCGGACGTTGCCCGGATAGTCGTAGTCGAGCAGTTGCTGCAGAACGGCGGGCGCCAGTCCCCGGATCTGCTTGCCGTACTGGAGATTCAGACGTTCAAGAAAGCAGTCCACCAGCAGGGGGATATCCTCGGGGCGCTCCCGCAGCGGTGGGAGGCAAAGCGAAACCACGTTGATCCGGAAATAGAGATCGCGACGGAAGGTCCCCCTGTCAACCATCTGCTCGATGTTGCGATGGGTGGCGGTGACGAACCGCACATCGGCCTGCTGCGGCTGCCGGGCTCCCAGCGGCTGGTACTCGTGGTTCTCCAGCACCCGAAGCAGCTTGACCTGCAGCGGCAGGGGCAGGTCGCCGATCTCGTCGAGGAACAGCGTCCCCCCCTCGGCCATTTCCAGGCGGCCGGGCCGGTTTTCCACCGCCCCGGTATAGGCACCGCGCCGCGCTCCGAAGATTTCCGCCTCCAGCAACTGCTCGGGCAGGGCGCCGCAGTTGACCACCACCAGCGGCCCGTCACGGCGCGGACTCAGGTTGTGAACCGCCCGGGCGACCAGTTCCTTGCCGGTGCCGCTCTCTCCCTGGACCAGGACCGTGGCGTTGCTGGCGGCAATGTCCGGCAGCACATCAAACAGGCGGCGCATCTTCTCCGAGCGGCTGATCATCTCCTCAAAAGCATAGCGGGTGCACAGCTCTCTTTTCAGGCTGCTCAGCGAGGACAGATCGCGGATTGTCTCCACCGCACCGATGATCCGCCCGCCGGCGTCCCGCAGCACCGAAGCACTGATGGAAATGGGAACCTTGCGACCGCCTTTGTGCAGGATGTCGAACTCCCGGTTGATCACCGGCTGCCCGGTCGCCAGGGCCTCGCGAACCGGGCAGTCCGTGCCGCAGGCCACCGAGGCGAAAACCGCCTTGCAGGGCCTGCCGAGTACTTCGTCGCAACGATACCCGGTGATCTCTTCCGCTGCCCGGTTGAAAGAGGTGATGCACAGCTTCCGGTCGACAGTGAACACCCCGTCAGCCAGACTGTTGAGAACATCTTCGGACATCTCAGGATGGAGCTGAACAGTCTGATTCGGCATGTTGTGGACCTCGTTGCAGTACAGGACGAACCTGATGCAGAAACACGCACAGAAGAAAAACTGTGCCTAATTAGGATAATCAAACATTGGCTTTTCCGCAACAGAAATCGACTTCTGAATAGCTGGAATTTTCTCGGCAGATCCGCATCTTGCGAAATTTTCCGTTATCTTCAACAGGTTCCGCGCCGAAACCGTATACGGCAAACCCGCTTCCGGCCTCTTGATTTTTCCGCGGATAGCCCCGTATAGTGACTTTTCATCCTCACCCCTGAACCCGCGAGCGCATTCCGGCAGACCGGACAGTCATCCATGCACGAACTCGGCATCACCCGCAGCATTGTCGACATCGCCGAACGCACCGCCCGGGAACACGGCGGCACCAGAGTCACCTCGGTCACGGTCGAGATCGGCGCCCTCTCCGGAGTCATTCCCGATGCCGTGGAGTTCTGCTTTGAAGCCTGCAGCAAGGGCACCCTGCTCGACGGCGCCCGGCTGATCGTCGAATCAATTCCCGGCCTCGGCCGCTGTCCCGACTGCGGCCGGGAACAGGAGATCGACAACCACAGCTTTGCCTGCGGAGACTGCGGAGCCCTCGGCCTGGAACGGCTGCAGGGGGAAGAACTGCGTATCAAGGAACTGGAGGTCGACTGACCATGTGCATCGATTGCGGCTGTGCCGAACGGACCGAACAGGCTCACCATCATCACGACCAGAACCAGGCTGGCCGCACCATCCGGGTCGGCGAAGACCTGCTGGCCAAGAACGATCGGCTGGCGGCCGTCAACCGTGCCCGCTTCGCCGAATACGGGCTGCTGACCCTGAACCTGGTCAGCTCTCCCGGCTCGGGCAAGACCACCCTGCTGGAAACCACCCTGCGCGCGCTCAGCAATGAACTGCGCTTCGCGGTTCTCGAAGGCGACCAGCAGACCGCTAATGACGCCGAACGCATCGCCGCCACCGGCGTCCCGGCCCACCAGATCAACACCGGCGCCGGCTGCCACCTCGACGCCCACATGGTCGGCCACGGCGTCGACCATTTCGACCTGGCGAATCTCGACGTGCTGCTGATCGAAAATGTCGGCAACCTGGTCTGTCCGGCCTCCTTCGATCTCGGCGAAGACTGCAAGGTCGCCGTCCTCTCCATCACCGAGGGAGAGGACAAACCGCTCAAGTACCCGCAGATGTTCCGCGCCGCCGAACTGGTGATCATCAACAAGCTCGACCTGCTGCCGCACCTCGACTTCGATCTTGAAACCTGCCGCGACTACCTCCGCCAGGTCAACCCGCAAGCCCGCGTCATCGAACTCTCCTGCAAATCGGGCGCGGGGATGGAAACCTGGTACAACTGGCTGCGCGAACAGGTGGCGAAGAAAAAATAACCTGAATTCTCCTCTCGAAAAGAGGGAAGAGGTTTTCACCAAGAGCACAAACGCACCGAGGCCGATCAAAAGGTCATGGATGCAAGGCTTGCGAAGGCTGAGGCCGCAGGCGGGAGCTACGTCGAGGACCGAAGACTGAGCGTAACGCAGCAGACAGGGCCTTTTCATCGGCCCTCCCATAAAAACGCCAGGGCCGATCAAAAGGCTTGAGATGCAAGGCGCCGACAGGCTGAGACCACAGGCGTAGCGGAGCTACGTCGAGGATCGAAGACTGGCGGCAACGCCGCAGATTGAGTCTTTTCATCGGCCCCCTACGGAGACGAAAATGTGTTTAGGTGTTCCCATGCAGGTCAAATCCATCGCCGACGACACCGCCACCTGTGAAATCGACGGGGTCCGGCGCGAAGCCTCGCTGATGATGGTCGACGGGGTCGAGGTCGGCGATTTCGTTCTCATCCATGCCGGCTTCGCCATCGAAAAGATCGACCCGGAAGAAGCGGAGCTGACTCTGAAGGCGCTGCGCGAAGCCCTCGATATGGGACTGGTGCCGGAATGAACGAACTCAATTTGACCACCGCCTGGCGCGATCCCGAGGTGGCCCGCGGCCTGCTGGCGCGAATCGAACGGACTGTCGCCGGCTACCGGGGAGAAATGACCCTGATGGAGGTCTGCGGCACCCACACCATGGCAATCTACCAGCACGGCATCCGCGCCCTGCTGCCGGAAACGATCCGGCTGATTTCCGGCCCCGGGTGCCCGGTCTGCGTCACCCCGGTCGACTACGTCGATCATGCCGTGGCCCTGGTCCGCCGGCCCGACACCATCATCACCACCTTCGGCGACATGGTGCGGGTCCCGGGCTCGTCGAGCAGCCTGTTGCACGAGCAGGCCCGGGGTGCGCAGATCAGGATCGTCTATTCCCCCCTCGATGCCGTCGCCCTCGCCGCCCGCAACCCGGACAAGCAGGTGGTCTTTCTCGGCGTCGGCTTCGAGACCACCACTCCGACGGTCGCGGGAGCAATTCTGGTGGCTGAAAAACAGGGACTGACCAACTTCAGCGTGCTCGGCTCCCACAAGACCATGCCGGCACCGATGGCGGCCCTGACCAATGATCCCGAACTGCAGGTCGACGGCTATATCTGCCCGGCCCATGTCTCAACGATCATCGGCGTCAACGCCTATCGGCCGCTGGTCGAACAGTGCCGGGTACCCTGCGTTGTCACCGGCTTCGAACCGCTCGACATGCTCCGGGGGATCGAAATGCTCGCCCGCCAGGTGGTCGAGGGACGCGCCGAGGTCGAAAACGAATATTCGCGGGTCGTCAAACCGGACGGCAACCCGAAAGCGCGACGCATTCTCGAAACCGTCTTCGAACCCTGCGACGCAACCTGGCGGGGGATCGGCACCATCCCCGGCAGCGGTCTGAAGATCCGCACGGAGTATGCCGACTACAACGCCATCCGCAAGCTGCCGGTCAGTGTCGAAAAACCGGTCGAGCACACCGGCTGCCAGTGCGGCGAGATCCTCAAGGGCAAGGTCCGCCCCGGCGACTGCCCATTGTTCCGCACCGCCTGCACCCCGGAGAATCCGGTCGGAGCCTGCATGGTGTCGAGCGAAGGAACCTGCGCGGCGGAGTACAAATACGGCAATATCTCATGATGAAAATCCTTTCGCCGCCAGGACGCCAAGAGCGCCAAGAAAACCTTTTTTAACGGAGAGTCGCAGAGAGGGAGAGGACACAGAGAAAACCAAAAGCAGTTTCTGGTTTTAAACCCAAAAGATTTTCTCTCCGTCTCTGCTCCTCTCCGCCTCTCCGTTAAATGAGTTTTTGACCTTCTTGGCGTCCTTGGCGACTTGGCGGCCTAGTTTCTTTTTGCAAAGGCAGAATTCCATGAATCCCGACATCATCCTCCTCGGCCACGGCAGCGGCGGCAAACTGAGCCACCAACTGCTCGACGACATCATCATTCCCGCCCTCTCGGGAGTCGCTCCCGAACAGCAGAACGACGCCGCGGTGCTGCCGGCCGTCGACGGTGAGCTGGCCTTCACCACCGACTCCTACGTAGTCGACCCGATCTTCTTTCCCGGCGGCAATATCGGCGACCTGGCCGTCAACGGCACGGTCAATGATCTGGCCATGGCCGGGGCGGAGCCGGTGGCGATCAGTGTCGGGCTGATTCTCGAAGAAGGGTTGGCGATCACCGAACTGAGGAAAGTGCTGGAATCGATGCGGCAGGCGGCCGACGCCGCCGGGGTGAAGATCGTCACCGGCGACACCAAGGTGGTGCCGCGCGGCAAGGGCGACAAGATTTTCATCAACACCGCCGGCATCGGCCGGATACCCGCAGGGCGCAAGATCGGCGGCAACGCCGCAAAACCGGGTGACAAGGTCCTGATCAACGGCGCCATCGGGGACCACGGCATGGCGGTACTCGCCAGCCGCGAAGGGCTGGAACTGAACAGTGATATCGAAACCGACAGCGCCGCCCTCAACGACCTGGTCGAAGCCCTGTTCACCGCCTGCGGAGAAGACCTCCATGTCCTGCGCGATCCGACCCGCGGCGGCGTTGCCACCACGCTGCGGGAGATCGCCGGGCAGTCCCGGGTCGACATCACCCTCGACGAAACCGCGCTGCCGATCCACGAGAGCGTCCGCGGCGCCTGTGCCATTCTCGGCCTCGATCCGCTGTTCGTCGCCAACGAAGGAAAACTGCTGGCGATCGTCACCGCCGACCGGGCCGAGCCCGCCCTGCAGGCAATGCGCCGCCATCCCGCCGGCGGAGAAGCCGCCATCATCGGCGAGGTCAGCGCTGTATCAAGCGGCCGAGTGCTGATGCGCACCACCATCGGCGGCCTGCGCGCCATCGAAATGCTCGCCGGAGAACAGCTGCCGCGAATCTGCTGACAACGCCTGCAGGAACCATAACCGTCCCCCCGACCCTGACAACATCCCTGCGGATGATATACTGACTGCTGAATCGGTCTGTCCGGCACTGCACCAGCGACTCTGCCCGGATTGTAAAACTCTGCCTCCCTTCCGCCAGAGGTGGCATGTCCGCACCAGCTGTCCGACATTCTTCCCCCGGTTCTCCGGCAACGGTCTTCTTCCTGTTATTCTGCCTGCTGTTGCTCGGCCCGGTTGCGCACAGCGCAGCGCCTCCGCTGCAACTGACCAATGCCGAACAATCCTGGCTCCAGCACCATGCCCGGACCATCCGGGTCGGCATGCTGCCCAACTATCCCCCCATTGAATTCACCGAACAGGGGCGCCACCAGGGCCTCACCGCCGACTACCTGCGACTGCTTGAAAAACGCCTCGACATCCATTTCCGCCGCATCCCGGCGCGGAACTGGGACGAACTGCTGCAGATGGCCCTTGACCATCGCATCGATCTTATCGGCTCCATCCAGCAAACCCCGCAACGTTCCAGAAAACTGCTCTTCACCAGTGTCTATGTGCGCCTGCCCAATGTCATCATCACCCGCAAGGGCGGACCGAAGAAATTGACCGAACAACAGCTGGCCGATAAAAAGGTCGCTGTTGTCCGCGGCTACGCCAGCGAGAGCTACCTGCGGAAAAACGTTCCGGAAGCCCGGCTGGTGGCTGTCAACAGCGATCTCGATGGATTGCAGCAGCTGGCCTTCGGCAAGGTTGACGCCCTGGTATCAGATCTTTCGGTGGCCAGCTGGAACATCGACCGGCTGGGTCTGAGTAATCTGCAAGCCAGCGGTTTCATCGATTTCCGCTGGAATCTGCGCTTCGGCATCCGCAACGACTGGCCGGAACTGCAGAAAATTCTCAACAAGGCACTCGATGCTATCCCGCAACAGGACAAAGACGAGTTGTTCCGACACTGGGTCGGACTCTCCTCCGAAAAGCCGCTCAACCGCAGAGAGATCGTCATTGTCGCCCTGGCACTCGCCCTCTGCCTGTTGCTGGTGCTGGCCATCGGGCTCTGGAACCGTATGCTGGGACGGGAAGTCAGGCGGCAGACCCTGGCATTGCAGCAGGCCCTGGAACGGGAACGCAACGCCCGCACCGAAGCAGCCGGCAAAGAGGCCCAGTTGCGGGAGTTGACCGACAACCTGCCGCAGACGGTTTTTGAAACCGACTGTGATGGGCGAATCACCTATGTCAACAACCAGGCTCTGGAATGGAGCGGGTACAGTCGGGAGCAGATTCTCAGCAGCCGGATCCAGGATTTTCAGCACCCTGACGACCAACCACGCATCGAAGAACGCATTCGGGCACTGCTGAACGACGATGACGCCACGGGCCGCCTCCACCGAATCTGTCTGGCCGACGGCCGGTTGCGCAACACGCTCATTTATGCCCGCGCGATTCACTCGGGCAACAAACCGGTCGGTCTGCGCGGTATCCTGGTCGATATCACCGAACGGCAGCAGGCCGAACAGGAATTGCGCGAAAGCGAAGAACGCTTCCGGGAAATTTTCAACGGAACCACCGAAGCCCTGTTCATTCACGATGCCGGGGATGGCCGGATTCTGGACCTCAACCATACCGCCGAAATCATGTACCGGGGCAGCCGGGAACAACTGCTTGCCAGCGATATCGACAAACTCAGTTCAGGCACCGCTCCCTATACCGGGGAAGAGGCCAGGGTCCTCGTTGAAAAAACCCGCCGGGATGGACAGCAGGTTTTCGAATGGCACGCACGCCGCCTTGACGGTGAGCTCTTCTGGGCCGAAGTCAGCCTGCGCACGACCACCATTGCCGGCAAGCAGGTCATCATCGCCGGGGTTCGCGACATCAGCCAGCGCAAGCAGATGGAAGAGTTCATGCTGCAGTCGGAAAAAATGTTGACCATCGGCAAACTGGCCGCCGGCATCGCTCACGAAATCAACAATCCGCTGGCAGGCGTCCTGCAGAACCTGCAGATACTCTCCCTGCGCCTCGACTCCAAGGGAAGGACCAATCAGGATGCCACTGCAGAAACCGGGCTCCCTCCCGAAGCCCTGGCCGCCTACCTGAAACGGAGACAGATACCGCACATCATCGACAGTGCCACCGAAGCCGCCCTGCGCGCCCGAACCATCGTCGAAGACCTGCTGACATTCAGCCGCCGACCGAACCGGAAACACCCGGTTGATCTGGCAACCGTTATAAAGACCGCCCTTAAACTGGCCTCCACGGAATACGACCCGGAACAGAATTTCGATTTTCGCCACATCCGCATAGAGAAACGAATGGCGTCCTCTCTGCCGACGATTCAGGGAACCTCCGACCAGTTGCAGCAGGTGGTCCTCAATCTGTTGCGCAATGCGGCTCAGGCGATGATCGAAGCGGGCACTGAAAAGCCAACCATCTCCATCACCCTTGAACAGCATGACCAACATATTCTGCTGCAAATCAAAGACAACGGTCCCGGCATGGATGAACAGACCCGGCTGAGAATCTTCGAACCTTTTTTCAGCACCCGGCTTGGACGCGGCGGAACAGGGCTCGGCCTGGCCCTGGTTTCCTACATTGTTCACCAGAACCACGGCGGCAGCATTTCCGTTGAGTCAAGCCCCGGACGGGGCTGCTGTTTCAGCATTCGGCTGCCAATTCCCAGGGAGGATTCATGATTTCAGCAGCAACACCGAAAGCCATTCTGATTGTCGACGATGAGCCCTCCATTCGTGACAGTCTGCAGATGTTCCTGGAAGACTGCGGGCACCAGGTCAAAACCGCGGCATCGATGGCAGAAGCCCTCAAGCTGCTGGGGCGGGAACCGTTCGGCCTGGCGATTGTCGACGTCCGCCTCAGCGACGGGAACGGCAACCAGCTGGCCCTTGAAGCCCGCGCCCTGCAACCCCAGCTGCGAATCCTGATGCACACCGGGTCAATCGAATACCAGCTACCGCCGGAGCTGGTGGAACTGGGACTCGGCGAAGACCAGGTGCTGCGCAAACCGCAACCCGACCTGATGACGGTGCTGCGTCGCATTGAAACGGAACTGGGCTGTCTGGAGTAGCGCTCCGTAACCCTCTACCGCCGAAAGGCGAGGGATTTTGCGCCGAATCAAGAGCTGCGTCGCACAAGCGAAGAGGAAGACAACGCAGAGTCGGTGCAAAAGACCCGCCCCAGCACAAAAAAAAACGCGTCCGGCCCTTGCAGGCCCGACGCATCAAATAACAGTCAAAAGCGCGGTGTCAGGATCGGAGATTCTCATCCCCAAAACGATGTTTGATCATTGTTTTATCAGAACAACTTATCGGCAGTCAAGGTTTTTTTTAAAATTTCTTTCCGCTGCAAGATAAAATAAACTCATTACCAAAACAGGTTTTTACCGCCCCGCCACGACACTTCGACCGTTATCGGCGACCTTCACGGTGCCGTCCGGCAGGCAACTGTCCGAAACCACAGTCTCTCCCTGTCCCGCCCCCAACCGAAGTCTGCACCAATCCCCGTTGCCGTCGAGCTGGAACCGCTATAGCTTGGCCCCTGCAAGACTTGAATCTGTAAGCCCCTTGTCGGTGAACAGCACAAGTCGTTGACTCACGAATTCAGGAAAGAGGTCACCATGACGCAACTCTGGAAAATATGGCTCGGACAGACTTTTGCCGCTGTCTTTCTGGGCCTCGCGCTGTTACTGATCGGACTGGCCGGATTTCAGTTCTGGAACGGCATCCTGGCCGGACACGAGCTGATCTCGATTCTGGTCCGGGCACTGAATACAGCCATCATCGCCCTGGCCATTTTCGAACTCGGCATCGGGATCAGCCACGAATATGCCGTCCCGCACAACAGCCGCCACACCTTTTCAATCATCCGCCGGCAACTGACCCGTTTTGTCGGCACCGTCTGCGTTGCCCTGGTGCTCGAAGGACTGATCATGGTCATCAAGTACAGCCAGCTCGATCTGGCCGGCAACCTCTACTACCCGGTGGCGATCCTGGTCGGCGCCAGCGTGCTGCTTTCCTCGCTGGGTCTGTTTCTCCACCTGTCACGCGACGATGTCGAACGCCAGCAGAGCAGCGGCCAGGGAAACGCGCATCCCACCTTGCGAAGCGCACAGCACCGGAACCGCGGACTGAAACAACTGCAGAAAAAATAACCTCGGGAGATTCTCCCTAGACCTTTCGACTTCCGTGGCCGATATGGTTGCTAAGCCCATTTACGGTGACGGAGCCGACCATGCCCCAGACGTCAATGATCATAAGTTCACTGTCCAGTTCCCGGGATTACCTGCTGCGCCTGGTCGACTGCACCCGGATTTTCTCCCGCATCCTCTGCGTCCGCAACAAACAGGAAGCTATCGAACGGTTGCAGACTGAGGAGATCGACACCATTTTTCTTGACTGGCAGCCGCCCGAGGTGGAGCAACTGAACAGCCTGGCCGAGGTTCTGGGCGACCGCGAAGAGTGGTGCGACATCCCGCTGCTCCTGTTCACTCCGGACCCGCAGCGGGATGCGGAAATTCTCGCCCTGCAGAAAGGGGCCGGCGACTGTTTCGACTACGGAATCACCGCCCGCGAACTGGGCGCCCGGCTGCACCATCACCTGGCGCACAAGCAACGCACCGATGAACTGCGGGCGGAGAACAGTCAACTGGCCAAACTCGCCATCAGCGACCGCCTGACCGGACTGTACAACCGCTCCTATTTTGATGTCGTACTGGAATTTGAGGCGGCACGCTGCCAGCGACATGGCTCGGTGCTGTCACTGCTGATCATTACCATCGACAGTTTCAACTGGCTGGAAAACAATTTCGGCCATCGCGTCGGCGACAGCCTGTTACGTCTGACCGGAGATGTCATCCAGGTCACGGCGCGAAAAAGCGACATCCCCTGCCGCTTCAACTACCAGGACTTTGCCATTATTCTGCCGGACACCCCGACCCCTGACGCCTTCCTGCTGGCCGAACGCATCCGCCGGGAGGTTATGATCAACGGGCCGAAAAAACCGTTGAGCCACTTCACCCTTTCCCTGAGCATGGGCATCAGCGGTCATGCCGGCAACGGGATCATCGACCCGCGCAACCTGGTCGATGAAGCCTATTGCGCCGTGGAAACCGGTCGTCGGCACGGTGCCGGACGGACCGAAATTTTCCATCATGATCCGCAGATCCTGACCCGCAACGGCCACAGACTCGACATCGAGCATCCGCAGGGGCACGCCTAGGAGTCTTTTCGATCAATAGCTACGGCTATTGCCCTCAAATGAGCTAAAATCTGACCTCAATCAGCCAAATTTTCGCTTCAGCCCGGATAGTCCGACAGACTCCTGAACGGCTGCACGGTTAAGGACGTGGGACCAGGAAAACCTCAGGTCATGAGGATCTTTTCGCGACGGATCAGGATCTCGAACGCCAGGCTCATCTTGCGCACCAGGCGATTGAGGTCGGCCATCCGTTCACCGAGGCTGCCCTCGCCGCCGGCGATGTAAAGAACATTGACGGTCCGCCGGGCCAGTTTGACCGGAAGCAGCAGCACCGAGGTCGGCTTCTCACCGCCCAGCGCCTTGATCAAACGACCGTTCTGCCCCCGATTGGGAAGCCCGCCGAGATAGGGGCTGCCTTCCTCAATCACGGTCCTGACCACCGAGGCCTTTGTCAGATCGATACTGAACTGGGGAAAATCATCGAGGTTTTTCTGCCCGGCAACCGCTTTCCAGCCGTCAGCCTTGTCTTCACGCAGGACGAACAGCGCGGCGTGACTGAATTCCTGGCCGAGATAACGGATCATCACCTCGCCGATCTCTTCGCGGGAGGTTGCCGAAGCGAGCCCTTCGGCAACCGACTCCATGGTTTCGGGAACAGCCACGGCCGGCGGTTCCTCTTCAATAACGACGGCCTCTTCGAGCTTTTCCTCGTCGGTTTCCTCATGAGCCTGCTGGACCGCCTCGGCCTCGGCCGCGGTGCCTTTCCATTCACCGATACGGGCGATGATATTCTGGAACCGTTCCTCGATTTCGTAATCGTAATAGCGTCCGAGAGCCTGCAGCAGGCGGACCTCGGGGGCGATCAGCGGTTTGATAATGAAATCGGTGATGAAGGCGATCTCGTCAATGGCACGCAGGTCGGCCGGGTCGGCCATCGCCAGACTGAGACGTTTTTTTTCAAACTTGATCGGCACAACCTTGTACTTCAGCGCCAGTCCCCGCGGCACCTTTTGAATCACGTCAGCCGGGACATTCTGCAACTGATCCGGGTGGACGTAGGGCACCGCGAGCTTTCTGCTCAAAAAACGGGCCAGGGTTTCTTCTTCGATCAGCCCCAGTTCGATCAGACTGGTGCCGATTTTGCCGCCGTAGACAACCCGGTTGAGCAGTGCCTCGTCAAACTGCTCACGGGTGATCAGGTCCGCTTCCCTGAGCATTTCCAGCAGTGTCACAGCCATCTTTTCCCTCCCTGAAAAAATACCATTATTTCAGCTTAACCTGCTTTACCCTCTCTGCCAATAAAAAAACGTTGCAATAATCACAGGTTATCGTAGAGTCCAGAGAAGACAAAAAGAGCAGGCTCCGACAAGGAACGGGGCAGGTGGCACATCAAGACGCTGCCCAATGAGCGCGGCAGCTACGTCGCACAAGCGAAGCGGGACAGCAACGCAGAGTTGATGAAAAAGCCGGCGTCCTCATACACAAAAAAGACGCGCCAATCAGGAGGAATCGACGCGTCAAGAGGTTGTTGCAGTGAGCAAGACTGGTACTCACGTTGGTTGTTTAAACCCTATCAAGGTGGTCCGCTTTTTCAACCGCCTGACCTGATTTTTTTCTATGACCAGGGATTTTTCACTTCTCATCGCCGAACTCGAACCACGTCTGCCCGCCGCAGGCTCACCGGCAGCGAAGCGTTTGCTGCACGGACGGGGCGGCGCCTTCCCCGGCCTGGAACATCTGGTTCTCGACTGGTATCCACCGCTGCTGCACCTGATCTGCTACCGTCCGCCGGCAGAGGATCTCCCCGGCCGGCTGGCGACCTGGCTGGCGGAGCGCCTCGATCCGCAACCACGCGGCCTGGTCCTGCAGCGCCGCGACCTGCCCGGCGCCCCGCAGAACCTGGTCTGGGGCAGGATGCCGGAGCATCCTCTTGCCATCGAGGACGGACTCCGCTACCAGCTGCACTTCGACCGCGGGCAGAACATCGGCTTCTTCCCCGACATGGCGGTCGGTCGCAGGCTGGTCCGCAAACGGGCCGCCGGTCAACGGATTCTGAACCTGTTCGCCTATACCTGCTCCTTCTCGGTCGCCGCCCTGAACGGCGGCGCCGGACAGGTCATCAACCTGGACATGAGCCGCAACGCCCTCGACTGGGGACGCCGCAACCACCAGCTGAACAATCTCGACCCGCGCCGGGCCGGTTTTCTCGCCCACGACCTGTTCAAATCCTTCGGCAAACTGCGGCGGCTCGGACCCTTCGACCTGGTCATCGCCGATCCGCCCGACACCCAGGGCAACAGCTTTGTACCGGAACGGGACTGGCCGCGGCTGCTGAGAAGGCTGCCCGAACTGCTTGCTCCCGGCGGGGAACTGCTCGCCTGCATGGCCGTACCCCGCCTCGGCCGCAGCTTCCTCGCCGCCACCATCGCCGAACACGCGTCCTTCCTGGAGCTGATGGAAACTCTGCGGGCCGGCGAGGACTTCCCGGAAGCCGACCCCGACAAGGGGCTGCACCTGCTGCGCTACCGAAACGTTTCAACGCCCAAAAACTGCTTTTGATTTTCTCTGCGTTCTCTCCCTCTCAGCGACTCTCCGTTAAAAGGGTTTTCCTGGCGGTCCCGGCGCCTCGGTTTTCCGAATTGACAGTTGCCTTTTCCCGCCGGGAGACTACAATCGTTTCCTGCACAATCTTTTTGTTCCTGAAGGAGTCACCATGAAACTCGTCCATCCCGATCCCGAGCTGAAAAACCAGTTTGCCAGTGACAACTACGCGCCGATCTGCCCGGAAGCCATGGCGGCGATGCAGGCGGTCAACCAGGGGCATGTCAACTCCTACGGCAATGATCCCTGGACCGCCCGCGCCTGCAACCTGTTGCGGGAGTTTTTTGAAACCGACTGCCAGGTCTTCTTCGTCTTCAACGGCACCGCGGCCAATTCCCTGGCCCTGGCCTCCCTCTGCCAGAGCTATCACAGCATCGTCTGCCACGAACTGGCACACATTGAAACCGACGAGTGCGGAGCGCCGGAGTTCTTCTCCAACGGTACCAAGATCCTGCTCGCCACCGGCAACGGCGGCAAGGTCGACCCGGCCCAGGTTGAGTACCTGGTCACCCGGCGCAGCGACATCCATTATCCGAAACCGAAAGTCCTCAGCCTGACCCAGTCGACCGAACTCGGCACTGTCTACACCCCGGATGAGCTGCAGACCCTGCGCGACTGCGCCGAAAAGCACAACCTGCGGCTGCACATGGACGGCGCCCGCTTCGCCAACGCCCTGGCCGGACGTGATCTGCCTCCCGCCGAACTGACCTGGAAGGCCGGTATCGACGTGCTGACCTTCGGCGGCACCAAGGTGGGGATGGCGGTCGGCGAAGCGGTGATCTTTTTCAACCGGGAACTGGCGGCGGAATTCGATTACCGTTGCAAGCAGGCCGGCCAGCTGGCCTCGAAAATGCGCTACCTCTCCGCCCCCTGGATCAGCCTGCTGCAGGATGGGGTCCTGGTGCGCCACGCCCGCCATGCCAACGCCATGGCGACCCGACTGGGCGACGAACTGCAGGCCCTGCCCGGGGTCGAGGTGGTCCATCCGGTCGAGGCCAACGCGGTTTTCGTCCGTTTCCCGCAGGGAGTGATCGAAACCCTGCAGGCCGACGGCTGGTATTTCTATACCTTCATCGGCAGCGGTGAAGCGCGGCTGATGTGTTCCTGGAATACCCGGGAAGAGGATGTCAGCCAGCTGATCTCCGCGGTGCGGGCCGCCCTGCCGGAGACGGGATGACAACAGCAGATCGATGACCATCCCCGCCTCGCTCTATGCCCCCCGGCCCTGCCGGCTGCTGGAAACCAGCGATCTGACTCCGCAGGAGAAGCTGTTCCGACTGCAGCTCGCGGACGATACCTCCCTGGGACACCAGCCCGGTCAGTTCATCCAGCTGTCGCTGCCCGGACTGACCGAGGCGCCGATCTCCATCGCCAGTTCACCGACCCGCGGCCCCGTCTTTGAACTCGGCGTGCGCCGCGCCGGGCGGCTCACCTCCGCCCTCCACCAGCTTGCTCCCGGCGCCACGATCGGCATCCGCGGCCCCTTCGGCCGCCCCTTCCAGCTCGACGCTCTGCGGAGCGGGCCGTTGCTGCTGATCGCCGGCGGCTGCGGCCTGGCGCCGCTGCGTTCGCTGATCCAGTACTGCCAGGACCGGCCGGAAGAATTCGGCGCGGTCCATATTCTCTACGGTGCCCGCTCTCCCGCCGACCTGATGTTCAAGGACGACCTGGCCGTCTGGCAGCGCAGTGACCGGCTCGACTGCCGCACCACCGTCGACCGGACCCCGGCCGCGTCCTGTTACGACGGCGACACCGGGCTGCTTCCCGAACTGCTGTCACGACTCGATTTCGACCCGACCGACTGCCGGGCGGTGCTGGTCGGCCCGCCGCCGATGTACCGTCCGGTCATTGCCGAACTGCGCCGACTCGGCCTCGACGGCGACCGGCGGATCATGCTCTCCCTCGAACGGCAGATGCGCTGCGGAGTCGGCAAGTGCGGCCACTGCAGCATCGAGCACCTCTCTTGCTGCAGCGACGGCCCGGTTTTCTGGCTGGAAGAGGTGGAAAATTTGCGGGGCGCCCTGTGAAAACCACCCTGACCACCTGCCCCTGGTGCGGCACCGGCTGCAATTTTTATCTGTTCACTGACGAACGGGGACAGCTGAGCGGTGTCGAACCGGCCGCCGGCCATCCGGTCAGCCGGGGGCAGCTCTGCCTCAAGGGCTGGAACGCCCATGCCTTCGTCGCCCACCCGGAGCGGCTGACCGTGCCGCTGTACCGCCGGCAGGGGGAGCTGGTCCCCTGCGACTGGAACAGCGCCCTCGACCTGCTGCACGAAAGGCTGAGCGCCATCGCCGAACGGCACGGTCCCGACAGCCTGATGTTCCTCGCCTCGGCCAAGGCCTCCAACGAGGAAAACTTTCTGCTGATGAAGCTGGCCCGGGCCGGCTTCGGCACCAACAACATCGATCACTGCGCCCGGCTCTGCCATTCCTCGACCGTCTTCGGCCTGGCGGAGACCCTCGGCTCGGGGGCGATGACCAACAGCCTGGACTGCTTCGAGCAGACCGACCTGGTGCTGGTGATCGGCTCCAACACCACCGAGCAGCATCCGCTGATCGGCAGCCGGATCCTGCAGGCGAAACAGCGCGGCGCGGATCTGATCGTCATCGACAGCCGGACCATCCGCCTGGCCCGGCACGCCGACCTGCACCTGCGGCCGCGAAACGGTACCGATGTCGCCCTGCTTTGCGGCATCATGCGACAGATCCTCGCCGACGGCCTGGAAGACCGCGACTTCATCGCCGCCCGTTGTGAAAACTTCGCCGCCTTCGAAACCTCGCTGCGGGACTGCACTCCGGAGCGGGTCGCGGCCATCACCGGGGAACCGGAAGAACAGCTGGTCGCGGCCGCACGCCGTTTCGCCCGCGCGGAAAAGGCAATGATCGTCTTCGCCATGGGCATCACCCAGCACAGCCACGGGGTCGACAATGTCCGGGCGCTCTCCAACCTCGCCCTGCTGACCGGCAACCTCGGCCGCCCCGGCACCGGCATCAATCCCCTGCGTGGCCAGAACAATGTCCAGGGGGCCTGTGACATGGGTGCCCTGCCCGATGTCTACAGCGGCTACCAGAAGGTGAGCGACCCGGCGGTGCGGAAAAAATTCGCCGCCGCCTGGGGCGTGGATCTGCCGGAACAACCCGGACTGATGGCCACCCACGCCATGGAGGCCGCCGCGGAGGGCCGGATTCGCGGCATGCTGATCATGGGAGAGAACCCGCTGCTTTCCGAGGCGAACCAGGGCCTGATCCGTCAGGCGCTGCAGAAGCTGGAGTTTCTCGCCGTGATCGACATCTTCCCCACCGAAACCGCGCAGTTGGCCGACCTGGTGCTGCCGGCGGCCTGCTACGCCGAGCGGGACGGCAGCTACACCTCCACCGAGCGCCGGGTGCAGCGCGGCCGTAAGGCGATCGAACCGCCGGGCGAAGCCAGGGCCGACTGGCAGATCCTCCGCGCCCTGCTGGGGCGCTGCGGTCTGCAGGCCGACGACACCGGACCGGAGCAGACCATGATGGAGATCAGCACGCTGACCCCGAGCTACGCCGGCATCAGCTATCCACGGCTGGAGGGGGCCGGCCTGCAATGGCCCTGCCCGGAGGCGGAGCATCCCGGCACCCCGATTCTGCACGTCGAGAACTGCAGCCGCGGCAAGGCCCGCTTCAGCCCGGTGACCTACCGGCCCTCAGCCGAGGTGCCGGACACCGACTACCCTTTTCTGCTCAACACCGGCCGCACCGGAGTCCACTGGCACACCGGCAGCATGACCCGCCGCAGCCACCTGCTCGACCGCGAGGAGCGCGAGCCCTATGTTGAAATCCATCCGCAGGATGCCGCCCGCCATCAGCTGAAAGAGCGTCAACCCCTGCAGATAAGCAGTCGCCGAGGCAGCATCGAGGCGTTGGCCAGAATCACCGACCGAGTTCCGGCGGGTCAGCTGTTCATCCCCTTCCACTTCGTCGAGGGTGCCGCCAACGCCCTGACCAACAACGCCCTTGATCCGGAATCGGGCATCCCCGAGTTCAAGGTCTGCGCCGTGAGGCTTCAGCCATGTTGAAACAACTGGCAGAAAAGGACTTGCTCCGTCTGCTGGAACGGATCGCCACCCGCCGGCGGTTGCTGACACCGCAGCGGCAGAGTGACGGCAGCCGGCTGCTGCTCCCCTGGCCGGGCGGACTGCCGGAGCTGGTCGGGACCCCGCTGCAGCGCAAACCGACCGAAATCTTCTTTCCCCAGCTTGAGCTGCTGATGGAGCTGGATAACAGCGGCGATGTCAGACTCCCGGTGCCGGCGGATAAACCGGTCGCCCTGCTCGGCCTCGACCACTTCGATCTGGCCGCCATCGCCTTTCTCGACCGCTTCTTCCTCAGCCGACCGACCGACGACGCCTACCTGCGTCGCCGCCATGACGCCCTGCTGGTCGGCCTGAGCGGACTGGCCGGGCCCCAAGGGGCAACCCTTCCCCCGGCGGAGACCTGCGATCTGGAACTGATCCTCGTCCCGGACAAACTGCTCGCCCGCCCCCACGCGAAGCTGGGCGAGGAACTGCTGGCAGGTTTCACCGCGGCCGATCCGACGGCCCTGCGCGCCATCGACCGGAGCCCCGCCGAACGGCCCGCGACCCTGCTTGCGGCCGCCCGGCTGCTGCAGGAGGATCAGGTTCCCGAAGCGTTCTGGGAAGAAATCGCCGCCCGCTGCATCGCCTGCGGCGGCTGCAACTTCGCCTGTCCAACCTGCAACTGCTTCGGCGTCCAGGACCGGACCTTCGGCAACCGGACCGAGCGCAGCCGGCTCTGGGATTCCTGCCAGCTCGACGCCTTCATGCGCGAGGCCGGCGGCCACAACCCCCTGGGAACCGAAACCCTGCGCACCCGCCGCCGCGTCTATCACAAGCTGGTCGCCGACCCGCTGCGCTGGGGTGAACTCGGCTGCGTCGCCTGTGGCCGCTGCGACCGCGCCTGCCCGACCGGCATCGGCATGCTCGCCCTGTGCGAGGACCTGGTGCGGCGGTAAGCCCCCCCCTCAGTCCCCCCTGCGACACGCCACCTCCCGCCTGTGCTGCGGCAGACAGGGGCTTGGCATTCTGTATGCACAACTGTTGTCGACAGGAGGTCACCATGAAAATTGCACTGATTGCCGATGACGAACCACTGACAAGACGTCAAGTCGCCGAAACCATAGAATGTTTTGGCTTTGACAGGATCATTGAAGCCGCAGACGGCAGCCAGGCGGTCAGCCTGGCATGCAGTGAGACCCCTCTCTTAATCATCATGGATATTTCGATGCCGGGCATGGATGGAGTCACGGCTGCCGAAAAAATGGGCAGCCGCGTCGCGGCACCGATCATTCTGCTCACCGGAACCAGCGATCCCGACACCATTGCCCGGGCGCGCGACGCCGGCGTACTCGGCTATCAGCTCAAGCCCTTTCAACCCGCCCAGTTGCAGGCCACCGTTGAACTGGCGATCCATCAGTTTGTCGAACTTAACAACCTGCGCGACGAAAACGCCCGTCTCAAGGATACTCTCGCAACGCGCAAACTGGTTGATCAGGCCAAGGGGATCCTGATCGCAAACGGCCTCAGCGAACCCGAGGCCCACCGCAAGATGCAGAAGCTGGCAATGGACAAGCGCAAATCACTGAAACAGGTTGCCGAAGCGATTCTGCTTACTGCCGACTGAAGGCGCAAATGGGCTGACGATGCATTCAGCAGAGGAGCAACAAAATAAACTGCTGCAGGCGCAGATCGATATTGGCCGCAAGCTGGCGTCGAGCACCGAACAGGATGAACTGCCAACGCAGATCCTGCATCTGTCGAAAGATATTTTCGGATTTGAAAACGCGATCATCAGGCTGAGCAAAAATGTTCAGACGCAGGGCGAGGGCAACGCCGCAGATGGACGTTTTTCATCAGCCTGCTAACGGCGCAGCAAACGCTCGACGACCACCTCCGCCGGTTCCGGTTTGGCAAACAGGTAGCCCTGAGCTTCAGGGCAACCGTTTATACGCAGAAAGTCAAGCTGCCTTTCAGTCTCGACCCCCTCGGCGATGACCGTCAGGTTGAAGTTCCGGCCAAGGGCGATGATCGCCCTGGTGATGGCTTCGGCGCCTTGATCAGAGCTGGTACCAAAATTTCGGACAGTGCATTAAGGTGGACAGCCCCGCACTGACGAAAGAGAGGAACCAATGAGCAAAACGAAACGTAAGCGCTATTCAGCCGAATTCAAGGCCAAGGTCGCCCTGGAGGCGATCAAGGGCGAACAGACCATTCAGGAACTGGGCAGCCGCTACGGACTGCATCCCAATCTGATCACCAACTGGAAACGGCAGGCCATCGAGAATCTGGCCGAGACCTTTTCCACCAAGGCGGAACGCACCCGCAGTAACGACGATCCTCAGATCAAGGAGCTGCACGCCAAGATCGGGGAGCTCACGGTGGAGCGGGATTTTTAGCCAACGCCTTCGGTCGCATTCGTTGAGCCACGCCCGAAGGGCCTCCTCCGCAGAATCTGTGGGTAGGCGGATGTAAAAATTAGAGCATTGCCCTT
>NZ_PPFX01000030.1 GCF_002898515.1 Geothermobacter hydrogeniphilus | reverse complement strand
TATGCTGTTGCGCTACATATATTCAGAGAGTCGAATGTAGTTTTGCAAGAGGCTCCTATGAATCAAAAACTGAGGCCAATGTCACCGCCTTCTACTTCACTCCGGCGGGAAAACGGCTGCGCCTGGTTCAGGACCACTTCACCTCCGAAGGTCAGATGTCGGGTGATTTCTACGATGCCATGAACATGTCGCAGGAACTGGAGTGGATCACCGAGCTGACCCGGCGCGCCATCGATGATCTCAAGCGCCAGATTCTCGCCGAAGTCCCAACCGACCTGGTCTCCCGGTCATGGCGAAAAGCGGCTGACGACCTCAACCGGCCGCCGGCCGGCGAAACCGCCCGTCCCGGCCTGCCGCCCGTCCCCCGCCTGGCCCGGACCAGAATCAAGCTGCCGGAAACGGAGACCGGGCACAGACCCGGGTCCGCCGCCCCGCAGGCATTCCTCAACCTGCAGCAGATCCTGCGCAAGGTCAGTCCTTCGATTTTCAAGGTCATCACCGAACGCGGCACCGGCAGCGGTTTTGCCATCTCCAGCCGCGGTTTCGGCGTGACCAGCCTGCACGTGGTCGACAAGGCCGGCAAACTGCGCATCCGCTTCCACAGCGGCAAGGAGCAACCGGCCAGGGTTGTCGCGCGCCACCCGGATCTCGATCTGGCCATTCTCTCCTTCAGGGCTGAGTCCGCTCGCGCCATCCCGCTGGGCGATTCCCTGAAGAGCGTCCCCGGCGACAAGGTCATCGCCATCGGCTATCCGCTCGATGTCGGCCTGTCCATCACCCCGGCAACGATCGCTTCACTTAAAAAGTACCGCGGCCTGCCGCTGATCTACATCGATACCCTGGTGCCGCCGGGAAATTCGGGGGGACCACTGGTCAACAACCAGGGAAGAGTTATCGGCATCACCTTCCGCAAGCAGCAGCAGTCCGACAAGAAGGGGACAACTCTGGCTCTGCCGATCAACGAGGCACGTAAAAAATTCGAGCAGTTTCTTGAGTTCTCCGACCCGGGATAAGTCGTCAACGGCCCGTTGCGGGCCGTTGACGACTCAGGGCATGAGCGCGCTGACGGCCTCATCTATTTCACGACCCTCGTAGCCTTCTGCCCGCAGTGCCGCCACATAGTTTTCCAGGACCTGGTTGGCGGGAACCGTTTTCCCCTCACTGGTGTAGGTTTCATAAAGCTGGCGAACCAGGAGGTCATTGATCGGGTCGAACTGCAGGGCCTTGTGGCCGACCTGGGCCGCCTCGCTGAAAAGCTTCTGATCCAGCAGCAGGTCAATCCAGACCTGTGAACTTTCAAGAAAAAGAAGCAACAGGTCCTGTCGGTAATACTCACGATTTTCATCAAGCGGCAGGGCAAGATTCAACTCTCCCCGCCAGAGATGATGAGCGCGACGGAAAGCCTGGTCAGCCTGCCAGGTCTCCCGCCGCTTGGCATGGCGGATACCCTGCCGGACAAGAATTTCGAACTCGGCGGCATCAACCCAGCTGTGATCAAGGCACAACGTCCCCTTCTGCAGGTAGAAAAAATCTCTTGCTGTTCCCCCGTCGAGAATACCGTCGAAAGCCTTGCGAAGGCGTGACAGCAATGAATCAAACTTGGAACGAGCCTTGTCCGCTGAGCTGTCGGGCCAGAACTGGTGTTGAATATCCTCCTGCCGCAACTGCAGGTTGGGCGCCGTCAACAACATGCCGAGCAATTGCCGCAACGCCGAACTCAGTTCCTGCCGCAACTGCAGGGTACGACCGCCGACGGCAAGGGAAAATTCACCCAGCACCCGGAACCGCAGCAACGGCAGCTGTCGACCATCCCTGGTAAAACTGACATAGGTTCGACGCCGGGCCAGAGACAAGGGCATCTCACCACCGATTTCCAGTTCAATAGCCGCTTTCACCAGGCGGACCGCGACATCGGGATACCACCCATAAAGGTTGCTGTAGGACTGCTGTTCCATCATCTCGGCCCAGCGACTTAAATCTTCGACCGCTGCCGCCGCATCCTGTTGGTAATGGACCAGACCGCGGTAGGCGAGAGCCGAACAGAGCAGGAAACGGTCATCCAGTTCCCCGGCCAGAGCGACGGCACGGTCGAAATGCCCCAGGGCGAGAGAGGGGTCGTCCGTTTCAAGTCGCATCAGCCCCAGGCAAAGCTCGTTTCGAACCACAAAGAAAGGCCCCCCCAGCAACCGTCGGGATTCCTGAGCCAACCGTCCGTATTCAAGCCCCTGCTCCCTCCTGCCGAGCAAAACCGCCAGGCAGGAACGAAACTGCAGCAACTGGCTCTTCAGGTGAGGAGTCTGCCCACCCGGCAGGGAAAGGGCAACCCCCAGCAGTTCATCCGCCTGCTGGTAATGCCCGTGAGCCAGTTCGCTCTGAGCATCGAGGAGCATCAGTTGCGACTGAACCAGGCATTGTTCAAACACGCTCGGCGACGCCAACCGCCGGGCAAGATTTTTCTGCCGCCGGCTGCCGAGGACATCTCCCATGTTCTCCAGCAGCAGGGCGCGGAATTTGAGCAGGGCGAGTTGCGTCGAGGGATTGACCTCGCCGGAATTGTTCAGGTGCCTTGACGTCAGTTCAAACTCGCGGATGGTGGCGCGCCAATGGCCATGACAGAGTTGCTCAAATCCCCTTACCATGCGTATCAGCACCTGGTATTCAAGCCTGCTCTGCTGGACGGGATTCGAAACGGCAATCTCCAGGTAAAGGTCAGAGGCCTGGAAATCACTGTTGAAAAACAGGTGCCCAAACGCCAGATAGAGGCAGACCTGCAGCAGGAGATGATCCTCCGCTGCCGATTGCTGGGCTGAAAACAGGCTGTCGGCGAGAGCCAGAAATGACCTTCCGGCAATGAAATCACCATCGACGAGACAGCAGTAATGAACCATTTGCGCCGCGGTATAAAGCTGGCCGAGGTTGTCTTCACGCTGTCGAAAACTGTTCAGGGCGACTTCAAAATGAGGACGGGCCTGCAGTGGCTGGTGTTCCAGCAGTGCCAAGCCCAACAGACAACTCAGCCATGGGTAACGCCCGCCATCGAGGTTCTTGAGGACATCGATCTGCGGTATTAAACTGCAGACATCACCCCGTCCGTAAAGCATCGGACCGATCTGCGCCGTCACCCGCTCCGCGGCGTCTTTGTCACCGGCCAGCAGCAGGTAGTTGATACCTTCGGCAAAGGCTTCCTGGGAGAGGTGCCAATCAGCCGCGGTGAGATAGACCCGCTCTATTTCCGCCTGTTCGAGTTCCTGATACGCGCGAGATGAAAGGTAATCAAGAAAATGTTCATGAAATACGTACAGATCCTCCCCGCGCCGGCAGGTGACAAAAAAATTGTGCCGTACCAGGTATTCCAGGGCGGACCGGATATCCTCGATATCCGCCAGTTTTTCGGCCAGGCCCCCCGGAATCGCGTTGAGCAACCCGAGCTTGAGCAGAGAATGACGCAGGTTTTCAGGGAACCGTGCAAAGAGTTCACCGCGAAAACGGCTGAAATCCAGTTCGCCATCGTCCTGAAGCAGGGTGGCGAGCTGCTGCAGGATTTCTGACCCGGACCGGGCATCCACCGCCTCTCCGGCACTTATCAGACCGGTCACCCAGCGCAGGGCGGCGGTCTTCTGCACCACCTGTTTGCGTAATCCCCGATTGGCACTGCGCAATTCTCTTTCAAGGGACTTGATGCGCAGCAAAGCCCGAATCCGCGCCAGCAATTCAACATTGCGGATCGGCTGCGAAATAAAATCCTGGGCACCGGCCTCAAGTCCTTCCGCCCTCAACTCGGGGGTCGACTGATGCGCCGTGATCAACACCACCGAAACGTCATGGGTGCGATGATCACTTTTCAGCCGGCGGCAAACTTCGATTCCGTCCATCCCGGGCATCTGCATATCGATAAAGGCCCCGTCCGGTGGACTCTGAAAGGCCAATTCAAGAGCATCCAGGCCGTTTGAGGCAATCTGCAGACGACAGTCGGGCAAATTCTGCTGTATCAACTCCTGAAGCAGGGTCAGGTTGGTCGGATTGTCATCCACCAGCAGCAATTGATAATCTTGTTGATTCATGGCCTTTCCTCGCTGGTTCCCGCCCCTGAACGATGGGATGGCGACGGTCCGACATGAATCGCGCCGGGAATTTCCTGTTCACCGTTGGGACCTGAGACACGCAGGGTATAATAACCGTCGGCCGTAGGCCGAGGCAGCACCGCTTCAAGTCGTCCGGGCATGGCAAGACTGACGGAACCGGCTTCGACGACGTCCGGAAGCTGGAACAATTTGCTCCCGGCGGCCCGCAACCACAAAAAATCCGGCCCGACCAGAACCTGTTTGGCCATCCCCGGCACAACGATACGTCCGATCAGTCGCGGACGGGAAGGACGGGAGACGTCGATCGCCTGAACGCCTCCGGAAAGGTCGGCGATATAGACCCGCCCTCCCCTCAGGCTCAGGGACCGGGCACGGCCATAGGTCTGCAGATGTCCAACGGCTCGGATTGTACCATCCTTTCGCAGCGCGGCAACAACCAGTCCATTCTCCAGGTCGGCAATATAGACATAGCGGCCATCCGTTCTGACATCATAGAAATCACTCATATCTTTCAACGGCGCCGCCAATTGCAGGCGACGCACCAGTTTCGGTTCTCGCGGGCGGCTGATATTGACCACTGCAAGCCCCTCCCTGCCGGAAGCGACCAGCGCATAGGTGCCCTCGACAACCACATTGCGTGCCGTCCCGGCGAGCGATAATCGACCGACCATCAGCGGCAGGCGCGGATTGCTGAGATCAATCACCATCAGGCCGGCTCGACCGCAGGCGACATAGGCAAGATCCCCGCGGACCTTGATTCCTCCAGGCTTGGCCGGCAGGGGCAATGAGCCGAGAACTTTCATCGAGCCCGGGGTACTCAGATCAATCACCTGCAACCGGTCCACGGTCACCAGAATGGCCAGATTGCCGACCAGGTCGAATCCCAGACCGACATCCCCGAGCAGGACAGGTGCTCTTTCAGACCGGGCAAGCAAGTGCAGAGAAAGACAATATTTGTCATTAAAAACCAGGAGCGACTCGTTGTCGAGCAGCATATCCAATGCTCCCCGCGGGACCGGAAGAACCTGAACCTGTTCCGGTCGGGCCGGAACAGCCAGAGAAAAAAAACGGACTCCGGCGGAACCGTCCGCCACCAGCAGTGTTCCGCCGACAGCCCGCAAGGCTCCCGCCGAGTTGGTCAGGGGAATGTTCCGAATCAGTTCAACCCCCTTTCTGCCCCGTGAAGTCGGACGCAGAACACCAAGACCTGAGTTGCCGAGACGAACATAAAAATACCCGCCCCCGGCAGCTATGGCGGTGACACGCGGCAGGTCGAGGGTCCCGCCGAGCGGTATCAACCGGCCCCCGGGCCGAAGTCGAAACAAGGCCAGCTGCCCTGACCTGAGCAGAACAAGGACGCGGTCTTCACTCACCGCCAGCGCCACAACGCTCTGGTCCATTCGCTGTTGCTGCAGAGATCGCAGTCGGCCGTCAGGAGACATCTCGACGGTCCTGATCCCTGCTTCTCCCTCAGCGACCAGCAGGGTTCGTCCACTGAAGGCCATCCCGTGCGGACGACCCGTTGTCGATAAACCGCCTAGGGAACGCGGATGATCCGGGTCCACCAGGCTGAAGCAGAGAATACCGCCCAAATCATCGGCGACCAGCAGCATACCATCCCGGACGACGATCGCTCTGGGCAGTCCCGGCAAGGGCAGACGATCCCTGACTTCGAGTCGCGGGCCGACACGCGCTACAACAATCAGCTCGCCGGCGTTGCTGCCGAGAAAGAATCGTCCGGCCCCTCGACCAATACAGGCAATCGACCAGTTCTGATAAAGCTGGCCGTCCAGTATCGGTTCCCGACGGCCATCAAGCCGATAGGTCACCAGGCCATGGGGTTGTGTCGCCACCAGGAGACGATCTCCGGTCACTGTAAAAAACGCGGGGTTTCCCAACAAGGAAAAACCAGCAGCAACCGGGATCTTGTCAAAGTCCGGCACGGGAAGATACTTCAGACCGGTACGGGCATCTCCGATATACAGCGTCCCGGCGGCGGCAGCAACCGCGCGCACGCTTCCGGTGGTGGCGATAAAACCCTGCTGACCGGAACGGAGGGAGGAATCGGGACGCACCAGCATCACTCCATGATTGGTGCCGAGATAAACCGTATCATCTCCAACTTCAAGACTGATGAATCCGTCATGTTCCGTCGCGAACACCGCCTTGGGAGATTCGCCGCCACCCGCGGGAACGAAGTAAAGGTTGGTTCGGGTCATGGCCAGAGCCCCCCCCTTCCAGCCCCGAACCTGTCTGGTCTGACCCGGTATCGTGATGTGGTTGAACGAGCCGACATCTCCATTCTCTCTGACCGGAAAAATCAGCAGGCCGTAATGGCCATCAGCAACCAGCAGCCGGTCGCCACTGATCGCCAGGCCGACGACCCGATCGGGTGTCGACACTTTGCGCAGGATCTCCGGAGATTTCGGATCTGAGAAATCGACGATCAGAAAATCCCGTTCTCCGACCGCAATGTAGGCTTTATCCCGACGGCAGACCAGACCATGCACCGGCCCATCAAAAGCCAGGGTGCCGAGCAGGTGCGGTGAAGAAGGATCGCTTATGTTCACCAGCTGCAAACCACTCTCGACGCTGGTGATCAGCGCCAGCGAACCGACCACCGCCACTTTCCATTCGGTCCCCGGCAGCGGCAGACTGGCAAGAACCGACGGTGCGGACGGCTGAGAAATATCACAGATAATCAATCCGTCAGGAGAATCCGCCAGCAACAACAGATTGTCCTTTCGGGCCATCCCGTTGATCATTCCGGAAAAAGGGAGCTCCCCTCTCACCATGTGCCGGTTGCCGATGTCGGGCAACAGGCTGACGCGGGTCTGCCGATCGAACCCGCTCCCGGCCAAAGCAACCCTGATCCGGCCATCCGGGGCGTCCGCCACCGACACCAGGGCCTGCACCGAAAGGGGTGACTGCTCAGGAAGAGGTCTGGCGAACCAGAGGCCGGAGGACAACAGGAGGACGCAACCGGCCGCCAGCAGAACAACTCGCAGCTTCATCCCCCCTCCTCAACGGCTGATGTCTCATCCGCTTCGCCAAGCCAGCGCTGAAGAACCGACAACAGATCCTCGCGCCGGAAGGGCTTGCACAGATGGTCATCCATCCCCGCGGCATGACAGGCGGCAATATCTTCGGGAAAAGCGTTGGCGGTCAGGGCGATGATCGGGATGGAAAGACCTTTTTGCCGCAGCCGCCGCGTGGCTTCATAACCGTCGACAATCGGCATCTGGCAATCCATCAGCACCAGGTCGACCCGCTGTTCTGCCAGCAGTTCCATGGCTTCCTCGCCCTGGTGGGCAATCAGCAGCCGACCCTCTTCATCTGCAAGAATGCGTTGAACGAAATCACGGGTGGTCGGATTGTCCTCGACCAGCAGAACCTGCCATCCCGGCGGCAACTGCATTCGGGGAGGATCCGTGGAGAGTACCGTTTCCGGCGGCTGCGGCTGAATCTGCAACAACGCGTTCAGGGTCGTGACCAGCTGCGCCGACCGGATCGGTTTGTAGAGCCAGTGGATATTCGGGCCGCAACCATCATCTGCCAGCGACAGATCCCCCTGCTCGCACATCATCACCAGCCGGGTTTCCTGAAACCGCGCCTGGGAGGAAATCGCCTCAGCCAGGCGTTTACCTCCCAGCCCGGCCATGTCGGAATCGAGAAAAGCGGCGACAAACGGATTCGGATCAGCAGCTCCAGCCAGCATCGCCAGGGCCTGGCGTCCGTTGACCGCATGCTCGACCTCGAAACCGTAGGCGACCAGTTTGTCGGTCAGCATGCCGACAGCATGCTGATCGTCATCCACGATCAGCAGCCTACCACCACGCAGTTGTTCCGTGATCAAACTCTTTTTCACCGACTGCCGCGGTTGTCGCCGCAACGAAATTTCAAACCAGAAACGCGATCCGACCCCGGGAGTACTCTCAACCCCAACCTCACCGGCCATCAGACCGACCAGTTGCCGAACAATGGCCAGGCCGAGGCCGGTTCCGACAAACTTCCGGTTCATCGCTTCGCTGGCCTGGGCAAAACTGTCGAAAATCCTGCTCTGCAGCAGGGGATCGATCCCGATCCCGGTATCCTCAACCTCGAAACGCAGGCGCACGGAAGCAGGATCCTGGTCCAGAGACGTAACCCGGATACGCACGCCACCACGTTCGGTGAACTTGACTGCGTTCCCGACCAGGTTGAGCAGGATCTGCCGCAACCGACCGGCGTCACCACGGAGCAGAACCGGCAATTCGGGAGGGAGATCACAGCCGAGATGCAGGCCTTTTCGCGTTGCCGTTTCGCTGAACAGTTCAACAATTTCTTCCAGGCTCTCACCAAGGTCGAAATCTTCCTCCGTCAGAACCAGTTTACCGGCCTCGATCTTGGAAAGATCGAGCAGATCATTGAGGATTTCGAGCAAGACCTCTCCGGAGTTGAACACCGTCTGCGCCAACTGTTGCTGCTTTTCGTTGAGGCCGGTATTGAAGAGCAGTTCGGTCATCCCCAGCACGCCGATCATCGGAGTCCGTATTTCATGGCTCATATTGGCCAGAAAGCGGGACTTGGCCCGGTTCGCCGCCTCGGCACGGTCACGCGCCTCGGCCAGGTCGGCCACCGACCGCTGCAACCGGTCGTTGGTCTCGCTCAACTCCAGGGTACGCTGCCTGACCAGCTGTTCAAGGTTCTGGCGATACCCCTGCAACTGCCGATCACGTTCTTCCAGTTGTTCCAGCATGGTGTTGAAACGTCGAACCAGCATACCGATCTCATCCGGATGTCGCGGCCGGGCCCGCAACCGGAAGTCTCCCCGGTCGGCGACCCGCTCCATCACCTCCGAAAGATCGATCAGAGGCTCGGTCACCACCCGCTGCAGGCGCGATGCAAGCAAAACGGACAGCAGCCCCGACAGCAGCAGCAAGACCAGCAGGGCACTGCCGAACTGGGCCAGGCGGGTATTCAACTCTCCCAGGTCGAACTGGATATAGAGCTGTCCGAGCAGCTGCTGATCGAGAAAAATCGGCAGGAGATAGGCGAGATGTGAACTGCTGAAATGGTAACTGACCCGGGTTGCCCGAGGAGCCTGGTCAAGCAACTTGCAGGGGCTGTAGGACAGGGCTGTAACACGATCCTGAAAGGACCCGTGGGCATTGAGATAATAAGCGAACGGTTTTCCGGAACGAAAAACAAACGCGGCGCGGACATGAGGCTCGGAGGCGAGTGACGCCAGAACATCTTCCACCTGGGACTTCTGGTTCAACATCAGGCCCTGCCTGCTGTTGACAGCCAGCACCTGGGCCAGCGCGGCGGTTTTGTCAACCAGCGACTGACGAAAGGAAACAACCTCGACCGCCAGCAGAGCACCCGCGACCAGCAGCATCACCACGACACTGACCAGCACGATCACCAGAATCAGTTTCTGTCGTATGGATGCATTGTGGAAGTTCACGCGAGACATCCCCCATGGTCCGCAATCAGGCTGCTATTGGAACAACACTGCTAAAAACTCATCTCCATACCGGCCCAGAGTTGTCGTCCGAGCCGATAATCACCTGAATTGACTCCAGATTCAACCCTGCGGTTAAAAACATTGAGGACATCGAGATAAAGTCCGACCTCCGGAGTACCGAACACATCTCCTCGCCAGCTCAACTTCCAATCGACAAGCACCTCAGCCCCCCGCTTAACATCATCATAGACATATAACGTTTCATCAACGAATTCCCCCTTGACGGCATCAAAACGCTGCTTTGAACCGGGAACAACCCTTTCCTCCCAGGTATTTTCAAGACTGTGGTAGCTGCTCAGGAAACGGGCAAAATTTGTGAAACGAAAACCGTATGGAAAATCAGCCGTATAGAATAATTCAACTGTGTGAGGTCGATTAAAATCCGTTCGTGGCAATTCGCTACGATAAACAATCTCCCCTTTGTACCACACTCTTTCAGTCAAATCCTCTTCGTCCAGGAAAGCATTGTAGTTTTCATTACTGCTCGAGCTCTCCTGCCAGGTCCAGGTCAGGAGCAGATATTGTTTCTCCCAAGCCCGTTCCCAACTCGTTCGCACACTGTCGTGTTCACTACGGCCATTGTTGTTCATGGTGTAATAACGTAAACCGTCATCCTGAACCGGACCGTACTGTCGGGCAAATTCGTCCTTCCCGCGTCGTCTGACATACTTCAGGCTGAGACGCCCCCCAAACAGGCTCTGATCAACACCGAGAACCGCCTCGTCACTGTAGGGCGTATCTAGGCTGGAAAACCTGGCCACACTCTGTAACGTGGAGGGATACAGTTCCCATAGGCCAGGGTCAGTCGGGCTGACCGGCTCCCCCGGAGCCAGACTGCCGGCGCCAACGGCATTATTCCGCTTGGGTCGATACTGACTGATCACCGGCAGCTTGGCTTCGCGCAACTTGAATGCCAAAAAACTCCGCCCGTAGTAACGATTCAGACCACCGATCAGAACCGTTTTCCCGTTACCCAGAATATCCCACTCCACGGCCAACCGAGGGGCCGGATTCAGGTTTTCAAGATAGTTGTCGTACGAGAGACGAAGACCGGGACGCACACTGAGGTTTCCAAACGTCAGCCTGTCATCGACAAAAAAAGCTGCTTCCTGAATACTTTCATCCAGAGAACTGGCTCGGTAGACACTCCGTCTGGAGAAATATTGCTCTTCATCAATACATCCGATCAGATCGTCCGTACAGATCACATCGGAAGACTTGATCGCTTCATTGAACAGATAAGTGGTCCCGGGACGATCATAGGCACCGCGATGCCACTGATAATGAATTCCGCTGTTGATCTCCTGTCTGATGTCGCCAACTCCGTCCAGAGACAGAGTTGTTTCCGCGTCGATACCCAAACTGTCCTGAGTCTGGTCAATATCACCGAAGCCCCCTTCCCGGCTTGTGGATGAACCAATGATCGATCCCCATGGCTTGCTCGAACTGGTCAACCAATTACGGAAATACAGGGGAGCATCCCGCCTGCTTTCCCCCTGGCGCCCGAAAAACTTCAGGTGAAATTCACCCGTGTCCCAGAAGCGGTGATACCCCGCATCGATACGTGCCCCCCCACCGTCAATATTAAAAGCGCTGTTTTCTGTATCCCGAATGAAATAATCAGCCTGGTAGGGAGCATAGATCAGGGAAAGGTCTATATAATCATCTGCGCTGCGATCATAGACCATGCGGGCGAACAGATTGCTATTGCGTCGAGATTGAGTCTCTTCCCTCCCCAAGTGCAACAAAGGGATATCAGAGCGGATATGCTGAACATCAAGCAGAAACCCCAATTGGTCATTAACGGGAATATCCAGTCCAACGCCAACGTGGTCCTTTCGAAAATGTGGCTGCCGAGAAGCATCTCCGGATTTCTCAAAGTTGTAACGATCTTCATCCTGAATATGGAATTTGGTCCAGGTATCCTGCGTGTGACGCCAAGAAAGGCGGGCACGTGGTTCTCTCCCCGGATTGCGCAGGCGGGCGTCTACCACCCCACCGGTAAAGTCTCCGTAGCGAGCGGGAATGTTACTGTCATAAACATTCAATTCCTCTATCAGGCCGGTGTCGATAAAAAGTTGCTGAGGATGTCCGGGAACATCAGTGATCTCATTCGGGTTGCGGGCCATGGGGTCAATCAAGTTGTTATTATCGACTCCATCAATGGCGAAATAGTTCTGAAACACCTTGCCGCCTGAGATGGAGATGTCTGGAGGGGTGATCTCGCCACCGGTCTTGGAAGAGAGTGCCCCCTCACTGAACTGCACATCAGGCAGGATATCCAAGACTTCGTTAATTGAACCATTCCCCCTCGGCAGACGATCAATGATCCCCCTGGTCAAGGTCGATGATCCTTTGGCCTGAATATCAAGACTGTCAATGATCGTCACTGGTGGCAACACCACCGGCGTACTAGAAGGATCTTCAGCAAAGAGTTCCGGCGGTAAAAAAAAGCCGACACAGAGCAGGAGTGAAAAGCAATGATTGAGGAATTTTATATATTTCAAGGCAGGCAATCGGAATAAAAATTCCTCTCCCGGAATGAATCAGTTACGCTTATCGGGCGTTGTCAAAATACATTGGCCGGGCATCCTGGGCATCGGGAACACCGTCGCCGTCCATATCATCGTCCGTGATCAGACCGGAGTTCTGGATTTCCTCCGCAGTGGCCAGGGGATTAAAAAAGTCGGGCTGCCCGTCCCGGTCGATATCAACACCCGCAGTATCTATCTTGGGGAAATCATCCCTGGCCGCATAAACCTCGCCAATAGCCAACAGGGCTTTGTTCCGACTGACCCGGAAACCTTCCTGTTCAATCGCCCGAACGGCCTTCAGGGCTCCGGAGTAATCATCGATTTTCGCATAGCCGGCAACCCAATCGATCAAACGGTTGATATGCTCATTGTCAACCGTCACCCGATCCGCAACAAGCCGGGCCCGATCCAAGACGGCGACAGCTGCGCCCTGTTCACCAAGTGCACTGTAAAAACTTGCGGCATAAATCAAATGCTTCTCGATCGAAGCAAGTTCCTTGTCTGTCAGGTTCACATCCGTCAAAATCTGGTCGGCAAGAGTAACGTAGTCGGCAACGAATCCGGCAATGACTCCGGAATGGATCCGGAACAGAGCATCGATAAGCACTTTGTAGGAATCGAGGGACAAGCTGGCTGAGGCTCGGGACAGCAGATTTTCCGCCGCAGTGGCATCCCCCATACGCAGATAAACATCGGCCATTCGGACCAGAGACTGGTTGATCTGACCCGCATCCGTCATATTGGGAAGAACCTGAGCTTCCGCTTCTTCCAACAGCAACCTGGCCTCCTGATCCCGACCGATATCGACATAGAGATCGGCTATTTTGGCAAAGCCGAAATCGATTTTCGAACTACCCAAGTTGAACGGCTTGGCCTGATTGTCCTTGAGTTGCCTAACCAGATCAACCGCCTGGACCAAAACGTCTGCCGCGACCAGGTTGTATCCAGCATCAATCAGACTGAGGGCCATAAAGGGTACAGTACGACTCCTGACAAAATAAGTCAGAGCATCGATCTGAGCTTCCTTCTGGGTCGGATTGAACAGATCCGTCGGCACTTTGTAATACACCAGGTCGAGAGCGTTCATCTCGCTGTCGGGTGGCTCTACGGGGTGAGGAGACAACAAACCGCCCTGCTCTTCTTCGTGCAGGGCGATGAACGCCGCCAGAGATTTATAGCCCTTGGCCCTGCTGCTTGCCGACAGGCTGTCGAGCAGGCTGAACGCACCGCTGACATCACCGGCCTGGTACAGGGCCTGGGCCATTTCATCCATGTAAGCCTTGGTATAGCTTCCGGTCTTGTTCTTGAACGTACCATCCCCGCTCTGCAGCCCGTCATCGGTACGCAGCTCGGCTACCATCCCTGGGCCGTAGTAGAGGTCAAGAACCTCCTGCCCGACACCGATTGCCGCATACCTGCGAGCCGTTTCCACCAGATGAAACACCCGTGACTTATAACTGGCCGTCCCAGTTCTGGAAAAGTCAGCCGGGGTTTCCATGGCAATCTGCCGTAATCGATCGATAACCGACCGGGCCGATGCAAGGTCGCCCTGATCAATTGCCCGGTCAGCCAGCTTCATGCCAGCCGAAAAGACCTGTGCATAAGCATTGCGCGTCCCTATAGGCCGGGCAATCGACTGGTGCAGATAAGTCAACACCCTGTCGGCGGCCGAAAAATTACCGGCATTCAGATAACCTACCGCAAGCTCCCGGTAATTCTCGGCGTCGGAATCGGCAAAGAAGACCGTCCCCTTTGCGTTCAGTACGACGTAAAAATAGTTTTCCGCTCTGTCCAGGGCTTCCAGGGCATCGGCAAACAAGCCCCAATCGCTTGCAACATTGGCCTGTTCGACATAGGCCTTACCACGAAATTCGGAACCATTAATGCGATTTTCAATCAACCGGGACAGATCGGTCGGAAAAAGCTCGTCGCCAACCCATCCCTGGACCATGCCGCTCTTCGCAGTCCCCTTAACCAGCTTGACCAGCAGTTCATCACTTAACTGGTCATCCAGAACCGCCCGGGCCAGATCATCGACACGTGAAAGATGGGAAATATCCGAGTTGTAATAGTAGCCAACCCTGCTCAGATTATCCCCAGGTAGCAGCAGTTCGGTAACGGCAAGTGGTTGAGAAACCCTGTGCTGAGGCTGACCAGAAGCAATTTCGGCGATCCGCGAATCAGTCATTAAGGAAATTGTCTGACCGTCGGCAACCCGCACCAGACCAGCTGCAAAAAGAGCCGGATCAGTTTGCTGAAAAGCTGCAAACTCGGTTAGCGATTGATTATTGGGGTGATATTTAAACAAAACATGCTGCAGAATTTTTTGCGGAATCCAGTTCCAGAGCGGAACAGCCCCATTGACGGCATCTGAAATAGCAGAGAATACCTGCTTACGATTGGCCTGATATGCGGCATCGGCAGAATCAAAGACTGCCGCATCCTTGGTGGTGAAAAAGGTATCAAGCTCACGACCAAGAAGATCGGCCACTAAGGCTCGGTTGACTCTTGCGAAAGCTGAATCAGCACTGTTCTCCGCTTCCAACTGCCTGCTTAAATCCATAAGAAGGATCGTCTGTTCAGTCAGCCGTTGCGGGGTAACCGTCGGACTGTCCAGTAATCCGGCAAGCTCCTGCTGATTCAAAATTCCGGAACTGAAAAGGGGCTGTCCGGACAGAACATGCTGCCCAAGCACATTCCACGGATCACCCCCTCCATTTTCCCGCATCAGTCGCCACAACTCTACCAGCAGCAGGTTGCGTTCCAGAACGATATAGGGGGGAGGCTGGGCCAACAACGGCCCTGGATACGAAAGGCCCGCCCAGGCCGTCAGCTGTTGCAGTGCCTGATCTAAAGAGCTGCCTCCCTGAACCAAACGGTCCAACAAAGTCGTCAGCGGTGAAAGAACAAGGCGCTCACGCGTGCCGATAAAGGCACTCAGGGGCGCACTGAACCCGAGTCCATCCTCTTCAAAGCTGATACCCGTTGCATGGTCACGACCACCGGTGGAAACCAGCCGGTAGCCATCGGGATCTACATCCAATGCCAGTTGCATCCGGAAGTGGCCGCGGTCATCAGTCGTTGCTTCGCAACGTCCGACACCGCTGGTCCAACAACGGCGGGCCGTTTCCCCGGTGACAGGGTCGAGCAAAGAAACCTTGGCATCAACAATCGGCCCATCCTCGACAAACCCGGCCACCAGTTGAGTCGGCACCGCCGTTGCCGCCGGTTGATCACTGCTGCTGCCGGCTCCCCCACAACCGAAGAGCCCAAGCAGCAAAAGGCCGCCCAGCCACCACCAACCGGATTTACAAAAAAGTGACAACGCCATGTCGCAACAACCAACAGGAGACACCGGGAAAAAGATCCGGACAATTCAACAGGAAATCTAACTATTCAATATTAAATGCAAAATGTACCAGACAGCCATCAGAAGAGGCAACTTAAAATCCTCATATCTGCCAGGTGTGCAAAATTCTGCACACATTCCGGACAGTTAGCATTATCAAATCCCCCGGGATGGTGAGAAACTTGACCCTGGAAAGGGAATTGCCCTATAAACAACCCACGCATTCAGTAGAGACTCTGTCAAGGCGGGACATGCGGCAAATGAGTTCTTACACCGACAACGGCACCCAGGGCCGCCGACTGGCCATAGCGTTGCTGCTTTCTATTGCCGGGCATCTGCTGTTTCTCTCCCTGCCCGGGGTCGAGGTACCGAACCCCCGTCCACAGGAGCAGACCATCCGGGTCGGTCTTCGGAAAATATTGCCGCACCCCGCCACCAGTCGTCGCAACACACCGGCTCAAAACGCACATCGCCCGCCTCAACCCCGCACCAAAGTCGCGGCGACGCAGCCTTCGGCAAAAGAGAACGACCGGAAGTCCCCGACAGAAAAAAGTGCAGCCGAAACAAACGGGCCCGTCGAAAAAAGAACTGCTGACACAACTCCGGACCCGGTCGTCACCCGGCAGCCGTCTGAATCCTTCAGGACGGCCGGACAACAGATCCCCCAGCTGCCGGCAATAACCCGGTCGACAACATCCCCCCACGGTGAAAAGCAACCATCGACCGCGCCGGTGAAGATAAGCGAAAGCCGGGTACCGTCTCCCGCGCCCCCGCCGGAAACCGTCTCCACAACGGCATCTCAGCCGCAGGCCGCCGTCATCGCACCGACCTACCTCGACAATCCGCGCCCACGCTACCCACCCCTCGCCCGGCAACGGGGCTGGCAGGGAGACGTCCTGGTTCGGGTGTCGGTCGATCCTTCCGGTCGGGTGGTCAAAACCCGGCTGGAACGGTCATCCGGACACCGGGTTCTTGATCGCTCAGCGTTGAAACAGATCCGCAGATGGCGTTTTCGCCCGGCCAGCAGGGGAGAGACAAAAATTGCCGGAGAAGTGACGGTGCCGGTTCATTTCCGGCTGAGAAGTTCGTGAGAAAGGTTCGAGGTTCGAGGTTCGAGGTTCGAGGTTCGAGGTTCGAGGTTCGAGGTTCGAGGTTCGAGGTTCGAGGTTCGAGGTTCGAGGTTCGAGGAAAAGTAAAATCGCAATACGCGGGTTGCGCAACACAATTCACACTTACCCCACCCACGCAAAGTCTCGAGGCGGTCGAGACGTGCGTAGATGCAAGGCGTCTCACACCTGAAGGAGTGAGGTGTAGCGGCAGCTACTCCGCAGCGACTGAAGGTGCGAGCAACGCAGCAGATGCGTGCGTATCGGCCGCCCCCACGCACCAGTCAGGGTTTGTAGCCGAGCTCGCGCAGGAACTCCAGCACCTGTTGCAGGGCCCGCCCCTCCTGGTCTTCGATGCGGCTGACTTCGTCAGCGGCCCGTATCGCCTGCTTGCGGGCCTCGTCGGCCGCGGCCCTGGCCTCGGCGTTGATTGTCCGGCTCTTCTTCTCCAATTCCGCAACGGCCTTTTCCGCCCGGTCGGCAGCGGCTTCGGCACGGTCGGTCGCCTGTTCCATCCGCTGCGACATTTTTTCCATTCGCCGCTCCAACTCTTCCATACGCAGTACCAGGGCCCAGGCCTTCTCCTCGGAGCGCTCCGCCTGTTCCCCGGCCTTGATCGCCTCCCGCATCTGTTTCTGGGACGCCGGCAGAAACTGTTCACATCCGGTCAGCAGCAACAACAGGCAGAGCAGCAACCCGGCCCGCAAAAGGGAGTATCGCATTCGTTTGTCTTCCGTCCTGCCAACTGGTTTCAGAGGCTGTCGATCAGGGCTCGTAATGCCTGTCCCCGGTGACTGATACGATTTTTGATGTCGAGAGGCAGTTCAGCCAGTGTCGCTTCCTGCTCATCGACCCAGAACAGGGGGTCATAACCAAATCCGCCACGGCCTCGCGGTTCTTCAAGAATCCTTCCTTCGAGTTTACCATCAAAACAGCGACAGTCACCCGCCGGCGAACAAAGGACCATGGAGCAGACAAAGGCCGCCTGACGCCGGTCGCCCGCAACACCCTGTAATTGATTCAGCAGCTTCCGGTTATTGTCGGCGTCACCGGCATTCTCTCCGGCGAAACGCGCCGAACGCACTCCGGGAGCCCCGTTCAGGGCCGCCACGGTCAACCCGGAATCATCAGCCAGGGTCAGCAGACCGGTGGCCTCGGCGATGATACGGGCTTTTTTCTCGGCATTCGCGGCGAAGGTTTCACCGTCTTCAACAATCTCGGGCAGATTGTCGAAATCGGCCAGGCTCAAAACCTCGATCGCCCGATCGGCGAGCAACCGGCGGATTTCCTTCAGCTTACCGGCGTTTCCAGTCGCGACCACCAGTTTCACAATCGATCCCCCAGGGCCTCGGCCTGCAATTCACCCAGGCGGCGACATCCGGCCAGGGCCAGTTCCTGCAGCTGCCGCAACTGGTCGACACTGAAAGGTTCCGCCTCGGCGGTCCCCTGAACTTCGATAAACTTCCCGCGGCCGGTCACGACGAAGTTCATGTCAACATCGGCCCGGGCATCTTCCTCGTAGCAGAGATCAAGCATCGGCACACCGGCGACGATGCCGACACTGACCGCGGAAACACTGTCACGCAGGGGATCTTCGCTGAGCAACCCTTCACGCTGCAGCTTACGCAGCGCGGTCACCAGCGCAACATAGGCTCCGGTAATCGAGGCGGTACGGGTGCCTCCATCGGCCTGCAGGACATCGCAGTCGATCTGGATGGTCCTCTCACCGAGCAGGTTGAGGTCAACCACGGCCCGCAGTGAACGACCTATAAGGCGTTGAATTTCATGGGTCCGGCCGCCGATTCTGCCACGCACCGATTCACGGGCCGAGCGGCTGTGGGTGGCACGCGGCAACATGGCATATTCTGCCGTCACCCAACCACGTCCCTCACCGCGCATGAACGGCGGGACTTTTTCTTCGACGGTGGCATTGCACAGCACCCGGGTCGCCCCGAAACTGACCAGCACCGAACCTTCGGCATATCGGTTGAAACCAATCTCGAAATCGACCTCTCGAAGCTGGTCGACGTCACGTTTATCACAGCGCGTTATTCCATCCGTCACTTCTTACTCCTCGTATCATCATCGTATTTTTTCAACCCGTCGAAGATGGCCTCCGCCAGCATCTGCCGCGCTTCGCCATCCTTGAGAAGTGCCAGATCATCGGCATTGCTCAGGTATCCGAGTTCAATCATTACGGTCGGCAGATCCCCCCGGCCGAGGGGCAGCAGGTTGGCCGAATGAACCTCCGCCACGGTAAAACCTTCATCGAGCAGCGCCTGGCGGGCATCGAGCGCCAGGCGGGTGCTGTCATCCACATCCCCGGCCCGCAACCTGTCGTCAGCCGTCGCCGCGACCGGGCGCACATAAAGCTCAACACCGTGGGCGGCGGGAGTGAAATGCCCTTGGGCATGAAGAATCAGGTAGGCATCGACATCAGGCTTGGAAACCGCCTGCAATCGATGTTTCCGGTCCAGGGTATAATCACCGTCCCGGCTCAGGTAAACCGGAATGCCGAGACGCATCTTGATCAGCTTCTCAAGCTGTCCGGCGAACTCAAGAACCACATCCTTTTCCTTGACGCCGGTAAGCCCAATCACGCCGCTGTCGCTTCCACCGTGCCCGACATCGATGGCGATTGCACGCAGATGACTGACTTCCTGACGGTTTTTCTTACGCAGCAAAAAAGCGAACAACTGGTCAAGGGCACTTTCGTCACCCGGCGACTTGACTTCACCGACAGGATTGAGGTTGCGATAATAAACCGAATTCCCGGTCAGGGCGGGAAGCTGGACGAGGACAAAATCTTCGGGAACACGCAACCGACCGTCGATGAAACGAGGCGGATGATCAAGCGGAATAAACTGGTCACCGACCCGCAGATAGGCTCCCCCCGGGAAAAGAGAGGCCTTGCCCATCGGTGTCCGGAAACGGTAGCGGTGATCAACAGAATACCAGCGCCCCTTCAGCCGCAGCGCCCGCATGACATCGTCGATGGCCAGATAGGCGACGCCATCACGATTGTAGACCTCGTTGATCAGTTTCGGCTTTTGCCCACTCCAGGCAATCTCAACCGCGGCATAGCCGGGGCTGGACAGGCAGAGGAACAGGATTGAAAGGATAAGGAACTGAATCCGGCTTGACATGCTTTGCCCACAACTGGAAGGGTGTATTTACGGGTCTGAATCCTGGAGCTGGACCGATTGGTTATACCTTGGCCCGTACGGGACTGTCAACGCCACTGCCGCCCGAGGCTTCTACGCCTGGATCAGGGGCCTGCCCCGGCCCGGTTTCCGTCCCAGATACTCGAGCAGCCTCCGGGTCAGGCTGTTTTCCAGTTCCCGCTGCACCGCCTGGTTGCCGACCATCGGCTTGATCTGACCGCCGGCTGTGGTGTGGTGTCCGCCGGCGGTTCCGAGCCCGTTCAAAACCACCCGAATCGCCTCACCGGCAATGATCTCCGGTTGACTGGTACGCAGGGAAACGACTTCCTCCCCCTGGTACTGCCCCATGCCGAGGACCACCTCGACGCCTTCCATGCGCAACAGAAAATCGGCCATTTCGGCGACAATATCCGGGTTGTCAATGGCATAAAGGTTGAAAACCAGCACATCGTCGAAAAGACGTGAGTTTTCAATCGCCCGGTTGTAGGAAAAAAAATACTGACGAGGCACCTTGGGATGGGTAATGCGGTAGAGGATGCGGTTGTTGGCCAGGGGAAGCAGGTAGAGATAGGCCTCCCGGTCAGCCTTGACCCAGTCACGACCGAGGTCCTGGGTCTCGGACTTGATGGCATAGAAAAGAATAGTCGCCAGCTTGGTGCCGAAACTGATGTCGTTGGCCAGCAGATATTCGAGCAGGATAGTCGCGGAAGCCCCGAAGTTTTCACGGATATCGACCCAGCGGCAGGTTGAACAGGCATCACGGATCGGATGATGATCGATCACCAGATGAACGGCGCGGTCTTCCGGAAAAGAATTGTTGCCGGTACCCGGCTGGGTATCGACCAGACAGATAACCTGGAAGGAATCAAGGTCGATATGGTCGAAATGAACCGTGTCGATTTCCAGCAATTCGGCCATGGTGCGGTTTTCACCCCGGCCGATGATACCGCCGTAGGTGATGGTAGCATCCTGGCCGGTGGTCTTAAGCAGCAGGTGCTTCAGGGCCATGGCCCCCGCCAGGGAATCGGGATCAGGATTGTCATGGGCGACAATCAACACATTCCCCTTGCCCCGCACCCAGTCAAGAAACTGGCCGGAAAATTCTTTCGAACGTGTCAGATCCAGCGTTCTTCCCTTCAACCTGATGATTCAGGTTCATCCAATCATGAACCTGATCAGGACAGGTTCAAATCAGCCGGCCGCGATTCGACGGCCAGACGCAGAGCCAGCTCGACGGCTTCAGCGGCGGTCTCGACCCGGTGGACCCCCGTCAGGCCGGCCCAACGGCCGAGGACGACAACCGGTTTTCCCAACTTCAGTCCGATGGCTATCTCGGAAAGAGTACCATACTCCCCTTCAACGGCAATCAGAACCCGGCTCACCTGGGCGATCATCACGTTGCGCGCGTGTCCCAGTCCGGTCGGCAGGGCGATTGAAACATCGTCGTTGGCACTGTCGGCATCACTGCCGGGCAGCAACCCGATGGTCTCCCCTCCGGCCCCAGCGGCGCCGCGACAGGCGGCGGCCATGACTCCGCCGAGCCCGCCGCAGACCAGCACCGCCCCGGAGTCGGCCAGACGGCGACCGATCTCCTCGGCCAATGCCGCGCCGGCGACATCGATGCTGCCGGCGCCGATGACTCCGACCAGCAGGCGGCGACTCAAGAGTCATTCTCCATGCGGCGGGCATAACGTTTCAGCAACAGGCTGTTGCTGACCACCGAAACACTGGAAAAGGCCATCGCCAGGCCGGCGAATTCCGGCCGCAGCAACCAGCCGAAGAACGGATAGAAGACTCCGGCCGCGAGGGGGATACCGACCAGGTTGTAGAAAAAGGCCCAGAACAGGTTCTGGCGGATTTTGTTCAGGGTCTTCCGCCCCAGACGGATGGCGCGTTCGACATCCCGTACCGCGCCGCGCACCAGCACCAGATCGCCGGTTTCCTTGGCAACGTCGGTGCCGCCGCCAACGGCGATGCCGACATCGGCCGCTGCCAGCGCCGGAGCGTCATTGATGCCGTCCCCGACCATGCCGACCTGCGCGCCCTGCTGCTGGTAACGACGAACCACATCCAGTTTCTGATCAGGGCGAACCTCCGCCTCGACAGCGTCGACTCCGACCTGTTCGGCAACCGTTTCAGCCACCTCGCGGCGGTCTCCGGTCAGCAGGACGGTCTTCAGCCCAAGGCGGCGAAGCGCGCTGACAGCGGCAACCGAATCACTCTTGAGACTGTCGGCCAACCCCATCAGTCCGAGCAGACGGCCGTCACGAGCAACGTAGATCAGTGACCTGCCGGCAGAGGACCACTCTTCCCCCAGAGCTGACCAGGTCTCGACCTCGACCTCCTGCTGCCGCATCAGTTGCGCGTTTCCGGCGGCGACCAGGCGACCCTCAATCCGCCCAACCAGGCCGTGCCCGCCGTGTTCCATGACCTCGGTCACCGCGGAAAGGGACAGGCCCGCCTCTTCGGCCCGCCGCACCACCGCCGCGGCCAGCGGATGATTGCTGGCGGACTCAAGACTGGCGGCAATCCGCAGCAGTTCGTTTTCATCACTTTCCGCCGCGGCACGAACCTCGGCGACAGCGAAATCACCGCTGGTGAGAGTACCGGTCTTGTCGAGCAGGATGACCTCCAGCCGGGAGATATTTTCCAGCACCGAAGCCTTTTTGAACAGGATCCCGGCCTTCAGACCGACCGCGCTGCCGACCATGATAGCCGTCGGGGTCGCCAGGCCGAGGGCGCAGGGACAGGCAATGACCAGCACCGCGACGGAGGTCTGGAAGGCGAACAGAAAACCGGCGTCGAAAACAAAATACCAGCCCAGAAAAGTCAGCACCGACAGACCGACCACCGTCGGCACGAAGACATTGGAAACCCGGTCGGCCAACCGCTGAATCGGTGCCTTATCCGCCTGGGCGGCGGATACCAGGGCGACAATCTGGGCCAGGGCGGTCTCGGTACCGACCCGTTTCGCTTCCACCAGCAGCCTGCCGTTGCGGCTGATCGTGCCGCCGGTCACGACATCACCGGACCCCTTGGCGACCGGCACCGATTCACCGGTCAGCAACGACTCGTCAACCGCCGACTCCCCTTCCACCACGACGCCGTCGACCGGGATCTTTTCCCCGGCCTTGACCACCAGCAGGTCCCCGACTTCAACCAGCGCCGCAGGAATCTCCTTCTCACGTTCCTTGACCAGCAGACGCGCCTGCTGCGGCTGCAGGTCGAGCAGTTCCCGCAGAGCCCTGCCGGCCTTGCCCTTGGCCCGGGATTCGAGCCATTTGCCGAAGCGGATAAAGGTGATCAGCATGGCGCTGGTTTCGAAAAAGACCGGGCTGTCCGCCCCCAGCAGGCCGAACAGGGAAAGCAGCGAATAGCCGTAGGCGGCACTGATGCCGAGGGCGACCAGGACATCCATGTTGCTCGATCGGTTGCGCAACGAATGCCAGGCACCGCGATAAAAGGTCAGGCCGGCGCTGAACTGCACCAGGCTGGAAAGCAGGGCGATCAGGTAGAGGGTCCCGGTCCCGAACAGCGGGACCCACATCAGCGGCATGATCGGCAGCGACAGGGCGGCGGAGAACAGCAGCCACTGCAACTGACGGCGGTCCTCACCAGCCTGACGTTCGGCGCTGTCATCAACGATCGGTGTATACCCGGCCTGGCGCACGGCATCGAGGATCTCCTCTTCGGAGAGTTGCCGCGGATCGAAACCGACACTGGCTGAATCATCCGCCAGGTTGACCCGGACCCGGCGCAGGCCGGGGAGCGTGGAGAGTTTGTCCTCAATAGTACGGGCGCAACTGGCACAGTGCATGCCGCTGACAGCGAAGCTGAGTTCACCGGGACGGGTCATGGTGGCCGGTTGCCCGGCCCGGAACCCCAACTCACGAATGACCGCGCGGATAGTGGCGACATCGACCTCCGCCGGATGCCATTCTACGGACAGGCTTTCGAGAGCAAAATTAACCTCAGCCGAAATGACCCCGGCAATCCGGCTGACCCCTTTTTCGATCGAACGGGCGCAGTTGCTGCAGCTCATACCGTAGAGCGGCAGCTGAATCGACTCGGTCGCGGACCCGACCGGGAGACCGGTCTCCCGGTCGGGCTCAGCCGACCGGGATTCTTCGGATGGCGCCTCTTCAACCCGGAAACCGGCCTCCACAACCACCGCCGCCAGGCGTTCCGGATCGGTCTGTCGCGGGTCGTACTGCAGGCGGGCGCAGGCGGCGGCGAGATCGACATCGACCTGTTCAACTCCCGGCTGCTGCTGAAGGATATCGGTCAGACGGGCAACGCATTTACCGCAACGCATACCCTGCACCGGCAATCTCACGGATGAATTCACGGGGCCTCGTATCTCCTGATCAGGCGGGCAAAGGAAGGCACCTGACGGATACCGTCGAAATCGGGATCGTCCAGGGCATCTTCGAGGAAATGGACATCCTGCTCCACGGCCTGGCCGAGCGTCTTGACCGCCTCGCGGACCTTGCCCTGCAGAGCCATGACGCAGGCACGGTTGTAGAGAGCGAGCGGATAACGGTCGGAGCGCTCAAGAATGGCATCAAAACACTTCAGGGCTTCATCCAGGCGACCCATATCCATCAACAGGTTTCCCTTGTTGTTGAGAATGAAGAGAGAGTCAGGATCAAGCCGCAAACTTTCTTCGAGTGCCGCCAGGGCGCCGGACACATCTCCCCGGCGTTCAAAAACCATCGCCCGGTAAAAACTCGGGTCGGGACTGTCGGGGTCGATCCGTTCCGCCGCCGCCAGATCCTCCAGGGCCCTCGTCAACTCGCCCCTTGACGCCAGCAGATGGGCTCGTTCGATATAGGCCTCGAAGAACCCGCCATCCAGCTCCAGAACCCGGGAAAAAGCCTGCAGCGCCTCGTCCTGACGCTGTAACCGCACCAGGGAAAGCCCACGATTGTAATGATAGGAAGCGATTTCCGGATCACGGGCGATCGCCTCGGCATAACTGACGAGAGCCTCCTCGTCCCGCCCCAGTCCGGCCAGGGCGTAACCGCGGCCATTGTGGCAGGCGGGATCGTCAGGAGCCAACCGCAGGGCCCGGTCGAAATAGTCACCGGCTTCGCCATGCCGCTGCAGGCGGTTCAGGGCATAACCGATGTTGTAGAGGATATCGGGTGATTCGGGCAGGCGGTGCAGGGCCCGCAGATACATCTGCAGGGCCTCCTCGGTCCGATCCAGTTCATCCAGCACATTGCCGAGATTGATATAGGCTTCAGGAAAATCGGGCTGCAACTCCAGGGACCGCCACAGGTGTTCATAGGCCTCACGGTAACGGCCCAGCCGCTCGGCCAAAACACCATAGTTGTGATGAATGGCCCCGTTGCGCGGATCAAGCTGGAGGGCCTTGCGGTAGAGTGCCAAGGCCTTGCGATGATCCCCGAGGTTGGCGGCGGCGACAGCGCAGTGATTCATCGCCTCGACGCAGAGGGGATGATCCTCCAGGTACGCCTCGGCCAGGTCAAGGGCAACGGCATTGTCGCCGCGATCAAGGGCCTCCTGAACCAGGTAGAGGGTTTCTTCCGGTTCTTCAGCAAAAAAATCTTCGAAATGCTCACTCATGAAGCGTGTTCCTGCACATGGCTGACGGTCGGCCGCAATCAGGTTCCGGGTTCTCCGCTTTTATCACTTGATTCGGAACCCTGCTTTAACCTGAATCAGGTTCAATCTAGCAGAATTTTCCTCCATATGCACCTTTCCATAGCCACCACTTCTGTCACGGACCGAGGTTCCGAAGATACAGGGCGTCAGATCGCCTCGTCGGCATCGATCCGGGTAAAGAAAAACACTCCTCCGGTCGAAACGTTGAACAGAGCGGTATGAATTCCAGGAGATCCATCATCATGAATCAGGCCCCTGTTCTTTCCAGCTCCGAGGCGATCGTCGACCCGCAACCGGGCGACCTGCTGCCCGGTGTAGACCTTTCCGGCAGGGACTTTTCCGGACGCAACCTGGCCGGTATCGACCTCAGTGGGGCCAACCTCGCCGGAACGCGTTTCTTCAGGACCAACCTCAGCGGAGCCAACCTTGCCGAAGCGAACCTGGAGGGGGCCGAATTTGCCGGGGCCTACCTGAGCGGAGCCAATCTCGAAGGCTGCCGGGCGGGACGAGCCGGATTCGGACTGGCCCGGCTCGAAAAAGCCAGCCTGTTCCGCGCGGACCTGCACGAAGCAAGTTTCAGCCGCGCCAATCTAAGCGGCGCCAACCTGCATTGCGTTGATCTGCGTCAGGCCCGTATCCGCGAAGCGACCCTGACCCACTGCGACCTGAGCGAAGCCGATATGCAGCAGGCGGATCTCTCACTGACCTGCGTCCGCGGCGCAAACTTCAGCAATGCCGACCTGCGGGGGGCACGATTGCGACGGCTGCAGGGATTCAAACGCGCCAACTGGGTCGGCGTCGATATCCGCGACATCAACTTCGCCGGAGCCTACCTGATGCGGCGCGAAATCATCGACCAGAACTATATCCGTGAGTTCCGCAGCTACAACCGGCTGACAGCCCTGCTCTACTACCCCTGGTGGCTGACCTGCGACTGCGGACGCAGCATGCTCCGCTGGTGTTTCTGGATCGGCATACAGGCCTTCTTCTTTGCCTGGCTGTTCACCCTGACCGATGTCAACTACGGTGATCACGCCACCTGGCTGTCCCCCCTCTATTTCAGCGTTGTCACTCTGACCACCCTCGGCTACGGAGATGTCACCCCGGCGGGACTCTCGGCGCAGATCGTCGCCATGGCCGAGGTGACCATCGGCTACATCATGCTCGGGGGGCTGCTCTCCATTTTCAGCAACAAACTGGCACGACGAGGAGACTAACCGGATGTTGAAACTGCTGCGCCGCCGCAAAAGCAATCGTGATATTGACCGGATCCTCAACGGCTATGAACTACCGAGTTTTCCGGGACCGGTGATCACCGTATTGTCCAAACTGCGCAACCCGGAAGCACCGATCCAGGACATTGCCGGTGATCTGGAAGTCGATCCCGGACTGCATGTCAAGGTGCTGCGCACCGTCAACTCGGTCGCCTTCGGCCTCTCCCACAAAATCAGCAGCCTGCGGCACGCGGTCTCTCTGCTCGGTCGCTCACGGCTTGAGTCACTGGTTCTCAGCGTCGGCGTCAAGGAAAGTCTCGACCGAGGGCTGGTTCCCGGCTGGTTCGACATGCAGAGTTTCTGGCTCTCCGCCGCCAGAAGAGCCGCCCTGGCGCGCGGACTCGCCCAGATCCTGCATCCCCAGACCCAGGCTGAAGCCTTTACCGCCGGGCTGTTGCAGGATATGGGCGTCCCGGTCATGGCCAGCCTCAAGGGAGACCCCTACCGCAAACTTTACCAATTGTGGCAACAGTCGAATGAAACCGACCTGGCCGGGTTGGAAAAGGATCATTTCGATCTCGCCCATCCGCAACTCGGCGCCGGCATCGCCGAACGCTGGGATTTTCCCGAAATGCTGATCGAAAATGTCGGCCGTCATCACCTCGCGCTGGAAAACGGCCTGGACCTCGCCATCCATATCGCCTCGCTGATCACGGACGCACCCGGCCCGATCGACAAGCCCGCCCTGGCCACCCGCATCAATCAGACAACGGGACTGGACCGGTCGATGCTGGAGAAGCTGTTGTGCCGGATCGACGATGAAGCGGTGGAACTGGCCGAAGCGCTGGCCTGAACCCACGGATTCAGGCGGCCTGAATCAGCTGCCGGAAACGCCAGGTTCCTTTCGCTGCCGCAACCGGGCGACACTCTCACCACTTATCCCCCAGTTTTCCGGATCGATCTCCTCGATGACGACATGTGTCGAAGCGGGATTCTTGTTCAGCACCCGCACCAGCAGATCGGTGACGCCGGCGATCAATTTCTGCTTCTGCTCCGTACTGACCCCCGTGGTCAGCTTGATATTGACAAAGGGCATTTTTCTATTCCTCCCGTCAGGGATTCAGGTTGACGACCCATCCGCCAGGGCCTGGTCGAGATCGGCAATAATGTCGTCAGGGTGCTCGCCACCGACATTGAGACGGACCAGATTGGGGACAATCCCGGCCAGATCACGTCCCTGCGCCCCCTGCTGCTGGTGGGTGGAGATCGCCGGGATGGTGGCAATGCTCTTGATGCGTCCAAGGTCTGTTGCACGCCAGATCAGACGCAGGCGGTCGAACATGTTTCTTGCATTGTCAACACCGCCGCGCACGGTGAAAGCCAGCAGGTGGCCGTAACGATTGACGGGCTCACCGTAATCATCCTCACCATCGGCCAGCCACATGCAGCGTGAGGCCAGCGCATGCCCCGGATCCTCGGCCAGGCCCGGATAGCTGACCCGTTCAACATGCGGGTGATCCCGCAGGAAACGCGCGACCCGCAGGGCGTTGCGGCTCAGGCGATCCATCTTGGCACGCAGGGTGCGCAGATCATTGAGAATCATCAGGGCGTTGAAGGGGCTGAGCGCCGGACCGAAATCCCGCCCCGGCAGCAGTTTCAGGTAACCGGCATAGTTAGCCCGCAATTCAGGCGGCCCGACCTTGCCGGGGATCTGATGACGGGCGATAACGGCGCCGGCGATGGCCAGTCCACCAGTATTAAGGCTCTTGCTGACCGACTGCACGACAATATCCGCCCCCAGGCAGAGAGGCCTGAGCAGCGCCGGCGTGGCAACCGTCGAATCGACGATTAATGGTGCGTCCACGGCGTGGGCCAGTTCGGCCAACGCCTCGATATCACAGACCGCCAGCCCAGGATTGCTGGGCATTTCAGTAAAAACGAAGCGGGTCCGAGCATCGATCAGGGACCGCCATTCGTCCAGGTCAAGGGGGTTTCTGACCCAGCGAACATCGATGCCGCGCTCGGCGGCATAACGCTCACTGAAGAGCATGAAGGTGCCGCCGTAACATTTACTGCCGGCAACCAGGTTGATTTTTTCTCCCCGGCACCGAACGACAAGCAGGGGATTGGTGGCGAGAAAAATCGCGGCCATGCCCGAAGCGACTGCACAGGCGGAGACTTCTCCGGGAAACCCGTAACCCTCAAGCAGGGCAAGGGTTTCTTCCAGGTATCCCAAGGTCGGATTGGCAATACGGGAATAGGTCCAGGACGGCATCAGGTAGGCCAGCGCCGCTTCCATGTGGTCACTGTTTTCAAAATGCTGCGCGGAACTGAGATAGAGCGGTTCGTTGATGCTCCCCCGGTTTTCCCGGGCGGCATCCATGCCGTAGCAGCCGTGAACCGCCAGGGTGTCGAACTTCATTCCCCGCAGCCTCTGCCGTCCGGCGGCCGCGGCCGCAAGCTGCTGCCGCCCTTGTTCAACATACCGACGGACACCCGGCGAATAATCGTTGTCAGCCATGCTGCCTCCGCAGGTCTCTGTTTCACAACCCGCCCGGCACCAGGGACGGCACCCGGGGTCTTTTGTCAGGGGACCGGATGTGTTATCGTTCCGACCCACGGAATCATCACCGCCTGATTCAGACAAGAGGTTGCGACGTGCTGTTCTTCCTGTTTTTTTCCATTCCCATCGCCGCCGTCTCGGGGGTTGTCGCCTGGATGAGCTGGCGCGCCCGCCACAAGGGGGTGGCCTTCACCATGGCCGGAATCTGCGCGGTTTTTTCCGGCATTTCCCTGACCATCATCGTTGTCAGCCTGTTCTTCTACCAGGCCTGGCAGACAGGCTGACCCAAAACGCCCATCTGCGGTGTTGCCCTTCCCCCCGCGTCAACGACGTACCTTCCGGTATCCTGAATTCGTGAGTTCCTGTTGGATGGAGAGTACAAGTGCTTGGTCTGAATGAGATTTTCAAAAATCTGAAGCGCACCCATAGGTTCGCTGGTGATTTTTGGGAAGCTCAGGCAGATCAATGACTTGTGCTATCCGCCGACAAGGGGCTCACGGATTCAGGGGTAAGCCTTATGCCGCGGGGTTGCGGGCGCCTTGCATCTGGACATTTTGGGTCAGCCTGTCCCTCTGTCAGAGCCGGCCGCGGGGCGACGGCGGATCAGAAAGACTTGCGAAACACCGTCTTGTGGCACTTGGGACAGGGCGGAATCCGTCCCGTAGCCTTGAGATTCATCTCGGCACCGCAATCCTTGCAGACCAGCTTACCGGCACTAGTCACTTCGCCGGTCTTGAACTCAAGATTCTTCTCGGCCTTTTCCGCCAGATCAGAAAGAGCGTCGGCGGCACTGGTCAGAATCCGGGCGAAAATACTCTGCACCCCTACCGTGACCCGCTGGGGATCAACCGCTTTTTTGACCGCTTCGGTCGCTTTGGCGGCATTGTCATTGATGTCGCGACGCACGAACTCGGCCATCTTTTCCAGCTTGTCGGCGGAAAATTCTCCGGCCTTGTTCAACTCGTCCTTGGCCTTCTTCAACGCCTCATCGAGACTTTTCCTGCCCTCTTCCAGCAGCTCGGCGGTGCGGGCTGCCAGCTTCTCGTACAATCCAACATCCTGCTCATCATGCTGCTGATTCTTGTCACTCATTCCAGGTTTTCCTTTCATCATCCGTGGTCGTTTGTGATCTGGACAAATCTTACCATGAAAAAGACTTCACCGAAGGAAGTCTCTATATGTTCGATTCCCCTGTTCCGAGAGCGAGGAGTTTTTCGTCAGATCAAGGCGGAGGGCCAATTCCCGCGGAGGCGTAGCGGCAGCTACGCCGCACAAGGGAATTGATCCTCCAACGCCGAGCTGGCGGAAAAGAACCGCTCCCCTACCCCAAAGCGACGTCGAGGACCATCATCACCGTAAACCCCAACATCGCCCCCAGCGTGGCGATATCGGTATTGTCCCCCTGCTGCGATTCGGGGATGACCTCCTCGACGACAACAAAAATCATCGCTCCGGCCGCGAAAGCCAGGGCAAACGGCAACAGCGGTTCGACATAAACAACCGTCGCCGCCCCGAGAACACCGGCAACGATTTCAACCATGCCGGAAAGCTGGCCGGCCATGAAACTGCGGTGAACCGAGATCCCCTCCCGGCGCAGGGGGACGGCAACCGCCAGCCCTTCAGGAAAATTCTGGATGCCGATTCCCAGTGCCAGGGCGATCGCCGAAGGCAGGCTGGCCGAATCGAACCCGGCTCCGACGGCGCCGAAGGCCACCCCGACCGCCAGTCCTTCGGGAATATTATGCAGGGTGATGGCCAAGACCAGCAGAGTCACCCGGTGCAGCCGGGTGGGAACCCCCTCGGCCCGGCTGAGCGGAAAGTTTATGTGCAGGTGCGGCATGAAACGATCAACCAGGCGCAGGAAACCGCCTCCGGCCAGAAACCCGACCGCCGGCGGCAACCAGGGAAGCCACCCCTGTTGCTCGGACATCTCGATGGCCGGCGCCAGCAGCGACCAGTAGCTGGCGGCGATCATCACCCCGGCGGCAAAACCGAGCATACTGTCAAGCATTTTGCGCGTTGGCGCCCGATGAACATAGACCACCCCGGCGCCGAGGGCCGTCATCGCCCAGGTAAACAGGGTGGCCAGAAAGGCCTGGGTGACGGGATGAAATCCGGCAATAAATTCAAACATCAGCAGCTATGGTTCTTTCCTTTTTATTTTGGGTGTTTACTTGACTTAATTGAGTCCAGTTTCTATAGTCCCCGGCATGAAAGACCTGTTTCTCGCCGATGCCCACCTGCTCGAACCGAGCGATGCCAACTACCAGCGGTTGCTGAGTTTTCTCCAGACGCAGCTGGGACAGGTGCGGACCCTTGTCCTGCTCGGCGATATCTTCGAATTCTGGGTCGGCTACCGACACGTGGTCTTTTCCCGTTACCTGCCGCTGCTGGAGCTGCTGCACCGCTTTCGCCAGTCCGGTACCGACATTATCTTTGTCGAGGGAAACCACGACTTCCATCTCGGTGCCTTTTTCCGCGACACCCTCGGTTGCCGAATTCTCCCCGATGGAGGGGACATCGAACTGGACGGTGTGCGCTTCCACCTCGCCCACGGGGACCTGATCAACCCGGAGGATAAAGGCTATCGCCGGTTGCGGGCCTTCTTCCGCAGCGGGCTGGTGCAGTTCCTGATCAGGGTGATACCGCCGGATCTGACCTGGGCCATCGGCCGCGCCCTGGGACGCCAGAGTGAAAAGAGCCACGACCGCAAACGCGCCTTTGATCCGACCGCGCTGCTCACGACCTATGCCGAAAAGCAGCTGACCGGACCGACCCGCTATGTTGTCACCGGCCATTTTCATGTCCCGTTCCAGAAAGAGCTTGAACAAGGGACGCTGGTCGCCCTCGGCGACTGGATCAGCCAGAACTCCTACGCCGTCTGGGAAAACGGCTCCTTAAACCTTCATCAGGTTGATTCAGACACCATTTCCTGCTGATAACGTCCAACCAGATCGGCCAGGGTCAGACCGTCCAGCGCCTCGCTGCCGACCCGGTAGAGGCGGTCGGCGATCTCGCCGACGATCCGTTCGTCATGACTCTCACGCGCCTGCTTGACCGGTGCGCCATTTCCTTCGATGGTTTTAAGCAACTCGAAAACCGGCAGCGCGCTGAGCGCGCGGGCCGGCTGATACCCGCTCACATCCTCGCCGATACTCACCTCAGAGAGCAATCGCAGACGGACCAGATCATTGACGATGCTGCGGGTCAGACGCGGCGCCAGCAACAGTTGTCCCGCTATCTCACCCAGGTCCGGGGGCGCTTCACCCTTCTGGAAACGGTCACCGACAATCAGCATGATCCGCAGGGCAAGCAACTCGCGGTTGGCGAAACTCTCCTCTCCACCGACCTGCTCCTGACGCAGATGACGCAGGTTCTGCCAGGCATAGCTGACCTCAAGTCCAAGCAACACGATCAGCCATGAAATATAGAGCCAGACCATGAAGATCGGCAGGGCCGCCATGGTACCGTAGATGGCGTTGTAGCGCGCCACACCAACCTGGAAATTGACATACCCCCACTGGGTCAGTTGCCACAGGGTACCGCCGACCAGTCCGCCGACCATGGCCGCCCGCAGCGAAACCTTGATATTCGGCATGAAAATGTAGAGGAAGGCGAAGGCGGCCCACATGGCGAAGTAGGGAAGCACCTTGAAGAGAAAGATCACCAGGGTGCCGACATAGGCCATCTGCTTGAGCTGCAGAACAAACCCCTGGGCTTCGAGGGTGGCGGTCATGGTGATGGCCAGCACCAGGAAGATCGGGCCGAGAATGACAACCGAGAAATAGTCGGAAAAACGGCGCATCAGCGAACGGGTCTCGCGCACGTACCAGATCGAGTTGAAACTGTCCTCGATATTCGACAGCAGGGTCAGCACGGTCAGCACCAGGAAAACCAGGCCGAAGGTGCCGAGTCGACCGACATTGGTATTGTTGATGTACTCGATGATCTTGGAAAGAGCCTGTTCTGAACCAACCGCAATATGTTCAAGCAGAACCGGCTCCAGCCGATTCTGCACCCCCAGCCCCTTGAGAACGGCAAACATCAGCGCCAGCATGGGGATGAAAGAAAGCAGGCTGGTATAGGTCAGCGCCGAGGCACGCAACAGGCAGCGGTCGGCGATGAAATCATGGCCGACCCGCGCCGCGACCTGACCGAGACGAAGCAGAAACCGTTGCCCGAAACTCAACTCGTCAGGCTTGATCCGCCAGATCCCGGTTTTGAAAAAATCCCGGATGGTTTCGATCAAGAAAAGAACCCTCCCCTGTCAGCAACGATAGCCTCTGCATCATTAGAACATATCCAACGAAAAATGCAATGTAAGGTCGGGGGGTTAGGACAGAGGATTTAAAGCCGAAGCCGAAAATGTCCAGATGCCAGGCGTCCGCACCCACGCGGTGAAAGGTACGTCGTTGACGCGGGGGGAAGGACAACGACGCAGATGGGCGTTTTGGCTCGGCCGGGTCCCGGCAATGGTTGGAAAACGTCACGTTCCGAGGCTGAGCAAAAATGTCCAGATGCTAGGCGTCCGCACCCGCGCGGCATAAGGCGTACCGGAAGGTACGTCGTTGACGCGGGGGGAAGGACAACAACGCAGATGGGCGTTTTGGCTCGGCCGTGCCCCTAGAAGATGGCGGCCAGGCGGCCGGCCATATGCCGCATCCGGGTTGACATGATGAGCATCATGCTCTTGAGCAGTTTCATACCGAGGATCGGTTGTTCTTCAAGCAGGCGGTCGAAATCATCGGCCGCGATGCAGAGCAGTGCCGAATCCTGCATCGCCAAGACAGTGGCTCCAACCGGGCGACGATCCATGATGGCGGCGTCACCGACGATGGAACCATCACTGATCACGCCGATGATGACCTGTTTGCCCTTGAACTCGGTTTCCTTGCGTGCTTCAAGTTTTCCGGAAACGACAAAAGCAATAAACTCACTCGGCTCTCCTTCCCGCCACAAGACCTCTCCTTTGGGCAGATGCCGAAACCGGAAATAACTCATCAGCTGCGCCATGTCGTCTTCGGCGAGATAGTAGAAGAGATCAGAGATGCGGTCCGCGGGTGAGGGCATCATCCCTCCGGGAGATTTTCCTGAAGGTTGCCGGATTGTTCCGCGACCGGGCTCGGCAACTCGCCATCGGCAGGAGCCTCCTCAGGGTGGGCTTTTTCAAGAAATCGGAGGACCGGGCGCATAAAGACCATCAGCAGAACAAACAGCAGAACTGAAAACAAGGCATCGAGACCGGTGGACATGAACCCCTCCTTTCAACAATCTGACGAACCCGGGTGTCACGGGTGAAAAACATTCATCCCCTTGTTACATTTATCGGTTCAAAGTGCTGAATTCTTAAGCTGAAAAGGTCCCGGTTCAGCAATACACCTGAACCAGTTTCAACTGAGTTTATGCGACAACGCGACCATCAGCTGGTCAATCGGCCGAATCCCGGCCTGCAGGACCTGTTCGAAGTCGGTCAGGGCAATATCCGAGCAACTCAGACCGACCATTTTCCCGGATTCACCGGCCAACAGCGATTCCACCGCGGAAAGTCCGAAACGGGCCGCCAGCAGGCGGTCAAAGGCCGACGGCGATCCACCGCGCTGGTAATGTCCGAGCACCATGACCCGGGTTTCAAAACCTATGCGTCCCCTGATCTGCGCGGCAATATCGTGGGCGGTGCCGGCCCCTTCGGCGACCATGATGATGGCATTGATGCGTCCCTCCTGATAGCGCTGCCGCAGATTGACGCAGATAGCTTCAAGGTCATAGGGCCGCTCCGGAATGATGGCGAATTCGGCACCGACCGCCACCGCCGAAACCAGGGCCAGGTAGCCACTGTCACGCCCCATGCACTCGACCACAAAAGTCCGATCATGGCTTGAGGCGGTATCCTTGAGACAGTCAACGGCATAGAGGATATTGTTCAGCGCGGTATCGACGCCGAGGGACATATCGGTGAACGGCAGGTCGTTGTCGATGGAGGCGGGAATGCCGATCACCTGCGTTCCCCGCTCCGCCAGGGCCTGCGCCCCGCGCAACGAGCCGCCACCACCGATCACTACCAGGCCCTCAACTCCAAGCCCGGTCAGGGTGTCGGCCGCCAGAGTCTGTCCGGCCGTGGTCAGCATCTCCTTGCAACGGGCACTCTGCAGGATGGTTCCCCCCCGCTGCAGGATGTTGCTGACCGAACGATTCTGCATGATCTCGTACTGACGATCGATCAGTCCCTTGAACCCGCGATGAATACCGACCACCTCGATCCCCTCGTTCATGGCGGTGCGTACCACAGCCCGCAGAGCCGCGTTCATTCCGGAGCAATCTCCGCCGCTGGTCAATACCGCAATTCGTTTCATGGACAAATCTCTTCCCATTGAAAATGTCATTTATATCAGGCTAACCGCTTGAACAAATTGAGTTAACCACACTCCAGGCAATTGTCAAAATCCTGAATCAGTGAGTTTATGCCGGATGGAGAGGGCAAGTACTTGCCCTGAAAAGGGTTTCCAAAAATCTGAGGTGCACCCATAGGTTCTCCGGTGATTTTTGGGAATCGTAGGCAGAGCAATGACTTTGTGTTATCCGCCGGTCATGAACCCACTGATTCAGGGAAAGAACGCCTTGACCGCATTCCGGTCACTGTTATCCTTTTCCTGATGGAACAACTCCTTTAACCGGGAACTGCCCACCGGGGCGGTTAACCGAAGGGACAACCCATGACCGACCTGCAACCTCTGCCGACAGTGCTGGCGGTTTTCCCGCTGCGCGACCAGGTCATGTTCCCGCACATGGTCATGCCCCTGTACATCGATGCCGCCCGGATCGGTGTGATCGAAACCGCCTTGCGGAATGACAACCTGCTGGTACTGACCACCTGTTTCAGCAAAACCGATCCGCCTGCGTTTGATGATCTGGCCAAAATTGCCACCATCTGCCGCATCAGCCAGGTGATTCGCAGTCCCGAAGGCGGATGCAAGGTGACAGCCGAAGGCCTGCGGCGTGTCTATCTTTCCTCCTGTGTTGCCCAGCAACCGCAGATGCTGGCCCGCATCCGCCTGGTCGAAGAGGAGGAAACCGGCGGCCTGGTGACCGAGACACTGGTGCAGAGTGTCAATACATTGCTGAAAATCGCCCTTGCCGCCGGACGTCCACTGCCGGGCGATGTCATGAAAATGATCGACCAGATCGGTGACGCCGGGCGTCTGGCCGACCTGGTGACGGTCTATCTCAACCTCGACATCGCTTCCCAACAGCGACTGCTGGAGATTCTCGATCCCCTCGACCGTCTCAAGGAAGTCTACCTGCGGCTGACCACCGAAGTCCAACGTCTCCAGGTCAGGGGCGATATCCAGACCGAGGTGACCCGCAACCTGAGCAAAACCCAGAAGGAATATTTTCTGCGTGAACAGATGAAGCAGATCCGGAAGGAACTCGGCGACCAGGACCCGAGGCAGGACGACCTCGACAACCTGCGGCAAAAAATTGATCCGCGGAAGATGCCGCCCGAGGTCCACACCACAGCCCGGAGAGAATTCAAGCGCCTTGAAAACATCAACCCCTCGTCACCGGAATATACCGTCGCCCGCACCTACCTCGAATTCCTCTGCGACATGCCCTGGAAACACGCGTCACGCGACAACCTCGACCTCGACCACGCCGAGAGGATTCTCAACCGGGACCATCACGACCTGAAGGACGTCAAGGAGAGGATTCTTGAATATCTCGCCGTGCGTTCGCTGAAGAGCGACAGTCGCGGGGCGATTCTCTGTTTCGTCGGACCACCCGGCGTCGGCAAAACCTCCCTCGGACGTTCCATCGCCCGGGCGATGGAACGCAAATTCATCCGCCTGTCCCTCGGCGGACTGAAGGATGAAGCGGAAATCCGCGGCCATCGCCGTACCTATATCGGCGCCCTTCCCGGCCGGATCATCCAGGAGATCCGCCGCGCCGGGGTCAACAACCCGGTCTTCATGCTCGACGAAATCGACAAGATCGGCCAGGATTTCCGCGGTGATCCGGCCTCGGCCCTGCTCGAAGTGCTCGACCCGGAGCAGAACAACAGCTTCAACGACCATTATCTCGATGTCCCCTTCGACCTGTCGCGGGTGATGTTCATCACCACCGCCAATATCATGGATCCGGTGCCGAGCCCCCTGAGGGACCGGATGGAAGTCATCAACCTGGCCGGCTACAGTTACGAGGAAAAACTGCAGATTGCCGTTGACTACCTGGTACCTAAACAGAAAGAGGAGAATGGCCTGGCCGAACAACCGCTGACCTTCACCCGCCAGGCGCTGCTGCAGATCATCAAGGATTACACCCGCGAAGCCGGAGTGCGCGGACTGGAACGAAAGATTGCCGCGATCTGCCGCAAGCTGGCGCACGATCTGGCCCGGAAGAAAAAAACCATGGACCGGATCGATTCCGAACAGGTCCGCCGACTGCTGGGGGCCCGCAGCTATTTTACCGACGTCGCCGGCGAAGAGGACCGGGTCGGCGTGGTCACCGGCCTTGCCTGGACAGAACATGGCGGCGACATCATCTTCGTCGAAGCGGCGATCATGAAAGGTGAAAAGGGTTTTACCCTGACCGGAAATCTCGGTGAAGTGATGCAGGAATCGGCGCAGACCGCCCTCTCCTTTGTGCGCGAACATGCCGCCCGTTTCAGCATCGAAGAGGATTTTTTCAGCTGTCATGATCTGCATATCCATGTTCCGGCCGGCGCCATCCCCAAGGACGGTCCCTCCGCCGGGGTAACCATGGCCGCGGCACTGATCTCACTGCTCACCGGCCGGGCGGCCCGCCGCGACGTCGCCATGACCGGTGAACTGACCCTCTCCGGCCGCATCCTGCCGGTCGGCGGGGTCAAGGAAAAACTGCTGGCCGCGCGTCGGGCCGGGGTTCGAACAGTGCTGTTTCCCGCCCGCAATGCCGAACAACTGGCCGAACTCGAACCGGCCGATACCGAAGGCGTCCGTGTTTCCCTGATCGAATCGATGTTCGACGTCACCCGCGAAGCCCTCTGCGCACCTGACCGACCCTGCTCCAGCGACCAGCCTCCCACCGCGACACCACCGCCGGGATAGTCGACGACAAGTCGGCAATCCTATATACTGGCCCGAAATCCCACCCACACCCAACATACTGGAGAACAGACCCATGCTGCGTTCAACCCTGTTGCGGCTCTCCACCGCTTTTTTCATCCTGTTTCTCTGCAGCCCGAGCCGGGCCGCCACCCTTGAAGACAAGGTTCGTGAGCATCAATTTGCCAACGGTCTGCGACTGCTGGTTGTCGAACGTCACGCATCACCAACCTTTGCCGCCTACCTGACCATCGGTGTCGGGGCGGTGGATGAAAACAGCGAAACGCGCGGGGTGGCTCACCTGCTTGAACACATGCTCTTCAAAGGGACCAAGACCCTGGGCACCACAGACTATGCCGCCGAGAAGCCGTTGCTGGATAAGATCGCCGCTGTGGGAGGGGAAATTGACCGGCTGAAAAATGATCCCGCCGCCGACCGGAAGCGGTTGAAAACCCTGCGCCAACAACTCACCGAGTTGCAGAAGCAGCACCGCCGGTTCGTGGTCAAGGACGAGTTCTCACGCATCTACGCTGAAAATGGCGGCACCGGCTACAACGCCTTCACCACCAAGGATTCCACCACCTACCTCATCTCCCTGCCGAGCAACAAGCTCGAACTCTGGGCGTTGATCGAATCAGACCGGATGAAAAACGCCGTACTGCGGGAATTCTACACCGAACGGGATGTCATCCAGGAAGAACGGCGGCGTTCCTATGAAAGTAATCCCGGCGGCATGCTTTACGAAACCCTGATCGCCAACGCCTACACCGTACACCCCTACCGCAACCCGATCATCGGTTGGCACACGGATATCGCCAACCTGACACTGGCCGAAACCAGGGAGTTTCATCGCCGCTACTACGCGCCGATCAATACCGTCATCGCCCTGGTCGGAGATATTGACTTTGACCGGGCCGTCGCCATGGTTGAGCGTTATTTCGGCGACATCCCGCCGGGAACACGAGTTCCCCCCCTGGCAGTGGTGGAACCACCGCAGAAGGGGGAGAAACGGATCCATATCGACTTTGACGCCCAACCGCAGATGGCCATCGCCTACCATAAACCGACCCTGCCGGCGCGCGAAGACTACGTCTTCGACCTTATCGACCTGATCCTCAGTGGCGGTCCCACCTCGCGCCTCTACAAGTCGCTGGTCCAGAAGCAGCAGCTGGCAACCCGTGTTTCGACCTACGGCGCCCCCGGGGCGCGCTATGACAACCTGTTCGTCATCAGCGCCGCACCGCGCTATCCCCACACCCTGGCGGAGGTTGAACAGGCGATCTATGCCGAACTGGAACGTCTCACCCGGGAACCGGTCAGTGAAACTGAACTGGACAAGGCACGCAATCGACTGAAAGTGGACCACCTGCAGGGCATGCAGTCCAACAACGGCCTGGCCCGGTCACTAACCTATTTCCAGACCGTCGCGCACGACTGGCGCTACCTGGCCCGTTATCAGCAGGTTATTTCCAGCATCACCGCCAGTGAAATCATGCAGGTCGCAAAAACTTATCTGACGGCGGATAATCGCACTGTCGTCACCCTCAGCAAGGAGGAAACGCAACCATGAGCCGGCTTCGTCATCTGCTTCCCATCGCCTGCCTGTTGCTGGTTGCCTGCCAACCCCCGGCCCCTCGCAACCCGCGTCCCGAACAGCTCCATTACCCACCGCTCACTTTCCGGGTGCCCGCGGTCGAACGACTCGATCTGCCCAACGGCATACGCCTCTATCTGCAGGAAGATCATGAACTGCCACTGGTCGAAGTAAGCGCCATGCTACCGGCCGGATCGGTTGCCGACCCGGAAGGCAAAACCGGTCTGGCGGACCTCTATGCCACCGTGCTGCGCAGCGGTGGCGCCGGCGATTATCCCCCCGATGCGTTTGATGAACTGCTGGCCGAGCGGGCCATCGACCTCTCCGCCTCCTCGGGAAGCTACACGCTCAACCTCGGCCTGTCGCTGCAGAGCAAAGATCTGATGATCGGATTGCAGGCGATGAGCGACATGCTGCGCCATCCCCGATTCGATCCGCAACGGCTCGAACTGGCCCGCCGCCAGGCCCTGGAAGCCATCCGTCGGCGCAATGACAACCCCGGCTCGATCGCCCATCGGACTCTGAGGCAGGCGCTCTATCCCGGACATCCCCTCGGCCGGGTTGAAACCAGGGGCAGCCTGTCAGCCATCAGCCGAGAGGACCTGCTCGCCTTCCATCGCCGTTTCGCCCATCCGCAGGGTCTCTGGCTGGGGATCACCGGGGATTTCGATCGCGAGCAACTTCTGGCGGATCTGCGACAGCTGTTCGGCGGCTGGAACGGTGACGCCGCCCGGCGTCCCGTTCCCCCGGTCACTGAAAAACCGGAAGCGGCACTCTGGCTGGCGGACAAACCGATTCCACAGACCACCATCCTGTTCGGTGAACTCGGCATCGACAAGGACAACCCGGACCTCTATGCGGTACGGGTCATGAACTATATTCTCGGCGGCGGCGGCTTCAACAGCCGGCTGATGCGCGAGGTACGCTCCAACCGTGGACTGGCCTACTCGGTCTATTCCTATTTCCAGATCGGCAGGCTGCTACCCGGCCGCTTCGTTGCCGGCTGTGAAACCAAGAGCGGAACCACCATGCAGGTGATCAGACTGATGCGGGAACAGATGCGGCTGATGCGGGAACAAGAGGTCAGTGCCGAGGAATTGCGACTGGCCAAGGAGAGCCTGATCAATTCCTTCGTCTTCGCCTTTGAAGACATCCATGACGTGGTGGCACAACAGATGCGGCTTGACTTCTACGGTTACCCGTCCGACTACCTGGCCAGCTACCGGGATCGAATCGCCGCCGTCACTGTCAAGGATGTCAAACGCGTAGCCCGCCGTTACCTGCACCCCGATAAACAGCAACTGGTGTTGGTGGGCCATGTGAAAGACTTCGACGGTAAACCGGAAAATCTCGGGCTGCCGGTACGGATGATTCCGGAGGACTAGAAAATTACCCGGCCACTTTGCCGATGGTTTCCTCGGCCCAGGCAATCGCCTTCAGGTAGGCCTGGGACACCGTGTCACCCGGATAAGGGGCATCATCGACCGCGTCCCACTCACCCCGTTCATAGGCCAGCACGCAGGCCAGTGCCTCGCCCGGGTTGCCGGCATAACCGAGCAGCGCCAGCTTGATCCCCTCGGCCAGCGGCAGGTCCTGCAGAATGTCACCGATCGGCAGATCGAGCAGCGCCTCCAGGGTTGAGAACAGTCCGACCATGAAAAACGTGCCGTGATCCGACTCTCCACTCTCCCGCCCGAGCAGCTCACACATCTTGCCGCGCACCAGCGACGTTTTCAGCAGTTCGACCGGTTTTTCATCGATGCGCGCCAGCAGGATCACGCTCGCCCAGACCCGCAGGTTGTCCAGGCCGAGATAACTGACGGCATGACGGATCGAATCAATTTTACTGACCAGTCCGAACTGAACCGAATTGAGATAACGCAACAGCCGATAGCTCAGAGATACATCCTGGGCAATGATTTTTTCCAGCTCTTCGAGGGTGACCTCCGGAGACTGCAGTTGCGACAACAGACGGATGGTCGAGAGCCTGCTGGCCGGCAGCCTGCGCCCCTTGACGATTTCCGGACGACAGAAGAAGAATCCCTGAAAATGATCGATGCCGAGCTCCCGGCAGGCGACATACTCCTGCTGTGATTCGACACAGTGGGCCAGAAGTTTCGCCTCACACCCGGCGAGGTGCCCGATCAATTCAGGAATCTTCTCAAGCCCCAACTCCCGCAGGTTCAGCTTGATGTAATCGACCAGGTCAACAAGCGGTACGCGCGGATCAGAGAAACCGAAGTTGTCGAGAGCGAAGCGGCAGCCACGTTTACGCAGATCTGCGACAACGGTGACAATCTCTTCATCCGGTTCGAGATAGGCGGGAAGCTCAAGAACAACCTTCTCGTAAGGACAGGGAAAGGATTCCTGATCGAGCAGCAGGTTGCGGGTAAAATTGATAAAAGCCGGTTTTTCCCCGACCAGATGGCCGAGACCGATTTCCATGAAGGCGTTGCGCAGCACCGTCGATGTCGCCCGGTCCCGGTCATGAACATCGGCGCGGTTTTCTTCACCGGAACGAAACAGCAGCTCGTAACCTTCAACCTGAAGACGACGGTTGTAAATCGGCTGACGGGCGATATAGACGTTGGTCATGATAGTCCTCGGCATAAATACAACATTCAGCACCAAGACATACGAGAACGTACAGTCTTCTCTTCGACCAGAGATATTGAATTCTTAACAGAAATACCTGGATTGATCAAAGCCCGGCCGCGGCAATGACCGCCTGGCCAAGAGCGAGACCGCCGTCATTGGGGGGAACCAGGGAATGGCGACGGAGGTCGAAACCCTCGGCGACCAGCAGATTCGAGACCGCCTCGGTCAGATAGCGATTCTGAAAAACCCCGCCGGAGAGAACCACGAGATCCAATCCGGTCTGCCTTCGCAGCAATCGGCAGACATCAAGGACACCATGGGCCAGGCCGTCATGGAAGCGACGGCTGATGACGCCGACCGGCACCTGGTCTGTCAGATCCTCCAGGATGGCGACCAGCATCGGCTGCCAGTCGAGCAGCAGCGTCTCCTCGCCGGCAACCGCCGGGCAGGGGTAAGGCTCCGCCGCGCCCCCCGGCGCGATCGCCATTTCCAGTTCCAGGGCCGCCTGTCCCTCATAACTGACTTTGAGACGCAGCCCACAGAGGGCGGCGACAGCATCGAACAGCCGGCCGCAGCTGCTGGTGACCGGCGCGTTGATGCCCCGTTGCCACATCTGCCGCAGCAGTTTGATATCCGCTGCGGGCAGTTGCCCCAGCCAATCGATCCCGGCAACATCGATCCCGGCTTCCCAGAGACAGGACAGGGCCATGCGCCAGGGTTCCCGGGTGGCGGCATCGCCACCCGGCATCCGCATGGTACGCAGATGCCCTGAACGCTCGAAGCCGTTCGCGTCGCCGACCAGAAACTCCCCCCCCCAGACGGTCCCGTCGCTGCCGAGACCGATGCCGTCGAAAATCACCCCGATGGCCGGTCCGGCGAGATGATTTTCAGCCAGGCAGCTGACCAGATGGGCATGATGGTGCTGAACTGCGACGCGTGGCAGGTCCGGGAAGCTCTCGGCGAAACGGGTCGAGACATAATCAGGATGCAGGTCATGGGCGATAACCGCGGGCTCGACCTCCAGCAGCCGCTGGAAATGCGCCACGCCATCCCGCAGCGCTTCGGTGACCGCAAGTTTTTTTAAATCACCGATGTGCGGGCCGAGGTAGGCACGGTCAGCGCGGGTCAGGCAGAAGGTGTTTTTCAATTCCGCCCCGACCGCCAGAATCGGCACGATTGCGCGTTCAAGCGGCAATGAACGCGGCACATAACCACGCGCCCGACGAATCAGCAGGGCTTCATCAGCCATCACCCGGGCGATGGAATCATCGCAGCGATTCTGTATGCGCCGATCATGCAGCAGGAAAACATCGGCGATCTCCGCCAGTTGTCCGCAGATCTCCTCGTTGCGATAGCAGATCGGCTCATCGGAAAGATTGGCGCTGGTCATCACCAGGGCCTCGAAAGCTTCAAGCAACAGATAATGAAGCGGTGTATAGGCGAGCATCACCCCGAAATAACGATTGCCCGGCGCGACCTCTTCGGCAATACCGTGCGACACCTGTTTTTCGAGCAGCACGATCGGCCGCTCCGGGCCTTCCAGCAGGCGCCGTTCTTTTTCGCCGACACGAGCGATACCGCGAACCCGGTCCAGGTCGGCGCACATCAGGGCAAAGGGTTTCTCATCGCGGATCTTGCGCCGTCTCAGTTCGGCAACCGCCTCCCCGTTGCCGGCATCAACCGCCAGGTGGCAGCCGCCGATTCCCTTGACGGCGACGATTTTTCCGTCTCTAAGCAGGGAAATAGCCCGCGCCAGCGGTTCACCTTCAACAGGCTCTCCCGCGGCATCGACCAGACTGAGACGCGGACCACACTCGGGGCAGGCGTTCGGCTGGGCGTGAAAGCGGCGCGAGGTGGGGTCCTCGTACTCGGACCGGCAGGCCGGACACATGGGAAAATCGACCATGGTGGTCAGCGGCCGGTCGTAAGGAATACCGGTGACGATGGAATAACGCGGTCCGCAATTGGTGCAGTTGATGAAGGGATAGCGGTAGCGCCGGTCGTCGGGATCACGCATCTCCGCCAGGCAGTCGGCGCAGACGAAGGTGTCGGGCGAGATCTGCGCCCGGGACTCCGCCGCGTCCGCGGACGCCCGGATAACGAACACCGTCTCACCACCGGGGTCGATATCCCGCTGTGCAAACCGGCTGATGGTCGCCAGCGGCGGATAGTTGCCGCGCACCTCGGCACAGAAAGCCTCGACCCGCTCCCGCTCCCCCTCGGCCTCGATGGTCACCCCCCGCGAGTCGTTCAGCACCCACCCGGCGATCCCATGGCGCATCGCGCACTGGTAGACAAAGGGCCGGAAACCGACCCCCTGAACAATGCCTTCGATATCGATATGGCGACGGACTACAGAGGACATGCCGGCTCCATGGTGACGGGCAAGGTGGCGACAAGGACGACAGCCGGTCTTCAGTCGTCCTCCCCGGTCAGACCATATTTTTCCAGTTTGTAGCGCAGAGTGCCGCGCGGCACATTGAGCAGGCGCGCGGTCTTGGCGACGTTGCCCCCGGTGATGCCGATGGCATTGCCGATCAACTCTTTCTCGATCTGGCAGATCATCTCTTCCAGCATGATCCCTTCCGGCGGGATTTCGAAAGAGAACGGCGACTCGGCACGTGGAGCGTCCCCCCAGATTTCCGACGGCAGGTGATCGGGCTTGATGACCTCGACATTATGCATGATACAGATCCGCTCGACCACGTTCTTCAACTCGCGCACATTGCCCGGCCAATGATAACGCATCAGCAGGTCAAGAGCCTCGCGGGAAACCTCGCGCATCCGCTTGTTGAAGGCGCGGGCGAACCGCTTGAGAAAGTAGTCGAGCAACTGCGGGATATCTTCTCGACGCTCGCGCAACGGCGGGATGGCGATGGGAAAAACATTGAGCCGATAATAGAGATCCTCGCGGAAGGCCTTGTCGTCGATCGCCTGCTTGAGGTTGCGGTTGGTCGCCGCCACCACCCGCACATCGATATCGATATTGCGGTTGCCGCCAAGACGGCGAATCTTGCGGTCCTCAAGCACCCGCAGCAGCTTGACCTGCAGGTTCATATCCATCTCGCCGATTTCATCAAGGAAGATGGTGCCGCCGTTGGCCTCTTCGAAGAGACCAAGTTTACGGGTCTTGGCATCGGTAAAGGCGCCCCGTTCGTGGCCGAAAAGCTCCGTTTCAAGGAGGTTGAAGGGCAGCGAACCGCAGTTGATTTCCACAAAGGGGCGATCACGCCGCGGGGAGAGGTTGTGAATCGCCCGCGCCACCAGCTCCTTGCCGACCCCGCTCTCACCGGTGATCAGCACCATCGCCGTTTCATGCTTGGCGACTTCCCGCACCTGGCGGTAAACCTGCAGCAGCTGTTCGCTGGAACCGACCATGTCGGCACTGTCGAGCATATCCTTGCCGCCGCCGCGACGCAGTTGACGAACCTCGCGGCGCAGGTTCTGGGTTTCCAGGGCGAGACGGACGATGAGATGGATGGCGTCAGCCTTGAAAGGCTTCTTGATGTAGTCGTAGGCGCCGAGTTTGAGGGCTTCGACAGCACTCTCAACCGTGCCGTAACCGGTGATGATGATCACCAGCAGCTGCGGATCGATCTGGTGCAGTTCCCGCAGCACGTCAAGCCCGCTGCGGTTGCCAAGGTTGAGATCGAGCAGCACCAGGTCGACCTCTTCGGCCGAAACCATGTTGATGGCATCATCACCATTGGCGGCGGAAAAGGTACGATATCCGTCTTCAGCCAGAATTCGTTCCAGGTTTTCCCGAATAAAGGCTTCATCATCGACAATCAGGATTTTTTCCATCAGAACCACCATTAGGAAGAAGCCTGAATCAGTGGGTTCGTGCCGGTAGAAATGACGCTGATTCAGGATCGTCGATCGAGATCCGGCGGCTTCATTTTAGATTGACGGAGAGAAAGAAGGCAATGACAAAAGGTGGATTTTCGCCACACGTGCCCAAAAAAGAACAAACCTTCCGGGAAATATGGTGATTATTGGCCATCCGCCGGCAGCCATATACGGAAACAGCTTCCTTCTCCCGGGGTACTGTCGGCATCGATCCGACCGCCATGCTCGGAAATGATGTTGTGGGTGATGGCCAGGCCGAGCCCGGTCCCCTCCCCTTTGCTGGTATAGAAGGGTTCAAAGATCAGCTCCAGCTGCTCGGCCGACATGCCGGTACCGGTATCCTGAATAATGATCGCCACCCCGTCCCCCTCGGACTCGACGGCCACGTCCAGCCGTCCCCCTTCGGGCATGGCATCCATGGCGTTGGCCAGCAGATTGAGCAGAGCCTGCTTCAGCTTGTTGCTGTCAAAGGCGATACGGGGCAGATCATCAGAAAATTTCTGTTCAAGCCTGATCCGCTGCTGCTGCAACGGCTTGCTGACCAGAAACAGGGTATCTCGAAGGGTATCGACAACATCGCCGACAACTTTCTCTGTTTTCGGCACCGAGGCGAAATTCAGCAATTCGCCGACCAGAGCTTCAAGTCGCTCGATTTCTTCCAGCGCCCGTCGAATGAGCTGCTGATCGTCCGGCTGACCAAGCATCCGGTCATGCAATTCGTCAAGCAGCAGACTGATTCCGGTCAGCGGGTTGCGCACCTCATGGGCAATCCCGGCCGAAAGTCGTCCAAGAGAGGCCAGGCGCCCCATCCGCTCCATCCGCTGGCGCATCTGGACCCGTTCGGTCAAATCCTCGATGGTGAGAATCTGGCCGGAAAGATTGCGGGCGCCAAGCGGCAGCAGCGCCAGGCGAAAGGTCAGCGGACGCCCCTCCCGCTCGATCGTCAGGTACTTGTTCCAGCGCCCGGAAACGCCGACACTCAGCCCTTCCTCAAGGGCTTCAACCATCTCCGGCCAGTCGGCCAGAAGCTTGCGCCAGGGGGCCGGTTTCTGCCAGGGGGGCAGCTGCAGACTGCGCTGCGCCGGGCCATTGACCGACGTCACCAGCCCTTCCGGGTTGAGAGTGAAGATACCGGTTTCGATATTTTCAAAAACCGTCTCCTTGAAGTTTCTCTCCCGCAGGATTTCCTTTCGCGACCGACGCAGATCTTCCAGGGAACGCACCAGTCGTTCGCGACGCAGGCGCAGTTCGTGAGCCATGGTATTGAAGGAACGGGCCAGCTGGCCGACCTCGTCACTGGACGAGACATCGACATTGGTCGCCAGGTTGCCGCGCGCCATTTCCCGGGTACCGACAATAAGTTCCTGCAGCGGCCCGGCAATCCCTCGCGAAAGACGATAGGAAGCAAAAAAGACCAGCATCCCGGTCAGGCTGATGAGAAACCAGCTCTGGGTGATAAAGGTGGTGAACTGACGCTTGATCAGGGCGGCGGTTTCCAATGCCGGGCGGTGGAAGTTCTTCAGCTCGGCGCCGATGGTCACGCCACCGAAAATGCCCCGTTCGGCATACCCCCCGCCACGATAAAAGATCGGCGCGTAGGCCATGATCTTGCGGGCTCCGCCGACATTGGTGACATCGACCACTCCCGAACGTCCAGCCAGTACATCCTGGGCCACAACCGGGTAGTTCTTGTGAATAAAGGCCGCGTTGAGCAGGTTGTAGGGGATAATCCCCCGGCGCACCGCTTCGGGAGAAGACTGTTCGGTATAGGGCGGAACCAGCCGGCCCTCGGCATCGAGTCCACGGATATCCCAGTATTTCGGGTGGGTGATAATCCAGCCTTCATCATCGAACATGAAAGCGTAGTTGCCGCTCTTGTAGGAGGGATAGACCACATACCGCTCACGGGTCGGGGTGATATGCTGGGTGAACTCCATCAGGTGTCGATGATCAAGGGAAAGAACAACCACCCCCTTAAGAATCCCGTCTTCGGTGTAGACCGGAGTCGCAAACCGTACCAGCCCACGATATGTCCTGCCGCCGACAGCCTCCTCCAGGGAAGACGCCCCCGCCAGCTGTTCGTCCCTGCTGACATGCCAGCCGGTCACGTGGGAAACATAGATTTCACCTGGCGGGAGATTGCGGGCGACAAGGAAATAGGTTTCGCTCTTGTAGGTTGTTTCCGCCGGGTCGGCCACATTGCGATAATCGTGAGAAATTCTGCCGTCGACGACACGCACCGTCTCCCGGCCGGACGGGGCGATGAAGGCCAGCTCGCTGTAGAGGGGAATATCGCGGCGGATTTCACGCGGTTTCCCATTGTCGAGCTGCCGGTACCAGATCTGTTTCTGATGCGTCGCGGCGAATTCCAGGTAGCCCTGCGAATCGGGCGGCAGCAGGGCCAGGGCGTGCAGATCCTCCTCGACCGAGCGAAGGAAATCACCCACCTCCCGTGCCACCAGTTCGGCCCGCACTTCCAGGGCCTCGGACGCCTGCTCGTCAAGGGCGCGAGTGGCGCTGTCGAGCAGCAGTTTTTCCACCGAACGCAGATTTTGACTGGAATTGATTGCCAGCAGAACCAGGGGAATGATCGAGAGCGCCCAGAAGGCATAGAGAACTTTGCGGTGAAGATTGAGACGCAACATGCGGGCGATTATAGCTCAAATGCCCGACCGGCGGGAACTGAAAGCTGAAAACCGAAAGTTGTCAGTTGTCAGCTGCCAACTGCTTACTGCCAACTGCCAACTTCCTTACCTTCACATACGGCGCCCGACCACGTAGTCGGCCAGGCTGCAGAGCGCATCGCGATCCGGGCTGGGGGGGAAAATATCCAGGCGTTTTTTGGCCGACGCGACCAATTCGGCGGCTCGCGAGCGGGTATAGGTGATACCGTCGTAACGGTCGATCAGGTCGATGACATATCCCAGGTCAGCTTCTTCCAGTTCATCCTGCTCGATGATCGCGGCGACCCGCTCCCGCTCTTCGGAGCGGCAGTTGCGCAGCGTCTTGATCAACGGCAGGGTCATCTTTCCTTCGGCCAGATCCTGACCGCGGGCCTTGCCGAACTCTTCCTGGTCAGCAATATAATCGAGGGCATCATCCATGAACTGAAAGGCGATACCGAGTTCCATGCCGACCTCGCGCAAAGCCAACTCGCGCTCCTCGTCAACCTCGGCCAGCAGACCGCCACACTGGCAGGCGGCCGCCATCAGGACCGCCGTCTTGCTGCGCACAACCTTGATGTAACGCTCTTCGTCCATGTCAAGATCACAGGTCGAGACGAGCTGCAACACTTCACCCTCGGCCATCATGGTGGTCGCGTCAGAGAGGGCCTTGAGGATCTTCAGGTTGCCGTCCCGCACCATGATGGAAAAAGACTTGGCAAACAGGAAGTCACCGACCAGGACCGAGGCCTCATTTCCCCAGATCGAGTTGGCCGAGGCATTGCCGCGACGCAGGCTGGCACCGTCGACGACATCATCGTGCAGCAGGGTGGCGGTATGAATGAACTCCACGACGCTGGCCAGACCGATATGACTCTGCCCCCGGTACCCGGCAAGGCGGGCGGCCAGCAGCAGCATCATCGGTCGCACCCGCTTGCCGCCGCTGGCGAGGACATACTCACCGACCTTGCTGATCAGGGGAACATCCGAAGCCAGGTCCTCGCGGAACTGCCGTTCAACCCCCCGCAAGTCATCTTCTAATAAATTCAATACGTTTTGCATACCATTCCACCACGTGAAAAATCCTTCTATCGGGTAGGAGGCGGGGTTGCCCCCGCCGTCCTCCCACACCACCGTGCGTACGG
>NZ_PPFX01000002.1:155690-171788 GCF_002898515.1 Geothermobacter hydrogeniphilus | reverse complement strand
ATACGTTCAAACCTGAAGGAGTTAATACCCAGGCATGACCCGCAGTGACATGAAAGCGAAGATCGACACCCTCTGGACCCACTTCTGGACCGGCGGCGTGACCAATCCCCTGACCGTGATCGAGCAGATCTCCTTTTTGATGTTCGCCCGTCTGCTCGACATCGCCGAGTCGCGCGAGGAGAAGCGTGCCGGCCGTACCGGCAAATCCTTCAAGCGCCGGTTCCCCGAAACCAACGAGGGCCAGGCGCTGCGCTGGCACCGGTTCAAGAACCTGCCGGCCGAGCAGATGCTCCCCTTTGTTCGCGACAAGGTCTTTCCGCACTTCAAGACCGTCTCGGTCGACGGCGCCAAGTTCGGCGAGTACATGAAGGACGCCCAGCTGATGATCCAGAAGCCGGCCTTGCTGGTGCAGGCGGTCAACATGATCGACGAGCTGCCGCTGACGCAAGGGGACACCAAGGGCGATCTTTACGAGTACCTGCTCAGCAAGCTGACCACCGCCGGCATCCAGGGGCAGTTCCGCACCCCGCGCCATATCATCAGGCTGATGGTCGAGATGATGGAGCCCAGCCTCGAAGCGGCCGAGACCATCGCCGACCCGGCCTGCGGCACCGCCGGCTTTCTGGTCGAGACCATGCACTATCTGCAGAAGAAGTACACCTCCAAAGAAGGGGTGCTGCAGGAGGAGGACGGCAGCCTGGTCTACAGCTGCGACCTGATGGAGCCTTACCGCGAGCACGTGCAGAGCGGTCTGCTGACCGGCTTCGACTTCGACGTCACCATGCTGCGCATCGCCGCCATGAACCTGCTGCTGCACGGCATCGAAGCGCCCGATATTCACTACCAGGACACCATGAGCGGTGGTTTCTCGGACAAGTTCCCCCGGCATTCCAAAGAGGCCTTCGACGTCATCCTCGCCAATCCGCCCTTCAAGGGAAGTCTCGATTACGAGGATGTCGACAGCAGCCTGCTGGCCAAGGTCAAGACCAAGAAGACCGAGCTGCTGTTTGTCGTGCGCATTCTGCAGATGCTCAAGAACGGCGGCCGCTCGGCGACCATCGTCCCTGACGGGGTGCTGTTCGGTTCCAGCAAGGCGCACGTTGCCCTGCGGCAGATGCTGGTTGATCAGAACCAGTTAGAGGCGATCATCTCCCTGCCGTCCGGGGTGTTCAAACCCTACGCCGGGGTGTCGACCGCGATTCTGGTTTTCACCAAGGGCGGTGAGACCCGTGACGTCTTCTTCTACGACGTGCAGGCCGATGGTTTCTCCCTCGACGACAAGCGCAACCCGATCGACGCCAACGATCTGCCCGACTGCCTGGAGCGGTTCAAAAAGCGTGACCCGCAGCAGGATACCGACCGCACCGCCAAGGCGTTTTTCGTGCCGGCGGAGGAGATTCGCAAGAACAAGTATGATCTGTCGTTGAACCGCTACAAGGAGGAGGTTTACGAAGAGGTTGTGTATGAAGAGCCGCAGGTGATTCTGGGGAAATTGCGGGAGTTGGAGCAGGAGATTCTGGCGGATCTGGATGAGTTGGAGGGGATGTTGGGATGAACTGGAACACCTATAAAATTTCTGAAATAACAGAAGTTGTTACCAAGGGGACAACACCTACAACTTTAAAAATGAATTATGCCGAAAGTGGTGTGCCTTTCTTGAGGGCGCAAAACCTACAGAATGGGACTGTTGTCCTAGATGATGACACCCTGTTTATTGATACAGAAACCCACAAATCATTGAGCAGATCAATGATCCGGCCGAATGATGTGCTTGTTTCTATCGCTGGAACAATTGGTAGGACGGCTTTGGTGCCTGAGGGCATGCAAGAAATGAATTGCAACCAGGCTGTAGCTATCGTTCGGCCAAATACGAAAGTCGACTCCAGGTATCTAGCCAAGTGGTTGAATTCGAGAGGCGCAGAAAGCCAAATACTCGGCAAAAAAGTCACAGCAACAATTGCCAATTTAAGCTTGTCTCAGATTAAGAGCCTTGAACTCCCTCTCCCCCCACTCCCCGAACAGCGCCGCATCGCCGCCATCCTCGACAAGGCCGACGCCATCCGCCGCAAACGGCAGCAAGCCATCCGCCTGGCCGAAGAATTCCTCCGCTCCGTCTTCCTCGACATGTTCGGCGACCCGGTTTTGAATCCGAAGGGGTGGAAAACAGAGAGAATGGGAGACGTATGTGATGTTCGTGATGGAACCCATGATTCGCCTAAGTATGTAGAAAATGGCGGACGCGCCTTGGTGACCTCTAAAAACTTGTCTGCGGGTAATCTTGACCTAACCAATGTAAATTATATTTCTGAAGATGATTATGTGCAGATCTGCAGGCGTTCGAAGGTCGATATCGGAGATATTTTAATGCCAATGATTGGGACGATTGGGAGTCCGGTATTGATAGAAGAAAAACCAGATTTCGCAATTAAAAACGTTGCTTTGATCAAATTTAAAGAAGGTTCACCTGAAGCTATATATGTGCTCAATGTTCTGCGAAGTCACTATTTTAAACACATTGTTAATAAGACAAGTAGGGGGGGGACTCAAAAGTTTATCTCTCTAGGTGATTTGCGTTCTTTTCCGTTGAGGATACCACCAAATAATATCCAACTGGAGTTTTCCCGGCGAGTAAGAAGTGTTGAAGGGCTTAAAATTAAGCTAGAGAAAACCGCGGAGAAGGACAATTATTTTTTCAACGCACTCGTCCAGCGGGCCTTTCGAGGAGAACTCTGAGTGGGGCCGACAAGGTGGCTATCTGTTGAATTTTATGAGAAAATTGGTAGGCGATGGCCTTGGAATAGTTTATGATTGAGGGTATGAAAAAGCAAAAGATCATTATAATGTCAAATCAAGGACCAGCCTTGACGCGACTTTTTTCTGCAACGGTTATTAAGGAACTTGCGTCAAGCGGCTGGTCTGGTTTAGGCGTTAAAATCCTTAAGGATGCTGGTTTGTCGGGGGTGTTCGATCCGTCAACTACATTGAGATCTTTCTTTGACACTATCTATGACGCTCTGTTTCATTCTTACCGTAGCGAATATATCTATAAAAATGTCATTGCTCAGAAAATCCTATTAGGAATCCACTCGTTAAATACTTCATTTATGCTGACAGAATTTCGTTCTGCTCTATGTCGAGCCGATGTTGTTCTGCTCAATGGCACCAGCACGGTTTACGAGATCAAGTCTGCCTATGACAGTATGGGGCGACTGTCTCGACAGCTACAGGCATATCGCCAACTTTTCGATAAGGTGTGTGTCATTACTGCGCCGTCGCAAGTTGAGAATGTCAAACAACACATTGCAGATGACGTCGGGTTATTGGTTTTGAGTGACAGAAATACCCTGACGACTATCCAAGAACCATCCTCAATGAAAAATTCAGTTGTGCCTTCAGCAATTTTTGATTCTCTTCGCCGGAAGGAATATGAGGAGATCGTAAGGATGCGTTTTGGGGCCGTTCCTGATGTGCCGAACACCAGGATTTACCAGGCATGTCATGATCTTTTCTGTACTCTTGATCCCGTGGACGCCCACGATTCAATGGTTTTGGTTCTCAAAAAACGTGGGGGCAGTAAACGCTTGAATGAGTTTATAGAAAGTGTTCCCTCCTCTCTCAAAGCGGCATCTCTTTCATGTAAACTTAGCGCTAAAGAACAATCTCGGTTTTCTCTTTTGTTGAATTCCGTAATTGGCGACTGCCTATCAATCTGCTAGAAATTCTATGACAGGAGGGGTGATGTATTATCCATATTTTCGTGGCAAACAGTATGAGCTGATCACTATCCGCGAGAATGCCGAGCGCATGTCTCAAGCGAACATTATTCCCATCATTGAGCCCGTAAAAAGAAGTTTAACCGGATTGCGCAGAGCGCTGGAAGCCCTTATGGCGCAACAGACACAGTTTGTTTTGGTGATGAATCCTTTACATGGAGAACTTAACGGCGGAGCAGAAGAGCTTCAGGCTGAAATCGTTGAGGGACTGCTGGCCGACTACGATGACTGTCGTCTTGGCTTTGTTGTGGGTTCAAACACGTTGCTGGAAGACGTCCAGGAGTTTTGTCAGAGACAAAATAAGGATGTTTCGATTATTCACTATGGCTACCCAAGGGCGGGCGAGCTGGCTGGCGCTGTAAATGGAATTGTGGCGATTAGAGAGCATATTTTTATTGATGAATGTTGCAGCCGTCTATATCGCAGGAATTTTAGAAATGATTACCGGGTCCTGGTTCGTGATGGTTTTGTAAAGCGCACCAATCGAGAACATCCTGAAGTCGAGCACTTCTCAGAGTTGCATATCACCTACACAGAAGACGGTTTTGGCGGGTTCGGAGATTTCCTGACTGTTGGAGATGATTTTTCGGAGAGTGGTGGCCCGGCATATGCTGTTGCTATTCACTTGACATATATCGATAGCAACGAAGATGACGATATGTTTATCAAGCATTATATTTCTGATCGAACGACGTCCCCCACAGATCCGGGAGGCAAGTTTCTTGAGGCGTTGCAGAAACTTGTTGATGATGTTGAAGATCCGAATTCGAAGATTTTAAGATCAGAAGCTGTGAACGAGTTTTTGGAGCTCCATGCTCGTGGACATTTTCCTGGTTTGGGATATGTCAAGAAGCTTTCGATGCAGCACCATATTGAATTGATAGCAAGTCTCCAGGGGGGCTGAACCATGGAGAAATGCTGCGGGGGGTGCTTTGGCGATTGGTTTTTAGCAGACTATATTGATGATTCAAGTGATGAAGTTGGCGAGTGTAAATTTTGTGGTTCAAGAGATGTAAAAATCATATCGCCACAGGAGTTGCTTTTTCATTTTGATTCGTTGTTCGAGCTTTACGAAGAGTCCGTTGATCCAGAGGCCACCAGTCTTGAGTCGTTATTGCGTGAGGATTGGGGGTTATTTGAAGGGCTTGGGCGAGTCAAGGCTGAAAAGTTGCTGGCTCATATATTCGATAACCTTGATGTTTTTCGTTGCGAATTCTTACCGTCTCAAGACAGTGAAACTACAGCGATTCTGCAGTGGGAGGCATTCAGAGAGGAGTTGAAGCATCAACGACGTTTTTTTCCAACCAATAACAGCGAAATTTTGAATCTCGAAACTTCGTTTGTTGCCCTTGAGTCGAGGGCAACTCTTACAGTTTGTAGGGCAAGGGTATGTGATCAGGGTGTTCCATTCTCGCTGGATGAAATGGGCAAGCCCCCTGAAAAATTGGTTGGGAACGGGCGTGCCAACCCCGTCGGAATTCCATGTCTTTATGTTGCCTCAGATGCTGCGACTGCTGTAGCAGAGATTCGACCACACAAGGGTGAGATCGTTTGTGTTGCTGAGTTCGAGTTTAGATCCGCTCTCTCTTTTGTCGATTTGCGTGATCCCAGAAAAAAAATATCACCATTTTCTTTGGACGAGGAAGATTTGCGGATGGTTCATAGAAATATGGGCTATCTGTGTCGGCTCGGAGGTGAGTTGACGATGCCGATATTGCCACGTACCGCCCATCTTGATTATTTGCCGAGCCAATATTTATGCGAGTTTATCAAGTCTTGTGGTTATGACGGAGTTGTCTATAAAAGTGCTATGGGTCCAGGGGTCAATTACGCAATTTTTAATGATTCTGAGGTTTCTGGAAAAGACGTTAGCCTGTATCAGGTTAACCATGTTCATGTAGAATCCAGTCCCTTCAATCCTCTGTAATCACCCGCCTTGTGTCCAACAAGGTCATCATCTGCCGATCTGCTAACGGCAAAGCTTTTGGCCGACGAGCTTTGTTTGAGAGAAAAAAACTCTCAAAAATTGATAGATATCTCAGATTTGTGTTATTCTGGTCTCGTCAAGAGAAAATATCTCTCAAGGAGACAAGATATGCTCATCAATTTCACCCTCGAAAATTGGCGTTCGTTTCGTAACCCGGCGACCTTCAGCATGGTCGCCAGTCGTGAGAAGCAGCATGGGGAACGTCTTGCGCGTGTCGAGCGCTACAAGCTTCGGTTGCTGCCGGTCGCGGCGATCTACGGTGGCAACGCCTCGGGTAAAACCAACTTTTTCGCCGCGCTCAACTTTGCCCGCAACCTGATTGTGCGCGGCACCCGTCCGGATGAGTTGATCCCGGTTGAGACCTTTCGGCTGGATGGTGAATCGGGGCAGAAGGCAACGTGCTTCAGTTTTGAGCTGCTGGTTGGTGAAACGATTTATGAATATGGCTTCGCCGTCAACCAGGAGCGGGTTGTTGAAGAGCGCCTTGTTGAGGTGCGTCCAACCACCGAAAAGGAACTGTTCGTCCGCAATCTGGATGAAGTCCGCTTTGCTCCTGCTTTGGATAAGGACCGGTTTCTCCATTTCGCCTTCAAGGGAACCCGCGAAAACCAGCTCTTTCTGACCAATGCCGTGCAGCAGAAGGTCGAAACTTTCAAGCCGGTTTACGACTGGTTCAAGGAGAATCTGGTGCTGATTGCTCCCGACACCCGGTTCGAACCCTTTGAGCAGTTTCTTCAGGAAGGCAGCCCTCTTTATGCCACGATGAACAAATATCTTGGATTGCTTGATACGGGTATCGCCCAGCTTGGTGGCGAGGATGTCAGCTTTGACAATCTCCCCCTGCCCGAAGAAATGCGCAGCCAATTGCAATCTTCCCTGAAAGAAGGGATGACCTTGCGACTGATGTCCCCATTTCATGAGCGCTATGTGTTCACCCGCAAGGATGGTGAGATTGTCGCCAGGAAGCTGGTGACCTATCACGAGACTTCTGGCGGCGATCTGGCCAAGTTTGAAATGGGCCAGGAATCGGATGGGTCCAAGCGCGTTATCGACCTGCTGCCGGCCTTTTTGGAAATGTCCTCCCGTGAGTCGACGCAGATTTATGTCATCGATGAAGTCGATCGCAGTCTGCACACCCTGCTGACCCGGCAGCTGCTTGAGGGCTACCTGGAGGCCTGTTCCCCGGAAAACCGCTCCCAGCTTCTTTTGACAACGCATGATGTGTTGCTGATGGATCAGGATCTTTTGCGTCGGGACGAGATGTGGATCGCAGAACGCGACCAAGAGGGTGGTTCTTCGCTCCTTTCTTTCAGTGAGTACAAGGATGTTCGCAACGACAAGGATATCCGCAAGAGCTACTTGCAGGGTCGGCTGGGTGGTGTGCCGCGGCTGTTGATCTCCGGCGCGTTGGCGAACAGCGATTTGGAGGTGTCTGAACGGGAGGCAGCCGTTGGCGAGGCGTAAATTCAGGCGCCCTCTTGGTGAGCGGCGCTATAAGAAGTTGTTCGTGATTGCTACTGAAGGGGCGGAGACCGAACCACGCTACTTCAAGATGTTTGAAGGAGACGGGAGCGTCGTTCACGTTCATTCTTTAAAAGGTAAAAACCGGAGTGCCCCACCGCAGGTTCTTAAGAGAATGAATGACTACCTGAAAGAAAAAGGGTTGAAGAATAGCGATGAGGCCTGGCTGGTGGTCGATACCGATCAATGGACCGAGGCGCAACTTCAGCAGTTGCATCAGTGGAGTCAGGCAAAAGAGAACTATGGCCTGGCGGTCAGTAATCCCCAGTTTGAATTCTGGCTGTTGCTGCACTTTGAAGATGGCAATGACGTAGGCACCTCGCGGGAATGCGTCACCCGGCTTAAACGACAACTGCCTGGATATCAAAAGGGAGCTGTTGATGTGAAGCAATTTACCAGCGGGGTTGCAGATGCTGTTGAACGTGCCAGCCGTCGGGATACGCCATCCTGTGCCGATTGGCCCCGCACAACCGGGACAACGGTTTATCGGTTGGTGCAAAGCCTGACGGCCAATTGCTGACAATGGTGGGTTGAGGCAACTACCGAGGAATACTCGGTGATTCAACGCGCAGAGAAGGGCGAACTGTTGTAAATAAATGCAACAGTTCAAAATGAGGAAGTTTTTGACCATGTCCGACAAGGTCGATATTTATCAATCCGGCGACGGCAAAGCCCCTCAATGTGCGGCTTGAGCAGGAAACCGTCTGTCTGTCTCAGACGCAAATGGTTGATCTGTTTGAACGCAGTCAGCCGGTGATATCGCGCCATATCAATAATGTTTTCAAAGAGGGCGAGCTCGACGAAAAAAGCAATATGCAAAAAATGCAAATTGCAAATTCAGACCGGTCGGTCACCTTTTACAGCCTCGATGTCATCATTCCCGGACACACACATTGAAGGGACGTTGTTTAATCGTTGAAAGAAGGTCACTGAAGGAAGCCTTCTGGGCTTTTTGCCCGTAATGCGATACGGCAGGGCTGATACCACCCCGCTGTCCTTTCTGCTTTCACCTGCCTGGAAACCTTCCCGGAAGACCCGAGATGCAAATCCGGGGGGAAGGCATCCGAAATGCTTTTCGCCCGTTCCCGATTTGCGCTATGATGGCCGCCGTTTGGGCGCATGACGCGCGATATTCGGATGAGGGGAGAAACCATGAACCTGAACTGTTTCAAAGCCTACGATATCCGCGGGCGACTGCCCGATGAACTGAATGAAGAGATCGCCTGGCGCATCGGCCGCGCCTATGCCGCCTTTCTCAAGCCGCGGACGGTGGTGGTCGGCCGCGATGTCCGCCTTTCCAGCGAGGCGCTGACTGCGGCGCTGAGCCGTGGCCTGACAGAAGGGGGCGCGGACGTGGTCGATATCGGCCTGTGCGGCACCGAGGAGGTCTACTTCGCCACCGATTACGGACGGCATGACGGCGGCATCATGGTGACCGCCAGTCACAACCCGGCCGACTTCAACGGCATGAAGCTGGTCAGAGAAGGGGCCCGGCCGATCAGCGGCGACAGCGGCCTGTCGACGATTCGCGAGCTGGTGGCCGGCGGTGACTTTCCGGCGGTGGAACGGATCGGCGGGATCCGCGAGGAGAACTATCGCGGTCCCTATATCCGTCACCTGCTCGGCTATCTCGGCGAGGACGGCCTGCGCCGGTTGAAGATCGTCGCCAACCCCGGCAACGGCTGCGCCGGCCCGGTGCTCAAGCTGCTTGAAGCCCAGCTGCCGTTCGAGTTCATCCCGGTGCATTTCGAGCCGGACGGTTCCTTTCCCAACGGCATCCCCAACCCGCTGCTGCCGGAGAACCGCAGTGCCACCGCCGACGCGGTTCTCGCCGTCGGGGCCGACTTCGGCGTCGCCTGGGACGGTGACTTCGACCGCTGCTTTTTGTTCGACGAGCGCGGCCGTTTCATCGAGGGCTACTACATCGTCGGCCTGCTGGCCGAGGCGTTGCTCGGTTTCGCACCGGGTGCGAAAATCATCCACGATCCGCGTCTGACCTGGAACACGGTCGAGGTGGTTGAACGCGCCGGGGGAACGCCGATCATGAGCAAGACCGGTCACGCCTTCATCAAGGAGCGGATGCGGGCCGAGGACGCGTTGTACGGCGGGGAGATGAGCGCCCATCACTATTTTCGCGATTTCGCCTACTGCGACAGCGGCATGATCCCCTGGCTGCTGGTGGCCGGGCTGGTCTGCCGCAGCGGCAAACCGCTCTCGGCGCTGGTCGATGAGCGGATCGCCGCCTACCCGTCGAGCGGGGAAATCAACCGCCAGGTCGCCGATCCGGCGGTCGCCATGCGGCGGGTTGAAGATCATTACGCCGGGCAGGGGGGAGCCGTCGACCGCACCGACGGCCTGTCGATCGATTTTGCCGACTGGCGCTTCAACCTGCGGCCGTCCAACACCGAGCCGGTGCTGCGGCTCAATGTCGAGGCGCGCGGCGACCGGGCGTTGATGGAGAATCGGACGGCGGAAATCCTCGACCTGCTCGATACCTGAGGGTCCCAGTCCGCAAAACAGCCGGTGGTCCGGGGAGCGGCGACGTCTTGCAATGGCCGCCCAAATGGGTTAGTTTCCTGAACCAAATCGGGATGGCGTCGCAAAATGTCCGCACCCCGTTGTTGTCGCACTTTTTCGAGACCTCGACATACAACATGTATGTCTTCGCCCTCGAAAAACCACGACGCCTAGTGGTGCGAAAATTTTGCTTAGCCATCGCAGAGAATTTGCGAAACCATCAATCGGGAAACCCCGTCATCTATTTTTATAGAGGTTCAGGACTATGCGCTACAGCCAGTACATGCTCAACACCGTCAAGGAAGTTCCCGCCGACGCGGAGGTTCTCAGCCACCAGCTGATGATCCGTACCGGGATGATCAAGAAGGTCGCCGCCGGGATCTACAGCTACCTGCCCTTCGGGCTGCGCGCCCTGCGCAAGGTCGAGCAGATCGTCCGCGAGGAGATGAACCGCGCCGGCGCCATCGAGGTGCTGATGCCGATGGTGACCCCGGCCGAACTCTGGCAGGAGTCGGGACGCTGGCAGCAGTACGGCAAGGAACTGCTGCGGCTCAAGGACCGCAAGCAGGCGGACTTCTGCCTCGGGCCGACCCATGAAGAGGTGATCACCGACATCGTCCGCCGTGAAATCCGCTCCTACCGCCAGCTGCCGCTCAACCTCTACCAGATCCAGACCAAGTTCCGTGACGAGATCCGCCCCCGTTTCGGGTTGATGCGCGGTCGCGAGTTTGTCATGAAGGATGCCTATTCCTTCGATCTCGATGATGCCGGCGCGGATGAGTCCTACCGGAAAATGTACCAGGCTTACCGCCGTATTTTCGAACGCTGCGGATTGAAGTTCCGTGCCGTCGAGGCCGACTCCGGCGCCATCGGCGGCTCCTTCTCCCACGAGTTCATGGTACTGGCCGAGTCGGGCGAGGACGCCATCGTCTCCTGCGACAGCTGCGAGTACGCCGCCAATGTCGAGAAGGCGGAACTGAAAGCGGCCGGGACGGCCGCGGCCCCCGCCGCGCAGTTGGAAAAGGTCCTCACCCCGGCCCGCAGGAGTATCGAGGATGTGGCCGCCTACCTCAAGCTCGATCCGCGGCAGCTGGTCAAGACCCTGGTTGTCGAAACCGACAGCGGTGAGGTGGTCGCGGTGCTGCTGCGTGGTGACCGCGAGCTGAACACCATCAAGCTCTGCAACCTGCTCGATGCTGACTGGGTTGAGATGGCCGGTGACGAAGCGGTGCTCAAGGCGACCGGCGCCCCGACCGGGTTCGCCGGTCCGGTCGGTCTGTCGCTGCGCATCCTTGCCGACCTGGAGGTCGAGGCGATGAGCGATTTCGTCGTCGGTGCCAATGAAAAGGACTACCACTATACCGGTGCCAACCACGGACGTGATTTCCAGGTGGAGCGGTTCGCCGATCTGCGCCAGGCGGTCGCCGGGGACGCCTGCCCGCGCTGTGATGGGAAACTGGAGTCCTGGCGCGGGGTCGAGGTCGGACACGTTTTCAAGCTCGGCACCAAGTACTCCGAGAGCATGGCGGCGAAGGTGCTGGATGAACAGGGGCGGGAACGCGCCCTGGTCATGGGCTGCTACGGGATCGGCATCGGCCGCACGGTGGCCGCCTCGATCGAGCAGAACCACGATGAGAACGGCATCATCTGGCCGATGCCGATTGCCCCTTTCCAGGTGCTGATCACGCTGGTCAATCCCAAGGATGAGGCGGTCTGTGAGGCCGGCGAGAAACTCTACCGGGATCTTCTTGAGCAGGGCATCGAGGTTCTGCTTGACGACCGTGACGAACGTCCGGGCAGCAAGTTCAAGGATGCTGACCTGATCGGCATCCCGTTGCGGGTCACGGTCGGTTCGCGGGGCTTGAAGGATGGCAACCTTGAATTGCAGGTACGTCGCGGCGGTGAGCGCAGCATGGTGCCGCTGGCCGAGGTGGCCTCCCGGGTGACAGCGATCGTGACCACGGAACTGGCTTCCTGAGCGGTCGGAAGGAGAGGGGATGAGCCTGACCATCAGCAGCCACGGCCGGATCAATCTGCCTCCGGCCGTGGTGCGTGAACTGCGCAACCAGCCGCTGGAGGCGCGTTCCTTTTCCTGCAATCACCTGCTGCTGACCGCTTCGGGCGAACAGGAGGTCTGTCTGGCGGGAGTGCTCGGTGCCCTGGGCCTTCCTGACCTGCTTTCCTTTTTCAACATGTTTCGCCACACCGGGGTGCTGCGTTTCCATCTTCAGGGTGGAGAGAAAGCCCTCTATTTTCAGGATGGTGAGATCGTTTTCGCCACCAGTTCCTTTCCCGAAGAGGAGCTCGGCGAGATTCTCTTCGGTCTCGGCAAGGTCGATCGGGAAACCCTCGACAAGGCCCGTCAGTTCGCGACCTCGCGCCGAACCATCGGCAAAATTCTGGTCGAAAAAAAAGCTGTCACCGCCAAGGACCTCTGGGAAGCGACCCGCAACCAGGTTGAAACGATCGTTTACAATCTGTTTGTCTTCAACGAGGGGAGCTTTTCTTTCGAGCCTCGTTCATTGGAAAATGAACAGATTGTCCGATTGTCGATGGGGACCCAGAATCTGATCATGGAAGGGCTCAGGCGGATCGACGAACGCGGCCTGTTCATGAACGTGATCGGTTCACTCGATCTTTTGCCGGTTGCTACCGGGGCGGGGGCCGAAGGCCTTTCGCCCGCCGAACAACGGTTGCTTGAGCTGATCGGTCAGACTCCTGCCGTGGCGGCCGGGGAAGTTCTGCGGCGGAGCGGACTTGGTGAATTCGACGGGCTGCGGCTGCTGTTCAGTCTGGTTGAGAAAAAGCGGGTCCGTATGGAGTCCGCGCCAGAAGTCGAGGTTGACGGTATTCCGGGAGAGATCCTCAAGATTTACAACAGCGCCCTGGTGGTGATGTATCACAAGATAACGGATCGCAACCCGCGCTTCGGGCAGGAGGTCCGCTACTTCCTGCGTGACCTTCCCCAACCCTTCTCCTATCTCTTCCGCGATGTCGCCATCTCCGCCGAAGGGGCGGTTGATGGTGGCCGTATCCTCAGCAACTTGGAGGGGCTTGCAGAAGGGGACAAACAGAAACTGCTCGTCGACGGGCTCAACGAACTGTTATTCATGGAATGTCTCGCCGCGCGGCGTGATCTGCCGCACGAGGAGTCGGCCGAACTGGTCGCCCGGGTTCAGGAGATCTCACGGCGTGTCAAGGAATTTATCGGGAGGAAAACATGATCGATAAAGCACGTGAAAGACTCATCTTCGCCCTGGATGTCGACAGCCTTGAGGAGGCGCAGCGGTGGGTCGCGTTGCTGCATGACAAGGTCGGTGTCTTCAAGGTCGGTAAACAGCTTTTCACCCGTTGCGGGCCGCAGGTGGTGCGCATGATCCGCGACGGCGGCGGCGAGGTTTTCCTCGATCTGAAATATCATGACATTCCCAACACCGTGGCGATGGCGGCTCTGGAAGCCTGTCGACTGGGGGTGAAGATGTTCAATGTTCATGCCCTCGGTGGCGCGGAAATGATGCGGACCACAGTCGCCCGGGTTGATGAGCAGTATCCTCGCGGTTCGACCGGGAGACCGCTGCTTCTGGCGGTGACCATCCTCACCTCCAGCACCGACCAGACCCTGCTTGAACTCGGAATCGACCGGCCGGTCGCCGAGATGGTGCCGCGATTGGCGCGCCTGGCCGCCGATGCCGGTTTTGACGGTGTGGTCGCTTCGCCGCGCGAGGTTGAGGCGATCCGCGCGGCCTGTGGTCCCGATTTCGCCATCGTGACCCCCGGCGTGCGTCCCGCCTTTGCCTCTGTTGACGATCAGAAGAGGGTCACGACACCGGCGGACGCCCTTGTCGCCGGCAGCGATTACCTGGTGATCGGCCGGCCGATTTCCGCCGCTGACGACCCGCAGCAGGCCGCCGGGAAGATCCTCCAGGAGATGGCCGCGGCCCTCGACGCCAAGTGAGCGGCGACGATCTCATCTACGGTATCAACCCGGTGCGCGAGGCCCTGCAGGCCGGGCAACGCGAGCCGCGCCGGCTGCTGCTGCGTCAGGGAGTTCTCAATCCGCGCCTGGAAGAGATCGCTTCGGTGGCGGTTGACCGCGGCGTTCCCTGCCGCCGACTGACCGCCGAGGAATTTGAACGGCTGTGCGGACCGGCCCGCCACCAGGGGGTCGCCCTCTATCTCGCTCCCTTCGCCTATCTGGATTTCACGGATCTGCTGGCGGCTGCCCGCTCCGGGCCCGAGCCGCCTTTTATCCTGCTGCTCGACGGCATCACCGATCCGCACAATTTCGGCGCCATTCTGCGCAGCGCCGAGGCGGCCGGTTGCCAGGGGGTGGTGGTGGCGCGTGACCGGAGCTGTCCGGTGTCGGCCATTGTCGACAAGACCTCCGCCGGCGCCCTGGAGCATCTGCCCCTCTGCCGGGTGACCAACCTGGCGCGGACGATCGATCAGTTGAAGGACGAAGGGATCTGGGTCTACGCCCTGGCCGGAGAGGCGGGGGCGGAGGATCTCTATCGCAGCAACCTCAGAGGCCCGGTGGCCATCGTCGTCGGCAGCGAAGGTAGCGGCGTGCGGCCGAACGTGCGACGGCACTGCGACGGCCTGCTGGCCCTGCCGATGAAAGGACGGGTGAGCAGTCTCAATGCTTCGGTGGCGGCAGCCCTGGCCCTCTACGAGGTGGTACGCCAGCGGGAGGTCGGGAAATAGATCTTTAAGCAACCTGCCTTGCGCGGAGGCGCAAAGACGCAGAGGTGCAAAGTAATTGTTTACATCCCCTCACCCAGCCCCTGTCCCTTTCGAGGGGGACAGTCCCCAAGAACATCCCCCTCACTCTGCCGCTGAAGGGCGAGGGATTTTTCGCCAAATCAAGGCGCGACCTGATGAGCGCGGAGACATAGCGGCAGCTATGTCGCACAAGCGAAGAGGAACGCAACACAGAGTTGGCGGAAAAGAACCGCCCCTGCTCCCTTCGATGAGCGCGGAGTCGTAGCGGCAGCTACGTCGCACAAGCGAAGAGGTTTGCAACACCGAGCTGGGCCAAAAGGCCCGCCCCTGTCGCTGCCACGGAGTCGTTCTGCTGTGTTAGCCACCGCCGTCAAAGGGCGCGGGATTTTGCGCCGAATCAAGGCGCTTGCCGATGAGCGCGGAGTCGTACCGACAGGTACGTCGCACAAGCGAAGAGGTAAGCAACGCGGAGTCGGCACAAAAGACCCGCCCCTGAAAGACAAAAAAATGGGGTGTCCCCAGGAGGGAGAAGGACACCCCAAAGCGTAGTGGTTGTTGCTGTTTATATGTGACCAGATTTGTAAGCTATTGTCAAGGGGAGCCCATAAAAAAGTTAATATCCGGCAACCCCCGGCAATTCTTCCTGCCTTCCGTGACGGAGTCCGCCCACGCGAGAGAGGTCGTTGCGGGCGATGCTTCGGAGTGATTTTTAAAAATCAAAAATTTTCATCGAAATCGGCATCTTCGGGTTGACAAGTGATGCTGATTCAACTATAAGTTTCTCCCCGTTGGGCAGGGCAAAGAAGGTGCAAAAAAGTCCTTGCATTTTGCCGGATGCTGTTGTATAAATCGCCCCCTGTGCTGGCGTAGCTCAACTGGTAGAGCAGCTGACTTGTAATCAGCAGGTTGCGGGTTCGATTCCTGTCGCCAGCTCCATCCGGTTGACCGGGCGCGGGCCCTTGAAAAAGAGAATAAGCTATCCCCTGGAGGGGTTCCCGAGTGGCCAAAGGGAGCAGACTGTAAATCTGCCGTCGAAGACTTCGGAGGTTCGAATCCTCCCCCCTCCACCACTAAATAGAAACTTGCCGGACAAGGTTCGGAAGGCATTCTCCAGGAGGCGATGAGCCGCGGGCACTGGGGGTGTGGCTGGACGGCGTCCACCGAGCTGCAGACATAGATCGCGGATTTCAGAGTTTGGGCGGGAGTAGCTCAGTTGGCTAGAGCATCAGCCTTCCAAGCTGAGGGTCGCGGGTTCGAGTCCCGTTTCCCGCTCCAAAACTTTATCAAGAAGTCTCCGCACGACGACTGAAGAGATAAGCCCACATAGCTCAGATGGTAGAGCACACCCTTGGTAAGGGTGAGGTCATCGGTTCAATTCCGATTGTGGGCTCCATTTCTTCATGTTGTCCTGGGGAGGTTTTGCTGTTTCTGCAAAGCCAGCTTCGACGGTTCCGGTTTGTTCCGGAATCGCAACCCAACGTCAGAAAAACAGGATTATTCGAAACCAGGGAGGTCGACGCAATGTCCAAGGAAAAGTTTGAAAGAACAAAGCCCCATGTCAACATCGGCACCATCGGC
>NZ_PPFX01000002.1:0-155593 GCF_002898515.1 Geothermobacter hydrogeniphilus | reverse complement strand
AATGTCCAAGGAAAAGTTTGAAAGAACAAAGCCCCATGTCAACATCGGCACCATCGGCCACGTTGACCATGGCAAGACCACGCTGACTGCCGCTATCACCAAGGTTCTCGCCGAAGCCGGCGGCGCCGAGGCGATGGCCTTTGACCAGATCGACAACGCTCCCGAAGAGCGCGAGCGCGGTATCACCATTGCCACCGCCCATGTCGAATATGAGACCGACACCCGGCATTACGCCCATGTTGACTGCCCGGGTCATGCCGACTACGTCAAGAACATGATCACCGGTGCTGCGCAGATGGACGGCGCGATCCTGGTCGTGTCCGCGGCCGACGGTCCGATGCCGCAGACCCGTGAGCATATCCTGCTCGCCCGTCAGGTCGGTGTTCCGGCGATGGTTGTCTTCCTCAACAAGGCCGACATGGTCGATGACGAGGAGTTGATGGAGCTGGTCGAGCTTGAAGTTCGCGAGCTGCTCTCCAGCTACGACTTCCCCGGTGACGATATTCCGATTGTGGCCGGCAGTGCTCTGGCCGCCCTCGAAGGTCGTGACGACGCCATTGGTAAAGACAAGGTTCTTGAACTGATGGCTCAGGTCGACAGCTACATTCCGACCCCGGAGCGTGACATCGACAAGCCTTTCCTGATGCCGGTCGAGGATGTTTTCTCGATTTCCGGTCGCGGTACCGTGGCCACCGGTCGTGTCGAGCGTGGGGTTGTCAAGGTCGGCGAGGAGATCGAGATCGTCGGCATGAAGGAGACCAGCAAGACCGTCGTGACCGGCGTCGAGATGTTCCGCAAGTTGCTGGACCAGGGGCAGGCCGGTGACAACATCGGTGTTCTGCTGCGCGGCGTGAAGCGCGAGGAGATCGAGCGCGGCCAGGTTCTGGCGAAGCCGGGCAGCATCACCCCGCACACCAGGTTCAAGGCCGAGGCCTACATCCTGACCAAGGAAGAGGGTGGTCGTCATACCCCATTCTTCAAGGGCTATCGTCCGCAGTTCTACTTCCGCACCACCGACGTGACCGGGATCTGTACTCTCCCCGAGGGGACCGAGATGGTCATGCCTGGCGACAACGTGGCGATGGAGATCAATCTGATCACCCCGATCGCCATGGACAAGGAACTGCGTTTCGCCATCCGCGAAGGCGGCCGCACCGTCGGTGCCGGCGTCGTCAGCGAAGTTATCGAGTAATTTAAGGGCATACAGGCCCCCTCCCGTGCGGGAGGGGGCTGAGGAATTTTTATCATGCGGGATATTGTTACTCTCGCTTGCACTGAGTGCAAGCAGCGAAATTATACGACCACCAAGAACAAGAAGACCACGCCGGACCGGCTTGAGTTCAAGAAATACTGTCGGTTCTGCCGCAAGCATACACCGCACAAGGAAACCAAGTAGTCGGTGATCATCCGGTCGTTCATGGTTTCGGCCGCAGTCCGCTGTGGCTTTTTGTCTGCAGGCCAGTAGCACAATTGGCTAGTGCACCGGTCTCCAAAACCGGGGGTTGGGGGTTCGAGTCCCTCCTGGCCTGCCACTTTAATAACCCTCTCCAGGATTGGAGAAGCGCATAGTGATTGGCAAAACGAACGAGTTTCTCGGCAACGTCAAGAGTGAACTGAAAAAAGTTACCTGGCCCACCCGCAAGGAGACCTACAGTTCGACCATCGTGGTGGTTGTACTGGTCATGATTGTTGCGGTTTTTCTCTGGGTGGTCGATTCGGCCTTGTCCACCGCAGTTCGCATGCTGCTTAATTGAAGGTGGAGGGGAGGTTCCGATGACGATGAAATGGTATGGAGTTCACACTTACTCCGGTTATGAAAACAAGGTCAAGGCCAATCTGGAAGAGCGAATCCGGCAGTTGGGCGCCGAGGAGGAGTTCGGTGAAATCCTGATCCCGTCCGAGACTGTGGTGGAACTGAAGAAGGGCGAACGCAAGACTTCTACGCGCAAGTTCTTTCCCGGTTACATCCTGGTGCAGATGGAATTGACCAACGAAACCTGGCACGTTGTCAAGGATACCCCCAAAGTGACCGGTTTTGTCGGCGGTGGTACCAACCCGCCCGCGATCCCGGACGAAGAGGTTGCCAAGATCGCAAGTCGGATGGAGGAAGGTGTCGACCATCCCAAGCCGAAGGTTGAATTTGAAGTCGGCGAGACGGTGCGTGTCATTGATGGCCCGTTTCTCAATTTCACCGGCGTGGTTGAAGATGTCAAGCCGGAGCGGGCGAAGCTCAAAGTCATGGTCAGTATTTTCGGTCGGGTGACCCCGGTCGAACTTGAATTTATACAGGTCGAAAAAACCAGCTGACGCTGGTCGCGATAGTTTTCACTCAAGGAGTCTCTCATGGCCAAGAAGGTTATTGGACAGATTAAGCTGCAGATCCCTGCCGGACAGGCAAACCCCTCGCCTCCGGTCGGCCCGGCGCTCGGTCAGCACGGTGTCAACATCATGGAGTTCTGCAAGGCGTTCAATGCCAAGACCCAGAGCGAAGCCGGCATGATCATTCCGGTGGTTATCACCGTCTATGCCGATCGCTCATTTTCCTTTATCACCAAGACTCCGCCGGCGGCGGTACTGCTGCTCAAGGCGGCCAAGCTGCAGAAGGGCTCCGGAGTTCCGAACAAGGAAAAGTGTGGCAAGGTTACGCGTGATCAGGTGTGGGAAATCGCCCAGATCAAGATGCCCGATCTTAACGCTTTTGACATTGAGGCAGCGATGCGAACCGTGGAAGGTACCGCGCGCAGCATGGGTCTCGAGGTTGAAGGGTAACATTCCGTTCCAGTTGGAGATTGAACCATGGCGGTAGGAAAAAAACATACTGAAGCCAAGGGCAAGGTCGATCGTGAATCGACCTACGCGCTTGATGAAGCGCTGGCGCTGCTCAAGGAAACTGCGCATGCCAAATTCGATGAAACCGTGGATATGGCGGTTCGGCTCGGAGTTGATCCGCGCAAGGCTGACCAGATGGTTCGCGGCGCGGTAGTGCTTCCCAACGGGCTCGGCAAGACGGTTCGTGTTGTTGTCTTCGCCAAGGGCGAGAAAGCCCAGGAGGCAACTGCTGCCGGGGCCGATTTCGTCGGCGGCGAGGACCTTGTCGAGAAAATCAAAGAAGGCTGGTTCGATTTCGATACCGCTATCGCGACGCCTGACATGATGGGAACGGTCGGCAAGATCGGCCGCCTGCTCGGACCGCGTGGTCTGATGCCGAATCCCAAGGTCGGCACTGTGACTTTTGAAGTTACCAGGGCGGTTGAAGAGGCCAAGTCGGGCAAGGTTGAATACCGTGTCGAGAAAGCCGGGATTATTCATGCCCCGGTGGGCAAGGTGTCCTTTGATGTTGAGAAACTGCAGGGCAATGTTCTCGCCCTGATGGATGCTCTGATCAAGGCTAAACCGAGTACTGCCAAGGGGACGTACCTGAAGAAGGTCAGTCTCTCAAGCACCATGGGCCCCGGCATCAATCTCGATGTCCCCGCCCTGCAGGCTCTGGTCAAATAAGAAAGATGAAGGATTAAAGACCTTCAACCTGACCTGTCGGTCAGTTCAGACATAGCTTTCAGCACCCGGTCAAAGACAGCAGGTACGCATGCGCGTTTAATGGAACTCGCCACCTGCCGAGGCCGAGGACGGAAGGACGACCTCTGAATCGTCTCTCCCGCGCCTCAGACTGGGTCCCGGACCCACGAGGCATCCGGAAATACCGAAGAAAGGAGGAGAGACGTTGAATCGAAATACGAAACAGGAAGTTGTCGCCGAATTGAACGGCAAGCTGTCAGCCGCGACCGCTACATTTGTGGCCGATTACCGTGGGCTGACTGTCGAAGAAGTCAATGATCTGCGTGGCAAGCTTCGTGAAGCTGGTGTTGAGTACAAAGTGGTCAAGAACACTCTGCTCAAGCTTGCCATCAAGGATACCGACAATGCCTGCCTTGAGGAATTTCTGAACGGCCCGACGGCGCTTGCCATCGCCGGTGATGACCCGGTGGCCCCGGCCAAGGTCCTCAGTGATTTTGCCAAGGCCAACGGCAAATTCGAGCTCAAGGGTGGATCCCTCGAAGGCAAGGCGCTCGACCTGGACGCCATCAAGGCACTGTCCGATCTGCCCAGCCGCGAAGTTCTGCTGGCCAAGATGCTCGGTTCGATCAATGCGCCGGTCAGCAACTTCGTTGGTGTACTGGCCGCCGTTCCGCGGTCCCTGGTTCAGGTTCTTGCCGCCGTGCAGGAAAAGAAAGCCGCCTGAACAGGGATTTGAAACAAAATTTTAAACACTTTCTATTTATACGGAGAATTGAATCATGGCTGAAGTTACCAAAGAACAGGTTATTGAGTTCATCGAGAACATGTCGGTGCTGGAACTGTCCGAACTGGTCAAGGAACTGGAAGACAAGTTCGGCGTGTCCGCCGCCGCTCCGGTTGCCGTGGCCGCCGGTCCCGTCGCCGGTGGTGAAGCTGCCGCGGCCGAAGAGAAAGACGAGTTCGATGTTGTCCTGACCGCTGTCGGCGACAAGAAGATCAACGTCATCAAGGTGGTTCGCGCCATCACCGGCCTGGGTCTGAAAGAAGCCAAGGAAATGGTTGACGGTGCTCCGAACACCATCAAGGAAGCGGCCGGCAAGGATGAGGCCGAAGACATCAAGAAGCAGCTGGAAGAAGCCGGCGCTTCGGTGGAACTCAAATAGTTCCTGATCCATACATTCTGTGTCAAGCCAAGGTCGCCTCGCGGCCTTGGCTATTCTTACTTTCATATGCCCGGGCTGTTTCCCACCGCCGTCAGCGGCCCTGGCGAGGGGTTGTTCCGGGCAATCGCCCCGAACAAGTAAAGTCTTGATTCCAAAGGGGTTCTGCGGACGCCCGGCCGGCGTTACGTGGACACATCAAAGGAGAACCCATGGCTTATTCGATTGCGAATAACCAGTTGCTGAGGAAGCACTTCGCCGATATCAAGAAAATTATTGATATCCCCAACCTCATCGACATTCAGAAAAACTCCTATAAACGTTTTCTGCAGTCTGACCTGCCCGCGTCGGCGCGTCAGTGCATCGGGCTGGAAGCGGTTTTTCGTTCGGTTTTTCCGATCCGCGATTTCAGTGAGACCAGTTCTCTGGAATACGTCTCCTATTCCCTCGGTACACCGAAGTACGATGTGGAAGAATGTCATCAGCGCGGTATGACTTTCGCCGCTCCGGTCAAGGTTCGGGTGCGCCTGGTTTCCTGGGATGTCGACAAGGAATCGGGAGTTCAGTCGATTCGTGACATCAAGGAGCAGGAAGTCTATTTCGGTGAAATTCCGCTGATGACCGAAAACGGCACCTTTATTATCAACGGGACTGAAAGAGTCATCGTCAGCCAGTTGCATCGTTCCCCCGGGGTCTTTTTCGACCATGACAAGGGGAAGACTCATTCCTCCGGCAAGATCCTGTTCAGCGCCCGGGTGATTCCCTACCGAGGGTCCTGGCTCGACTTTGATTTTGACCATAAAGATATCCTCTACGTGCGCATCGATCGTCGGCGAAAACTGCCCGCCACTGTGTTGCTCAAGGCCCTGGGCTACAGCACGGAGGAGTTGCTCAACTATTATTACGACACCGAACAGATTTCTTTCAGTGACGGGCAGTTCAGGAAAACCGTCAACCTTGAACTGCTGGCCGGTCAACGGGCCGAAACCGATGTCTGTAACAGCAAGGGAGAAGTTCTGGTCAAGGCCGGCCGCAAGTTCACCAAGGCCGCGCTGCGTAAAATCGAAGAGGCCAAGGTCGATTCGATCGTCGTGGCCGAGGAGTCCCTGGTCGGTCGTATCGCTTCCACTGACGTGGTGGACACCGCCACCGGTGAGGTGGTCATCGAGTGCAATGAAGAGGTGACTGAAGCCAAACTGGAGGAAATCAAGCAGCGTGGCATCGAGCAGTTCAACCTGCTGTTCATCGATAACCTCTATGTCGGCCCTTACCTGCGCGATACCCTGCTGCTCGACAAGGTTGCCAACGAGGAAGAGGCGATTATCGAGATCTACCGCCGCCTGCGTCCTGGAGATCCGCCGACCCTGCGCAGTGCCACCGCGCTCTTCGAGGGACTGTTCTTTAACCCCGATCGTTACGATCTCTCTGCCGTCGGCCGCCTGAAGCTGAATTACAAACTCGGGCTGGAGACTCCGCTGGAGCACAGCACGCTGACGAAGGAAGATATCCTTGAGGTGGTGCGCTACCTTGTTGACCTGCGCAACGGCAAGGGTTCCATCGATGACATCGATCATCTCGGCAACCGTCGCGTTCGCGCTGTCGGAGAACTGCTGGAGAACCAGTACCGGGTCGGTCTGGTGCGCATGGAGCGTGCCATCAAGGAGCGCATGAGCCTGCAGGAAGCCGACAGCCTGATGCCGCATGACCTGGTCAATTCCAAGCCGGTCTCGGCAGTGGTCAAGGAGTTCTTCGGCTCTTCCCAGCTTTCCCAGTTCATGGACCAGACCAATCCGCTTTCCGAGATCACTCACAAGCGACGCCTGTCGGCGCTTGGCCCGGGTGGTCTGACCCGTGAACGGGCGGGATTCGAGGTTCGTGACGTACACCCGACCCATTACGGGCGGGTCTGTCCGATCGAGACCCCGGAGGGACCGAACATCGGTCTGATCGCCTCGCTGTCGACCTACGCGCGGATCAACGAGCATGGTTTTGTCGAGACCCCGTACCGGATTGTCAAGGACGGCAAGGTGACCGCAGAGATCAAGTACTTTTCAGCGCTTGAAGAAGAGGGGCACGCCATCGCCCAGGCCAACGCGCCGCTCGACGACAAGGGCCGGTTCGTCAACGAACTGGTCAATGCCCGGCAGAGTGGTGAGTTCATGCTGATGAACCGCGATGACATCCAGTTGATGGATGTCTCTCCGAAACAGCTGGTTTCGGTTGCCGCGGCCCTGATTCCGTTTCTGGAAAATGACGACGCCAACCGCGCTCTGATGGGGTCGAACATGCAGCGCCAGGCGGTTCCTCTGCTGCGTGCCGACGCGCCGCTGGTCGGTACCGGCATGGAGCGGGTTGTCGCCCACGATTCGGGCGCCGCGGTGGTGGCGCGTCACGATGGTATTGTCGAGGCGGTCGACGCCGACCGGATCGTGGTCAAGATCGATGAGGGTGAGATTGACGAGACCGGCACCGGTGTTGATATCTACAACATGATCAAGTTCATCCGTTCCAATCAGAACACCTGCCTCAACCAGAAGCCGATCGTTGAAGTGGGTGATCATGTCAAGCGGGGCGAGATTATCGCCGACGGTCCGTCGACTCAGTACGGGGAGCTGGCCCTCGGCCAGAACGTATTGGTCGCTTTCATGCCCTGGCATGGTTACAACTTCGAGGATTCGATCCTGATCAGCGAAAAACTGGTCAAGGAGGATCGCTATACCTCGATCCATGTCGAGGAGTTCGAGTGTGTCGCCCGCGACACCAAGCTCGGCAAGGAAGAGATTACCGACGATATTCCCAACCTCGGAGAGGATGCTCTGGCCGATCTCGATGAATCCGGTATTATCCGCATCGGCGCCGAAGTCAAACCGGGTGATATCATGGTCGGCAAGATCACTCCGAAGGGCGAAACCCAGCTTTCCCCGGAGGAAAAACTGCTGCGCGCCATTTTCGGCGAAAAAGCCGGTGACGTTCGTGACACCTCGCTGCGGGTGCCGCCGGGGGTTGAAGGTGTGGTGATCGGGGCACGGGTTTTCTCGCGCAAAGGGTCCGACAAGGATGCCCGCACCGAGTTGATCGAGAATGCCGAAATCGAAAAACTTCTCAAGGACCAGGATGATGAGATCCGCATCATCCGGGAATCGGCCCACGGTAAGCTTGAACAGCTGCTGGTCGGCCAGACCTCGGCGGTTACTGTTAACGATGTGACCGGCAAGGTGGTCATCAGCAAGGGCAAAAAGCTTACGGCCGAATCCCTTGACAAGGTTCCCTTCAGCCAGTGGCAGGAGATCAGCCTCGCCAAGGCCGACGAGGTTGAGGAGAAGGTCGCCACTCTGTTCGCTCGTCTTTCCGAGCGGGAAGAGCTGATCCGCGGTGTTTTCAGCGACAAGATCGAGAAGCTCAAGCGTGGCGATGATCTGCCGCCGGGCGTGATCAAGATGGTCAAGGTTTATATCGCCATCAAGCGCAAACTTTCGGTCGGTGACAAGATGGCCGGACGCCACGGCAACAAGGGTGTCCTTTCCCGCATCCTGCCGGAAGAAGACATGCCTTATATGGCTGACGGAACACCGGTTGAGATTGTCCTCAATCCCCTCGGCGTGCCATCGCGTATGAACGTCGGGCAGATTCTGGAGACCCATCTCGGACTCGCCGCTCGCGGCCTGGGGCAGCAGATTCAGCAGATGATGGAAACCAGGTTCAGCACCGCGGCGATGAAGAAGCAGATCAAGTCGTGTTATGGTAATAAAGAACTGAATTCTTTCATTGACGGCCTTTCCGACTCTGAAACCCGCAGTCTTGCCCGCCGGCTTTCTTCCGGTGTGCCGATGGCGACGCCGGTTTTCGAAGGTGTCAGCGAGGAGCAGATGAAGGCGCAGATGGAGAAGGCCGGGGTTCCCACCAGCGGCCAGATGACCCTTTACGACGGCAAGACCGGCGAACCCTTCAAGGAACAGGTCACCGTGGGCATCATGTATATGCTCAAGCTGCACCATCTGGTTGATGACAAGATCCATGCCCGTTCCATCGGTCCCTATAGTCTTGTTACCCAGCAACCGCTCGGTGGCAAGGCGCAGTTCGGTGGCCAGCGTCTCGGGGAGATGGAGGTCTGGGCGATGGAAGCCTACGGCGCGGCTCACGCGCTGCAGGAATTCCTCACCGTCAAATCGGATGATGTTGCCGGTCGGACCCGGATGTACGAGGCGATCGTCAAAGGCAAGCACACCCTGGAGGCCGGCCTGCCCGAGTCCTTCAACGTGCTGGTCAAGGAACTGCAGTCGCTCTGTCTCGATGTAGAGCTGCTGGAAGAGGACGACGCGTAAAAAAGCTGCCATCCACTAAGGAGGATGTGTTTTGGAAGATATTTTCAGTCTGTTTGAGCGGCCGAAAGATCCGTTGAACTTCAACGCCATCCGTCTCTCGGTTTCCTCTCCCGAGGCGATCCGCGAGCGTTCCTTCGGCGAGGTCAAAAAGCCGGAGACGATCAACTACCGGACGTTCAAGCCTGAGCGTGATGGCTTGTTCTGCGCCAAGATTTTCGGTCCGACCAAGGACTACGAGTGTAATTGCGGTAAGTACAAGCGCATGAAACACCGCGGCATCGTCTGCGAAAAGTGCGGCGTCGAGGTCATTCCCAGCAAGGTGCGTCGTGAGCGGCTCGGGCATATCGACCTGGCCTGCCCGGTGGCGCATATCTGGTTCCTCAAGTCGCTTCCGAGCCGCATATCGACCCTCCTCGACCTGACCCTGAAAGAGGTTGAGCGGGTTCTCTATTTCGAGGCCTATATTGTTCTGGACGCCGGCGATACCGCGCTGACGGTCGGCCAGTTGCTGACCGAGGACAAGTACCGTGAGGCGATGGACGAGTTCGCCGGCCAGTTTACCGCCGGCATGGGGGCCGAGGCCATCCGTGAACTGCTGATGGCCATCGACCTCGAGGAACTCGGGACCACCCTGCGGCTGGAGATGAAGGAAGCCGCGAGCGAGGCCAAGCGGAAAAAGACCGCCAAGCGACTCAAGGTGGTCGATGCCTTCCGCGACAGCGGCAACCGTCCCGAGTGGATGATTCTTGAGACGATCCCGGTGCTGCCGCCGGAACTGCGTCCGCTGGTTCCTCTTGACGGCGGCCGTTTCGCGACCTCCGACCTGAACGACCTCTATCGTCGGGTGATCAACCGCAATAATCGACTCAAGCGGTTGATGGAACTGCGTGCTCCGGATGTCATTATCCGTAACGAGAAACGGATGCTGCAGGAGGCGGTCGATGCCCTGTTTGACAACGGTCGACGCGGGCGGGCGATTACCGGCCCCAACAAACGTCCGCTGAAATCTCTCTCCGACATGCTCAAGGGCAAGGGTGGCCGGTTCCGGCAGAACCTGCTCGGCAAGCGTGTCGATTATTCCGGTCGTTCGGTTATCGTTGTCGGCCCCGAGTTGAAGCTGCACCAGTGCGGGTTGCCGAAGAAGATGGCCCTCGAACTGTTCAAGCCGTTCATCTACAACCGGCTTGAAGAACGCGGCTTCTGCACCACCATCAAGAGCGCCAAGAAGATGGTGGAGAAGGAAAAGCCGGAGGTGTGGGATGTTCTCGAAGAGGTCATCAAGGAACATCCGGTGATGCTCAACCGTGCCCCCACCCTGCACCGCCTCGGTATCCAGGCTTTTGAACCGGTGCTGATCGAGGGCAAGGCAATTCAGTTGCATCCGCTGGTCTGTACCGCTTTCAACGCCGACTTCGACGGCGACCAGATGGCGGTTCACCTGCCGCTTTCGATTGAGAGCCAGATCGAGGCCCGGGTGCTGATGATGTCGACCAACAACATCCTCTCCCCGGCGCACGGCAAGCCGATCATCGTTCCGTCGCAGGATATGATCCTCGGTCTCTACTATATGACCCGTGAGCGGGCCTTCGTGCCGGGGGAAGGGCAGACCTTTGCTGATGAGGACGAGGTGCGCCGTGCCTATGATGCCGGGGAGGCCGATCTGCAGGCAAAGATCAAGGTCCGTTTGTCTCCCGTAGCCGGGCAGTCGCCGGAACTGGTCGAAACCACCGTCGGTCGCGTCCTGCTGCATGAGGTGCTGCCCGCGTCGATCCCCTTCAGTTATATCAACAAGGTGATGGGGAAGAAAAATGTTGCCGAGTTGATCGATGCCTCCTTCCGGCTTGCCGGCAACAAGGACACGGTTATTCTCGCCGATCGTCTTAAGGCAACCGGCTATCGTTTTTCGACCCTGGCGGGGATTTCCATCTGTCTCGATGACATGGTTATTCCGGAAAACAAGCAGGATTATATCGATGCCGCTGTCAAGGAGGTCACCGAGATCCAGCAGCAGTACACTGAGGGTTTGATCACCGATGGCGAGCGTTACAACAAGGTCATCGATATCTGGGCCAAGTGTACCGAGGATATTGCCGAAATCATGCTCGGCAATCTTTCCATAGATGAGGTCGAAGACCCCCGTACCGGGGAGAAACGAACCATCCCCTCGCTGAACGCCATCCATATGATGGCCGACTCCGGCGCCCGGGGCAGTGCCCAGCAGATTCGTCAGTTGGCCGGTATGCGTGGTCTGATGGCCAAGCCGGACGGTTCGATCATTGAGACCCCGATCACCGCCAACTTCCGTGAGGGCCTGACGGTTCTGCAGTACTTCATTTCGACCCACGGTGCCCGCAAGGGTCTGGCCGACACCGCGCTGAAGACCGCCAACTCCGGTTACCTGACCCGACGCCTGGTCGATGTTGCCCAGGACGCCATCGTCACCGAGCAGGACTGCGGCACCCTCAACGGCATCGAGGTTTCATCGTTGACCGAGGGGGGAGAAGTGATCGAACGGCTCGGTGACCGGATCCTTGGCAGAACGTCTCTTGAAGATGTTCTTGATCCGGTGACGGATGAAGTTCTGGTCGAGGCTGATCAGGAGTTCACCGAGGAGCAGGTGGCTAAAATCGAGAATGCCGGAATCGAGAAGCTGAGTATCCGCTCGGTGTTGACCTGCCAGAGCAAGCGCGGTATCTGCGCCCTCTGCTATGGGCGGGACCTGGCACGCGGACACATGGTCAACCTCGGTGAGGCAGTCGGCGTCATCGCCGCCCAGTCGATCGGCGAACCGGGAACCCAGCTGACCATGCGGACCTTCCATATCGGCGGGACCGCCGCCAAGAAGGCCGAGCAGACCTCCCTGGAGGCCCGTTTTGATGGAACTTTGAAATACATCAATCTCAACACCGTCGTGAACCGTGAGGGCCACCACGTGGTCATGAACCGTAACGGTGAAATCGCGGTTGTCGACGAAACCGGGCGTGAGCGTGAGCGTTACGGAGTCGTCTATGGTGCCCATCTGCCGGTCGGGCCCGACGGCGAGGTCAAGCCCGGGGCGCTGCTGGCGGAGTGGGATCCCTACACCATGCCGATCCTCACCGAGATTTCCGGACATGTTCGTTTCGGGGATATCATCGAGGGTGTCACCATGGAGGAACAGCTTGACGAGGTGACCGGACTGGCGCGTAAAGTTGTTGTTGAAAGCAAGAATATTGACAAGCGTCCGCGGATCACTCTCAAGGGCGAGGATGGTAAGACTGCCAAGTTGCCCAATGGCCAGCCGGCACGTTACATGCTCCCTGTCGGGGCCAATATTATCGCCCCTGAAGGTATCGAGGTCGGTGCCGGAGAGATCCTCGCCAAGATCCCGCGGGAAACCACCAAGACCAAGGACATCACCGGTGGTCTGCCGCGGGTTGCCGAACTGTTCGAGGCCCGTAAGCCGAAAGAGTATGCCGTCATCTCGGAAATCGATGGTATCGTTTCCTTCGGCAAGGATTCCAAGGGTAAGCGCAAGGTGGTTGTAACCCCCGAACTGGGTGAAAGCAAGGAATACCTGATTGCCAAGGGCAAGCACATCTCGGTTCATGAGGGCGACTTCGTCAAGGCCGGTGAGGCCTTGATGGACGGCTCTTCCAACCCCCACGATATTCTCCAGGTGCTCGGTGAAGAAGAGCTTTCGAAGTACCTGGTCGATGAGGTGCAGGAGGTTTATCGCCTGCAGGGGGTCGGGATCAACGACAAGCATATCGAGGTTATCGTCCGCCAGATGCTGCGCCGCATCAAGATCAAGGAGGTTGGCGACACCGGCTTCCTGGTTGATGACCAGGTGGAACGTTGGCGGTTCGAAGAAGAGAACGAGCGGGTTCTGACCGCCGGCGGCCAGCCGGCCGTGGGTGAACCGTTGATGCTCGGTATCACCAAAGCTTCGTTGTCGACCGAATCCTTTATTTCGGCCGCCTCCTTCCAGGAAACCACCAAGGTGCTGACCCAGGCCGCTATCGAGGGCAAGGTGGATCAGTTGCGTGGGCTCAAGGAGAACGTCATCATGGGACGGCTGATTCCCGCCGGAACTGGGGTTATGAAGTATCGCAGCGCCCAGCTGCTGATCGAGGATCCCGAAGAGTTCATGGAGGAGCCGGAAGAGATCGACGAGGAGGCCGAGGAGGTCGCCGAAAGTGCTGCCGAAGGGCCCTCCGAAACCGTAAATTAGCCCTTTTTCCGGCGTTGCCGGAAAAAGGAAAAACAGTCCAAAAAGTCCTTGACAAGAGGGAGGCCGATTGATAGATTCAGCGGGTTTTCCCCCGAAGGAGCCGTACGCTCTTTTGCAAGGAAGCTTACTGAGAAAATGGGAGTCTTTGAATGCCGACGATCAATCAATTGATCCGTAAGGGACGTAAGAAGAAAATCAATAAATCGACCGCGCCGGCACTGCAGTGCTGTCCGCAGCGGCGCGGTGTCTGTACACGCGTTTATACGACGACGCCGAAGAAGCCGAACTCGGCTTTGCGTAAGGTGGCGCGTGTGCGGCTGACCAACGGCATTGTGGTGACCTCCTATATTCCCGGGGTCGGCCATAACCTGCAGGAGCACTCCGTGGTGTTGATTCGTGGCGGCCGTGTCAAGGACTTGCCGGGTGTTCGTTATCACATCGTGCGTGGTGCTCTTGATCTGGCCGGTGTGCAGGATCGCCGCCAGGGACGTTCCAAGTACGGCGCCAAGCGCCCGAAATAAGATAGGTTTTGAGAGGTCGTTATGCCTAGAAGAAGAGAAGTTCCGAAGCGTGTTATTCTGCCCGATCCGAAGTATCATGATCGGATGCTGGCCAAGTTTGTCAACAGCATCATGCTTGACGGTAAGAAGAGTACCGCTGAGGGAATCGTCTACGGCGCTTTTGATCTGATTGCCGAGCGTACCGGAGACGACCCGCTTGAGGTCTTCAAGAAGGCGCTTGAGAATGTTCGTCCGGTGCTGGAAGTCAAGTCCCGCCGTGTTGGTGGTTCGACTTATCAGGTGCCGGTGGAGGTTCGTTCTGATCGCCGTAATGCCCTTGCCATGCGCTGGCTGATCAACTATTCGCGGCAACGTGGTGAAAAGACCATGCGTGAGCGGTTGGCTGGAGAGCTTCTGGATGCTGCCGGGAATCGCGGCAATTCGGTCAAGAAGCGTGAGGATACCCATCGGATGGCCGAGGCCAACAAGGCCTTCGCCCATTATCGCTGGTAGTTATATTTTCTGGTCGGAATGTGCGGTCCGACTGAGGCTTGAAAGACGTGGCACGTAAAGTAGCACTTGAAAAGACGCGTAATATCGGCATTATGGCTCATATTGATGCCGGCAAGACAACGACCACTGAGCGGATTCTCTATTATACGGGGGTCTCTCACAAGATCGGTGAAGTCCATGATGGTGCTGCCACCATGGACTGGATGGAGCAGGAGCAGGAGCGTGGTATCACTATTACCTCCGCCGCGACGACCTGTTTCTGGAATGATCATCGGGTCAACATCATTGACACCCCGGGGCATGTCGACTTTACGATCGAGGTTGAGCGCTCGCTGAAGGTGCTTGATGGATCGATCGCGGTCTTCTGCTCGGTTGGCGGTGTCGAGCCCCAGTCTGAGACCGTCTGGCGGCAGGCCGACAAATATGGTGTTCCGCGGATAGCTTTCATCAATAAGATGGATCGTATTGGTGCCGATTTTCAGCGAGGCATCGACATGATGCGTGATCGGCTTGGTGCCAATCCGGTACCGATTCAGTTGCCGATTGGCAGGGAAGATCAATTTCGTGGTGTCATCGACTTGGTGCAGATGAGGGCGATTGTCTGGGATGATGAGTCGATGGGTGCCAACTACGAGGTGATCGACATCCCTGATGACCTGAAGGGTGAGGCCGAGGCTGCCCGTGAGGCGATGATTGAAGAAATCAGCTCTCAGGATGAAGAGCTGATGGAGAAGTATCTTGCCGGTGAAGAGTTGACGATCGACGAGGTTAAGGCCGGCATCCGTAAGGCGACCATTGGTCTGCATATCAATCCGGTCCTCTGTGGGTCCGCCTTTAAGAATAAGGGTGTTCAGACCCTGCTTGATGCTGTGGTTGATTACATGCCGTCGCCGCTTGACGTTCCCGCCATCAAGGGTGTCAATCCGGATAATGGTGAAGAATTGACCCGGCCCGCTGATGATAATGGGCCCTTCTCGGCTCTGGCGTTCAAGATCATGACCGACCCGTTTGTCGGTCAGTTGACCTTCTTCAGGGTTTACTCCGGAGTCGCTGAGTCCGGCGCTTCGGTGCTGAACTCGACCAAGCAGAAAAAAGAACGGTTCGGTCGGCTGTTGAAAATGCACGCCAACAAGCGGGAGGAAATCAAGCAGGTTTACTCGGGGGATATTGCCGCGGCGGTTGGGCTGAAAACGACGACCACTGGCGATACTCTCTGTGATGACAAGCAGCCCTGTCTCCTGGAGGCGATGGAGTTTCCGGAACCGGTCATTCATATCGCCGTTGAACCAAAGACCAAGGGTGATCAGGAGAAACTCGGAACCGCACTGCAGAAGTTGCTGCAGGAGGACCCTTCGCTGCAATGTCATACTGACGAGGAGACCGGTCAGACCATTCTTTCCGGAATGGGTGAACTGCATCTTGAGATCATTATCGATCGTCTCAAGCGGGAGTTCAAAGTTGAGGCCAATGTCGGTGCGCCCCAGGTTGCCTACCGTGAAACTATTACCAAGACGGTTGAGGTAGAGGGCAAGTTCGTGCGTCAATCGGGTGGCCGTGGACAGTATGGTGATTGTCATTTGCGGCTTGAGCCGGTGGAGCCGGGCGGCGGGTTTGAGTTCGTCGATCAGATCAAGGGTGGCGTCATCCCGCGAGAATATATCCCGGCGGTCGGCAAGGGCTGTGAAGAAGCCTGTCAGAATGGCCCTGTGGCCGGATATCCGATGGTCGATGTCAAGGTGACTTGCTTTGACGGTTCCTATCATGATGTCGACTCCTCGGAGATGGCTTTCAAGATTGCCGGTTCCATGGGCTTTAAAGAGGGGGCCAAAAAGGCTGGACCGGTTCTGCTTGAGCCGATGATGGCGGTCGAAGTCGTGGTTCCTGAAGAATATATGGGCGATGTCATGGGTGACTTGAGCAGCCGACGCGGCAAAGTTATGGGAATGGACAGTCGCGGTGGAGCTCAGGTGGTGAATGCCCATGTGCCGCTGGCAAATATGTTCGGTTATGCGACCGATCTGCGCAGCTCGACCCAGGGCCGTGCGACCTACACCATGGTTTTCGATCATTATGAGCAGGTACCGAACTCGATTGCAGAAGAGATCGTTGCCAAGGCTAACGGATAAAGGATCAGGGAGGACGACCCCATGTCCAAGGAAAAGTTTGAAAGAACAAAGCCCCATGTCAACATCGGCACCATTGGCCACGTTGACCATGGCAAGACCACGCTGACTGCCGCTATCACCAAGGTTCTCGCCGAAGCCGGCGGCGCCGAGGCGATGGCCTTTGACCAGATCGACAACGCTCCCGAAGAGCGCGAGCGCGGTATCACCATTGCCACCGCCCATGTCGAATATGAGACCGACACCCGGCATTACGCCCATGTTGACTGCCCGGGTCATGCCGACTACGTCAAGAACATGATCACCGGTGCTGCGCAGATGGACGGCGCGATCCTGGTCGTGTCCGCGGCCGACGGTCCGATGCCGCAGACCCGTGAGCATATCCTGCTCGCCCGTCAGGTCGGTGTTCCGGCGATGGTTGTCTTCCTCAACAAGGCCGACATGGTCGATGATGAGGAGTTGATGGAGCTGGTCGAGCTTGAAGTTCGCGAGCTGCTCTCCAGCTACGACTTCCCCGGTGACGATATTCCGATTGTGGCTGGCAGTGCTCTGGCCGCCCTCGAAGGTCGTGACGACGCCATTGGTAAAGACAAGGTTCTTGAACTGATGGCTCAGGTCGACAGCTACATTCCGACCCCGGAGCGTGACATCGACAAGCCTTTCCTGATGCCGGTCGAGGATGTTTTCTCGATTTCCGGTCGCGGTACCGTGGCCACCGGTCGTGTCGAGCGCGGGGTTGTCAAGGTCGGCGAGGAGATCGAGATCGTCGGCATGAAGGAGACCAGCAAGACCGTCGTGACCGGCGTCGAGATGTTCCGCAAGTTGCTGGACCAGGGGCAGGCCGGTGACAACATCGGTGTTCTGCTGCGCGGCGTGAAGCGCGAGGAGATCGAGCGCGGCCAGGTTCTGGCGAAGCCGGGCAGCATCACCCCGCACACCAGGTTCAAGGCTGAGGCCTACATCCTGACCAAGGAAGAGGGTGGTCGTCATACCCCATTCTTCAAGGGCTATCGTCCGCAGTTCTACTTCCGCACCACCGACGTGACCGGGATCTGTACTCTCCCCGAGGGGACCGAGATGGTCATGCCTGGCGACAACGTGGCGATGGAGATCAATCTGATCACCCCGATCGCCATGGACAAGGAACTGCGTTTCGCCATCCGCGAAGGCGGCCGCACCGTCGGTGCCGGCGTCGTCAGCGAAGTTATCGAGTAATCAGGGAGCAGTTTCATGCAGAGCCAGAAAATAAGAATTCGTTTGAAGGCGTACGATCACAAACTGCTCGATCAGTCCGTTACCGAGATCGTCGACACCGCGAAGCGGACCGGCGCTCGGATTGCCGGGCCGGTGCCGTTGCCGACCGTGATCAACAAGTACTGTGTTCTTCGCGGGCCGCATGTCGACAAAAAGAGTCGTGAACAGTTCGAGATGCGTACCCACAAGCGGTTGCTTGACATCGTTGAGCCGACCCAGCAGACGGTCGACGCGCTGATGAAGCTTGACCTGTCAGCGGGTGTCGATGTCGAGATCAAGCTGTAACCAAACGTTTTCGTCGCATCAGGGATACGAACGATGATCAAGGGAATTTTGGGAAAAAAACTGGGCATGACCCAGATCTACGCGGCCGACGGGCGGCGGGTGCCGGTGACAGTTGTTGAGGCCGGGCCCTGCGTTGTTTTGCAGAAGAAAACCGTCGAGAGCGATGGCTACAACGCCGTACAGCTCGGATTCGCGCCGAAGGCTGCCCACCGGGTCAACAAGCCGGAGATGGGTCATTTCAAAAAGGCCGGCAAGGGAGCGTTTGCTCACCTTAAAGAATTTCGAGTCAAGGATATTGACGGTATTAATGTCGGTGACGAGGTGACCTGCGCCGACATGTTCCAGATCGGGGATATCGTCGACATCACTGGCACCAGCAAGGGTAAGGGCTACCAGGGTGTCATGAAGCGGTGGAATTTTGCCGGTGGTCGTTCGAGCCATGGTTCCAAGTTTCATCGTGCTCCCGGTGCCATCGGTTGCAGCGCGTGGCCATCACGGGTCTTCAAGGGCAAGAAAATGGCCGGTCAGATGGGTAATGAGCGTGTCACCACCCAGAACCTGGCAATCGTTGATGTTCGCCCCGAGCAGAATCTGCTGCTCATCAAGGGGGCCGTTCCGGGGTCGCGCAACAGTGTTGTGACTATCCGTCCCGGTGTTAAGCTGCCCACCGAATAACGGCGTGGTCGCTCCTGGAGAAAGATAATGGCGAAGATTACTGTTTTTGATATCGATAAAAATGAGGTCGGGGAACGAGACCTTGCAGACGCTGTTTTCAACGACGACGTCAAGGGTTACCTGATCCACGATATGGTTCGTTACCAGTTGGCCAAGAAGCGTCAGGGAACGGCCAAGACCAAGGGGCGCAGTGAAGTCTCCGGTGGCGGCAAGAAGCCCTATCGGCAGAAAGGGACCGGCAACGCCCGCCAGGGTACCATGCGGGCTCCCAACTTTGTCGGTGGCGGTACGGTGTTCGGCCCGACCCCTCGCGACTACACCTTCAAGCTTAATCGCAAGGTGAAGAAAGCGGCACTGCGAAGCGCTCTCTCCGCTCGTTACAAGGAGGAGAAGCTGACCGTTCTCAATGGACTGAAGTTCGAAACGATCAGCACCAAGGGCTTTGCCGCAGTTTTGTCGCGCTTCGAGCTCGACAAGACCCTGGTGGTTATTGATCAGCCCGAACCGACCGTCGAACTGTCGGCGCGCAATCTTCCCGGTGTCAAGGTTCTGCGCGCCGAGGGCGTCAATGTGTATGACATTATGAAGTACCCGAACCTGGTACTGACTGAGGCCGCCGTGGCCCAGCTTGAAGGAGCGTTGGCATCATGAAACCCCTGCATCAGATCATCAAGCGCCCCTTGATTACTGAAAAAACCAGCATGGTTCGTGAGGGTGGCAATGTTGTGGCCTTTGAGGTTGCGCGTACTGCCAACAAGATCGAGATCAAGCAGGCCGTGGAAAAAGCCTTCGATGTCAAGGTTGAGGGAGTGAACACGGTTCTGGTCGCTGGTAAAGTCAAGCGTGTCGGCCGGAATTTCGGTAAGCGCAGTAATTGGAAGAAGGCCTATGTGACCCTCGCCGAGGGGAACGAAATCGATCTCTTCGGGGTTTAGGTCTTCAGACAGTGGATAGGGAGTTGCGATAATGGGCATCAAGAAATATAAACCGACATCGGCCGGCCGCCGTCATATGACCTCGGCCAACTTCGACGAAATTACCCGTTCGGAGCCCGAGAAGTCCCTGCTGGCCCCGCTCAAAAGCAGTGGCGGCCGCAACAACAACGGCCGCATCACCAAGCGGCATACCGGGGGCGGTCATAAGCGCAAATACCGGATCATCGATTTCCGGCGTGACAAGAAGGAGATCCCGGCCAGGGTTGTCGGGGTTGAGTATGATCCGAATCGTTCAGCGCGTATTGCCCTGCTCCATTACGCTGACGGTGAAAAGCGTTATATCCTGGCTCCGAATGGATTGCAGGTCGGCCAGGAGGTGATTGCTTCAAGCAGCGCCGACATCAAGCCCGGCAACGCCCTGCCGATCCGTTCGATACCGCTCGGTACCTGGGTTCACAATGTTGAACTCAAACTTGGCAAGGGCGGGCAGTTGGCGCGCAGTGCCGGCAGTTACGCCATGATCGCCGCCAAAGAAGGCAAGTACGCTCAGTTGCGGCTCCCTTCGGGCGAAGTCCGACTGGTGCTGCAGGATTGTTGTGCCACTGTTGGTCAGGTCGGTAATCTTGACCATGAGAATGTCAAGCTTGGCAAGGCCGGCCGCGCCCGCTGGCTCGGCAAGCGCCCGCAGTCCCGCGGTGTCGCCATGAACCCGGTCGATCATCCCCATGGTGGTGGTGAGGGCAAGAGTTCCGGTGGTCGCCATCCGGTCACTCCCTGGGGCGTTCCGACCAAAGGCTACAAGACTCGAACCAACAAGCGTTCCGACCGCTTTATCGTGCGGCGGCGTAAGAAATAAGTTTCCGCTGCGCGGATGAGATTCTAGAGGAGAATATCGATGGCAAGATCGATCAAGAAGGGACCTTACGTTGAAGAAAGCCTGATGCGTAAAATCGACCCCGAGGGGCAGCCCGATTCACGCAAGGTCATCAAAACCTGGTCCCGGCGGTCCACCATCCTGCCCGAGTTCGTCGGCTACACCTTTGCGGTCCACAATGGTCGCAAATTCGTGCCGGTCTTCGTCTCCGAGAACATGGTTGGCCATAAACTTGGTGAGTTCGCTCCGACCCGGACTTATTACGGGCACGGTTCTGACAAGAAAAAGAAAAAGTAAATTCGGCGAGGAGTGGTTCCAATGGAAGCCAAAGCCAAATTGAGATATGTACGCCTGTCACCGCAGAAGGCGCGTTGGGTGGTCGACATGGTCCGCGGCAAGGGAGTGCAGGATGCCTTGAATGTCCTGAAATTCTCTCCGCAGAAAGCCGCCGGGATCGTTGCGACCCTGGTCAGTTCCGCGGTCGCCAATGCCGAACAGAAGGGCGTTTCGGACGTTGACCAGTTGTACGTTAAAACCATCACTGTTGATCAGGGTCCGGCCCTTAAGCGGTTTCTTCCGCGCGCCCAGGGGCGGGCCACCCGTATCCGTAAACCGACGAGCCATATCACCGTGGTTCTGGACGTGAAGTAGTCGTTGAGGAGGTGAAACTTTGGGCCAGAAAGTTCATCCAGTAGGTTTTCGTCTCGGAGTAATCCGGACCTGGGAGTCGAAGTGGTTCGCAACGTCGAACTATGCCGACTTGCTGCATGAGGATATCAAGCTCCGTGACTACCTCAAGAAGCGACTGTTCCATGCCGGGATCTCGAAGATCGAATTAGAGCGTGCCGCCAATAAGGCCAAGATCAATATCTTCGCCGCGCGGCCGGGTATCATCATCGGCAAGAAGGGCTCTGAAGTTGAAGCCCTGAAAAGAGAGCTTGCCAAGCTGACCGATAAAGAGGTGTTTATCAACATCCAGGAGATCCGCAAGCCGGAAGTTGATGCGCAGCTGGTTGCCGAGAATGTCGCCCTGCAGCTTGAACGCCGGGTTGCGTTTCGGCGGGCAATGAAAAAATCGGTTGGCCAGGCCCTCAAGTTTGGTGCCGAAGGCATCAAGATCGAATGTTCCGGTCGTCTTGGCGGTGCTGAAATGAGCCGCCGCGAATGGTACCGCGAGGGACGGGTTCCGCTTCATACCCTGCGCGCCAATATCGACTATGGTTTCGCTGAGGCCAAGACCACCTATGGCATTATCGGTGTCAAGGTGTTGATCTTCAAAGGCGAGGTCCTGAGCCAGGAACAGGCTCAGTAAGATTTAGAACAGAGGAGTTCCCTGACCATGTTAATGCCCAAAAAGGTTAAACATAGAAAGCAGTTCAAAGGGCGCATGAACGGAGCCGCCAAGGGAGGTACCGGCCTGAATTTCGGGGACTTCGGTCTTCAGGCTACCGAGTGTGGCTGGCTTTCATCCCGGCAGATCGAAGCTGCCCGGCGGGCGATGACCCGTTATATCAAGCGTGGCGGCAAGATCTGGATTCGTGCCTTTCCTGACAAGCCGCTGACCAAAAAACCGGCCGAAACCCGCATGGGTAAAGGTAAGGGATCGCCGGAGAGCTGGGTTGCCGTGATCAAGCCCGGTGTCATGCTCTACGAAATGCAGGGTGTCAGTGAAGAGGTTGCTCGCGAGGCGATGCGCCTCGGCGCCCACAAACTTCCGATGCGGACCAAGTTCGTGACCAGGGAGGACTCCAATGAAGGCAAGTGAGATTCGCGAACTGGATGCTGCCGAGCTGGAGAAGAAGATTCTGGAACTCGATCAGGAACTCTTCAACCTTCGCTTTCAACTGCATACCGGACACCTTGAAAACACCGCCCGTATCGGTCAGGTGCGTAAGGATATCGCCCGGGTTAAGACGGTTCTGCAGCAAAAGCAGGCGTAACAGACGCGACGAGGAAAACAGATGACGCAGCGTGGTAATCGAAAAACCCGAGTTGGGGTTGTGGTCAGTGACAAGATGGATAAAACCGTCGTTGTCAAGGTTGATAACCTGGTCAAGCACCCCGTTTACAAGAAATATATCAAGCGCCGTTACACCTGTAAGGCCCACGATGAGCAGAACAACTGTGAAATCGGGGACAAGGTGCTGATTGTGGAAACACGTCCTCTCTCCAAGCAGAAGCGCTGGCGGGTGCGTGAAATCCTTGAGAAGAACGTCTAGGCAGGTTTAGGAGATACACCGATGATCCAGATGCAGTCCATGCTCGATGTAGCAGACAATTCCGGTGCCCGGAAACTCTGCTGTATCAAGGTTCCGGGAGGCTCCAAGCGGAAATACGCCGGTCTGGGGGACATTATTATTTGTTCCGTCAAGGAGGCGATGCCGAACTCCAAGGTCAAGAAGGGCGATGTGGTGAAGGCCGTCATTGTCCGGACGAAGAAGGAGATCAACCGCCCGGATGGCAGTTATATCCGTTTTGACAATAACTCGGCAGTGGTGATCAATGCTGCCGGTGAGCCGGTGGGGACACGAATTTTCGGTCCCGTGGCGAGAGAGTTGCGCGCCAAGCGTTACATGAAGATTGTCTCTCTTGCTCCCGAAGTTCTGTAATTCGCAGCGCTTGGAGATTGTGAACGATGGCAGCGATCAAATATCACGTTAAAAAAGATGATACCGTCATGGTTATTGCCGGCAAGGAAAAAGGCAAAACCGGCAAGGTGATGCGTATCATCGCTGACAGTAACCGTGTTGTGGTGGAAAACCTCAACATGGTCAAGCGTCACACCCGCCCCAGCCAGACCAATCAGGATGGGGGGATTGTTGAAAAGGAAGCGCCGCTGGCCATCTCCAACGTGATGTTGGTCTGTGCCTCCTGCAACAAGCCGACCCGGACTGGTGTCCGTGTCCTTGATGACGGTGCTAAGGTCCGCTTCTGCAAGAAGTGCAACGAGATCGTGGATAAGTAACGGAGTTTTTCCATGGCCAGATTGAAACAGCAATACGAGACCGAAATGGTCCCGCGCCTCAAAGATTCCCTGGGGCTTAAAAATGTGATGGAAGTGCCCAAGGTTGAAAAGGTCGTTGTCAACATGGGGCTCGGCGAAGCGATTCAGAACATCAAGGTTCTAGAGTCCGCTGTTGAGGAGCTTGGCCTGCTGACCGGGCAGAAACCGATCGTCACCAAGGCCAAGAAGTCCATCGCCCAGTTCAAATTGCGCGAAGGGATGCCGATCGGTGCTGCCGTGACGCTGCGTCGCGAACGGGCGTACGAGTTTCTTGATCGCCTGATCAATGTCGCATTGCCTCGGGTTCGCGATTTCAAGGGAATTTCTCCCAAGGCATTTGATGGTCGTGGTAACTACACTCTCGGCATCAAGGAACAGATCATTTTCCCTGAGATTGATCTCGACAAGATCGATAAGGTCAAGGGGCTGAATATCACCATTGTCACTACTGCCAAAAACGATGAGCATGGCCGTGCGCTGCTGCGTGAACTCGGCATGCCGTTCCGTAAAGGCTAGGGCGGAGGAACAACGTGGCTAAGAAATCCATGATCATCAAGGCCAAACGGCCGAAAAAGTTCAAGGTTCGGGAGTACAATCGCTGTCCCCTCTGCGGTCGTCCCCGTGCTTACTATCGTAAATTCAACATGTGCCGGATCTGCCTCCGGAAGCTTGCCTCCGACGGTAAACTTCCCGGAGTGACCAAGTCCAGCTGGTAACACCTCGAGGAGTAGCAGCCAATGTCGATGACAGATCCTATCGCGGATTTGCTGACCCGCATCCGTAATGCCGGAATGGCTAAGCACCAGAAGCTTGACATGCCGTCTTCGAAAATCAAGGTGGCAATCGCGACGGTGCTCAAGGAGCAGGGTTACATCAAGAATTTCAAGGAGACCCCCGACTCCAAGCAGGGTATGCTGCGGATTTACCTCAAGTACGATGAGGAACAGCAGCATGTCATTCATGAATTGCGGAGGGTTTCGACTCCGGGTTGCCGGGTCTATGTCGGCAAGGACGAGATCCCCCAGGTTAAAAACGGCCTCGGCTGTGCCATCCTGTCCACCTCGCAGGGGGTGATGGGGGATGTGGCCGCACGTGGAGCGGAAATCGGCGGCGAGCTGATCTGCACCATCTGGTAGGCATTAAAGGAGAGTTTCGGATGTCTCGAATCGGGAAGAAACCCATCAGCATACCTTCCGGCGTCAAGGTTGCCCTCTCCGGGGCGGTCATCAACGTTGAAGGGCCCAAGGGCAAACTGAGCCGCAGCGTGCACCAGGACGTCAGTGTTGAAGTCGGTGCCGAAGAGATCCTGGTCAAGCTGGGTGAAAGCGCCAAGGGGACGGCCATGCAGGGCCTGACCCGGTCCCTGATCGCCAATATGGTGGAAGGGGTGACCAAGGGCTTTGAAAAGGTTCTCGAAATTAACGGTGTCGGCTACCGTGCGGATCTGAAAGGCAATGTCCTCAATCTGTCGCTCGGTTTTTCTCATCCGGTTGAGTTTTCTCTGCCGGACGGAATCACCGCAGAGGTTGAGAAGCAGACCAAGGTTTTCGTTCGCGGGATCGACAAGGAACTGGTCGGCTCTACAGCCGCCAAGATCCGCTCGTTCCGCGAGCCCGAGCCCTACAAGGGCAAGGGCATCAAGTACGCAGACGAACGCATTATCCGCAAGGCGGGTAAGGCCGGTAAGAAATAACCCGCAACAGGGTAAGGAGTCAGACCGTGAACAACGCAGAAAAACGGCGCCAATCCCGACTCAAGCGGCAGGTCCGTGTTCGCAACAAGGTGCGGGGCACCGCAGAACGCCCGCGATTGAGTGTTTTTCGCAGCGCCCGCCACATTTATGTGCAGGTGATCGACGATGTCAACAACCGCACCCTGGTGTCCGCCTCGACCGTCAACAAAGAGGTTGGCGCGGATCTGCAGGGGACCGGGAATGTCGATGCCGCCAAGGCGGTTGGTGTCGCCATCGCCAAGAGGGCAATCGCCCAGGATATCAAACAAGTGGTATTTGACCGCAATGGCTTTCTGTATCACGGCCGGGTCAAGGCCCTTGCCGACGCGGCTCGGGAAGCCGGCCTGTCGTTTTAGCTGAAGGAGGAGATCCTTGCTGCGCAATGATCCGAACGAAATGGAATTGACCGACCGCGTGATAGATATCAATCGCTGTTCGAAGGTCGTCAAAGGTGGCCGACGTTTCAGTTTCTCTGCACTGGTTGTGGTCGGTGATGGAAAAGGCTCAGTCGGCTTCGGGCTTGGTAAGGCCCGCGAAGTGCCCGAGGCGATTCGCAAGGGTGTTGAAAAGGCCAAGAAGAGCATGATCACCGTACCGCTCAAGGGCAAGACGGTCCCTTATGACGTCATCGGCAAGTATGGTGCCGGGCGCGTGCTGCTGAAGACCGCTTCGGAAGGTACCGGGGTTATCGCCGGGGGACCCGTCCGTGCTGTTCTTGAGGCGGCAGGGGTTGGCGACATTCTCTCTAAGTGCCTGGGATCGAACAACCCGCACAACGTGGTCAAGGCGACCCTTAATGCTCTGCAGCAGCTCAAGAGCCCAGAGACCATTCTGGCCCGCCGCGGCATTACCGCTGACGAATAGGCGGCACAGCAGGAGATACCCAAGATGGCCAGTGAATTGAAAGTCACTCTGAAACGAAGCCCCATCGGACGCCCTGAGTACTTCAAGAAAGTGCTCAAGGGGATGGGTCTGACCAAGCTCAACAAGACGGTCGTGCTCAAGGATACGCCTGAGATTCGCGGGATGATCAACAAGGTCTCGCATATGGTCTCGGTGGCCGAGTAAGCCGACAAGGATGGGTACCATGGATTTGAGCAATCTCAAACCGGCAATCGGTTCGACAAAAAATAGAAAACGGATTGGTCGCGGCCCCGGGTCGGGCACCGGAAAGACTTCCGGCAAGGGACATAAGGGGCAGAATGCCCGTTCCGGCGGTGGAGTCAAGCCCGGGTTCGAGGGTGGCCAGATGCCGATGCAACGGCGTCTGCCGAAGCGCGGCTTCACCCCGCTGATGAAGAAGGTCTATGCCCTCGTCAATCTGCGTGATCTCGAATTGTTCGAGGCCGGCAGTGTTGTCGATGTGGCAGCTCTCGGCAAGGCCGGGCTGATCAACAAGGTCGGTGACGGGGTCAAGATTCTCGGTGACGGTGAGTTGAGTAAGGCTCTGACCGTCCAGGCTCACAAATTCAGCAGGTCGGCCGCCGAGAAGATCGAGGCTGCCGGCGGAAAAGCCGAGGTCCTCTAAATTGTTCGCCTTCATCCAGAATATCTTCTCCATACCTGAACTGCGACGTCGCATCCTCTTTACCCTGGGCATGCTTGCCGTCTACCGTGTCGGTTGTCATGTGCCGACCCCCGGTATCGATGCCAGCGTGTTGGCGAAGTTCTTCGAGGGGACGCAAGGAACGTTGCTGGGGCTGGTCAGTGCCTTTACCGGCGGCGCCTTGAAACGGATGACGGTTTTTGCTCTCGGAATCATGCCGTATATCTCGGCATCGATTATTCTGCAGTTGCTGACTGTGGTCTTCGAGCCGGTTGAAAGACTGGCCAAGGAAGGGGAGCAGGGGCGCAAAACGATCACCAAGTGGACCCGTTACGGGACCATCATCCTGTCGGTGATCCAGGGTAGCGGCATTGCCATCGGCCTGCAGACCATGACCGGACCGGCCGGTGAGCCGGTTGTGCCCAACCCCGGAACCGGTTTCATCCTGCTCACGGTCATTACCTTGACCGCCGGTACCGCTTTCATCATGTGGCTGGGTGAGCAGATTACCGAACGTGGGATCGGCAACGGTATTTCGCTGATCATCTTTGCCGGCATCGTTGCCAACATGCCGAGCGCGCTGGTCAACTCGGTGCGGTTGATGAAAACGGGTGAAATCACCCTGTTCATCTCTCTGCTGATCCTGATCATCATGGCACTGGCCGTATGGGCTATTATCTACATGGAGCGGGCGCAGCGGCGGATACCGATTCATTATGCCAAACGAGTGGTCGGTATGCGTAATGTCGGCGGGCAGACCAGTCATCTGCCCCTGAAGATCAACATGAGCGGAGTTATTCCGCCGATCTTCGCCAGTTCCATTATCATGTTTCCGGCGACTGTCGCCAACCTGGTCGATGTGCCCTGGGTTCAGAAGATCGCCTCGATGATGACGCCGAGCCACTGGCTGTACAATCTGTTTTACGTTGCATTTATCATCTTCTTCTGTTATTTCTACACGGCTGTCACCTTCAACCCGGTTGATGTGGCGGACAATATCAAGAAGCAGGGTGGTTTTGTTCCCGGGATTCGTCCCGGATCGGCGACTGCCGAGTATATCGATACCGTTCTCGGGCGGATAACATTTGCCGGTGCGATCTATGTGTCCGCCGTTTGTGTTTTGCCGACTTTGCTGATCAGCAACCTGAATGTTCCCTTTTACTTTGGCGGGACTTCGTTGCTGATTATTGTCGGAGTCGGGATGGATACTGCTTCGCAGATCGAGTCTCATCTGATTTCGCGGTCTTATGAAGGGTTTATGAAGGGTGTCTCGCTTAAGGGCCGTCGTGGCTAGGTGGAGGGTAAGGTGAATCTGATATTGCTTGGCCCTCCCGGGGCCGGAAAAGGCACCCAGGCGAAACTGCTGATCGAACACTTCGGTATCCCGCAGATTTCGACCGGTGATATGTTGCGCGCCGCCGTCAAGGCGGGTACAGAGATGGGACTCAAGGCCAAGGCGTGCATGGACTCAGGCGCCTTGGTTCCTGATGAGGTTGTTATAGGAATTGTTCGGGACCGACTCCAGGAAGCAGACTGTGAAAAGGGTTTTATTCTGGATGGGTTTCCCCGTACCGTTCCGCAGGCCGATGCCCTGAAGAGCACTCTGGCTGGACTGGGCAAGGAATTGCAGGCGGTGATCTCGCTTGAGGTCGATATCGAGGCTTTGGTTGAGCGTCTGACCGGCCGTCGCACCTGTCGCAGCTGTGGACAGGGCTTCCATCTCCGTTTCGATCCTCCCGGGACTGCCGGCGTTTGTGATGCCTGCGGGGGCGAATTGTATCAACGCGATGATGACCGTGAAGAGACGATTCGTAACCGAATGAAGGTTTACCAGGAACAGACGGCACCATTGGTTTCTTATTACCAGCGGGACGGTTTGTTGGCGGCGATTGACGGAATGCAGGATATCGCTGTCGTTCAGTCAGATATTCGCGCCGCTCTTCTGGAAGGCTGAATTGATAGTTCTGAAGTCGAGGCAGGAAATCGACCGGATGCGTGTTGCCGGGCAGATGGTCGGAGAAATACTCGCACTGCTTAAAGAACGGATTCAGCCGGGAGTAACCACCGGCGAGCTTGATTGCCTCGCTGAGAAAGAATGCCGGAAAAGGAAGGCCTTGCCAGCCTTTAAGGGGTATGGCGGTTTTCCTTTTTCGATTTGTGCATCGCCCAACAATAAGGTTGTACATGGGTTCCCTGATGATGTTCCGTTGCAGGAAGGGGATATCCTCAGTATCGACTTCGGCGTGCTTTACAAGGGTTATTACGGTGACTCGGCAATGACTGTTCCGGTTGGGAAGGTCAGTCCGCATCGCCGACAATTGCTGGAGGTGACCGCGCGATCCCTTGATGCCGGGATCAGTCAGGCGTTGGTTGAGCAGCGATTGGGAGATATCTCCCATGCCGTCCAGGCCACTGTAGAACCGCTTGGATTCAGTGTTGTCCGTGAGTTTGTCGGCCACGGAATCGGGCAGAAATTGCATGAGTCGCCGCAGGTACCCAACTTCGGCCGTCCCCATCAGGGGCCAAAGCTCAAGGAAGGAATGGTGCTGGCGATCGAGCCGATGATCAATGCCGGCAAGCCCGGTGTCAGCGTGCTTGAGGACGGCTGGACCGCGGTGACCATCGATGGTGCCGATTCGGCCCATTTTGAACATACCGTGGCTATTACGGCCAATGGGCCGGAAATATTGACCCGGGTCTGAGGTCGACAGTCTGCCCGGATTCACGATAACCAGGAAGAACGTTAAAGGAACGGACCATGAAAGTTCGAGCTTCGGTCAAAAAAATCTGCGACAAATGCAAGGTCATCAAGCGCAAGGGTGTGGTTCGCATCATTTGCGAAAACCCCAAGCATAAGCAGAGACAGGGCTAAGGGATTAAAGGAGCAGACAATTGGCACGTATAGCTGGTATTGATTTGCCGAGAAACAAGCGGATTGAAATTGCGCTGACCTACATCTATGGAATCGGGCGTTCAACGTCCCAGCAGATTCTCAGCAAGGCCGGGGTTGATCCCAACACCCGCTCTGATGATCTGACCGAGAGTGAGGTTGGACAGATTCGGTCCATCATTGACAATGACTGTAAGGTCGAAGGCGATCTGAGACGTGATGTGACCATGAACATCAAGCGTCTCATGGATCTCGGTTGCTACCGGGGCCTGCGTCATCGCCGCGGTCTGCCGGTGCGCGGTCAGAAAACCAAGACCAATGCCCGGACCCGTAAGGGGCCGCGCAAAACTGTCGCCGGTAAGAAGAAATAATGCGGAGGAACCATGGCTAAGCCAGGGAAGCGTACAAGCAGAAAAAAAGTCGAAAAGAAGAATGTGGCCACGGGTATCGCGCATATCCAGGCGACCTTCAACAACACGATCGTTACCTTTACCGATGTGGCCGGGAACGTTATCTCCTGGGCCACGGCCGGAGGTTCCGGTTTTCGTGGGTCGCGCAAAAGTACTCCTTTTGCCGCTCAGGTCGCTGCCGAAAGGGCTGCCAAGACGGCTCAGGACCACGGCATGCGCAGCGTTGAGGTTCGTGTCAAGGGGCCGGGGTCCGGTCGTGAATCCGCTCTGCGTGCGATCTCTGCTGCGGGGTTGACCGTGACCATGATCAAGGACGTTACGCCGATTCCGCACAATGGCTGCCGTCCCCCCAAACGTCGTAGAGTCTAAGTAGAGGAGGACGAACGTTGGCTAGATATACTGGTTCCGTCTGCCGTCAGTGCCGGCGAGAAAACATGAAACTGTTCCTCAAGGGGGACAGGTGCTATACCGACAAATGCGCCATCGAGAGACGCAATTACGCTCCCGGCCAGCATGGTCAGGGTCGTATCAAGGTTTCCGATTATGGCACTCAGCTGCGCGAGAAGCAGCGGGTCAAACGTACTTACGGCCTGTTGGAGAAGCAGTTCCGGTCCTATTTCAAGAAAGCGGACCAGATGAAAGGTGTTACCGGTGAGAACCTGCTGGTTCTGCTGGAGCGCCGCCTCGACAGCATGGTCTACCGTCTCGGGTTTGCCTCGTCGCGCAATGAGTCCCGGCAGTTGGTGCGTCACGGACATTTCCTGGTGAACGGGCGTAAGGTCAATATCCCGTCCTACCTGGTTCGTCCCGGGGACGAGATCACCCTGCGTGAAAAGAGCCGCGAAGTTGTGCGTATCAATGAAGCGCTTGACGGCGTGATGCGGCGCGGGGTCCCGTCCTGGGTGGAGCTTGATCGGGCCGGTTTCAAAGGAACGGTCAAGACCCTCCCGGTTCGCGAAGAGATGACGACTCCGGCTTTCAATGAACGCCTGATTGTCGAACTGTACTCCAAATAATTCAACGTGATATCAGGCTGCTGGCCTGAACGTGGAGGGAAACGCATGTATAAAAACTGGAGAGATCTGATTAAGCCCAAGCGCCTCCAGGTCGAAGCGGATACCCTGACGGACACCTACGGCAAGTTCTACGCCGAGCCTTTTGAGCGCGGATTCGGTACCACTCTCGGCAATTCTCTGCGCCGGGTGCTGCTCTCTTCCCTGCAGGGAGCGGCCATCAGTTCGGTGCGGATCAAGGGTGTCCTCCATGAATTCTCCACCATCCCCGGGGTGACTGAGGATGTCACGGATGTCATTCTCAACCTCAAGGGTGTACTGCTGAAACTGCATGGCAGTGACAGCCGTAACGTGCGGATTGTGAAGAAGGGCGCAGGAGAAATTACTGCCGCTGATATCATCACCGATTCACAGGTTGAGATTCTCAATCCCGATCATCATATCGCCACCTGTTCCAAGGAGGCCGATGTCGAGATCGATATGGTGGTCAAACTCGGCAAAGGGTACGTGCCGGCGGAACGCAACCGCGATGAGAAGGCCCCGGTCGGGACCATTCCGATCGATTCGCTCTTCTCGCCGCTGCGCAAAGTCAACTTCAACGTTACCAACGCCCGTGTCGGCCAGATCACCGACTATGACAAGTTGACGCTTGAAGTCTGGTCGGATGGAAGTGTCCGCCCCGATGATGCCGTGGCATATGCAGCCAAGATCCTCAAGGAGCAGCTGCAGATTTTCATCAATTTCGATGAGGAGCAGGAGCCGGAGGAGAGTGAGGAGACAGAAGAGAGTCGCCGGATCAACGAGAACCTCTACCGGACTGTCGATGAGCTTGAACTCTCGGTGCGCAGCGCCAACTGCCTGAAGAACGCCAATATCCGCCTGATTGGCGACCTGGTTCAGCGCAGCGAGGCCGAAATGTTGAAAACCCAGAATTTCGGCCGCAAGTCCCTCAATGAAATCAAGGATATCCTTGCTGAAATGGGACTTGGCCTGGGAATGGTTCTTGAGAATTTCCCTGATCCGGAATATCTGAAAATTTTGCAGAAGCAGGCTGACGAAGAATAGACCGTCCGTCGAACTGTCAGAAAGGATTTAGAGATCATGCGCCATCGTAAAGCAGGAAGACGCCTCGGTCGCAACAGCAGTCACCGCAAGGCAATGCTTCGCAATATGGTAACTTCGCTGCTCCAGCACGAGAAGATCACCACCACCGATGCTCGCGCCAAGGAGTTGCGCAAGCTGGTTGAGAAGATGATTACCCTCGGCAAGCGCGGTACCCTGCATGCCCGTCGTCAGGCCCTGCAGGTGATTCAGGACAAGAAGGTGGTCGCCAAGCTCTTCGAGCAGATTGCGCCCCGCTACCAGGAACGTCCCGGTGGCTATACTCGTATCATCAAGCTTGGACATCGCTCGGGTGACAATGCCTCGATGTCGATCATTGAACTGGTCGAAGAGGAACTGACGATCAAGCCGAAAAAGAAGAAGGCTGCCAAGAAGGCGGAACCCAAGGTCGAGGCACCGGTTGTTGAGGAAACCACGACGGAGGAAGCTCCGGTCGAAGAAGCCCCTGTCGAGGAAGGCACGGCCGGGGTAGAAGCCGCTGAGGAGCCCGCGGCTGAAGCCAGCGTCGATGATGACGCGGTCGGGGAAAAGAGTAAAGACTGATTTTTGCAGTTTTTTGCGCAACCGGGGGCAGGGATAATACCTGCCCCTTTTTTTGTTTTTTGTCCGGCGCAAACTTGACGATTCAGGGGTCTCCGTGCTAATGATGATCGACTTATCGCCCCTCCCGGAGACCGCATGTTTTATCCTACCTGTGAAGAATTCCAGGCCTTGTCAGCAACCGGCAACCTGATTCCGGTTTACCGCGAAATCCTGGCGGATATGGAAACTCCGGTGTCCGCGTTTCGCAAGATCGACGACGGGCAGACCGCTTTTCTGCTCGAAAGTATCGAGGGCGGCGAAAAGTGGGCGCGTTATTCCTTTCTCGGCGGCGGCCCGGGGCGGGTGTTCCGCAGCCGGGACAACTATTTTGAGATCTGCGCCGGAGACCGGGTGCTGCGCAGTGGCGAAAGTGACGATCCGCTGGCGGAGCTGCAGAGTCTGATGGCCGAGTACCGGGCGGTGGAACTGCCGGGACTGCCTCGTTTCTGCGGTGGTGCCGTCGGCTACCTCGGTTACGACATGGTTCGTTTTGTCGAGACTCTTCCCGATCACAATCCGCGCCGGATCGATACCTGGGACAGTTGCTTCCTGCTCACCGAGCGGTTGTTGATCTTCGATAATGTGCGGCAGAAGATCAAAGTCGTCTGCAATGTCCATCTGCAGGCGGATGAAGACCCTGAGCTCGCCTACAGAAGGGGCGTAGCCAGTGTCGAGGAGATGATCGCTCAACTCCGGCAGCCGATTGATCGCCGCGGTATGAACGTCCCGGTCACCGCTGATGGGGAGCTGCAGCCCAACTTCACCCCCGACCAGTTCAAACAGGCGGTTGCCCGTTGCAAGGAATACGTCCGGGCCGGTGACATTTTCCAGGTGGTGCTTTCGCAACGATTTTCCGGTGAACTCGGTGCCGATCCCTTTGATGTCTACCGCGCCCTGCGGACGCTGAACCCGTCGCCCTACATGTTTTTTCTCCGTTTCGGCGAAACCCAGGTGATCGGTGCCTCGCCCGAGGTTCTGGTGCGCAAGGAGGGACACCGGGTTGAGGTGCGTCCGATTGCCGGTACCCGGCCGCGGGGAGCGACGCGCGAGGAGGATCTGGCGCTGGAAGCGGATCTTCTGGCCGACGCCAAGGAATGTGCCGAACACATCATGCTGGTCGATCTGGGCCGCAACGACCTCGGGCGGGTCTGCCGCACCGGAACGGTTGAGGTCAGCGAACTGAAGGTCATCGAGCGCTATTCCCATGTCATGCACATCGTGTCCAATGTGCGCGGCGAAGTCGATGCCGACAAGGATTGCTTCGATGTCTTCCGCGCCACCTTTCCTGCCGGCACGCTCTCCGGCGCGCCCAAGATCCGCGCCATGGAAATTATTGACGAACTGGAACCGGCACGCCGCGAGATCTACGGTGGAGCCGTCGGTTATTTCAGTTTTTCCGGTAATATGGATACCGCCATCGTGATCCGCACCCTGGTCGCTCATGATGGTCGCATCCACCTGCAGGCCGGCGCCGGGATTGTTGCCGATTCCGATCCACAGATGGAATACCAGGAAACTCTGAACAAGGCGATGGGGGTTTTCAAAGCCATTGCCATGGCTCGGGAGGGGCTCGATTGAGATGTTGTTGATGATCGACAACTACGATTCGTTCACCTATAACCTGGTTCAGTATTTCGGTGAACTCGGCGCTGAGGTCGAGGTTTATCGCAACGACCGGATCAGTGTTGCCGACATCGAACGGCTGGCTCCGGATCACCTGGTCATCTCCCCCGGCCCCTGTACTCCCAACGAAGCGGGAATTTCGGTGGCCGCGGTGCAGCAACTGGCCGGCCGGATTCCATTGCTCGGCGTCTGTCTCGGACATCAATCGATCGGTCAGGCATTCGGCGGCAAAGTGGTCGCCGCCGCCTCGCTGATGCATGGCAAGACCAGTCCCGTTGAACATGACGGACGCGGGCTGTTTGCCGGTCTCGACAACCCTTTTGTCGCTACGCGCTATCATTCGCTGATTGTCGAGCGGGAAAGCCTGCCCGATTGCCTTGAGGTCACCGCCTGGACCGCGGACGGTACCATCATGGGGCTGCGACATCGACAGCTTCCGGTCTGGGGTGTCCAGTTCCATCCGGAATCGATTCTGACCAGCGCCGGCAAACAGCTGTTGCGCAACTTCCTCAACTTCACCCCCGGAGCCCTGGCTTCGGAAAGGGGGGCGGCATGATTAAACAGGCTATCGCCAAACTGGTCGAAGGACAGAACCTGAGTGAAGCGGAAATGATCGAGGTGATGAACCAGGTCATGGGCGGGGAGGCGACTCCGGCCCAGATCGGCGCGCTGATCACCGCCCTGCGCATCAAGGGCGAGACAGTCGAAGAAATCCGCGGTGCCGCGCGGGTGATGCGGGACCACGCCACCCCGATCCGGGTCGGCCGGACCCTGGATATCGATCGCGACGAGATCAATCTTGACCGTGAGTCGATTCTCGATACCTGCGGCACCGGCGGCAGCGGTACGCGCAGCTTCAACATTTCGACCACGGTCGCCTTTGTTGTCGCCGCCTGTGGCGTCAAGGTCGCCAAACACGGTAACCGCAGCATCTCATCGGCCTGCGGCAGTGCCGACGTGCTTGAGGCTCTCGGCGTCAATCTTGATGTGACCCCGGATCAGGTTGCCGCCGCCATCGAGCAGATCGGTGTCGGTTTCCTCTTTGCCCCGGCTCTGCACGGAGCGATGAAACATGCTATCGGTCCACGCCGCGAGATCGGCATCCGGACTATTTTCAATATTCTCGGGCCCTTGACCAATCCGGCGGGTGCTGATTGCCAGGTCCTCGGGGTTTTTCGCGAAGACCTGGTCGCGTCGTTGGCGGAAGTCCTTTGCGGACTGGGCTGTCGACGCGGGTTCGTTGTCCATGGCAGTGACGGTATGGATGAGATCACTCTGACCGGGCCGACCCGGGTGGCCGCGATTGCCGATGGCAAGGTGGACATGGGACTCATCGATCCACGCAATTTCGGCCTGGAAACCTGTTCGTTGAGTGACCTGCAGGGTGGCGATGCCGCATGTAACGCGGCCATTGTCCGCGCTGTTCTTGCCGGTGAAACAGGCCCGAAACGGGATGTGGTGCTGCTCAATGCCGCTTATGCCCTGGTGGCCGCAGGCGCTGCCGAGAACCCGCTTACGGGGCTGTCCCGGGCCGCGACCGCCATCGACGAGGGACGGGCTCTTGCCTGTCTGAATGCCCTGGTCGAACTGACCAACCGGGTCTGATCTGCCTGAGTGAGTTGCAACGGATGTCGATTCTGGACAAAATTCTGTGTCATAAACAGCAGGAGGTCGCCGATGCGGTTGCCCGGATGCCGCTCTCCGAGTATCGGGCCCGCTGTCGTGATCTCGAGCCGACGCGCGGCTTTGCCGCCGCTCTTTCGTCCCGCAGTGAAACAGGCACCGCCATTATCGCCGAGGTGAAGAAGGGGTCTCCCTCGCGGGGAATTATCCGGGCCGATTTCGATCCCGTCCGGATCGCCGGTGACTACCGGGACGGTGGTGCGACCTGCCTGTCGGTGTTGACCGACCGGGAGTTCTTCTACGGTGATCTCGCTTACCTGCAACGGGTCCGGGATCAGGTTTCGCTGCCGTTGCTGCGCAAGGATTTTATGATCGACCGCTATCAGCTTTTTGAGGCGCGGGCGGCCGGCGCCGATGCCGTACTGCTGATTGCCGCCGCCCTCGAGTCGGCCCAGCTGGAGGATTTTGCCGCCGAGGCGGCCGAACTCGGTCTCGATGTGCTGCTTGAAGTGCACGACGCGGCTGAAATCGAAAAAAGTTTCCAGGTCGCCGCGCCGCTGTTCGGCATCAACAACCGCAACCTGAAAACCTTTGCCACGGACCTGGCGACCACTGAGCGGCTGTTGCCGCTGCTGCCGCCGGAGGCGTTGCCGGTTGCCGAGAGCGGACTGCACACGCGGGCGGATATCGAGCGCCTGCAGCGGGCCGGGGCGCGCGCGTTTCTGATTGGTGAGAGCCTGATGCGTGAAACTGATATTCCGGCCAAGCTGGCCGAACTCCAGGGAGGTAGTCATGTCTGAGGTAATCAAGATTCTTCTTCCGGAAGACCGTATTCCGACCAGCTGGTACAATGTCATCCCCGATCTGCCGGGCCCGATGGCACCGGTGATCCATCCCGGCACCCTGCAGCCGGTGACCCCGGACGATCTGCTGCCGCTGTTTCCCATGGGACTGATTGAACAGGAAGTTTCCAGCGAGCGCTGGATCAAGATTCCCGAACAGGTTCTGGATATCTACCGCCTCTGGCGTCCTTCGCCGCTGTTCCGCGCCCGTCGTCTGGAAAAGGTCCTCGGCACCCCGGCGAAGATTTACTACAAGTACGAAGGGGTTTCCCCGGCCGGCAGCCACAAGCCGAATACCGCCGTTCCCCAGGCCTATTACAACAAGCTGGCCGGGACCAAAAGGATTGCCAGCGAGACCGGCGCCGGGCAGTGGGGGTCGTCGATCGCCCTGGCCTGCCAGATGTTCGGCCTGGAATGCACCGTCTACATGGTCAAGGTCTCCTTCAACCAGAAACCCTACCGCAAGAGCATGATGCAGCTCTGGGGAGCCAATGTCATTCCCTCGCCCTCGGACCAGACCGATGCCGGCCGGGCGATTCTCGAACAGCATCCCGACAGCAACGGTTCGCTGGGAATCGCCATCAGCGAGGCGGTGGAGGATGCGGTGACCCACGAGAACACCCGCTATGCTCTCGGCAGCGTCCTCAACCATGTCTGTCTGCATCAGTCGGTGATCGGCCTGGAAGCCAAGGAGCAGCTGGCCCTGGTCGGCGACTATCCCGATGTTGTCATCGGCTGCCATGGCGGCGGTTCCAATTTCGCCGGGCTTGCCTTCCCGTTTGTGGCCGACAAGGCGGCCGGCAAGGAGGTTCGTCTACTGGCGGCCGAGCCCCAGTCCTGCCCGACCCTGACCAAGGGGGTCTACGAATTCGATTACGGTGACACCGCCAAGATGGCACCGATTTCCCGGATGTACACCCTCGGCCACGATTTCATGCCGCCGGGTATTCATGCCGGCGGGCTGCGCTACCATGGTGCCGCTCCGCTGGTGTCGCAACTGCTGGACGCCGGTGTGATCGAGGCACAGGCGTTCGGCCAGACCGGTTGTTTCGAGGCCGCGGTGCAGTTCACCCGCGCCGAGGGCATCATCCCGGCGCCGGAGTCATCCCACGCCATCCGGGCCGCTGTCGTCGAGGCCCTCAAGGCGAAAGAGGAGGGTAAGGAACGGACCATCCTGTTCAACCTCTCCGGTCATGGCCATGTTGACATGGCCGCCTACGACGCCTACTTCTCCGGCGCACTGGAGGATTACTCCTATCCGGCCGAGGCGATCAGGGAATCGCTCGCGGCGCTGCCGAAGATCGGTTAGGAGCGCCGGTGACGGTTCGGGTCAAAATCTGCGGTATCACCCGTCGCGAGGATGGCGAGCATGCTGTCGCCTGTGGTGCCGATGCGCTCGGGCTGGTCTTCTTCGAGGGCAGCCCGCGTTGTGTCAGCATCGAGCAGGCGCAGAGGATTGTTGCCGGGCTGCCGCCCTTCATCACTCTGGTCGGCCTGTTTGTCAATGCCGACCCGCAGACGATTCGCGAAACGGTGGCGGCCTGCGGACTGGATGCCGTTCAGTTCCATGGTGACGAGCCGCCGGAAGCCTGCCGTATGGACGGGGTGAAGGTGATCAAGGCATTGCGGGTGCGGAACGCGGCAACCCTTGAACAGGCGGGTTCCTATCAGGTTTCGGCGCTGCTGCTCGATGCCTGGGATCCGGAGTGCTATGGGGGCAGCGGACGCAGTTTCAACTGGCAGCTGGCGGCGGAGTTGGCGAGTCGCCGTCCGCTGATCCTGGCCGGTGGGTTGACACCGGACAATGTTGCTGACGCCGTGCGTTGTGTCGGACCCTATGCCGTTGACGTTTCCAGCGGAGTCGAGTCGGCGCCGGGAATCAAGGATCCGGCCAGGGTTGCAGCCTTTATCAGAGCTGTCCGGAGAGAGAGCCGGGGGATGAATTCGCCTCCCCGGCGGGAGATGTGAGAGTGAGCTACAATTATCCAGACAACCAGGGGCACTTCGGTATTTTCGGCGGTCGCTACGTTGCCGAAACCCTGATGCCGGCGATTCAGGAACTGGAGGAGGCCTATCGCAAAGCGCAGGCGGACTCCTCCTTTCAGCGCGAACTCGACTATTACCTGCGCCATTATGTCGGCCGTCCCAGCCCGCTTTATTTCGCCCGGCGCTTGACGGAGCATCTCGGCGGGGCGAAAATCTACCTGAAGCGTGAAGACCTTAACCATACCGGGGCCCACAAGGTCAACAATACCGTCGGCCAGGCTCTGCTGGCACGGCGGATGGGCAAACAGAAGGTGATCGCCGAAACCGGCGCCGGCCAGCACGGGGTCGCCACCGCTACGGTCGCTGCCCTGTTCGGGCTCGAATGCCAGGTTTTCATGGGAACCGAGGATATCCGCCGCCAGGCACTGAATGTGTTTCGCATGAAACTGCTCGGCGCCGAGGTTCACGGGGTGACCAGCGGTACCGCCACCCTCAAGGACGCGATGAATGACGCCCTGCGCCACTGGGTCACCCACGTGCGTGATACCTTCTATGTCATCGGCACCGTGGCCGGGCCGCATCCCTACCCGGAGATGGTGCGCGATTTCCAGGCGGTGATCGGCCGTGAGACCCGCCGCCAGATTCTTGAGATTGAGGGGCGGCTGCCCGACGGGGCGGTGGCCTGTATCGGTGGCGGCTCCAACGCCATGGGTATGTTCTATCCCTTTATTGCGGATGAAAAGGTGCGCCTGATCGGGGTCGAGGCGGCTGGACTCGGTATCGACAGCGGCAGGCACGCCGCGTCCATCGGTGCCGGCGAGGTCGGAGTTCTGCACGGCAACAAGACCTACCTGCTGCAGGACGAACATGGGCAGATCGAGCATGCCCACTCTATTTCCGCCGGTCTCGATTATCCGGGCGTCGGCCCCGAGCATGCCCACCTGCATGATATCGGCCGGGCCGAATATGTCTCGATTCGGGATGACGAAGCGTTGGCGGCGTTTCAGACCCTGACCCGGCTTGAGGGGATCATTCCGGCGCTGGAGAGCGCCCACGCCATCGCCCAGGTGATCAAGCTGGCCCCGCAGCTTGGCAGGGATCAGGTGCTGGTGGTCTGCCTCTCCGGTCGCGGCGACAAGGATATACATACCGTCGCCGATGCCATCGGCGTCGAGATTTGACTGGCACCTGAATCAGTGAATTCAGGTGCCAGGCTGATGAAAAACGTCCGTCTGCTGCGTTGTCCTTCCCCCGCGTCAACGACGTACCTTCCGGTACGCCTTATTCCGCGGGTGTGCGGACGCCTTACATCTGGATATTTTTGCTCAGCCCGGGGAACGATTTTTTCAGCACCCAGCTAAGGTTTTCATCCGGGACTGATTGTTTATCGGCCGGATTTCGCAGACCTCGCCATTTATGGCGGGTACGTTCATCAACAGGATGCCAGATCCCGCAGTCGCGGTGATCCGCAACATCCGGAACCAGGAGCTTATGAAATTTACCGAACTCGACCTGCCGGCCGAAGTGCTGCAGGGGATCAACGCTGTCGGTTTCAGCGAACTGACCCCGGTGCAGGAACAGTCCATCCCGCTGGCGCTGGCCGGCAAGGATGTCGCAGCCCAGGCCCAGACCGGAACCGGCAAGACCGCCGCCTTCCTGATCTCGCTCTTTACCCGTCTGCTGCGCAGCGGGGGACGGACCACCGCCAACCCGCGCGCCCTGATCATCGCCCCGACCCGGGAGCTGGTGGTGCAGATCTGCGCCGATGCCGAAGGACTCGGCAGCGGTTGTCCATTCAAGGTGCAACCGATTTTCGGCGGTGTCGATTATGAAAAACAGCGACAGGCGCTGCGCAACGGCGTCGACGTGATTGTGGCGACACCGGGGCGTTTGATCGATTACTACAAACAGAAGGTCTTCGCCCTCGACCGGATCGAGGCGGTGATCATCGACGAGGCCGACCGGATGTTTGACATGGGCTTCATCCGTGACCTGCGTTTTCTGTTGCGCAAGCTGCCGTCCTATGAAAAACGCCAGACCATGCTCTTTTCGGCGACCCTCAGCCAGCGGGTGATGGAGCTGGCCTACGAGTTCATGGATATTGCCGAAAAGGTTCGCATCGAGCCGGAGAAGATGACCGTCGACCGGGTTGAGCAGATTCTCTATCATGTGACCCGCCGGGAGAAATTCCCCCTGCTGCTGGGGCTGATCCGGCAGGAACAGCCCCAGCGCACCCTGTTGTTTGTCAATACCAAGCGCGAGGCGGAACATCTGGCCGACAAGCTCAAGGCCAACGACTGCAGGGCGGCGGTTATTTCCGGTGACATCGTGCAGCGCAAACGGATGCGTATCCTTGACGATTTCAAGGCCGGACGGTTGAATTTCCTGGTTGCGACCGATGTCGCGTCCCGCGGCATCCACGTCGAGGATGTCAGTCACGTTGTCAATTACGATCTGCCGCAGGATCCGGAGGATTATGTTCATCGCATCGGTCGGACCGCGCGTGCCGGAGCGATGGGGAAGGCGATCACCCTGGCTGATGAAGAGCTGGTTTTTTACCTGGCCGACATCGAGGAATACCTGGGACAGAAGATTCCCAGCACCTTTCCCGAGGATGATCAGCTGGTCTGGAATTACAAGCGGCCGGCGCCGCGCAAGAAGCCGCCGCAGAAGGGACGACCGACCGAAGGTGAAAAGCGGCGTCGGTCCAGACGACACCCCCGGCAGAAACCGCGCGGTTCGAAGAGCGGATCCTGACGGACAATGACCATTGTCCGCCCACCAGATCCGGCACTGTTCCACTGGATCGGGTTGCCAGGAGATGATGATGCTCGGTGCTGAACTCCCCGGTCTGTTGAGCTGCCGGTGTTGCCCGCGCCTGGTGCAGTTGCTCGGTGATCTCCCACCCCGCCAAGGTCTCAGTCGAAGTGATTACTGGAACCGGCCGGTGCCCGGATTCGGTGACCGCCGGGCACGTGTCTGCCTGGTCGGACTGGCGCCCGGGGCGCACGGGGCCAATCGGACCGGACGCCCCTTCACCGGGGACGGTGCCGGTGACTTCATGTACCCGTTGCTGCACCAGGCGGGGTTCAGCAATCAGCCCCAGGCGGTGGCGGCGAATGACGGCCTGCGGTTGCATGATCTCTATCTGACCAATGCCGTCAAGTGCCTGCCGCCGGGAAATAAACCGCGGGCCGATGAATTTCATGCCTGTCGCGGTTTTCTGCTGAATGAGCTTGCCGCCCTGCCGCGGTTGCGGGTGGTGGTCGCCCTTGGAGGAGATGCTTTCCGTTCCCTGCTGCAGGCCTATAAGGCGTGGGGGTTTGTCGAACGTCTCGGTGATTATCCCTTCGGGCATGGTGTTGTTTATCCCTTTGCAGGAGCGCCGAGCCTGGTCGGCAGCTATCACACCAGCCGCTATAATATTCAGACCGGTCGTCTGACGGTTGCCATGTTTCAGGACCTGCTGCAGACGGTGCGACGCCTGGCGGGATAACGGTTGAAAAGGCATCGTCGTTCGATTAGACTGGCAGAATTTGAATGGAAAACGGGTAAAGCATGGGACGGATTGCCGAAACATTTGCTAAACTGAAAAAACAGGGCCGCAAGGCACTGGTACCCTTTGTGACCGCCGGCGATCCTGATATGGCGACCACCGAGACGTTGTTGCACTCTCTGGTTGAGAATGGGGCCGATGTCATTGAGCTGGGGATTCCGTTTTCCGATCCGATGGCGGACGGACCGACGATTCAGGCCGCTTCAGAGAGGGCCCTGGCCGGTGGCGTGACTCTTGGGGCGATTCTGCAGCTGGTGAGTCGGGTGCGGCAACACACCAACACGCCGATTGTGCTGATGGGGTATTACAACCCGGTGCTGCGTTATGGCATCGACGCCTTTGCCGCGGATGCCGCCGCCGCCGGGGTGGATGGCCTGTTGCTGGTCGACCTGCCGCCGGAAGAGGCGGGAGAAATCCATGGAGCTCTGCGCCGCAGGCAGATCAACCTGATAACGCTGCTGGCCCCGACCAGCCCCCCGGAACGTCGTCGGCAACTGGCTGCCGCCGGCGAAGGTTATCTCTATTATGTTTCGATGACCGGCGTCACCGGTACTCAGCATGTCGATCCTCAGGCGATTGCCGCAGACGTCGCCGCGTTGCGCCGCGAAAGCAGGGTTCCGGTTGCGGTCGGTTTCGGTATCACCTCGCCGAGCGACGCGGAAGCGGTGGCTGCTTTTGCCGATGCGGTGGTGGTCGGCAGCGCGTTGGTCAAAATTATTGCCGAATATGGCAAATCACCCGAACTGCCGGAGCGGGTCGCGGAATTCATCGCCGCCCTGCGCCAGGGAGTTGACCGGGCCACCTGAAGCTCGGGGCGGTCCACGGGGAATTCATGGAGATACGTGTCTTAGGCAGTTTCGGATCGCGCCTGCCCGGCTTCAATACCAGCAGCCTGCTGCTTGACGGGCGGCTGTTGCTCGACGCCGGAACCGTGACCGCCATTCTTCCCCTGGAAGAACAGGCTGCCATTGACGATGTGCTGCTGACTCACGGCCATCTCGATCATATGGTCGACCTTGCTTTTCTGGTTGACAATGTCCTGACCCTGCGCGAAACCCCGTTGCGGGTTTGGGGCCCTGCTGTCGTGCTGGAAAGCCTGCGCCGCAATCTCTTCAATGGTGAGGTCTGGCCCGACTTTTCGCGCCTGCCGCAGGCCGCCGCGCCGGCCCTGCAGTTCTGTCCTCTCAATGAGGCGGGTGGAACTGAAATCGCCGGTTATCGGGTCGAGTGGGCTCGAACCAGCCACCCGGTCTTCACCGCCGGCTATCTGCTCCATGGTGATGCCGGTTCGGTTCTCTTCTCCGGGGATACCACGACGACCGAAGCCATCTGGCAGCTCGGCAGAGGGTGTCGTGATCTGTTGCTGGCGTTTATCGAAACCTCATTTCCGGACCGGCTTCGTGAGCTTGCGATTGCCAGCGGTCACCTGACTCCGGCGATGCTCAGGAGTGAACTTGCCAAGTTTGGCCGTCCGGATGTTCCCGTCAAAATTTTCCATGTAAAACCCCAGTTTCTGGCTGAAGTTGAAGCCGAACTGGCCGCCTTGGGAGACCTTCAACTGGAAGTTCTCAAGGGGGGCGAAGCCTTCTATTTCGCCGGTTCTGTGCGTGCTGCGAGGTAACCATGGCCTGGTTCAAGAGAAAGAAAAAGCCCCTGACCGGGGCGGTTGAGGCGAAAAAGGTTCAGATGCCCGAAGGTGTCTGGACCAAGTGTAAAAACTGCGATGAGATCATCTATACCAAGGAGATCGAGCGCAATCTGAACGTCTGCCCGAAATGCGATTACCATTTCCGCATTTCCGCGCGGGCGCGGATCGACCTGGTGCTTGACGGCGGTTCCTTCGAGGAGGTCGATGCTGGCATGCAGTCGGTTGATTTTCTCGGTTTCAAGGACTCGAAGAAATACAAGGAACGCATCAAGGCCGCCCTGGCCAAGGCCGGGGGGGGGGATGCCATTGTCTGTGGAACGGGCGCCATCGAGGGTCTGCCGGTCGCCGTCGGAGTCTTTGATTTCAGCTTCATGGGCGGCAGCATGGGTTCGGTGGTGGGCGAGAAAATCACCCGGATCATGGAGAAGGGGCTGGAGTTGAAGTGCCCGGTCATTATCTTTTCTTCGTCCGGTGGCGCGCGGATGCAGGAGAGCATTCTCTCCCTGATGCAGATGGCCAAGACCAGCGCCGTGCTGGCCAAGCTCAAGGCCGAAGGTGTTCCATTTATTTCAGTTCTTACCGATCCGACCACCGGTGGCGTGACGGCGAGCTTTGCCATGCTCGGCGACATCAATATGGCTGAACCGAAGGCGCTGATCGGTTTTGCCGGTCCGCGGGTCATTGAACAGACCATCCGCCAACAGCTTCCGGACGGGTTTCAACGCTCCGAATTTCTACTTGAACACGGCATGGTCGACATGATTGTCCAGCGCCAGGAAATGAAGGCACGCCTGGCGCAGATCCTGCGGATCTTCACCAAGAGCTGAGCGGTGGATTACCGCCGCAGCCTGGATTACCTCTACGGCCTGCAGCAGTTCGGCATCAAGCTCGGGCTTGACAATGTTAAGGAACTGCTGAGGCGGGTGGGGAATCCGCAGCATTCGCTGTCAATCGTGCACCTCGCCGGAACCAACGGCAAGGGTTCGACCGCCTGTGCCCTTGCCGCCCTGCTCGGCAGCAGCGGCCTGAGGGTCGGGCTGTATACCTCGCCCCATCTGCATTCCTTTACCGAACGCATCCAGATCGCGGGGACGCCGATCCCGGAGTCCGAAGTCGCGGCACTGACGGCGGAGTTGAAGTCAGTCGCGGTCGGCATTCCGGTCACCTTCTTCGAGTTTACGACGGTGCTGGCGCTGCTCTATTTTCAGCGTTGCCGGGTCGACTGGGTGGTCCTCGAAACCGGTCTCGGCGGGCGGCTTGACGCCACCAATGCGGTGCATCCGCAGCTTTGTCTGCTGACACCGATCGCCCTTGATCACCAGGCCTACCTGGGGGAAGGATTGACGGCGATTGCTATGGAAAAGGCGGGAATCATGAAACCGTCAGTGCCGGTCCTCAGTGCCCGGCAGACTCCCGAGGCGATGCGGGTTGTCCTGCAGCGCGCCGTGCGTCTTGCCGCCCCATTGCGCATTGCCGGGGTGGATTGGCGGGTCGCGTCCTGTTCCCCGCGAAGCATCCATTTCTCCGGTCGCAACTGGCGGCTGACTGACTTGCCGCAGGCCCTGCCCGGCGCCCACCAGTGTGACAACCTCGGACTCGCCCTGGCGGCTGCTGAACAACTGACTGAAATGGGCTGTGCTCTTGACCCTCGCCTCTTTTCCGCCGCCCTGAAGAGACTGACCTGGCCCGGTCGGATTGAACTCTGGCGGGGACGGGGGCCGGTTCTGCTCGATGGTGCCCACAACCCTGCCGGTGCCCGCAGCCTGGCCGACTATCTCGCTGCCGAGGGACTGGACGAACTGGTTCTGGTTACGGCATTCAAGGCGGACAAGGACTGCGGCGAAATCCTCTCGCTGCTGGCCCCCTTCTGCCGCTCCTGCTGCATCGCTCCCCTGGCCGGCCAGCCGAGCGTTGCGCCCCGGGAGATCGTCGAACACCTCCGGGCCTCCGGTCTGCCCGCGGATGTTTTTGCTTCGGTTGCCGAGGCGTTGCGGGCGGCCCTTGAAAGCCCCGGCAGTGAGAAGGGGGTGCTGGTGGCCGGCTCCCTGTTCCTGGTCGCCGAGGCGCGGACAGAACTGTGTCGCGCCGATAACTATGTATTGACTGTTTCTTCGGATTGTTGAGGGTATCGATGCGTTCGGTTCTGCTGCTGCTTTTTTTGCTGTCGCTGTTGCCCGGTCGTCCCGTGGCGGCCGCCGATCCTCAATCGGAGGAGACTGTGTCGGCTGTCGGCGCCCTTGATCAGTTGAAAAACCAGCCCATCGACATCGAGGCCGACCGGCTGGAGTTTGACCAGCAGAGCGGAACCTACCAGGCGGACGGCGCGGTACGTATCACGTCCGGTCCGATAACGCTGCGTTCCGAGTCGGTCAGGGTCAATCCGCAGACGACGGAGGTCACGGCCAGCGGCAAGGTGAGCATCAGCAGCCCGGAAGGAGAGGTCCAGGGCGAGTCACTACGACTCAACCTTCGTTCCGGCCGAGGTCGCCTGGAAAAGGGGAAATTACTGATCCGGGAGCAGAACTTTCATGTTGCCGGTGAGGAGATTGAGAAGATCGACCAGAAAACCTACCTTCTCACCCGCGGAAGTTTTACCACCTGTGACGGTGACAACCCCGACTGGCATTTCTCGGCCCGCGACCTGGAGGTAACTGTCGATGGTTACGCCAAGGGGCACGATGCGGTTTTCTATCTGCGCGATATCCCGATCCTCTACACGCCCTACCTGATTTACCCGGTCAAACAGAAACGTGAAAGCGGGTTCCTGATACCGAGTGGGGGTTATTCGCAGAAACGGGGCACCCAGATTTCGATCCCCTTCTACTGGGCCATCGCCCGTAACCAGGATGCCACTTTTTACCTTGACTGGCTCTCCGATCTCGGCCTCGGCAAAGGGGCGGAATATCGTTACGTGTTCAGTGGCGGCAATGTCGGTGATCTCGACCTCTACCATATCAACGGGGTCAAGGGGGCTGACAGCCGCTATGCCGGCAAATGGAATCACGACGGCATGCTGCCGTATCAGTGGCGGTTGAAAGCCGATGCCGAGTATGTCAGCAGTCGTGACTATTTCGAAGATTTCGGCAAGGTCTCCGGGGAGTACAACAAGGACAAGGTTGATACGACAATCAGTGTCAACCGCAACTGGAACAAGTTCAATCTGACGACCCAGGTCAAGTACACCAAGGACCTGCAGAAAAATAACGACCAGACCCTGCAGCGACTCCCCGAGGTTCGTTTCGAAGCCATGCAGCAGCGGCTTGGTTCCTTGCCCGTCTACGCGGAATTTGCCGGGGCAAGTACCTACTTCTGGCGGCGGAGAGGCCTCAAGGGGGAACGGTTGCAGGGGCGGCCGGCGCTGTCGGTGGTCTGGCAGCCGGGGGACATCATCGAGATCCAGCCGGAAATAGGCTATACCCGCAGCCATTACTGGACGTCCAAAGAAGGGCCGGGGTACGAAGACAGCGGCATCTATGATTTCAAAACCCGCATTTCGACCACCCTTTACCGGGTTTTTCCGTTGTCGGGAAAACTGGTGACCCGGATTCGACACAGCATTGAAACCGATCTGGCTTATACTTTCGTTCCTGACGAGGATCAGTCACATCTGCCGGAGTTCGATTCTCTCGACCGGATCGAAGCGGTCAACCGTCTCAGCTACGGTCTCACCAATCGGCTGGTTGCCCGGATTGAATCGCCCGGCGCCGACCCCGTTTACCATGAATTCCTTTATCTGCGTCTCACACAGGAGTACGATATCGGAGAGTCACGGCGGGAGCTGCTCAACCCGGTTGATGAGCGGCGGCCCTTTTCGTCTCTGCGCAGCGAACTGATTCTGCGGCCGACCCGCAAAAGCCTGCTTGATATCGACGCGCGGTTCGATCCCAATCGGGATACACGTGGCTTCACCACCTTCAATGTCGATGGTCGTTATCGTGACGGCCGTGGCAATGGACTGCAGATCGGTTATCGTTATCGCGAAGGGACGGTTGATTACGCCCGTGCTGAAATTGATCTCTCTGTTTTGAAACCGCTCTATGTCAATTATCAGCAACGCTACAATTTTTCCGGCGGCGGCGGGAGCCTGGAAAAGGTTGTTGATCTGGAATATCGTTCCCAATGCTGGAGTCTTTATTTTACCTATCGTGACCGCCGTGATGATACCGAGTATCTCTTCTCCTTTTCCTTGAGCGGGCTGGGGCGTAGCGGGTCGCGCAGGGAACCGCTCGCAACGCAGCCGTGACAGTCATGACTGAACCGTTTTCATTTCGCCGGCGTTTCCGCTTTCCCCTTTGGTGGTTGCTTCCGCTACTGCTGCTGGCCGGTTTCGCCCTGTTGGGTGACAACGGCGTGCTGCGTCTGTGGAAGGGGTACCAGCAGCGCCAGGAACTGCGGATCAAGGTGGGGCAGTTGCGTGATGAGAACCGCCATCTGCGGCGGGAAATCGAAGCGTTGAAAAATGATCGGCGCACAATCGAGGACCTGGCAAGGCGAAAACTCGGGATGGTTCGTCCGGATGAGCTGGTCTATCAGTTTCCGCCAACCGGAAAGACGGGGACTGCAGCGGAAAAATGATCGTCAGGGGACGGGTCGGCTGCCTTGACACCCCGCTCGACGGAGCGCTAACATGTCCTGCCGTTTCAACCGGGTCAGTTCGTCGCTGATTCAGGTCTTGAACAAGGAGGCCCCATGAGCCGTCCGAACCAGAAAACCTGCCTGGTCTGTGCCTGGCGGGCGAATTGCCTGAAACGATTCAATAGGGGCAGTGACGTCAGCCTGCATTGTCCTGATTTCAGCGAAGATCTCACCTTGCGCAGGTCGTCGGCACAGGATGCCGATGAAGATTCTTCAGAACTTTCCGGGAAAAAATGAAAAAACAACTAGAAAAGCATATTGTCACCGCTCTTGAATCCTGCTTTGCCGAGGGAACCCTCGATTCCGCCCAGTTGCCGTCCGGCTGGACCATCGAGGTTCCCGGCAACCCGGACCATGGCGATTTCGCCAGCAATGTGGCCATGACCATGGCTCGCGCCGAGCGCAAGGCCCCGCGCAAGATCGCCGAAATCCTGATTGCGGCTCTCGGCCGGGTTGACGGTCCCTGGGAACGGGTCGAGATCGCCGGCCCCGGTTTCATCAACTTTCATCTCAAACGCGGCTGCTGGTACGCGGTCCTCGACCAGGTCCTGAGCCGGGGACGATCCTATGGATTGGCGCCTGAGGCCGGTGGTGAGAGGATCCAGGTCGAATTCGTCAGCGCCAATCCCACCGGGCCACTGCATATCGGCCATGGCCGCGGCGCGGTGGTCGGCGATGCCGTGGCCTCACTGCTGGAGGCGGCCGGGCATCAGGTGCAGCGCGAATACTATATCAACGACGCCGGCAACCAGGTCACTCTGCTCGGCCGTTCGATCTGGCTGCGGTTGCGCGAGCAGGCCGGCTGTCCCGTTGATTTCCCCGAAGATGGCTACCAGGGGGAGTATATTCGTGAAGTTGCGGCCTCGCTGGCCGCGGAACAGCCGGCCCTGGTGGATGCGCCGGAAGCCGAGGCGGTGCCGATCTGCAGCTCCTATGGCGTCAAGCTGTTGCTGGGTAAAATTGAGGAAGATCTGGCCTGTTTCGGCATCCGTTTCGACAACTGGTACAGTGAGTCGTCCCTCTACGAGCGTGACCTGGTGGCCGAAGAACTGGGCAAACTGAAAAAACTCGGACTGACCTTCGAAAAGGATGGCGCCCTCTGGCTGCGGACCACCGACTACGGTGATGACAAGGACCGGGTGCTGATCCGTTCCGACGGCAGCCCGACCTATTTTGCCTCGGATGTCGCCTACCACATGGAAAAATTCGATCGTGGTTTTTCGCGGGTGATCGATGTCTGGGGGGCGGATCACCATGGCTATGTTCCGCGTATGAAGGCGATGCTGGCCGGTCTCGGGCGTGAACCGGAGGCTCTGCAGGTGTTGATGATTCAGATGGTCAACCTGCTTCGGGGCGGAGAACCGGTGTCCATGGGGAAACGTTCCGGCCAGTTTGTCACTCTGCGTGAGGTGGTTGACGAGGTCGGCCGGGATGCCTGCCGTTTCTTCTTCCTCATGCGGCGAGCCGACAGCCAACTCGATTTCGATCTTGAGCTGGCCAAACAGCAGAGCAATGACAACCCGGTCTACTATGTCCAGTATGCTCATGCCCGGATCTGCAGCATCAACCGCAACGCGGCCGAGCAGGGATTGCAGGTGCCGGGGGTCGGAGAAGCCGATGTCGATCGACTGACCGGGGCCGAAGAACTGGCGCTGGCCAAGATGCTGTACCAGTATCCCGAAACATTGGCGACGGCGGCCCGCAATCTGGAGCCGCACCGGGTTATTTATTATCTGCAGGATCTCGCCGCCATGTTTCACAGTTATTACAATCGTTGCCGGGTGTTGGGTGAAGATGTCGAAACCGGTCGGGCCAGACTCTATCTGTTCAACGGTGTTCGCCAGGTCCTCGAAAACGCCCTGCGGCTGCTGGGTGTCAGCGCGCCGGAACGGATGTAGGGGAGGGGAGGCGGCAACATGGCTCAAGCTCAGAGAGTTGTTTCGCGCACGCAGCGACGCATGGAACGTAAACAGGCGGTGATCCTGGTGCTGCTGGTGCTGGTGGTGTCTCTGGCGAGTTTTTCACTTGGGGTCATGGTCGGCCGCAGTGGCGGTCGCGAGCCGTCGCCGGTTGTCCGGATGGATCAGCCCTTGTCCCTGCCGAAAGCCAATTCAGCGGGGGTGGCGTCCACTCCCGCGGCGGGACAATCCCCCCCGGCGGCAACGACCGATGCGTCCTCCGGAACTCAGGCTCCGGCCGCTGCCGATGAAGGCGCGACCGACAAGCTGACCTTTTACGACACCCTGCCGCGCGGCGAGCAACCGCTCGGCAGTGGTATCAACCTGCCGCCGGTGACAACACCCGCGCCGTCGTCACTCCCGGAAAAGGGGGCTGCTGCCACCAGGCCGGTTCGTCAGGCCCGCCCGGCGGTGGTGCCGAAACCGGTTGCGCCCGCGCCGCGCACGATGCCTTCCGCCGCACCCGTTTCGGGGCCTGGTTACGTGGTGCAGATCGCCTCCTTCCAGAAGGCGGAACAGGCGACCGCGTTGCGCAACCGGTTGGCCGGCAAGGGCTATGTGACCTTCGTCAAACGGACCGATCTCGGCAGCAAGGGGATCTGGCACCGGGTTTACGCCGGACCGTACAGTGAGCGCGGGCTTGCTGATAAGGCCGCCGGACGATTGCGCAAGGAAGAAAAATTTTCACCGCTGGTGCGCAAACGCTGAGCCGTGGTGTGTGGCGCGGATGGAGCGAAAAAAAATCTTGACTTTGCCACTTCGGGCGAGTAAATTCCCAAGCTCTGACGCGGGGTGGAGCAGTTTGGTAGCTCGTCGGGCTCATAACCCGAAGGTCGGGGGTTCAAATCCCTCCCCCGCAACCAGAATCAATGCCTTTCGGGATGGAAGGCTGACCATAGTTTACGGCGGTGTAGCTCAGTTGGTTAGAGCATGCGGCTCATATCCGCAGTGTCCGGAGTTCGAATCTCTGCACCGCCACCAACCATGACAGCAGCCCCCTTCGGTTTCGGAGGGGGCTGCCGTCGTTTCGAGGCTGCCGTGTTTCAGCAATTCCTTGCCGCCCTGCAGGGGCCATGTCGTCTTGCCGCCGGAACCCGGCTGGTTGTGGCCTGCTCCGGTGGCGCCGATTCGATGGCGCTGTTGCAACTGCTTGTTCTGGCGGCCCCGGCCCTGGATCTTCATCTCGTTGTGGCCCACCTGGATCATGGCCTGCGTCCGGAGAGTGGTGAGGACGCACGATTTGTCGTTTCACAGGCCGATCTCCTCGGCCTGCAATGCTTTGTCGAACGGGAGAATATCGCTGCCGCAGCCGCCGGCGGGAATCTCGAAGCCGTTGCCAGGAGGGTACGTCGCAGTTTTCTTTGCCGGGTGGCGGAACGGACCGATTGCAGCCGTATTGCTCTTGGTCACCACCGCGATGATCAGGCGGAAACAGTCCTGTTTCGCATTTTGCGTGGTTGCGGCACCACCGGCCTGGCCGCCATGGCGCCATGTGATCCCCCTTTTCTTCGCCCCCTGCTGGGTTTCTCCCGCAATCAGTTGCGGGCTTTTTTACATGACCGGCAACTGACGTGGCGGGAGGACCGCAGCAACCGTGACCTGGCCCGGACCCGCAACCGTCTGCGTCATCAGGTTCTGCCCCTATTAAGCGAAATTCAGTCGGATGCGCCTGAGAAGTTGGCCGAATTGGCCTCCCGGGCGGGGCGGGACGAGGATTACTGGCGGCAGATGGTTGACGACTGGGCCGACTGTCACGTTCACTCCGAGACCGACGGCGCGTGGCTGCCGCTGGCCTCTCTGGCGCAACAGCATCCCGCCCTGAGGCACAGGATCTGGCTGCAGTTGCTGCGGCGGTACGGCGGCAGGGATGACTACGGTGAAGTTCACCTGGTTGCATGCGAGAGGTTGCTCGAGGCCGCCCGACCGCAGTTGGCGGTCGATCTGCCCGGACTTTGGGTGGCGCGTCGTTACGACCGGGTGCTGCTGCGCCGGCAGCCCCCGGAAATTCCCGGCGAGTGGCAGATTGAAGTTGCCGCCCCGGGAGTCTACCCACTTCCCGACGGCCGGTTTCTGCGATTGGCTTTCGCGGAAAGGGGCAGGGCCCTGGGAGAAAATGAGGTTGAATTCTCCGCGGATCAAATCCGTTTTCCCCTGTGGTTGCGGAACCGACGTCCTGGAGACCGTTTTTACCCTTGCGGCGCACCCGGTCAGCGCAAGCTCAAGGATTATTTCATTGCCGCCCGGTTGAGTCATGAACAGCGGGCCGGTCAGGCGCTGCTGGTCGGGGACCGGATTCTCTGGGTTGTCGGTCTTCGCCGGTGCCATGGGCTGGTCGCGGGAGAGGGTGCAAAAGTGCTGCGGTGCTCGCTTGTTCGGGGGGCGGAGGGGACAAAACTGCTTGAGAAGACGACTTTTTCGTGTTAAGTTTTCCGGATCATTAAGCGCTTGAGGAAGAGCGCATTCCTGTCGCTACGCCACCTAGGGGGTACCGTGAACCAGTTTTATAAAAATCTCGCTTTGTGGTTGGTCATTTCCCTGGTCATGATCCTGCTGTTCAACATGATGACACAGCATGGACAGGATCAGAAGCCGATCAGCTACACGGCGTTTTTAGAGGCCGTCAATGACGGCCAGGTCAAGGAAGTCACCATCCAGGGGCCAAATCTCGAAGGTCGCTACGAGGATGGCAAGTCTTTCAAGACCTACATTCCGGATGATCCTGAACTGATCAAGGATCTTCGCGCCAAGGGGGTTGTTATCCAGGCGCGTCCCGAGGAGGATCGCAGTTTCTGGTTCACCCTGCTGGTTTCCTGGGGACCGATTCTGCTGCTGATCGGGGTATGGATCTTTTTCATGCGCCAGATGCAGTCCGGCGGCGGCAAGGCGATGAGTTTCGGCAAGAGCCGGGCCAAGCTGCTCAACGACGGTCAGGCCCGGGTGACCTTCAAGGATGTCGCCGGAATCGATGAAGCCAAGGATGAACTTGAGGAAATCGTCGCCTATCTCAGGGACCCGAAAAAGTTCTCCCGGCTTGGCGGCCGTATTCCCAAGGGCGTATTGCTGGTCGGGGCACCGGGAACCGGCAAGACGTTGCTGGCCCGGGCGATAGCCGGTGAAGCCGGGGTTCCCTTCTTTTCCATCTCCGGTTCTGATTTTGTCGAGATGTTTGTCGGCGTCGGTGCCAGCAGGGTGCGTGACCTGTTCGTACAGGGCAAGAAACAGGCACCCTGTATCATTTTTATTGATGAAATCGATGCCGTCGGCAGGCACCGCGGAGCCGGTCTGGGGGGGGGGCACGATGAACGAGAGCAGACTCTCAACCAGTTGCTGGTCGAGATGGACGGGTTCGAATCCAACGAAGGCGTGATTCTGATCGCTGCCACCAACCGTCCCGACGTTCTCGACCCCGCGCTTTTGCGTCCCGGTCGTTTCGACCGTCAGGTGGTGGTGCCGCGTCCTGACATCAAGGGACGGTTGAAAATCCTGCAGGTTCATGCCCGCAAGGTGCAGATGGCGGACAATGTCGATCTGGAGACCGTTGCCCGCGGCACGCCTGGTTTTTCCGGGGCTGACCTGGCCAACCTGGTCAATGAGGCGGCCCTGCTTGCCGCCCGAGCTGACAAGAACCGGGTTGAAACCGAGGAACTTGAGGCCGCCAAGGACAAGGTGATGATGGGCGCGGAGCGACGTTCGATGGTCATCACTGAAGATGAGAAAAAGGTGACGGCCTACCACGAGGCGGGGCATGCGCTGGTTGCCCAGTTCATTCCGGGTGCTGATCCGGTACACAAGGTTTCGATCATTCCCCGGGGGAGGGCCATGGGGGTCACCATGTATCTGCCCGAAGAAGAAAAATACAATGAAACCAAAGTCGGGTTGCATACCAAGATCTGCACCCTGCTCGGTGGTCGGGTGGCCGAAGAACTGACCTTCGACAGTGTTACCTCCGGTGCCGCCAACGACCTGGAACGGGCCACGGCCATTGCCCGCAAGATGGTCTGCGAATGGGGGATGAGTGATACCCTCGGACCCCTGACCTTCGGTGAAAAGGAAGGTGAGGTTTTCCTCGGCCGTGATATGGGCCATATAAAGAATTACAGTGAGGACACGGCGCGGCAGATCGATGAGGAGATCCAGGCGATCGTCACCTCCAATTACCAGCGTACCCGGCAGATTCTGGAAGATCATAAGGCTGAACTGAATCGGGTCGCCGAGGCGTTGCTGGAGCGGGAGAATCTTGACGCCGGGGAGCTCAAGGACCTGGTTTTCCCGGCGGAACAGACCCCTGCGGACAGGGATTCCGACAGACGGGCTGTTCCGGAGAATGCGCCGGAGGCCGATCCCCCGGAGTCCTGATGCCCTTCCTTGCACAGGCTCCGGCCCCTGTCCTTGAGGGTAGAGAGTGTCGGATTCAGCTTGATCGCCCGCGAATCATGGGGATTCTCAATCTGACCCCTGATTCCTTTTATGACGGCGGCTGTTACACTGGTCTGGATGGGGCTCTGCGCCATGCGGAACGAATGTTGGCTGAAGGCGTCGACCTGATCGATGTCGGCGGCGAAAGTACCCGTCCCGGTGCCGCGGTTGTCAGCGAAGAGGAAGAACTGGCCCGGGTTGTGCCGGTGGTCGAGGCCCTTGTCGGGCGGCTTGGGCCGATCATTTCGGTTGATACCAGCAAGAGTCGAGTGGCACGCGAATGCCTTGCCGCCGGTGCTCATTTCGTCAACGATATCAGCGGTCTCAGTTTTGATGCCGAGATGGCTCAGGTGGTTGCCGCTGCCGGAGCCGGGCTGTTTCTGATGCACACCCCGGCGCGCCCGGATCGGATGCAGCAGCAAACCGGCTACGATGATCTCTTAGGTGAAGTTGTTGCCTTTCTGCGTCGGGCTATGGATCAGGCCGAGGCTGCCGGAGTTCCCCATGCAAAGCTGGCGGTTGATCCCGGTATTGGTTTCGGCAAAGATGTGACCGGAAATCTTGAACTTCTGCGCCGCCTTTCCGAGTTGCGGTGTCTTGGAGTGCCGATTCTCCTGGGGACTTCACGCAAGAGTTTTATCGGTCGGATACTCGACCAGCAGGATCCGGAGCAGCGCCTTGCCGGAACCCTGGCGACGGTGGCACTGGGAGTCAGCCGGGGTGCCATGCTGCACCGGGTGCATGATGTCGCCGCGGCACGCCAGACGGCGCTGATGGCCTGGGCGGTTTGTCGCGATCCCGTTGTCTTTTAGGTCGCCCGTGTCCCGTTACGCTCGGGACGAATGATTCCCGTTATTTCTCTGCTGCACAGGATGGAGCCCCATGGGCGGTCTGATTGACGCACTGCATGATTTTCGCTGGTTGCTCGATGCACTCGATATCGGGCTGGTGGCGTTTATTATCTATCGCATCATCCTGTTGATCAAAGGCACCCGTGCGGTGCAGATGCTGCTCGGCCTGGCGGTCGTTCTGATCGTCTATGTCGTCTCCCAGGCCTCCGGGCTCTATACCCTGCACTGGTTGCTCGATAATTTCCTTTCTTCAATCATTCTGGTCATCGTTGTCATCTTCCAGAATGATATCCGGCGGGCGTTGATTCACGTCGGCCGGAATCCCTTTTTTGCCGACATGTCGTATCGGGAAGAGAGCGCGATCATGGAGGAGCTGGTCAAGGCCTGCGTCATTATGGCCGGCAAACGCATCGGCGCGCTGATCGTCATCGAACGTGAAACCGGGCTCAACGATTTTCTTGAGGTTGGTGTCGAGATTGACGCCCAGGTCAATTGCGAGCTTATCATTTCCATCTTCAATCCCAAGGCCCCGATTCACGACGGCGCCCTGATCCTGCAGGAGGGACGCCTGAAACGTGCCGGCTGCTTTTTGCCGCTGACCCAGGATACCACTGTCAGCAAGGCCCTCGGAACCCGGCATCGCGCCGCTATCGGGCTCACCGAACTGGTCGATGCTCTGGCGATTGTCGTGTCGGAGGAAACCGGCAAGATTTCGGTGGTTATCGGGGGGCGGATTACCCGTGATCTCGACTCTAACGGCTTGAAACGGGTGTTGAAGAAACTGCTGGAGCCGAAGGATCGCAAGACCCGGAAATCCCCGAAAAAACGGTGATTTATGCTGAGTAGCCTGGCGCAAAACTGGTTCCTGAAACTGATTTCACTGATATTCGCTCTGGTTCTGTGGTTTTTTGTCATGGGAGAACGGCGACAGGAAATCGGCCTCTCCGTCCCCCTCAACCTCGGCAATATTCCAAAGGGGATGATGATTGCCAATGAAGTGCCGAACCTGATCGATGTGCGTATCAGTGGGCCACGTACCCTGCTGATGAATCTCAGCCCGCAGGATGTCAGTATTTCTGTCGATCTGAAGGGCCTGGAACCGGGAATCACTTCCTTTAAACGTCTTGATGAACGGCTTAATATCCCCAGCGCGTTGCGTGTCACGCGACTCTCTCCATCCTATGTCGATGTCAAACTGGAACGGGTTAAAAAGAAGAGTGTTCCGGTTAAGGTGGCCGTCAGCGGTGAACCGCCCGAAGGCTACAAACTGGTCAAGGTCAGTATCAAACCGTCAAAGGTTACGATCGAGGGCGCCGAGAGCGAACTGAAAAATGTCCACCAGGTCCAGACCGAGCCGGTTGATCTGGCCGGAGTCAAAGAGAGTTTTACGCTGATGGTGCCGATTGCTTACCGCGGCACCTATACCAGGCTGACCGGACAGGCGGCCGTTGAAGTGCAGGTCACAATTAAGGGACCTCCTGAGCCGGAGGGCAACCTGGTGGAAAAGGTTCCGGCCGAAACTGCCGGTGATGCCGAATCCGCCGGCGGCGCCAAGGGCTCCGCCGGCAAAAAACAGGACGCAAAATGAAGAAGAAGTTGTTCGGCACCGACGGTGTGCGCGGCGTTGCCAATATCCACCCGATGACCAGTGAAATCGCCATGCAGCTCGGACGGGCGGTGGCCTATATTTTCAAGGACGGTGTGAAGCGACATCGAATCGTCATCGGCAAGGATACCCGTCTTTCAGGTTATATGATCGAGAATGCCCTTGCCGCCGGGATCTGTTCCATGGGCGTTGACGTGTTGCTGGTCGGGCCCCTGCCGACACCGGGTATTGCCTTTATCACCTCGTCGATGCGGGCCGATGCCGGGGTGGTGATTTCCGCTTCTCACAACCCCTATCAGGATAACGGCATCAAGTTTTTTTCCGGCGACGGATTTAAACTTCCCGATGAGCAGGAACTGAGTATCGAAGATCTGATTTTCTCGAAAAAGATCGATGCCCTGCGACCGATTGCCGCCGAGGTCGGCAAGGCCTTCCGTATCGATGATGCCGGCGGCCGTTACATCGTCTTCCTGAAAAATTCCTTCCCCCGTGATCTTGACCTTAAGGGCCTTAAAATTGTCCTTGATTGCGCCCATGGCGCCGCCTACAAGGTCGCACCGGCGGTGCTTGAGGAACTTGGGGCGGAGGTGGTTCGTCTCGGGGTGTCTCCGGACGGGACCAATATCAATGCCGGTTGCGGCAGCCTTCATCCCGAAGGGATTGCCGAAGCGGTGCGCGAGCACCGGGCTGATCTCGGTATTGCCCTGGATGGTGACGCCGACCGGGTTATCTTTGTCGATGAATTCGGTAACGAGGTCGACGGAGACCATATTATGGCGATCTGCGCCATTCGGATGCTGGACTCCGGAACCCTGGCCAATAAAACGCTGGTGGCGACGGTGATGAGCAATCTCGGCCTCGAACTGGCGATGCGCAAGGCCGGCGGCAGGATGGTCCGTACCGCCGTCGGCGACCGCTACGTGGTCGAGGAGATGCGCCGTAACGGCTATAATTTCGGTGGCGAGCAGTCGGGGCACATGATTTTTCTTGATCACAATACCACTGGCGACGGTATGCTCTCCGCGTTGCAGGTGCTGGCGATCATGCAGCGCAGTGGGCGCAGACTCTCGGAACTTGCCCGGGTGATGACCGCTCTGCCGCAGGTACTGGTCAACGTCCGGGTTGCCGAAAGACGCGATCTTTCAGAATGTCCCGGTGTACGGAAAACTGTTGCCGCAGTGGAAAAAAAGCTCGGTCGGGAAGGGCGGGTATTGATCCGTTATTCAGGTACCGAACCGTTGCTGCGGATTATGCTGGAAGGATCTGACAAACGGCAGATCGCCGAAATGGCAAATGACATCGCGGTCATGGTCAAAAATGAAATCGGCGTGGAAGAGGAGGCTTGATCCAGTGGCAAAACTAGGCGTCAATGTTGATCATGTTGCCACGGTGCGTCAGGCCCGTGGCGTCAGTGAACCCGACCCGGTTATCGCCGCGTCTCTGGCGGAACTTGCCGGAGCCCACGGTATCACCGTCCATCTGCGCGAAGATCGCCGCCATATCCAGGACCGTGACGTGCGCCTGCTTCGACAGACAGTGCAGTCACGGCTCAATCTGGAGATGGCGGCAACGGACGAGATGGTCGGCATCGCGCTTGATATTCTTCCCGACAGTGCCACTCTGGTTCCGGAAAAACGTGAGGAATTGACCACCGAGGGCGGGCTGGATGTTTGCCTGCATCGAAACCTGATCAAGAAACAGACCGGTCTTCTGCGGCAGGCCGGTATCAGTGTCAGCCTTTTCATCGACCCTGATATAGAACAGGTCAAGGCGGCCCATCGGGCCGGCGCCGACTTTATCGAAATCCATACAGGATCCTATTGCGAGGCACGTACCGACCAGCTTCGCCGTCAGGAACTGGAGAAGATCGAAACCGCCCTGCGGGCCGGGCGCAAGCTTGGCCTTGGGGTCAACGCCGGACATGGTCTCAATTACCAGAACGTCGATAAAGTGGCGGCGCTGAGCGGGTTTCATGAATTCAATATCGGTCACAGCATCATCTCCAGGGCGGTGCTGGTCGGCATGGAGCGCGCGGTGCGTGAGATGCTGGCGTTGATCAGCTGATGCAGCTCACATCTTCCATTGCCGGGTTGGGCGTCGACCTGGTTCGCATTTCCCGTTTTGAAAAATTGCTTGCCGACCCGGCCAGGGCGGTCCTGGGGCGGCTTTTCACCGCTTCGGAACGGGATGACTGCCTGGCCCGGGCGGTTCCGGCCCGCCACTTCGCCGCCCGCTTCGCCGCCAAGGAGGCACTGCTTAAGGCTTATGGCCTTGGCCTGCGTCAGGGGCTCAGTTGGCAGGATATGGAGGTGGTTCGTGACGCGCTGGGAAAACCATCCTTTGTCCTGACGGGAACGGCGGCCGAACTGCAGGCGGAGCGCGGGTTGCTGCCGCCGGTACTCTCCTACAGCCATGACGGTGATTACGCCATGGCAACTGTTATACTGGAGAAGTCATGCGAGTCCTGACTGCCGAACAGATGCGCGAACTGGATCGGCGCACCATCGAGGAGATCGGGGTGCCGGGCGTCGTTCTGATGGAAAATGCCGGACGCGCGGTTGCCGATGTTCTGTGCCATGAGTATGCCGACCTTTCTCCGGGACCGGTGCTGATTCTGTGCGGCAGGGGGAATAACGGCGGTGATGGCTTCGTGGTTGCCCGGTTGCTGCTGGATCGCGGCTGGCAGGTTGAAACCCTGTTGCTGGCCGAGGCCGATCAGGTTGTTGGTGATGCCGCCGTCAACCTGCGGGCACTGAGGAATCGCCATGGAAAGATCACAGTCGTCGTCGATGAGGAGAGCCTGCGGACCGAACTGGCTCGTTGTCAGCCGAAACTGGTGGTCGACGCCCTGTTCGGCACCGGTTTGAATGCCGATCTGCGCGGCCATGCGACGATGGCCGTCGCGTGGATCAACGCTTTCGCGGGACCGGTTGTGGCGGTCGATATTCCGTCGGGAGTTGCCGCCGGAAGCGGTCGGCAGCTCGGTTGTGCCGTCCGGGCCGATGTGACGGTAACCTTTGCCGCGCCGAAACTCGGTCACCTGCTTCATCCCGGTGCCGAGTTGCGGGGGGAATTGCGTATTGTTGATATCGGCATCCCGCAACGTCTGGCCGAAGATCTGGACGAAAGTTGCTTTTGGTTGACCGCGGAGGAGGCGCGCTCCCTGCTCCCGGATCGTCCCTGTTGCGGACACAAGGGCACTTTCGGGCATCTCCTGCTGGTTGCCGGTTCCCGAGGTAAAAGCGGAGCGGCGGTTCTCGCCGCGAAGGCCGGTTTGCGCAGTGGCGCTGGGCTGGTCTCGGTGGCTGCGCCCGGCAGCCAGCAGCCGATTATCGCGGCTGCGGTTCCGGAAGCGATGACGGAACCGTTGGCCGAGGATCAGGGGAAGATCGCGGCCGCGGCGGCTGATGCGCTGTCGCGACTGACGGTCGGAAAACAGGCGCTCGCCATCGGGCCCGGTTTGGGACAGTCCTCTTCGATCCGGTCGCTGGTGACCCGTCTGCTTGGTGACTGGAAGGGCCCCCTGGTGCTCGACGCGGATGCTCTCAATGTCCTGGCCGACGCAACTGAGATTCTGCGTCGTCATGGTGGAGAGCCACTGGTGGTGACGCCGCATCCCGGGGAGATGGCTCGTCTGCTGGGAACACGTGTCGCTGAGGTTGAAGCCGACCGACCGTCCGCGGCCCGTGATTTTGCCATGCGCCGGGGCGTGGTGGTGGTCCTCAAGGGGGCACCGACGCTGATTGCTTCTCCCTCGGGAGAGTGGGCGGTCAACAGCAGTGGTAACCCGCTGCTGGCCACTGCCGGTAGCGGCGATGTCTTGACCGGGCTGATCGGTGGACTGCTTGCCCAAGGACTGAACAGTTTTGCAGCGGCACGCCTGGGTGTCTACCTGCATGGCGCTGCCGCAGACCGGTTGCGTTGCCGAATCGGGGATGCCGGCATGCTTGCCGGTGAACTGGCCACCGAAATTCCCTCGACCCGCCAGGCTTTGAAAGGAGGCTAGCTATGCTGACCGCTGCTGACATCATGACCCGCGAAGTCTACACGGTAACACCTGACACCAGCGTTGATGAACTGGGGAAAAAGTTTGTCGAACTGGACAAGAACGCCTTGCCGGTGCTCGATGAGCAAAAGAAGCTGTTCGGCATCGTCACCCAGACCGATCTGGTCGAGCAGGACCGTCCCCTGCATATTCCGACCGTAATTTCGATTTTTGACTGGGTTTTCTATCTCGAAAGCGAAAAGGAGTTCCGGCAGGAAGTCGAGAAGGTCACTGCCCGCCGGGTTGATGCTATCTGCCGTCGTGACCCGCCAACCTGTCGCCCGGAAACACCCGTTGCCGAATTGGCGCAGATGATGGTCGATAAAAAAGTTCACCTGATTCCGGTCGTGGATGACAATCGTCATGTCCTCGGCGTGGTCGGCCGGCTTGATATTATTCGCTCGATGAATTTATGAACTGTTGCTGGGAAATGCTCAGTCGCAGCGCGGAGGATACCCATCGTATCGGACGGATGTTCGGCGAGACTGCTCCGGCGGGGGCGGCGCTGTTTCTCAATGGTGAACTGGGGGCGGGAAAAACCTGCTTTGCCCAGGGAGTGGCTGCCGGTTTGGATGTCCCGGAGCGGATGCCGGTGACCAGCCCCTCCTATACCCTGCTCAATCTCTATTCGGGAAGGTTGCAGCTGTTTCATTTCGATCTCTACCGCCTCACGGATATCACGGAGCTGGATGAGATCGGCTTTGATGACTGTCTCTACGGAGATGGCGTCACGTTGGTTGAGTGGCTGGACCGTTTCCCGGATCTGCAGCCGCCGGGAATCTTTCTGCGGCTCGGTTATGGTCAGAAAGAGGACGAGCGTCTGCTCAGCTTCAGCCCCCGGGGAAGCCTGGCCGGAGCTTGGCTGGAACAGGTCCGTAACAGGTGGCAAACGGAAAACGGCCCGCAGATGCCGGGTTGTCAGGGAGGAAACGATGAAGGAATTTGATATCGCAGTCGTCGGAGCGGGCCCCGGCGGTTACGTCGCGGCGATCAAAGCCGCCCGTGCCGGCGCGGCGACCTGTGTGATTGAAGATGACAAAGCTGGCGGAACCTGTCTCAATCGCGGCTGTATTCCGACCAAGGCCCTGTTCAGTACCGCCCACCTGCTGCGTCGTCTGCGGCAGGCTGCCGATCATGGCATCGATATCCCTTCGCTCAATTTTGATTATACCCGTGCCGCTGAACGTAAGGACAAGGTGGTGGCGAAACTTGTCGGCGGGGTTGAACAACTGCTCAAGGGTCATGGTGTCGACCTGTTTCGTGGCCGCGGTACCCTGGAGGGTCCGGGACGTTTGCGGGTGCGGCGAGGAGGGGTGGTCGGTCATGTCCGGGCGAAAAAGATTATTCTGGCGACCGGTTCGTTGCCGGCGGTGCCGAAAAGCCTGCCGGTTGACGAGGAAAATATTTTGACCAGTACCGGAATTCTTGCTATTAAGAACCTTCCGCAAAGCCTGCTGGTGGTCGGTGGAGGCTATATAGGTTGTGAATTTGCAAGTATTTTTTCAACTTTCGGTTGCCGGGTGACGGTGGTCGAAGCATTGCCGCGGCTGTTGGCGATGAGTGACCGGCAGGCGGTACGGGAGGTTGAAAAAAGCTTTCAGAAACAGGATGTCAAGGTTCTCACCGGTACCTCGGTCACGTCTCTTGAGACCATTGACGGCGGGGTCAGGGCGACTCTTTCAAACGGTGACGTCCTGCAGGTGGAAAAAGTTCTGATCGCGATCGGCAGGCGACCCAATACCGAAGGTCTTGGGCTTGAGGAGGTCGGCGTCGCCCGCGATGAGCGTGGTTGTGTTCGGGTTGATGACCAGATGCGCACCAGCGTTGATGATGTTTATGCCATCGGCGACGTGACCGGCGGCATTCAACTGGCTCATGTTGCTTCCTACCAGGCCGGTATTGCTGTGACCAACGCTCTGGGGGGGGCGGCGCATGCGGACTACCGGGTGGTGCCGAGTTCCATTTTCACCCTGCCCGAAGTCAGCCAGGTCGGCCTCAGTGAAGAGCAGTGCAAGGAGCAGGGGATCGAGGTTGCGATCGGCCGCTTCGCTTACCTGGCGACCAGCAAGGCGGTCTGTGAAGGCGAAACCGAAGGATCAATCAAACTGCTTGCTGAAAAGAGGAGCGGTCGCCTGCTCGGCGCGTCGATCGCCGGGGCCGATGCCTCGACCCTGATTGCCGAGGTCGGTGTCGCCATGGCCGCCGGTCTGACAGCTGAGCAACTCGGTGAAATTATTCATTCTCACCCGACCCTTCCGGAGATGGTCAAGGAGGCGGCTGAGGATGTCAGCGGTCAGGCCGTTCACAAGGTCGGACGGCGTAAACGTTAACAGTTGCCGGTCACTGCATGTGCCGGTCTCAGGGAGGACGGAAGAACCATGGCTCTGGTGGTTCAGAAATACGGCGGAACGTCGGTCGGCACGGTCGAGCGGATCCGCAATGTTGCCCGCCGAGTGGCAAAAACCTATGATAAAGGCAACGATGTGGTGGTCATCGTCTCGGCCATGGCCGGAGAAACCAACCGCCTGGTCGCCCTGACCCAGGAGGTCTGTGAATTTCCCAACGAGCGCGAATACGACGTTGTTGTTTCGACCGGAGAGCAGGTGACGATCGGCTTGCTGGCGATGTGTCTGCAGTCGATGGGGTACGCCGCCAAGAGTTATCTCGGCAGCCAGATCCCGGTACGGACCGATGCCGTTCACACCAAGGCCCGAATCGACTGCATTGACGATGCCCGGGTGCGGCACGATCTCGATGCCGGCAGCATTATCATCGTCGCCGGTTTCCAGGGTATCGATCCGGACGGCAATATCACCACCCTCGGCCGCGGCGGCTCCGATACCTCCGCGGTGGCTATGGCGGCAGCTCTCAAGGCCGATGTCTGCGAGATATACACTGACGTTGACGGCGTCTACACGACCGATCCGCGCATTGTCGACAATGCTTCCAAGATTGAGAAGATCTCCTACGACGAGATGCTTGAAATGGCCTCGTTGGGAGCCAAGGTGCTGCAGATCAGGAGTGTCGAGTTTGCCAAGAAATACGGCGTGGTCATTCACGTCCGCTCAAGTTTCAACGACCACCGGGGGACCCTGGTGACGAAGGAGGATGCCGATATGGAAACCGTGCTGGTTTCGGGAATCGCCTATAACAAGGATGAAGCCAAGATCTCCGTGCTGGGAGTCCCCGACAAGCCCGGCATTGCCTCGCAGCTCTTCACGCCGCTGGCGCATGCCAACATTACCGTCGACATGATCATTCAGAATGTTTCAAGTGACGGCATCACCGATATGACCTTCACCGTCCCCAAGGGAGATTATCGGAAGGCCCTGCAGATTGTCGGGGAGTGCGCCCGGGAAATCGGTGCCGCCGAGGTTTGCAGTGACGAGGCGATCTCCAAGATTTCCATTATCGGTGTCGGTATGCGTTCTCACTCCGGGGTTGCCAGCAAGATGTTCCAGGTCCTGGCGCAGGAGGGTGTCAATATCCAGATGATTTCGACCAGCGAGATCAAGGTTTCCTGTATTATCGACGCGAAATATACCGAGTTGGCGGTACGTGTTCTGCACGAGGCTTTCGGGCTGGGTGCCGAGGATGTGCAGCAGGAATAGACTGCTGCGCTCCGGCGCAGCTATTTTGCGGGTGGCCTGCCGATATGGGCGGGCTCCTTTGAGAAGGGGAGGAGAGTATGAGTCAGATCCGTTTGTATGATACGACCCTGAGGGACGGCACCCAGGCCGAAGATATTTCGTTTCTGGTTGCCGACAAGGTTCGTATTGCCGAAATGCTCGATGACCTTGGCATCCATTATATTGAGGGCGGGTGGCCGGGATCCAATCCGAAGGATATCGCTTTCTTCAAGGAGATTCGCAACATCTCCCTCAAACAGGCTAAAATCGCCGCCTTCGGATCGACCCGTCGGGCCAAGGTCAAACCGGAAGATGACGACAACATCCGTACCCTGATCCAGGCCGAGCCGGATACCATCACCATCTTTGGAAAATCCTGGGATTTTCATGTGCGCGAGGCGTTGCGGATCTCCCTGGAACAGAACCTTGAGTTGATCAATGACTCGCTGGTTTATCTCAAGCAGCATGTCGGTGAAGTGATCTATGATGCCGAACACTTTTTCGACGGTTACAAGGCCAACCCCGCGTATGCCCTGCAGACGCTCAAGGCGGCTGCCGATGCCGATGTTGACTGCATTGTCCTGTGTGATACCAACGGCGGCTCCCTGCCGTTTGAGATCGCCGACATCATTGACGACGTCAGGAAACATATCAGCACTCCGCTCGGGATTCATGCCCACAATGACAGTGAATGTGCTGTTGCCAACTCCCTGACCGCTGTTGAACACGGCGCCGTTCATGTCCAGGGAACCATCAATGGTTTTGGTGAGCGCTGCGGCAATGCCAACCTCTGTTCCATCGCTCCGGCTCTGGCCCTGAAGATGAACCGCCCGTGCATGACCGAAGACCAACTGCGCCATTTGCGGATCGCTTCGCGGACGGTGTACGAACTTGCCAACCTGGTGCCGAACAAGCATCAGCCCTACGTCGGCAATTCGGCCTTCGCCCACAAGGGCGGAGTGCATGTTTCAGCCATCCAGAGACACCCCGAAACCTACGAGCACATCCGTCCGGAGAAGGTCGGCAATCTGACGCGGGTGCTGGTCTCGGATCTTTCCGGGCGCTCAAATATTCTGGCCAAGGCCGAGCAGTTCAATATTGATCTTGACAGCAAGGACCCGGTGACCCAGGAGATTCTTGAAACCATCAAAAATCTGGAGAACCAGGGGTTCCAGTTCGAGGGAGCGGAAGCCTCCTTTGAGTTGATGATGCGTCGGGCCCTCGGCACCCTGCGGCATTTCTTCTCGGTCCTCGGGTTTCGGGTGATCGATACCAAGCGCCATGATGATGACAATCCTCTTTCCGAGGCGACGATCCAGGTCAAGGTCGGTGGCAAGATCGAGCATACCGCGGCTGAAGGGCGGGGGCCGGTCAACGCTCTCGACCATGCCCTGCGCAAGGCGCTGGAGAAGTTCTATCCGCAGCTCAAGCAGATGAAACTGCTCGACTACAAGGTTCGGGTTTTGCCGGCAGGCCGTGGTACGGCTTCCATTACCCGGGTTCTGATCGAGTCGGGAGATAAAAACTCCCGTTGGGGAACCGTCGGTGTCAGCGACAACATTATCGATGCTTCCTACCAGGCCCTGATCGACGCCATCCAGTACAAACTTGTCCAGGATTATGCTGCCGACAAGAAAGAGTAAACGGGATGGCGGTCGCCTGCTGGGCTTGCTGCTGCTGGTTCTGATAGCCACATCATTTTACCGGGGTCCCCTGCTACATTGGGGGACCCCGTCTTTTGTTTTTGACCATAATAAGTTACTGATATCACTTGGAAAAGGGTTTTGCAGTCCGGGCATCCACCAATTTTCTGACGCTTCTGATGTATTGTCCGTCATTTCAATGACGGTTTCTTCGGAAAATCGGGCTCGCCTCGTTCGGGAGTTGCGGAGATGGCCGATCAGAAGCGGAGAATGCCTTGAATTTACAGGGAATCAGGCGCAAAATCAGGTTCTTGTGCGGCATTGGATGCCGGCGGCGCAGCGGGTTGTTTTAGGGATACCGCTTCACCCTGACCGAATGACAGAATCGGATTGGTGTTTTTTATCGGGCGTGGGGCCGGGTTTGGCCCGGCGGATTGTTCAAAATCGTCAAAAATATGGCGATTTCCGTAACTTCAATGGACTTCAGAGAGTTCCCGGTATCGGTCCTGCTGTATTAAGAAAAAATTCAGCATTATTTTGATCTTGGAAGTTGCCGAAAAATAAAGAGAAAAAAAATTAAGGATAAATATTACTAAAAAAGTCATTTTATTTTTCTCAGTCTGGCACGTCCTGTGAAATAGCTCTATGGCACACGGGAAAGAAAACATCCTGTCAGGGATTTGATCAAGCCATTGAACAAGGAGGAGACGCCATGAAATGCCCGAAATGCCGTGGACGCATGTACGCTGAGAAGTATTACGATTTTGTTCGTTCCTTCGACGCCTGGAAGTGCTGCTCCTGTGGTGAGGTGGTCGATCCGACGATTCTCGCCAACCGGGCGAGGAACAACAATGTTTTTCTGGGTTGAATGACCCACGTAGATTATGTCGTTACAAAAGGCCGGGCTGCACGCCCGGCCTTTTGCTATTGGTGTTGCAAGGGGTAAACTGTTTTAGTGACTAGGGTTGCGGTCTATTTGGGGAGAGACATTGTATGGGGAAGACTATCTGTTTGCCGAAATTGAGCGAGGAGATGCAGGAGGGCACCCTGCTTGGCTGGCGTGTCGGAGTCGGGGATCCGGTTCATCAAGGGCTTGTCATTGCCGACATTGAAACCGACAAGGCGACGATTGAGTTGGAAGCCGATTGTGATGGGGTGATTGCCGCGTTGCCGGTTGCAGTCGGGGAGACAGTGCCGGTTGGCGGTGTTCTCGCTCTGATCAGCGATGCTTCACAAGAGCGACGGGGGGGGGCGGGCAGCCGTGAGACCGGTCCCATGTCACCGGCGGCCGAACAGAGAGTCGCGGAATTGGGTCTGGACCCCGCGACTCTTGTCGGCAGCGGCCCCGGGGGCAGGATTGTTCTGGAGGATGTCGAACGGGTTGCCGGTGTTTCATCCGGGGCGACAGCGTCCATGCGGGAAACTCCGGAGAAACCTGCCAAATTAAAGAAATCAGTGAAAATCAGGCGTATCATGGCACGCAAGATGACGGAAGGATGGCGTACCATCCCCCATTTTTATGTCACTTACGCGATCGATATGACAGATGTCATTCGTTTTCGTAAAGATCTTGATATTACCATTAATTCGTTTGTTCTGGCCGCTGCGGCCCGGACTCTGCGGGAACATCCCTGGGTGAACAGCTGGTGGGTTGACGGTGAGGCCGTTGAACAGCCGAAAGTCAATATCGTCATGGCGGTCGCGACGGACCGCGGGCTCTACAATCCGGTCCTCAAGGATTGCAGCGGGATGAGTCTCAAGGAAATCAGCCGCCGGGCCGCCGAGCTTGTTGACCGGGCACAGCGGGGCAGGTTGCTGCCGGAAGATCTTGATACGGGAACTTTCACGATCACCAACATGGGCATGCTCGGAGTTGAATCCTTTCGAGCCATCATCACCCCCCCCAGGCGGCGGTGCTGGCGGTCGGAACGGTGCGGGGCGAGGTGATTGTCGATGATCATGGGGAACCGGCGGTTGCCACTGTGGCGCGCATGACTCTGGCGGCCGACCACCGGATTCTGGATGGCGCGGATGCGGCTGAATTCATGATGACGCTGAAAAGTTATCTGGAAGCACCGATAACTCTTCTCACTTGTGACTATGGTGACGAGGGGAGCTGAGTCAGTCCCCTTTCCTCCCAGAATTTTTCCGCTCCCGGATGAAGCGGTGTTACGACTCCTGTCAGTGCGCCGGTGATGGACATTGCCCGGGCGGTACTCTTGACCTTGACCATGTAGCTCAATCCTTCAGGGCTGAAAATATCTTCCAGGGCGCGATGGACGATTTCTGACGGGACCTGGCTGCCGACAATCCAGAGAGCGGCATCCTGAAAAGTCCTGATGTCCCTGCCGAGTCCGGGGTAGGTGGCGGCTGGTATGGTGACCGGATCGTAGAAGGGGTAGTTTTGCAGGAGCTGTTCCTCGGTCCCGGTTTCCCAGGTATCCACCAGGCGGATTTTTTTTCGGGCGGCGAGTTGGGTGACGCTGGCATTGGGACATCCGGCCAGGATCCACATGGCGTCTATCTGGCCACCGGCCAAGGCTCGCGCCGCCTCGCTGTAGCCGATAAATTCAATCTTCATCCGTGTCCAGAGACCCCGTGCGGTGAAGTAGCGTCGTGCGGCGGCCGCGGCGCCTGAACCGGTTCCCCCGACAGCAATCCTGTGCCCGACAAGGTCTTTGACCTTGTGAATGTCACTGCTCGCGAGAGTGACCAGGTGGACCGGTGCTCCGTACAGATAGGCCATGACCCGGACGTTAAGGTCGTTTTTCGGATCTTTGTCGAGTCTCCCTTTTGCGGCCAGGAAAATGTCTCCCGCATAGGCGATGCCGAAATTGGCTTCGCCGGTGTTGACACGGCGAATGTTTTCCACGGAGCCGGCCGAGGAAAGATTGTTGACTTCGAGGTTGTTGGCCAGACGGCTGAGGCGGGTGGCAATTCCGTTGGAGAAGTACTGGAAGGTTCCGCCGTCGGGTCCCCCGCTGAACTGGAGTGTTGTCGTCGCGGCTCCTCCGGTCTGCGGAGGGACCAGGAGGAGCAGGAACAGTATTGCCAGAACCGTAAACGGCCGGCGAATGGTCATCAGGCCCTCCTTGAACTGATGCAAAAAGGGCGGTACAGGGAAGACCCTGTACCGTCCCGCATAGGATGCCGGAAGGATCTTCTCTCAGTTCGGCAGGGGAATGGCGAAGACCGGCCGTTTCGACTTGCGCAGCACCTTCTCCGCCGTACTGCCGAGAAAGGTATATTCAAGGGCCCCTTTACCGTGTGTTCCCATGACGATAACGTCGGCCTTGATTTGATCGGCGACCTGCAGGATTTTCGCGACGGTCGGGCCGTGGGTGACGATGCTTCCGGCAAAACGTTTCAGATCCTCTGGATGGTCGGTCAGTTCAGTGGTGGCAAAATGATCGATTTCAGCGTGGATCGCGGCCTGTGCCCTGGTCTCATGCTGAGCTTCAAAGTCTTCCAGTTTTCCTTCCCCCATGACCGCGGCAACATAGCTGCGAACCGTAGCGTCAATTTCGGGGACGACATGAAGCAGATGGATTCTGGCATCATTATGGCGGGCCAGCATCACCGCGTGGCGGAATGCGTGTTCCGAGTTGGGACTGAGGTCGGTGGTCACGAGAATGTTCTGATATTGAGGCAGCATGGGATCTCCTTATCAATCGCGTTTCAGGAAATGACGACAACGACATCCTGTCTTCTTGTCCGGTCACTCACCGGGTGTTGGAAACGTGTCGGCGGTACCTGGTCAATTTTAACATGCTTCAGCGGTTTTCGGTCAGCTGTAGATATACATTGGACGGGTATGAATGTCGTCTTTTCTGCTTCTCACCGGCAGTATTTATTGCTCCGCCGCCACCGTGTCTTCGATCAGCTTTCTGCCGATTGTGTCGTAGAATTCGGGATAGATTTTCCGCAGTCGGATCTGCCAGGCATGACGCTGCTCCGGGGTCAGGTCGTGGATGCGGGTTTTGCCGGAGAACCTGATGGCCTTCAGGCTCTGCCGATTCAGTTCGGCCGCCCTGCCGCGGATATAGGCGGTGGCTTCCTGCAACGAGCTGGTAATGATTTTTTTCTGTCGGCCGGTGAGCTGGCCCCAGAAGAGCTGGTTGGTGACCACCAGGTAGCCGAGATAGCCGTGGTTGGTGAGACTGAGATCTTTCTGAACCGCATAAAATTTTTTGCTGTAGATGTTGGACAGGGTGTTTTCCTGCCCATCAATCGTTTTGTGCTGCAGGGCGCCATAGACCTCGGCAAAGGGAAGCACTTCCGGTTGAGCCCCGAGAGCCCTGAATTGTCTGGCCAGGACCATGGAATTCATAATCCTGAATTTCAGGCCGGCGGCATCTGTGGGGTACACCAGCGGGCGGTTGGCCGTCAGTTGTTTGAAGCCGTTGTCCCAGAATCCGAGTCCGACCAGTCCACGTTTGGAAACACTTCTGAGCAGGGCCCGTCCGACGTCTCCATCGAGGACCCGGTGCAGGTGCCGGGTGTTTTTAAATAGAAACGGGAGGTCGAACAGCTGCAGTTCCGGAACAAATCGGGTGAACTTGGCAAACGCGGGAGCTGCCATCTGCAGGACATTCAGGGAAAGTGCCTCGATGGCTTCGTGATCGCTGTAGAGAGAAGCATTGGGGTAGACTTCGACCCTGATGCTTCCCTTTGATTTCTGCTCGACAAGTCGTTTGAAATAGAGTGCGGCCTGCCCTTTCGGAGTGTCGGTGGCAACAACATGGCTGAACTTGATCGTCACCTGGGCGGCCGGAGCCGGTGTGATGACGGCCAGCAGAAGCAGAGGCACCAGGAACATGAACAGGCGGTAGGGCTGCAGGCTGAGCTGCCTGATGATGGTTTTTCGAGTCAAACGTCGCATCGTTTCCGGTCGTCATAAGGATGTCCTGCCGGCAGGGGCCGTGACCCCTGCCGGCAGGTTTGTGATCGCCTGTCAGTACCCCTTGAGGTAGTCGATATATTCCGGCAGCCAGAGTGAGATCTGCGGAATGTAGGTGATCAGTGCCAGGAAGAACAGCAGGATCATCAGCCACGGCAGGGCGGCGCGAAGCACCCAGACCAGGTTTTCTCCGGTGATCCCGGCGGTGACGAACAGGTTGAGTCCGACCGGCGGGGTGATCATGCCGATCTCCATGTTGACGACCATGATGACTCCGAGGTGGATCGGGTCGATGCCGAGTCTGACCGCGATCGGAAAGAGGATCGGGGCCATGATCAGGATGATCGCCGAAGGCTCCATGAAGTTGCCGGCCGCCAGCAGCAGCAGGTTGACCACGACCAGGAAGCCCCAGGCGGGTAGGCCCCAGCTGACAATGATCTCGGCGATGTGGTGCGGAATCCGCTCGGTTGTCAGCACGTGGGCGAAGAGCATGGCGTTGCCGATGATGAACAACAGCATGATTGAAACCTTGGCCGAGTCGAGGAGAACCTTCTTGGTGTCCTTGTGAAACAGTGACAGCGGAAAGGCCTTGATCGACAGCAGCAGGTTGCGGGCGAAGACGGTGCTGGCGGAATCTCCTTCGCGCCGCCAGGTCATTCCCTTGAGCGGTCCCATGTCGCGGTAGACGAAGATGGCGATGAAGAAGGCGTAGACCGCGGAAACAGCGGCGGCTTCGGTCGGGCTGGCGATGCCGCCGTAGATCGAACCGAGAACGATGACGATCAGCATCAGGCCGCCGCTGGCCCTGCCTCCCGATTTGAGAATGCCCTTGAATCCGACCCAGGGCTGTGCCGGCAGACCTTTGACTCGCGCGACCAGGTAGATGACCAGCATCAGCAGGGAGCCCATCATCAGGCCGGGCAGGAACCCCGCCATGAACAGACGCGCCGCGGATTGCTCGGTGGCGGCCGCGTAGACCAGCATGACGATCGAAGGTGGGATCAGGATGCCGAGGGTTCCGGCGTTGGTGATGACCCCGGCGGCCATCTCCTTCGGGTACCCCGACTTGACCATGCCGGCGATGACGATCGAGCCGATGGCGGCAACGGTGGCCGGGGATGAGCCGGAAACGGCGGCGAAGATCATGCAGGCGAGAACCGAGGCCATGGCCAGTCCGCCGCGGATCCAGCCGACGCAGTCCGTGGCAAAATTGATGATGCGGTTGGCGACCCCGCCGGTCGACAGGAAAGTCGACGAGAGGATGAAGAAAGGGATCGCCAGCAGCGTGTAGTGTTCGGACTGGGTGGCGAAGAGCTTGAGAGCGATCGAGGCCAGCGAGTCGTGTGAGAAGAGCAGGATTGTCGTGATACTCGACAGTCCGAGGGCAAAAGCGATCGGCATGCCGGTCAGCATGCACAGGAGCAGAAGAACAAACAGTGCCGCCGTGGTCATTTGGAATCACCTCCCGCACCAGCTACCTGGACGGTTTCTTCCGCCAGACGCATACTTTCCTTGGCCTCGTCGGTGAGGACGAATCCTTCGTTTTTGCCGGTAAAAATTCCCCATAACAGCTGCAGAAGGCGCCAGGCGATCATCACCATGCCGATCAGCAGGATGCTGTGGGCGATCCATTTGGGGATCGGCATATCGTCGAGTTCGAGGCCGATGCTGTAGACCTTGTGCAGGTAGACCCAGGCTCCCTCGATGAAGAGACCGCAGTAGAAAAGGCAGGCACAGATTGCCACCCCACCGACTATTTTACGTGCCAGGGGGGGGAGAATTTTGACCAGGGCATCGACGCCGATGTGCGAGCCGACCTTGAGGCCGTACGAGGCGCCGAAGAGGACCATCCAGGCCGAGAGGTGCAGGGTCAGCTCCTCTCCCCACATGACCCCGGTTCCGAAGCCGTAGCGCATGACGACCTCGATGAAGACTTCAAGAGTCATGGCGGCCAGAAGAATGCAGATGATCCCTTCTTCGAGGCTGTTTATCATCCTGTTCAACATAATCAATTCCTTATGACACCGTGCAGTAAATAACGCGGACCCCGCCCGGCGAGGTCCGCGTCAGGGTTGTTCCAAGCGTGGTTAATCGTTCGCTTTGACAGCGGCTTCGATGTAGTCCTTGCCGATCTGGCCTTCGAACTTCTTCCAGACCGGTTTCATCACTTCAACCCACTTCTGACGCTGGGCGTCGGTCAGCTCGATGACTTCGCACCGGCCGGAGTCGATGATCTTCTGGCGGTCGGAAATCGCCTTCTCGGCAGCAACCTTGTTGCCGAAAGCGATGGCTTCATCGAGGGCTTTCTTGACTTCGGTGCGGATATCGGCGGGCAGGCCGTTCCAGAATTCGGACGAAGTCACGACCAGGTAGTCCAGGACGCCGTGGTTCGACTCGGTGATGTAGGGCTGCACTTCGTAGAACTTCTTGGAGTAGATATTCGACCAGGTGTTCTCCTGGCCGTCGATCGCCTTGGTCTGCAGCAGGGTGAAGACTTCGGAGAAGGGTTTTTTGATCGGCAGGGCGCCCACCGCTTCAAACTGCGCGGCGAGAACGTCGGAACTCATGATGCGGAATTTTTTCTTGGCGGCATCAGCAGGAACAACCAGCTTGGAGTTGGCCGAGAGCTGTTTGAGGCCGTTGTGCAGGTAGCCGAGGCCGATCAGCCCCTTTTTCTCCGTGGCCCGGAGCAGTTTCTGCCCGTAGGGACCCTGCTGGAATTTTTCTACCGCGTCCATGTTCTTGAACAGGAACGGCAGGTCGAAGATCTGCAGGCTCTTGGTGTACTTCTTAAATTTCGACAGGGAGGGGGCCGCAATCTGCACGTCGCCGAGCAGCATCGCCTCAAGGACTTTCTTGTCGGTGAAGAGCTGCGAGTTGGGGAAGACCTCTACCTCGACCTTGCCGGCCAGCCGCTCATCGACGAGCTGCTTGAACTTGTTGGCCATCTGACCCTTGGGAGTGTTTTCCGCGACCACGTGTGAAAACTTGATGACGATTGGGGCGGCAAAAGATGCCGTGGCCGTAACGACCATGGCAACCGCAGCAAACAGACTGACCAGCAATAGTTTCTTTTTCATGTTCAACTCTCCTCTTTGCGTGATGGGTGATAAATAATGTTGCTACCATAGCAACACTTTAAAGGCAGTGATGCCTATTGGAACGCCGATTCGCATACGGAGCTGTCCGGCTCGACCGAATTCGCAACTTCAGTTTTTGAGCAAATAGAATGCCAGTAAATAGAACGAAATTTCCCGTTTGAATTTTTCGAAGGCGATTAGTTCTCGAAATTCAGCATGTTGGAAGCATTTTCAGTTATGCTGCAAAACTCATGTTTAACAGGAGCAAAAGCTGCCCTCGCGCTGTCCGGCGGCAAAATCATCTCTTCTGACAAGGTTCCTGCAGGAGGGTCGAAACTGGCGGGAAGGACGCCCAAGTTGTTGAAATACAGGGTATACGACAGGGGTGTTGAGAGGCTCCGGGGACGATTTTTCCACCGGACATGAAAGAAAATAGAATCCTTTTCTATTTAACTGTTGCGCCCATAGATGGCCTGTCCTGCAACGCGAACGGTTTTCTGAAGGGGTGGCCAATTTCAGCCGATTGGAAGTTGATGGTGGCCAAAATTGCCCATTTTCTCTGAGGAAGATTCCCGGTTGAATGCGGGCGTGACATGGAGTAGGTTCAGGTATTGATCAATGAAAAGGATTGTTCAGATGATTGAGCAGACTACTTTCAGGGCTGCCGCCAAAATAAACCTCTGTCTTCATGTGCTCGGTCGGCGGAGCGACGGTTATCATGAACTGGCCATGCTGATGCAGCAGGTCGGGCTCTATGATCGGGTGACGATCACCTTGCGGGACCGTCCGGGGATCGAGATTGTCTGTCCCGGTCTGCAGCTTGCTGCGGGTGAGGAGAATATTGCCGCGCGCGCCGCACGTATGGTGCTGGAGAAAGCGGGTGCCCGTTGCGGTGCGGTGATTGCCATTGAAAAACAGATCCCGGTTGCCGCCGGTCTGGGAGGAGGTTCTTCGGATGCGGCCACGGTCCTGCGGGGGCTCAACCAGATGTTGAAGGCGGGCCTTTCTGTTCAGGAAATGATGTCCATGGGGATTCGCCTCGGTGCTGATGTGCCCTTTTTTCTGCTCGATTCGGCAGCCTGGGCAACGGGGATCGGTGAATGCCTCCGGCCGGTGGCCGATCTGCCGCGGGTATGGTACCTGCTGGTCAATCCGAATATCCCGGTTTCGACCGCCTGGGTGTTCCGAAATTTGGGGTTGACATCCCCCGGGCAGACGGCTAAACTGCGCGAGTTTCCCCGGGATTCAGGTGACTTGGTGCGTCTGTTTCACAATGATCTTGAGGCGGTGACCTGTCGCCGTTTTCCGGTGGTTGCGGAAATGAAGCAAAAGTTGCTGTCCGCTGGAGCCTTGGGGGCTCTGATGTCGGGCAGCGGGGCAACGGTTTTCGGTCTGTTTGATTCCGAATCGGCCGCCCGCGAAGCGGAGCGGTTCATCTCCTCCGCTACTGGATGGAGTACTTTTGTGGTTCGATCGTTGCCCTGAACCGGCAGACTGCGGGCGCGAAGGCATTGTTGGGGCGTCGCCAAGCGGTAAGGCACCGGATTTTGATTCCGGCATTCCCAGGTTCGATTCCTGGCGCCCCAGCCACTCCGCAGTTGTGGTCCTCTCGTTGATTTCGCGTGGTTTGAAGGCAACGTCGGGATGTATGTTCGGGTTCACATTTAATGAATAGCGGAAGGCGTTGGAGCGGGTCCCGTCTTTCTTCCTCGGCAACCGGGCAGGTCATGGCGCTTCCATGGCCTCATCGTTTTTTTACGGGTAGCGGATATGAGCAGTAAGGTCATCGACAAGTTGAAGATTTTTGCCGGGAATTCCAATCCCGAGTTGGCCAGGGAGATCTGCCACAACCTGTCCGTTCCCCTCGGCAAGGCCAATGTCAAGACCTTTTCCGATGGCGAGATCATGGTCGAAATCGGTGAAAATGTCCGTGGCTGTGATGTCTACCTGATTCAATCCACCTGCAAACCGTCGAACAATACCCTGATGGAGCTGCTGGTCATGACTGATGCCCTGAAAAGGGCTTCGGCGGCCAGTATTACGGCGGTCATTCCCTATTTCGGTTATGCCCGTCAGGATCGCAAGGTGGCACCGCGCACGCCGATCACCAGCAAACTGGTCGCCGATCTGATTGCTGTCGCCGGTATTGACCGGGTGGTCACCATGGATCTGCATGCCGGGCAGATTCAGGGTTTTTTCAATGTTCCGGTCGATCATCTCTATGCTGCTCCGGTTATTCTGGCTGACGTCATGGAGCGCTTCCGGGACCAGTATCTGGTGGTCGTGTCACCCGATGCCGGCGGTACCGAACGGGCCCGTGCTTTCGCCAAGCGCCTTGACGCGGGGCTGGCGATCATCGACAAGCGGCGTAGCGGTCCGAATGTTTCCGAGGTCATGCATATCATCGGGGACGTGGAAGGGCAGACCTGCCTGATCGTCGATGATATGATCGATACTGCCGGAACTCTCTGTCAGGCTGCCCAGGCGCTGATCAAGCAGGGGGCCGGCAAGGTTTACGCCAGCGCCACGCATCCGGTTCTTTCCGGCCCGGCTCTGGAGCGGATCAATGACAGTGCGCTTGAGGAAGTCGTTGTCACCAATACCATCGGTATTGAAGATAAACTTGAAAAATGTTCCAAGTTGCGAGTGCTTTCGGTGGCAGGCCTGCTCGCCGAGGCGATCCGGCGTATTCATGGGGCCGAATCGGTCAGTTCCCTGTTTGTCTGACGAAGGTCGGAGAACAGAACATAATTTACGAGAATTTACTGGAGGATCATAGATATGGCACAAGTTGAACTTAATGTTTCCGCCCGCAACAAGGTCGGCAAGGGTATCTCCCGCTCTCTGCGACGTGAAGCGCTGGTCCCCGCTGTGGTGTATGGCCCCGGTATGGAGCCCAGCCCGATCAGTGTTGATCCGAAAGTGCTGGTCAAGTGTCTGGATCCGGAAGCCGGTTGGAACACGCTGATCACTCTCAAGGGGGATGGAGCTTTCGACGGCCGGCAGGTGATCGTCAAGGATATGCAGGTTGATCCCCTGCGGGGACAGACCCTGCACGTTGATTTTCACGCTGTTGATCTGACGTCCACGGTCAGCGTCATGGTTCCCCTGGTGCCGGTGGGCAAGTCGGCCGGCGAGATTGCCGGCGGCAACCTCGAAGTGGTGCGCCATGAACTGGAAGTTGTCTGTCTGCCGACCGCGATCCCGTCCACCATTGAGGTTGACGTGACCGGGTTGAATATCGGCGACGTGCTGCATGTCGCTGATATCGTAACCCCTGCGGGTGTCGAGATCCCTCACGATGTCAACTTCACCGTCATCACCTGCACCGGCCACAAGGATGAGGTTGTTGCCGATGAAGAAGGCGAAGAGGTGACGGCGGTCGAAGAGCCTGAAGCCGAATAAGGCCGCGAAGCGGGGGTTTTGTGAAACTGCTGGCCGGGCTTGGTAATCCCGGAGAAAAGTACCGGTTGACCCGGCATAATGTCGGTTTTATGGTGGCCGAGCGGTTGGCCGCCGTTGCCGGTATAGCTCTCAAGCGCAAGGGGCATCAGGCCCTGTATGGCGCCGGGAGGGTGGCCGCGGTTGAAACAACGGTGCTGCTGCCCCAGACCTACATGAACCTCAGCGGCGCCAGCATCGGCTCTGCCCTCAAGTCCCTCGGCATCGCTCCGGGGGATTTGATTGTGGTTCACGATGATATTGACCTTCCGTTCGGGAGGATCAAGTTCAAATTCGGCGGTGGTCATGGCGGCCATAACGGTATCCGTCATATCCGTCAGGTCCTTGGTCACGGCGACTTTGTCCGCTGTAAAATCGGTGTCGGGCGTCAGGTCGGTGAAGGTGATGTCGTAGCCCATGTTCTTAAACCGTTCAGCAACGCCGAACGGAAGGTTCTTGACCAGGTTCTAGACGGTGCCGTCGATGCCTTGCGAATCGTTCTTTGCGAAGGTGTCGAGGCCGGAATGAACGCTTACAATAATCGGGATTTGTTCATTTCATAAATACCTGTCCGCGGTGGCAGGGAACCATTAACCGAGTGTAGAGAAGAAGAGAGGGAAAGAGTCCAATGGAACTGCAGATGTTTGCTCCCATCCTGGGGGTGATCGGATTCGTGATCGCCATCGTGATGTACGCCATGGTCAAGGCTCAGCCGGTCGGCAATGAGAAAATGCGGGAGATCTCCGACGATATCCACGCCGGGGCCATGGCCTTTCTCGGTCGCGAGTACCGGGTGCTGGCCATCTTTATCGTCGTGGTCTTCGTGCTGATCGTCATCGGCATCAACTATCAGACAGCTCTCGCCTTCGTCGGCGGTGCCCTCTGCTCCATGACCTGCGGTTTTATCGGCATGAAGGCGGCGACCCGCGCCAATGTCCGTACCACCGAGGCGGCCAGGGCTCACGGCCAGGCCAAGGCTCTTGAGGTTTCCTTTAACGGTGGCGCTGTCATGGGACTGGCGGTTGCCTCTCTCGGCCTGGTCGGGGTCGGTATTGCCTACATCATGTTCGGCGGCGACCCGGAAACGGCCAAGTACATCAACGGCTTCGCCATGGGAGCTTCCTCCATCGCGCTCTTTGCCCGGGTCGGCGGCGGCATCTATACCAAGGCCGCCGACGTCGGTGCCGACCTGGTCGGCAAGGTCGAGGCCGGCATCCCCGAGGATGATCCCCGCAATCCCGGCGTCATCGCCGACAACGTCGGCGACTGCGTCGGTGACACCGCCGGCATGGGGGCCGACATCTTTGAATCCTATGTCGGTTCGATCATCGCCACCATCGCCATCGCTGCGGCTGCCGGTCCGGCGTTGCTGGTCAAACTCGGCGGCGGTCCGGAAGCCCTGACCCGCCTGGCCGAGGTCAAGGCGGCCGCCATGCTGCTGCCGCTCGGTCTGGCCATCGTCGGCTTGGTTTTTTCGCTTATCGGTATCGGTTCGATGAAGGTTCTCAAGGGCATGAACCCGGCCAAGGCGCTGCATGCCACCACCTTTGTTGCTGCCGCCGGATTCCTGGTTGCCGCCTTCATCATGATCCATGCACTGGGCATCGCCACCGGGGTCTTCTGGGCGATTCTCGCCGGGACCCTGGCCGGGATCGCCATCGGCCAGGTCACCGAGTACTACACCGCCCATGCGCCGGTGATGCGCATCGCCGAGGCGAGCAAGACCGGCCCTGCGACCAACATCATCCATGGTTTGGCGGTCGGTCTTGAATCCTGCGGCCTGCCGATCCTGATCATCTGTGCCGGCATCCTGGTCGCCAACGCCACGGCCGGGCTCTACGGTATCGGCATCGCCGCCGTCGGCATGCTGGCCACGGTTGGTGTCACCATGACGGTTGATGCCTATGGGCCGATCGCCGACAATGCCGGCGGCATTTCGGAAATGGCCGGTCTCGGCGAAGATGTGCGGAAAATCACTGACGGCCTCGACGCCATCGGTAACACCACCGCCGCCATCGGCAAGGGGTTTGCCATCGGCTCGGCGGCGTTGACCGCCCTGGCGCTGTTCTCCGCCTATGCCACCACTGTCGGGCTGCAGAGCATCAACCTGATCAACCCGCTGGTCGTTGTCGGCCTGCTGATCGGTGGCGCTCTGCCGTTTTTCATGGGTGCGATGACCATGACCAGTGTCGGCCGCGCCGCCGGCAAGATGGTCGAGGAGATCCGCCGGCAGTTCCGTGAAATTCCCGGTCTGCTCGAAGGCAAGGAAGGGGTCAAGCCCGAGCCGGAGAAATGCGTCGATATCTCCGCCCGCGCCGCTCTCAAGGAAATGATCCTGCCGGGCGTGGTCGCGGTTGTCGCCCCGGTGCTGGTCGGCCTTGTACTCGGCAAGGAAGCGCTCGGCGGGATGCTCGCCGGTGCCACTCTGACCGGTGTGCTGCTGGCACTGATGATGTCCAATGGCGGCGGCGCCTGGGACAATGCCAAGAAATATATTGAACAGGGCAAGATTGAAGGGGAGAAAAAGGGCGGCGAGGCCCACTCCGCTGCCGTTATCGGTGACACCGTCGGCGACCCCTTCAAGGACACCAGCGGCCCGGCGATGAACATCCTTATCAAGCTGATGAGTGTTGTTTCGCTGGTTATTGCCCCGCTGCTCGCCTAGGCGGCTGATGAAAAACTGAATCACTTCATAGCCGGGGCCCTGCGCCCCGGCTATCTGTTTGCGGACGAAAAAAATTATGGGCTTTAAATGCGGTATCGTCGGTCTGCCGAATGTCGGCAAGTCGACTATCTTCAATGCCATCACCTCGGCCGGAGCCGAGGCTGCCAACTATCCCTTCTGCACCATTGAACCGAATGTCGGGGTCGTTTCCGTTCCGGATGAGCGCCTTGACGCGCTGGCGGAGATCGTCCAGCCGAAAAGAGTGCTGCCGACCGCCATCGAGTTCGTCGATATCGCCGGCCTGGTCCGGGGGGCCAGCACCGGGGAAGGTCTGGGAAACCAGTTTCTTGGTCATATTCGACAGGTTGACGCCATCGCTCATGTCGTCCGTTGCTTCGAGGATGACAACGTGGTCCATGTCGACGGCAGTGTCGACCCGTTGCGGGATGTTGAGGTGATCCAGACCGAACTCAACCTGGCGGATCTGGCGACTCTCGGCAAACGCATCCAGAGGATTGAAAAACTGGCCAGAAGCGGTGATAAGTCGGCACAGGCCGAATTGACTGTTCTGCAGCGTGTTGAAGAGGTCCTCAACGATGGCAGGCCGGTTCGTGCGGCCGGGCTTGAAACCGAGGAACTGGCCCTGTTGCGGGATCTTTTCCTGATTACCGCCAAGCCGGTCCTCTATGTCGCCAATGTCGCCGAGGACGATCTCCCCGAGGGCAACGAGTATGTCGAACAATTGCGGCGTCATGTCGCGCAGGAAGGCTCCGAGCTGGTCATTCTCTGCGGCAAGATCGAGGCCGAGATCGCAGAACTCGACGGCGGGGAAAAGGTCGAGTTTCTGCAGGCTCTGGGCCTCGACGAATCCGGGCTCGACCGGATGATTCATGCCGGTTACCGGCTGCTCGGGCTGATCACCTACTTCACTGCCGGCGTGCAGGAAGTTCGTGCCTGGACGGTTGTCGACGGGGCCAGGGCCCCGCAGGCGGCCGGCGTGATTCACACCGATTTTGAAAAGGGGTTTATTCGTGCGGAAGTCATTGCCTATGATGCCTTCATCGAGGCCCGTGGTGAAGCCGGCGCCAAGGACCAGGGGCTGATGCGTCTGGAAGGCAAGGACTACCGGGTGCAGGACGGTGACGTCATGCATTTTCGATTCAATGTCTGATGTCTTGCCTTTTTCCGCCGACCTGTGCTAAAAATTCCCTTTTACGTCGGGTGGTCCGACGTGAAAGCTCCTTGCTCCGGCTGACCGGGGCTCACAACTCATGAGGAGGAACGTTATGCGTACCTACGAAACAGTGGTCATTCTGCACCCTGATCTGATCGGGGATGAGCTGACCGCCCAGATCGACAAGCTCAAAGGGTATCTCGAGGGTGAACAGGCCGAGATCCTCAACATCGACAACTGGGGCTCACGAAAGCTGGCCTACCTGGTCAACAAACAACCTCGTGGGACCTTCGTCCTGTACATTTATCAGGCTCCCGCTGCCGCCATCGCCGAATTTGAGCGGCGTTTGCGGATCGAGGATTCGGTTCTCAAATTCCAGACTGTTCAGCTTGAAAAGGGCTACCAGGCTCCTGTCGAGCCGGTTGCCGAAGAGTCCGAAGAAGTGACCGCCGCGCCGGTTGCTGAAACCGAAACCGCTGAAGGCGAAGCGACTGCCTGACACCAAAACAGAGACGAAGGAGAGATACCATGGCATTTCAAAGACGATCCACTGGTGGCGGTGGCCCGCGGCGGCGTTATTCCCGGCGTAAGGGCTGTCGGTTCTGTGCTGACAAGAGCCTGACCATCGAATATAAAAATATCGACACCCTGAAATATTTCCTTTCCGAGCGCGGGAAAATTGTCCCCCGGAGGATTTCCGGCAACTGCGCTACGCATCAGCGTAAACTGACCGCTGCCATCAAGCGTGCCCGTAATATCGCGTTGCTGCCCTTCACCTCCAGTCATTCTCTGAAAGACTAGCGGGGATTGTAACGAACCGCATGAAGAGGGACAACCTGCGGTTTCTGCTGATCGGTACTCTCGGCAGCCTGTTGCTGCAATTGCTCGCGGGGCAGTTCGGGATTCTGGGAATGCTGCTCAGTTTTCTGGTGCCGGTGCCGCTTGCCTATGTGGCGATGAGACGTGGTCTGCTGATCGGCTGCGGCTCGGCATTGCTGGCCTGTGGCGGGATGCAGATGCTCGGCGGCCTTAGTGCAATGCTCGCATTTGCCACCCAGTTCGCCTTGCCGGCAATGATCGTCGCCGGCCTGCTCCGACGGGGCGTCCCTTGGGACCGGGTTCTGTTGTACGGTACTCTCGGATTGGTTTCTCTGGCTTCGGTGGCGTTGCTGATCTACAGTCAACAATCCGGCGTCTCACTCCCATCGCTGGTGGATCAGTACCTTCAGGGCGAGGTGACAAGCGCCCTGAAACTCGCCGATCAGGGGAACCTCAATGCCGAACAGGCCGAGTCGTTTCGCTCGGCGATACAGCAGATGGGAACCTTTTTGAAGGGAACTTTTCCCGCCTGGGTCGCTCTGGTGACCGCCGTCATGCTGGGTTTGCAGGTGGTATTTCTCGGGCGGCTGGCGCGTGGTGGATACCGGATACCCGGAGCCCCGCTTTCAGGCTGGAAGGCCCCGGAAATGTTGATCTGGCCCTTGATCCTGGCCGGGTTCGGGGTTCTGCTCGGTGATGGTGCGGTCCGGCTTGTGGCCCTGAATGGCCTGGTCCTGCTGTTGCCAATCTACTTTCTGCAGGGGCTGGCGGTGGTCAGCTTCTTTTTCGGCCGGAAGGAAATCCCTTCCTTCATGCGTGGCTTCGGTTACCTGTTGATTGCGGTACTGAACCCGTTGCCGATTATCGTGACCGGAATCGGGGTTTTCGATATGTGGGCCGATTTTCGTAAACCAAGGCAAAAGAAATCTGACAGATAGAAAGAATTTGGAGGAGACCGATGGAAATCATTCTTACCGAAAATGTTGATGGTCTCGGCAATATTGGTGATCTGGTCAAGGTGAAACCCGGGTATGGTCGTAATTACCTTGTCCCCCAGGGGATGGCCGTCATCGCCAACAGCCGTAACATCAAGGAGTTTGAACACCAGAAGCGCCAGGCCGAGCGTAAATTTCAACGCGTTGTCCAGGCTGCCGAGGTTCTCAAGGGCAAGATCGAAGCGAACCGCATCGAGGTTGCCCACAAGGCGGGCGAAGAAGGCAAGCTTTACGGCGCCGTCACCGGCATGGAGATCGAGGCCAAGCTGGCCGAGAAGGGCATTGAACTGGATCGGAAGAAAATCCAGCTTGATGAACCGATCAAGCAGCTGGGCGATTTTGAAATCGCCGCCAAGCTCGATGCCGGTGTCACCGCCACCATCAAGCTGACCGTTGTTGCCGAGTCTGAAGGTGAATAACCATCCTGCCGGCCGGGGGTTCTTCCCCGGCCGGTATTAATCCCGGGGGTCGGATGACCGACAGCATTCATCGCCTGCCGCCCCAGAGCCTGGAAGCGGAAATGTCGATTCTCGGCGGAATTCTGCTTGAGAACAGGGCTCTCAACAAGGCGCTTGAGTTGCTTTCCGCCGATGATTTCTACAAGGAAAGTCATCGCAAGATTTTCACCGCCCTGGTGAACCTCTCCGAAAAAGGTGAACCCGCCGATCTTGTCACCCTGACGGCCGAACTTGACCGCAGAAGTGAACTCGATGCCGTTGGCGGCAATGCCTATCTGGCGACACTGGTCGATTATGTTCCGACTGCCGCCAACATTTCCTATTACTGCAAACTGGTGAAAGAAAAGGCGATTTCCCGCCGTTTGATCAGTACCGCCACCGAGATTGCCACGCGGGGGTATGAGGGCGGGGATGTCGAACAGGCCCTCGACTGGGCGGAGAAATCAATCTTCGAGATCACCGGGATGAAGACCCAGCAATCCTATTTCTCGGCCAAGGAAATCCTCAAGGATACCTTCAAGGCGATTGAGAAGCTCTATGATCGCAAGGAGATGGTTACCGGGGTTCCAACCGGGTTTACCGACCTGGATGAAAAGACCGCCGGCCTTCAGGGTGGCGACCTGATCATTCTTGCCGGGCGGCCGTCGATGGGTAAGACCGCCTTCTGTCTCAACATCGTCGAGAACGCCGCCGTGCATCATAAGGAACCGGTGCCTACCGTGGTCTTTTCCCTCGAAATGGGCAAGGAACAGCTGGTTCAGCGTATGCTCTGCTCTTTGTCGCGTGTTGATGCCAGCCGGTTGCGAACCGGTAACCTTGGTGAATCGGACTGGCCCAAGTTGACCACCGGTGCCGGTCTGTTGGCAGAGGCGCCGGTCTATATCGATGATACCCCGGCGATTTCAGTTCTTGAACTGCGCGCCAAGGCCCGGCGTCTGAAGGCTGAACGCGGACTCGGGTTGATTGTGGTCGACTATCTGCAGCTGATGCAGGGGTCCAACCAGGAAAGTCGTCAACAGGAAATTTCTGAAATTTCCCGTTCCCTCAAGGCTCTGGCCAAGGAACTCGATGTGCCGGTGATGGCTTTGTCGCAGCTTAACCGTTCACTGGAAAATCGTACCGACAAACGGCCGATTATGGCCGACTTGCGTGAGTCGGGTGCCATTGAGCAGGACGCTGACGTGATCATGTTCGTTTATCGCGAGGCGGTCTATTGCGAGGAGTGTCGCAACAAGGACAAGACCTGCGACAAAGGGCATGATATGGACGCCGAAATCATTATCGGTAAACAGCGTAACGGTCCGATCGGCACCGTCAACCTGACTTTCCGCGGGATGTACACTCGTTTTGAAAACCAGGCTCGCCGTGACGACGGATTCTGATCGATGCCGGCGGCATCGGTCGACATGTTTTCAGGTGGAGGATGGTCTTTTCATCTTCAGATCCGGCAGTAGAAACAACGCCTGAAACCCGAATATCTCTCTTCCCGTTCGATTTCCCATTCTGACCATTCGATTGCCGGAAAGAAGGTATCGCCCTGCGGCTGACCTTCAACCCAGCTGAGAACCATTTTCTCGCAGCGCGGCAGTGCCTGCCGGTATAGTTGCGCTCCACCGACGATGAAAACAGGTCTCGGCAGGGTTGCGGCCAGTTGCAGCGCGGTTTGCAGAGAGCTGCAGACAGTGCGCCCCGGGGCCGTTTGCAGATGCCGACTGACGACCAGGTTGATCCGGCCGGGCAGGGGGGCGGGCAGTGATGTAAAGGTTTTTCGGCCCATGATCAGGATCCCGCCCATGGTCAGCTGCCGAAACAACTGCAGTTCGGCGGGTAGCCACCAGGGCATTTCCCCCCGCCGGCCGATAACCCCGTTGTCAGTCATGGCCGCCACCAGGGTCAAGGTGAGATTCCTGTTGTTTGCGGCCGGTTTCGCGGACTGACCGACAACGCTCTTTTTGTTTGCGCTCATTGACTTTGCCATGAAGTCGGCTAAAAATTAGTTAAAGCTCACGATGGTTTTCAGGTGACTCCGGCAGGAGGTGGGAAATGATGATCCCTGTTGTTTATCCCGATGGCCGCCATGATTTTGTCAAACCGGTCATTCTCGATCAACTGTTGGAAAATGCCGCCATCAGTCGCTTTCGGCGTGCCGATGGCTGGGTCGATGTCGCAACCGGCCCGCTGCGCGGCCGCCGCCGCGTGTATTCCTTCCCCGAAAGACGGGCCGCTCTCCGCAATCCAACCGGTCTGCAGTAGGCGCCGGGTCGGTGTCGTCTCACTGTTGCGACGGGACCGGGATTGTTTAATCCCTGCTGATGTTGATACCGAGGGTCTTGATCTTTTTGCGCAGAGTGTTCCGGTTGATCCCCAGGATTTCCGCGGTGCGTACCTGGTTGCCGCGGGTTTTCCGAAGCACAATCTGAATCAGAGGACGTTCCATCTGGTGCAGCACCATTTCGTAGAGGTTGTCCAGTTCATTGACATCCATCTGGGCCAGCGAGGCGCTGAGCTTGTTGTGAACCAATGCCTCCAGCGAATTGTCATTCTCCTGTCTGCTGATTTCGTTGCCGAGACTGCCGAAATCGGCGGGGGTGAGGAACTGGTCGGGAGAAAGCAGGGCGGCGCGCTGGATGGTGTTTTCCAACTCCCGGACATTGCCCGGCCAGGCATGTTTCTGCAGCAGGTTCAGGGCTTCGTCACTGATGCCCCGGGTGGAGACATGCAGGTCATCCCGGGCTTTCTGCAGGAAATACCGGGCCAATAACGGAATGTCCTCGCGGCGTTCACGCAACGGTGGAAGTTCAAGCGGCATCACGTTGAGGCGGTAAAAGAGGTCTTCACGGAATTCCTTGTCGGCAACCTTGCGTTTCAGATTCTGGTTGGTGGCGGCGACAATGCGCACGTTGACCTGGAGGGTCTGGCTGCCGCCGGTGCGAGTGAGCTCCTTTTCCTGCAGGACCCTGAGCAGTTTGGCCTGAAGATCGAGAGACATGTCGCCGATTTCGTCGAGAAACAGGGTCCCGCCATCAGCTTGTTCAAACTTGCCGGCCTTGCGCTCGGAGGCCCCGGTAAAGGCCCCTTTTTCGTGGCCGAACAGTTCGCTTTCAAGCAGGTCCCGGGGGATGGCGGCACAATTGATGGCAAGGAAAGGTTTTCCCAGTCGAGGACTGTTGAAGTGGATGGCGCGGGCGACGAGTTCCTTGCCGGTTCCTGATTCGCCGGTGATCAGCACGGTGATATCTGAGGGGGCGATGCGACCCAGTTGCTTGTAAACCTCCTGCATCGGCTGGCTGTTGCCGATGATATTGCGTTCAAACTGGTAATGCTCTTTCAGTTCATCCTTGAGCAGTGTGACCTGGTCACTGATGGCGGTCGCTTTGCCGGCCTTGAGGATGATGGCATCCAGCTCATCGAGATCAAAGGGTTTAGTCAGGTAGTCGTAGGCTCCGCGCTTCATCGCCTCGACGGCATTCTTCATCGAGGATTCGGCGGTCATGATGATGACCAGCATCTCCGGTCTTTCCTGCTGAAACAGATCGAGCAGTTCCAGGCCGGTCGGTTTCGGCATTTTGATGTCAAGGATTGCCAGGTCATATTTGTTGCGACGAAACAGTTGCAGGGCTTCATCTCCGTCGACGGCAAGGTCAACTTTGTGCCCTTGTTTCCCGAGTGCCTTCGACAGCACCCAGCGGATAGAGTCTTCGTCGTCGGCGACCAGAATTCTACGGATGGACATGGGTACGAACCCCTCCTGAAAAAGGCATCTGCTGTAACTCAGTTGCGCCTGCGGATAAAGGGCAGGGCCACTCGTATCCGGGTCCCCTCACCGGGAGTGCTGCTGACCTTCATGAATCCCTGATGCTCGGTCACAATTTTTTGACAGATCGACAGCCCGAGCCCGCTGCCGGTTGTTTTACTGGTAAAGAAAGGCGTGAAAACCTGTTCCAGATGCTCACTTTGTATGCCGCAGCCATTGTCGATAATGTCCACCTCGACGAAGGGGACCGGTCGGGTGCCGGGTCGGGTCAGATGGACATCACCACTGATGCGTGATCGGATTTCGATCCGCCCTTCTCTTGTCACGGCTTCGGCGGCATTCTTGATCAGGTTGAGAAACAGCCTGGTCAGCAGATTCTCGTCGCCGCTGAGTGGGGGGATGCTGGGATCGAGGGCCAGGTTGAACTCGATATCCTGCCCGCGATAGGCCTCCTTCTGAAACAAGACGATATCGTTCAGAATTCTCGTCAGATCGACCTCGGACCATTCCGCCGACCGCGGGTTGGCCAGGTCCATCAGTTCCTCAATGATGCCGTTGACACGGTCGGCTTCGCGAATCATCACCTGGGTGTATTCGGCAACCAGGTTGTTGTCGTCAAGCTCCATGGCCAGCAACTGCGCCGCCCCCTTGATGCCGCCCAGAGGGTTCTTGATCTCGTGGGCCAGACCGGCGGCCAGGGTGCCGAGCATGCTCAGGCGGTCGGCGCGACGGACGGCATCCTCGAGTTCCCGGATGCGGGTCAGGTCACGTATCAGCAGCACCACTCCTTCCTGGGCACCGGCGGCGTCGAGCAGCGGGCAGGCCGACACGCTTACCGGTAGCGGGGCTGCCATCGGTCGCAGCAGGTGGACATTCTCCGGGTCGGAGATGGCCCGTCCTTTCCGCTCGGTTTCATCGACCAGTTCCAGCAGCCGCGGCTGACCGGCGAACAGTTTCCTGAAGGAGCGGCCGCGGGCCTGTTTCTCGGAGAGGCCGGTATAGGACTGGGCGGTCGGATTGAAGAGTGTGATCAGTCCCCCGCGGTCGACGGCGATGACCGCCCGGTCGACATTCTCCAGAATCTGGCGATAGAGCTGGGCTTCACGTGGCGGGATGATTTCCTGCATCCTGGTTCTCATTCCGGGCGAAAAAGTTCCGCATCAGGCTGAGCATCTGCTCCAGTGATGTGGCATGGTTGACGACCTGGCGAAAATGGGCGGCATCGACCATGCCCCTGGAGTACCAGCAGAGATGCTTGCGCATTTCAAACAACGTTTTTCCGGCACCGATATCCTCTTCCATAAAGCGGAGATGCCGTTCCGCCACCCGGAGTTTTTCGGTGGCGGAAGGAGGGCGTTCGGGCTGTCCGGCAAGGCGGTTCAGGATGTTGCGGATCAGCCAGGGATTGCCGTACCCGCCACGGCCGATCATGATGCCGTCGCAGCCGGTGGTTCGCAGCATGCGCAGGGCGTCGTCGGTGTTGAAAATGTCGCCGCTGCCGATCACCGGGATGCCGAGCGCCTGTTTCAACCGGCCGATCTGCTCCCAGTCGGCGCTGCCGGAAAAGCCTTCGGCCCGGGTGCGCGGATGCAGGGTCACCGCGTCGGCTCCGCAATCTTCGGCAATCCGTCCGATGTCCAGGTAATTGATACTCAGGCGGTCCCAGCCGGAACGTATTTTAACCGTCAGCGGCTTGTCGGTGGCCTTGCGCAAGGCACCTATCAGCTTCGCGACCAGGTTGGGATCGCGCAACAGGGCACTTCCCGCTCCGCCGCGCACGACCTTGTTGACCGGGCATCCGAGGTTGAGGTCGATCAGGTCTCCGGCGCCTTCCAGGTGGCGGACGCTTGCGGCGAGGACGCTCGGTTCGGAACCGAAAAGCTGAATGCCCAGGGGTTTCTCCGCGGCGCAGGAGCGAACCAGTTCCAGGGTCCGTCGTCCATCGCGGATCAGGCCATTGGCGCTGACCATCTCGCTGAAAACCAGGGCCGCACCGAATTCCTTCATGATGCGGCGATAGGGCAGATTGCTTATGCCGGCCATGGGCGCCAGCAGAACCGGATTGGCCAGCCTCAGGGATGCTATGTTGAGCTTTTTGTATTGCACAATTTTTACGCATTTTAGCATGAGGCCGGAAGAAAGCAAGGCCTAAACCGATCCATGTCCGAGATCGTTCAGTCGGCGTCGTGCGGACCGGCAGGAGCCCGCATTCGTCTTTTCGGGAGCGTGGTCGGGGGTTGAATCCAGGGGGGGGAAGACCGGATACTGTATACAAATTTTCTTGACATCTCCTCATCGGGTTGCTAAAACGATATTTGGAATTTGCCACCAGACAAGGTTTGCCGACCTGCCTGCTCCTGCAGGCTCCCTTGTCAGGGCTTTTCTTTTTGTTATGGTTATCGAACCCCTCTTTCCCGGCGATCCGCAGGGTAGAGTGAGGGGTGGCGACTCAAGGATAAAGGGGCAGTTTTCGTTTGGTGGGTTTTTCCCACAGCATTCACATCTGCAAAGGAGAGAGAGTATGTCCACGTTGAAAGAAGTCCTGCGCAAGAAGATCGATGAGCATCGTCCGCGTACCGTCAAGCTGATCAAGGAATGCGGTGATGTCAGTCTCGGTGAGGTCACCATTGCCCAGGCGATTGGCGGCGCCCGCGGTGTCAAGTGCCTGGTGACCGACATTTCCTATCTTGACCCGATGGAAGGCATCCGTTTCCGTGGCAAGACCATCCCCGAGACCTTCGCCGCCCTGCCGAAGGTTCCGGGTTCCGACTATCCCTATGTCGAGGGATTCTGGTACATGCTGATGACCGGCGACGTGCCGACCATGGAGCAGACCCTGGAAGTGGTTGAGGACTGGAAGAAGCGTTCTCAGGTCCCCGAGTATGTCATCGACGTGCTGCGCGCCATGCCGCGTGACTCCCATCCGATGACCATGTTCTCCACGGCAGTGCTGGCCATGCAGCGTGACTCGATCTTCGCCAAAAACTACCGCGAAGGCAAGTTCAACAAGATGACCTGCTGGGAGGACATGTACGAGGATGCCACCAACCTGATGGCGAAACTCGCTCCGATCGCGGCTTACATCTATCGCATGAAGTACAAGGGCGACACCCATATCGATGCCGACCCGAACCTCGACATGGGCGGCAACTTCGCCCGCATGATGGGTGTTGATGCTCCGTATGATGATGTTGCGCGGATGTACTTCATCCTCCATTCCGACCATGAGTCGGGCAATGTTTCGGCGCACACTACCCATCTGGTCGCTTCGGCTCTCTCCGATGCCTACTATTCCTACAGTGCCGGACTCAATGGCCTGGCCGGCCCGTTGCATGGCCTCGCCAACCAGGAAGTCCTCGGCTGGACCCAGGACTTCATGGCCAAGCTCGGCGGCGAAGTGCCGACCAAGGAGCAGCTGGAAAAAGCCCTCTGGGACACTCTCAACAGCGGCCAGGTCATCCCCGGCTACGGTCATGCCGTGCTGCGCAAGACCGATCCGCGCTACAGCTCGCAGCGTGAGTTCTGCCTCAAGACCGAAGGTCTTAAGGACTACCCGCTGTTCAAGCTGGTCAGCATGATCTACGAAGTGGCTCCGGGTGTTCTGCAGGAGCACGGCAAGGCCAAGAACCCCTGGCCGAACGTCGATGCCCAGTCCGGCGTCATCCAGTGGTACTACGGCGTCACCGAGTACGACTTCTACACCGTCCTGTTCGGTGTCGGTCGTGCCATCGGTTGCCTGGCCAACATCACCTGGGACCGCGCTCTCGGTTATGCCATCGAGCGTCCGAAGTCGGTTACCACGGCGATGCTGGAAGACGCTGCCGGCATCAAGTAAGCTGTGATATGCACACAAAAAAAGGGATGCCGCAAGGCATCCCTTTTTTTGTGTGCGCGGGGCGGTTCTTTTGCTCCAGTTCTGCGTTACGCCCCTTTTCGCTTGTGCGACTATAGCTGCCACTACGACCCCGCGCTCATTGGTGCTCGGGGCGGTTCTTTTGCTTCAGCTCTGCGTTACGCCCCTCTTCGCTTGTGCGACGTAGCTGCCGCTACGCCTCCGCGCTCATCGGCGCGCGCCTTGATCTGAAACAAAATCCCTCGCCCTTCAACGTATCGTTCAGGTATAGACCTGAGCGTCTCTGTCGCCGCAGGTCGGGGCGGTTCTTTTCCGCCAACTCTGCGTAGCCGTTTTATGGCAGATGTTGTTTGCTTTTCCAGCCCCCAGCCTCACACTTCTCCTTGCGCCTTGCGCCTTGCGCCTTGAACCTCTACTTCTTATCAATCCGGGTCGCGTAGATCAGCAGCTTGCGGTCGGTGTAGGCTTCGACCTCTCCGGCGAAGGTTTCGATCTGGAAATAGTCGTGGATCTTGTCCGGGGCGTCGATGAAGAACTGGTTGAGGCGCTTGACGCCGGCGGCATCAAGGCCGGAACGGCGGGACCATTCGGGGAAATCGTGGGTCTTGGGAAAGATGGCGGTGTGTTTGACGTCGAACAGCGCGCCACTGACCATGCGCACCCATTCCGGTTCGGTGTAGGCGCGGACATGGGTCGGGTCGCGCATCTGTTCCATGGTCTGATAGAATTCGGCGATTTCCGGGTCGTCCGGCAACAGCGTGTCGATGATGACCATCCGCCCGACATGACGCCGCAGCACCCGGTGAAATTCGTTGAGAGCGCGGGGAACGTCGGCGAAATGGTGGGGGGCGATGCGGCAGGTCAGGGCGGTGAAGGACCCGGCCGGGAAGGGCAGGTCCTCGGCATCGGCTTCCCGAAAGGTGACATTGTCGACCCGGCCCTCCTCGCTGAGAAATTCCTGGGCTTTTTTCAGCATCTGCATGGTCAGGTCGGAAGCGACCACCGAGCGGACATGCGGGGCGAAAAACATCGCCGTGTGGCCACCGCCGCAGGCGACATCGAGCAGGGTGTCGTCGCTGCCCGGCTGCAGCAGGTTCAGGGCCTCTTCCAGATCCGCGCCGCCGGCAAACCCCTTGTCGTGAATATAACCATCCGCGGTACGCGAAAACTGTTCCCGTACCCTGGTTTTGAAATCCTTTGCCATAACTGCTCCTGAACCTGAGTCGGTGGATCTTGTCCGGTGAGACGCCGGCGACTGAGCCTTCGGCACTCAGGCTGAATTTTCCACATTATAGCACTGACATGTAAAAATGCTCGGCCTAACGTTGTTCGCCGGGTGAAAAAACAGTTTACCGGGATCCTGCTGCAGGCGTGAGGTTTCGGAACGGGAATTGCTTTGTCTCGACTACTTGACTGTCAGTGGTTGCTGTTGTCCGCACGGGATGCGTGGCGACGGCGGAATCCTGCCGTCCTGATGGCGGTGGCGACAGAAAGTTTTCACTCGGCGGCGGTGGTGGTTGCCCCGGGACTATACCAGCCAGGAGGTTTGCGTACGTGGATCAGTTTCTCCAGACCCTGAATGAGATCGGTCGTGACCTGGGCCGTGAATTTCTCTATATCCTGCCTTATCTGGCGATCGGGGTGCTGTTCGAGGCCGTGATCCGCACCATGAAATGGCATGTCAAAATCCGCCACGCGTTGACCCGCTTCGGGGCCTGGTCAATTGTCCTGGCGACCCTGCTCGGCACCATCAGTCCGTTGTGTGCCTGTGCCACCCTGCCGCTGGTGATTTCCCTGATGCTGGCCGGTCTGCCGCTGGCTCCGGCGATGGCGCTGCTGGTCACATCGCCCCTGATGAGTCCGGCTTCCTACGCGATGTTGTCGGGCATGCTCGGCATCGGTTGGGCGAACACGGTTGTGGTCTGCGCCCTGCTGCTCGGCCTGTTTGCCGGTTATGTGACCCTGCTGCTGCGGAATCACGGTTTCAGCGATGAGGAACTGTTCCGGCAGAAGTTGCCGGAGGGGAACTTTCACGATCCCGACTACCCGGTGGAGGAGTTGCGCTGTGATTGTGGCAAGCAGCTCTCGCACAAGGTCGATCGCTGCACCCACAACAAGTTCCTGGTCTTTCTCGCCAAGTTCTGGGAGGGGAGCATCAAGATCGGCAAGTTCGCCCTGCTGGGTATGCTGATCGAGGTGCTGGCCGGTTTCTTTATCCCCAACGGCTGGATCGAAGGCCTGCTTTCGGGCCAGGGGATCATGCCGATCTTCACCATCACCTTCGCCGCCCTGCCGCTGCACATGCCGCAGGTGACCGCCGCCTCGATGATCTTCGGTTATTTCCTGCCCGATCCGGGCCAGGCCATCCCCCTCGCCAAGGGGCCGGGGATCGCCATGCTGGTCGGCGGTCCGGTGACCGCTCTGCCGGTCATGGGGGTCTTCATCTCGATGTTCAAGAAACGGGTGCTGGCTCTCTACCTGGCGATCTGCATCAGCGGCACCCTGGCCCTGGCCCTGAGTTGGCGGTTGTTCGGCGGTTGATCGCGATTGGTTGCCTAATCGGTCTGCCCCGTTTTTTCTTTCTCCTCATCCGCTCCCGACGCAAGCTCAAGTTCTATCTGTCGTGCCAGTTCATTCAACGGATCCCGGCAGGATTCCGCGTGCTGCGGCAGGGTCTGCAGGGCGTTCTGCAGCCGCCGGATCGCGGCCAGGGCGGACTGCAGGCTGCGGCGGGTGGTTGCCGCGGCCGGTTCCGCGGCCCGCGCAACCTGGTTGAATTGCCGCTGCACCGTTGGTAGACTGCGGCCCTGTTCGATGACCGCCTCGCGCAGCTGCCGGTAATCGTCTTCGCCGAACCCCGCTTCTTCACCCGCCTGCCGCAACAGGTCAATGGCCCGGTAGTCGGGGATGGTTCCGCTGTCGGTCGGCTCCTTGAGCAGCTCCGGTTCCCTCTTTTCCAGGAAGCGGTAGGCGTTGGTCAGCTTCAGGGCGGTCAGGCGCTTGATGTGGATTTCCAGCCGGCAGTAGTCGTCGAAGCTGTCATAGCCCCATTCGCTGTACAGTTGACGTTTGCGGACGCTCTGCAGCTGTTCGCCGAGGCTGACCCAGGATGATTTGAAATCGCGTGCCGAGGCCAGGGCCCGGTAGCGGGGCGAGTCCGGCGGCAGCTGCTGCATCAGGGTTTCGATCTGTCGTTCGGAGCTGGTTTTTGCAGATCTGGACATGGCTCCCTCCTCGAAAGCAGATTTATATCATGCGGCCGCGGCGGGGAAGGAAAAACTTTCGGGAGGATGGGGCATGGCCCTCAGGACATTGAAGGTTGGAGCTGAAACGGCGCGCATGCTGCAGCTCGGTCACCCCTGGGTGATCGCCGATCGTTACACCGCCGCCTGGCCCGCATCCCTGCGCCCTGGACAGCTCGCCCGGCTGCAGGCCCCGGATGGTGGACTGCTCGGGACGGCACTGCTGGAGCCCGGCGCGCGGGTGGTTGCCCGGCTGCTCGACCGGGGTCTTGTCGAGCCCGGAGCGGGCTGGTTTTCGCGGCGGCTGCAGGCAGCCGAACAACTGCGGGAGAGGTTTCTCGATCTCGACCGCACCGACGCCTTCCGGCTGGTTAACGGCGAGGGGGACGGTCTGCCGGGTCTGACCGTGGATCGTTACCGCGACTGGCTGGTGGTGCAGTTCTACACCCCCGCCTGGCAGCCGCATCTGAGACCGCTGCTCGCCGCCCTGGAGGAGACCTGGCGGCCGGCCGGCATCTACCTGAAGCAGCGACCGCAGCAGACCCGCAACCTGAAACAGCAGTTCGGCAGTGAGGAGCAGCTGGTTGAGCTGGTCACCGGAGAGGCGGCTCCCGAGAAGCTGACGGTGCGGGAACACGGGCTGCGATACCTGGTGCGGCTCAACGCCGGGCTGCACACCGGGCTGTTCCTCGATCAGCGCGACAACCGGCGTCATTTCGGCCGCTGGTGCCGGGACCGGAAGGTCCTCAACCTGTTCTGTTTTACCGGCGCCTTTTCGGTGGCCGCCGTCGCCGCCGGCGCGGCCGGGGTGACCAGCGTCGATGCCTCGCGGCACTATCTCGACTGGGTTCGCGACAATGCCGAACTCAACGGCCAATCGAAGCAGAAGCATGAGCTGCTCTGCGGTGACTGCCGCAAGGTTCTTAAACGCCTCGCCCGGGAGAAACGTCTTTTTGACCTGGTCTTCGTCGACCCGCCGAGTTTTTCCACCACCCGGAAGGGAAAGTTCTCCTCACGTGGTGGTACCGCCGAGATCATCGCCGCCCTGCTCGCGGTGCTGAAGCCGGGAGGGCTGGTGATGGCCTGTTCCAATCATCAGAAAATGGAGATTGCCGACTATCTCAAGGAACTGCGGCGGGGCGGACTGGACGCCGGGCGGAACCTGAAGGTGATCGACCAACGCGGGCAGGGGGGGGATTTTCCCTATCCGGTCGGGTTCCCGGAGGGGCGGTATCTCAAGGTTGTAACGCTGGTCGCGGATTAAGGTGGTGGGGCGGTTCTTTTCCGCCAACTGAAGCGTTGTCGGCTTCTTCGTATGGGGACTGTCCCCGAACGGGGACTGTCCCCCTCCAAAATCCACTGTAGAAAGTTGCCTGGGACGTTTTTTTCGGACCCTCTCTCAAGAAAGCGGGCCGCGGAATCTTGTGATTCCGCGGCCCGTTGTTTTCAGATCCGTTCGACCTTTTCGATCAGGATCGTCTCCTTCGGGACATCCTGGTGCATCCCCTTGTTGCCGGTCGCGACCTGGCGGATGGCGTCGATGGTCTCCATCCCGTCACTGACCCTGCCGAAAACGCAGTATCCCCAGCCCATCGGGTTCTTGGCGGTGTGGTCGAGGAAGTCGTTGTCGCCGACGTTGATGAAGAACTGGCTGGTGGCGCTGTGCGGATCGTTGGTCCGGGCCATGGCGACGGTGCCGCGCTTGTTCTGCAATCCGTTGTCGGCCTCATTCTCGATCGGCGCCCGCCCCGGTTTCTGATCCAGGTCGGGGGTCAGGCCGCCGCCCTGGATCATGAAGCCGTCGATGACGCGGTGGAAAACGGTGCCGGCGAAGAAGCCGTCATCGACATAGGCGAGAAAGTTGGCGACGGTCTTGGGGGCCTTTTCGGCATCCAGTTCCAGGGTGAAGGCTCCCATGGAGGTCTCGAAACGGACCTGGGATATCTGTTCGGACATTGTCTGCTCCTTGAGGAAATTGCCGGCCGGGAGGCCGGACATGGTTGGCGCATGAAGCCGGAATCTACCACAGCGGCGGCCCGCTTGTCCACGTCCGCGGGGCAACGACCCGGGTTGCCCGCCGGTGATGAACGGCCGCGGTTATTCCTGCAGGAGGTCCGCCAGCCGGAACCGCCAGGCGGCCGGGCGGATGGCCTGGTCGAGGATCTTTTCGCCGATGTTGAGGCAGGCGCCGTTTTTAAGCGGCGGCAGGTAGAGGCTCTGCGCCCAGGCTTCGCTGCCGTTCTCCCGCAGGGCGTAGACCTTGAGCAGCCGGGCGCCGCGAGTGCCGCCGCTGTTGCAGATTCGTCCGCGCAGCCGCCGGCCGGTGACGCGCAGCTTATCGTAGCTCAGCCCGGGAACGATGTCGCCGCTGCGCAGCGGGGCGGGCGGGGCCTGGGGCAGGACGTTGAACAGGATCGTGCGGGCCAGTCGGCGGGAGTCGAGATCGGTTCGCAAGCTGGTGCAGGCGCCGTCGGCCAGCCTCCGCAGCGGAAAATTCTCCCGCCAGATCACCTCGCCGTGGCCGCTTAAGGCCAGCAGGTTCAGGCCGTATTCGCTCAGTTCGCGGCCGGAGCGGTTGCAGAACTCGCTGGTCAGCCGGCCGCCACGCACCGTCAGGCCGTTGAAGCGGTAGGGCAGGTTGAGGTTGCCGACCGGCAGCAGCGGCTGATGGTGGAATGTGACCAGCTGCCCGCGCAGTTTTGACGGCTGGCTGAAGTCGTCCGGGCTGCGCAGAAAGCTCCGGCAGCGCCCGGCGCCGATACCGGCCAGGTCGACAACCGTGTGCCAGAGCGGACGGTCGCGGAAATCCTCGGCCGTAAACAGCACCGCCACCTCATCCACCGGCGTCCGGCGCAGGTTGCAGATTTCGCCGCGCAGATCACCGAAACGCAGTTCCAGACGGCGGTATTCGAACCCACCGCCGAGTGAGTCGGTTACCGGCACGGCCGCGGCGGGAAGGGCGGACAGCAGAAGCAGGAGGGTGAGGGTCGGCAGGGTGAAGCGCATGAGGGCTTCCTTCCGGGAAAAACCGGGGCTGAGGTGTGACGGATGTCCTGAAAAATAGTATATTGTTTCGGGATGTCAAAAACAGCAATGATTGCTGTTTTTTGTGGCTTGTCATGGGGTCCCTGTTGAGCAGATCTGCATTGTCCTCCCTAGGAGGTTGTCGGACTATGCAGGCTGAAGCGAAAATTCGAGCGTTTGAGTACAGATTTCGGCTCAATTGCAGCCTCATAGCAGTGGCTATGGGGCAAAATGGCCTCCTGGAGTTGATTTGCTTTGATCGTCCGCAGCTTTTGGGTCGGGATATTCTTGTCCAGGGCAATGCCGGCAATATTTGATTGACCCTAATGGCCCGCTTCAGGAGGGACACGGTGGCAGAATTGGAAGGGTTGATTCCGAAGCATGGCGGTTACCGAAAGCTCAAGAGCTTTCAGGTTGCGCAGCTGGTCTACGACGTGACGGTGCGTTTCTGCGACCGCTACATCGACCGCTTCAGTCGTACCCGCGACCAGATGGTGCAGGCCGCCCGCAGCGGGGTGCAGAACATCGCAGAGGGGTCACAGGCCTCGGCGACCTCGAAGAAGACTGAACTGAAGCTGACCCAGGTGGCGCGGGCCAGCCTGGAAGAGCTGAAGCTTGATTACGAAGATTTTCTGCGTCAGCGGGGCTTTCGCCATTGGTCAAAGGATGAGCCGCTGCGCCAGGAGCTGATAGATCGGCGCTGTACAACAGCCGATGAAGTGGCACACTGGGTTGTCGAGGTGACGAAAAGATGTGGACCTGTTGGACTGTCTGGACAGAGTGGACAGGTGAATTCAGCCGAGTCCAGCATGTCCACCCGGTCCACGCTGTCCGCTCACATCTACCCCGAACTTTCCGCCAACGCGGCTCTGGTGCTGTTGGCGGTGGCCTGTGCCCTGCTCGACCGACAGGTGGTGCGGCTGGCGGAAGATTTTGAAAAAGAAGGCGGCTTTACCGAACGCCTTTATCGGGTGCGCAAAGGGAGACGGGGCTACTGAGCGATATACAAGCCGACAGAAGCTGACAGCAGGACAGGGTCAGGGTTGCAAGTTGGCACGTCTGTCATAAGCGCCTGTAACCGTCGAATCGTCATCCCCTTCCGGCAACAATAATTTCGTACCCCTGTTCAATATGCCGGCGAAATTCCGGTGAGATTCGATGCCAGTCGAGCACGTCAACCCTGAACGGCAGCGACGATTCCTCAAAAGCATCCAGCAACTGGTAGTAGAAAGATCATCCAGCGCTCGACATCGTCGATCAGGCGCGACTCGACGGCCAGACGAAAGAGTTGCCTGCGGGTAATGCCTTCGGCACTTTCACTGGAAATGTTGTTTTCCATCCAGCGCTTGAGAAATTTCCAGCAGAGTTCATAGGTGAATTTAAAATTTAGAATCACGCCGGCGATCATGGCGTTTTTCTGCACCGGCGTCAGGCTGTTCATGAATGTCAGGTTGCGGGTTTCGGCCAGAACGGCATCCAGGGAAGCTTCAGGCTGCTCAGGTCCAGGTCCATTGTCCTCTCCTGTCGGGAAATCGTCTCCTGTGTTGAAACATCCTAATATCCACTGTTTTTACTTTGAAGAGGAATCCCAAACCTGGTTGGGGACGTTAGAGGCGCAGACAAAAACAGAAGAATCCCTGTGGGGCTTGTGGTTGAGCCTCAGCAAGCGGCCCTCAGGCCGCCCACACAAAATGGAACAGAACCGTTAATATTAATGTAAGATATGTGATAGGCGTTTGTCGGGACGTTGTATCAGCAAGTCCCCTCCCGGGTGCCTGGTTATGCGCCGGGGCAGGGCGCCCTGGCGGTCGGGTTTTTTCAACCGGACCGGAAAAATCGGGCAGCTTTAGCCGCGTGGGGACACTCAATCTGCCAACCGGAACACCGCGTATTCTATGAGCTTACTCTTTTTCTACCTGTCACTGGCCCTGTTCGTGTCTTTTCTGTGCTCGGTGCTCGAGGCGGTTCTGCTTACCATAACACCATCCTATATTGCATCAATGGATGACAACTCCCGGGTGAAGAAACTCCTCGAGGAGTTGAAAAACGATATCGACACCTCCATATCGTCCATCCTGATTCTGAACACGATTGCCCATACCATGGGGGCTGCGGGGGTCGGTGCCGAAGCGGTGCGGATTTTCGGTGTGCAGTGGCAAAGCCTGATCGCGATCATCCTGACTTTACTGATCCTGTATTTCTCGGAAATCATCCCCAAAACCATAGGTGTGACCTATTGGCGGCAGCTGGCCAAGCCTACGGCTTATATCATCAAGTTTCTAACCCGCATTTTGTTGCCGCTGTTGTGGGTTTCTCATCTCATCACCCAGCACATCCAAAAACCCGCCGACAATGCCCCGACCCGGGAAGAAATTGCCGCCATGGCGGAAATGAGCGAAGAACACGGGATTCTCGCCGAAGAGGAAAGTCAGCTGATTGAAAACCTGTTGCAGCTGAAACAGGTCAAGGTCGAGGACATTCTCACGCCCCGCAGCGTGGTTTTTGCCCTGGATGGCGCTGAAACCATCAAGAACGCGTTGACGTACGATGACCTTTACATTTTTTCGCGCATACCCGTTTTTGAACAGACGCCTGACAATATTACCGGACTGGTATTTGCCAGAACGATTCTCAAGGCCGCGTCTCAGAACAGGAAGATAAACCAGCCCCTGAAAGAGATCATGACACCCATTCACCGGGTTCCGAAAGATATGCCGGTGTACCAACTCATGGATCAGTTTATCAGGCGCAAGGAACACCTCTTTCTGGTGCATGATTCCTATCTTCAGTATTCCGGCATAGTGACCCTGGAAGATGCGCTGGAAACGTTGCTGGGACGGGAAATTGTCGATGAAGCCGACAAGGTGGCAGACATGCAGCAGTATGCGCTGGAAAAAGCCGCAATCTGGAAGCAGCAGCTGAAGAAACGGCAGGCGGAAACCGGTGGGCAGAGACCGGCTGACCGGGATGATGGGCAGCCTCTCCGCTCGGACGAAATCCGAAAAAAACTATAGGGTCAGACATGGACATGCAAGATGGCAAGTCTGTCATGCTGCTGTAATTTCCACCCCTTCCGGATAAAGTCGGGGGAAATAATAGTGGGCGACCTTGGCGGGGAAAGAGAGCCTTACCGGACCTTTTTCAGAGTCGGCGATAAGAAGTTTTTCTTCCAGGAGCTTTTTGAGAACGCGGCGTGCTGTTTCCCGTCCAGGAACGGGTGAATCCAGGCGAGTCGATGGCTCTGGTAAAGATGACGCAGGCTCGCGCCGGCGAAGGGTTAATACAGAAACAGGGGACCACGCATTCGCATGGTCCCCTGTTTTTCTTATGGTACCGAAGGCCGGAATCGAACCGGCACGGGCAAAGCCCATCGGTTTTTGAGACCGACGTGTCTACCAATTCCACCACTTCGGCAAAAGCGTCGAAATTATAATCACCCGAACCCGAGTGGTCAAGTCGAATCGAAAGGGAAGCCGAGCTGTTTGCGCAGGGTCGCTGCGATGGGGCCGCGAGGGAGGTTGTGCCCGGCGATGCTGCGGACCGGAATCAGGCCGAACAGGCTGTTGCTGAGCATGACCTCGGCGGCGCTGTCGAGCCGTTTCCGGTGCAGCGGCTGCTCCCTGACCGGCAGGCCGATCTTCTTTGCCGCTTTGAGGATCTCGGCGCGGGCGGTGCCGGGCAGCACCAGGTCTCCGGCCGGAGGGGTGAGCAGGACCCCGTCGACGAGCAGAAACAGGTTGCTGATCGCCCCTTCCAGCAGCATCCCGTCCGGTTCGAGGAACAGGGCTTCGAAGGCACCGGCGGCGCGTGCCTGGCGGGAGGCGTAAAGGCAGTCCGCGTAATTGCCGCGCTTCATCTGCGGCAGGTGGGAAACGGCGTTGACCCGGCGATTGGCGGCGTAGATGCAGTCCACGCCGTTACGGTAGCTCTCTGTCGCCGGGGGTTGATAGGGACAGGCGGTGACCAGTTGCCGTGGTCTGCCGTCCGCCCCGACGCGACTGACGGTCAGCCGGACCCGCGCCGTTGTTTTGCCACTGCGGCGGCAGACCTCATCCAGTCCCCGCTGTGCCAGTTGCCGGTCAAAGGGAATTCCACTCAGCCGACAGGCGGTCTCGATCCGTTCCAGGTGCTGCCCGACCCAGATCAGTTCCCCCTGTTCGGCACGCAGGGTTTCGAACAGGGAATCACCGTACAGAAAACCGCTGTCCTCGACGTCCACCTGCAGATTGCTGCCGGTCACCGGTTCGCCATCGCGGATGATGATCCTCACAGTCCCTCCAGGGTCTGGGCCATGGCGGCGCCCTTGGCCAGGCACTCCTGCCATTCGCGCTGCGGGTCCGAGTCGGCGACGATGCCGGCGCCGACCTGGTAGCTGAGGTGATCGCCGCAGCGCTGGAAGCCGCGGATCAGGATATTCAGGTCGAGATTGCCGTTGGCCGAGAGGTAGCCGACGCTGCCGGTGTAGCTGCCGCGTCCGGTCGGTTCGAGTTCGTCGATGATTTCCATGCAGCGCTTTTTCGGTACCCCGGTAATGGTGCCGCCGGGGAACATCGCCCGTACCAGCTCGAACGGCCCGCATTCCGGCCGCAGCTCACCGCGGACATTGGAAACGATGTGGGTGACATGGGAGTAGCGCTCCAGCACCATCAGTTCGTCGACCTCGACGCTGCCGACACGGCAGACCTTGCCGAGATCGTTGCGCTCGAGGTCGAGCAGCATGATATGTTCGGCGCGCTCCTTGGGGTGGGCCAGCAGTTCCTCGCCGAGGGAGTGGTCCTCGGGCGGGGTGTAGCCGCGCGGCCGGGTGCCGGCGATCGGCCGGGTTTCGGCGATCCCGTCACGCAGGCTGACCAGTCGTTCCGGCGAGGCGGAAATCAGCTCAACTCCGGGAGTACGCAGCAGGCAGGCGAAGGGGGCCGGGTTGACCTTTCGCAGGTGTTGATAAAGGGCCCAGGAAGGTCCCTGCAGGCGGGCGTCGAAACGGCAGGAGAGGTTGGCCTGGTAGATGTCGCCGGCGCGGATGTAATCCTTGGCGTGATCGACCATGGTCCTGAAGTCAGTTTCACTCAGGACCGGTCGCGAAGGCTGCCGCAGGCTGACCTCTGCCACAGGCAGTTTTTCCCGGCAGGCGTCGATGACCCGTTCGGCCCAGGCGGCGAGGTCAACGCTGTCGTCGAGGCCGGCCAGGGTCAGGAGGTGATCCCGGTGGTCGTAGACGGCGGTCAGGTCGACCCAGCAGAGCCAGAGCTCGGGAATCGGCAGGTCGCGTCTGGCCTGTCGGGGAAGATGCTCGATGCTGCCGGCCAGGTCATAGCCGAAGAGGCCGAAAAAACCGCCCGGAAACAACCCGCCGCCGGTGCAGCTGTCCCGCTTCAGGCGCTGCTGCAGCAGCTGCCAGCAATCCCCCGCCCGGAGCTGCTGGTTCCCGTCCTTTTGCCAGACCAGGCGCCCCCGCCGGTCCAACTGCCAGGTTTCGCGGATCCGCAGCGGCACGATGCTGTAGCGGCCGGTCCGGTCAGCGAGGTTGGCGCTTTCCAGAAAGCCGGGACCGTTCGCGGCGAGGCGCAGCTGGACCGCAAGAGGATCGAAACGGGACAGGGGAAGGGTCAGGCTGATGGCCGGCATGAACTCACCGATGCAAAAAGAAAAAGAGGTTAACCCTCGCGAGTTAACCTCTTGTTTTTCTTGGTGGAGCTAGGCGGGATCGAACCGCCGACCTCTTGAATGCCATTCAAGCGCTCTCCCAGCTGAGCTATAGCCCCTCAAAGCGAAGCTGTTTATAACAAAGCCGTTTTGGGGTGTCAACGCTTTTTTTCCGGTTGTGCTAAAAAAACGCGCCATCCCGGCTGCGTCTCATTTGCCGGGATGGCCGGTCGATCTTCCCGCCGGTTGCGGATGGTTCCAGAAGCGTTGGATCTGCTGAATCAGTCCCAGGTTCTCGGCGCGGTTGATCGCCTGGTAGAGGCTGCTGTAAGTGTTGTTGTCATCCTTCAGGGAACGGTAGGCGAGGGCGGCGTGGTAGGCGATATGTGCCGCCTGATCCTCGGCGCGAACCTTTTTGGCCAGGTCGGCGAGGAGGATCAGGGCCTGGCGCGGTCGGCCCTGCTGCAACAGGATGACGGCCTGAAGATCCCCGGCCTGAAATGTTTCCGGCGGCAGTTGCCGCTGCAGAGCGACCGCCTCGGGCAGCTGGTCGAGCTGCAGGGTCTGCAGCAGCGCCAGGCGATAGCGCAACTGGTTCTTCCGGTCGCCGTCGTTCTTCAGTGCCCGGTGGTAGACTTCGGCCGCTTCTGCCTGTCTGCCGAGCGCCTCAAGGACCTCGCCGTAGCGCAGGAAGGTTTCGTTGTCGTTCGGCAGGTTGATCGTAGCCAGGGCCAGTTTCTTCGCCGCCGCCTGGTAATCATGCCCCTTGATCAGCTGTTCGGCTTGCTGCCGCTGGCGGCGGCCGAGTTCACCGTCCGGCTGCGGGCCGATGACGACGCAACCGCCAAGGATGGTGACCAGCAGGAGGACGATCAGCCGGAACGCGGCTTTCTGGCGTCTTCTCCGCGACACCTTAGAGGCTGATTCCGGTCAGGCGCTGCAGGGCTTCACGGTACTTGTCCGCCGTTTTCTCGACGATTTCGTCCGGCAGCTGCGGCGGCGGGGCGGCCTTGCCCCAGTCGAGGGTTTCGAGATAGTCGCGCAGGAACTGCTTGTCGAAGCTCGGCTGCGGCCCGCCGGGCCGGTAGAGATCTTTGGGCCAGAACCGGGAAGAATCGGGGGTGAGGGCTTCGTCGATCCAGATCAGCTGACCGTCGATCAGGCCGAATTCGAACTTGGTGTCGGCGATGATCAGTCCCTTGGTATCGGCGAACTGTCGGGCGCGCTGATAGATGGCGATCGTCAGGTCGCGTACCTGCGCCGCCACTTCGGCGCCGCAGAGCTGTTCGGCGCGGGCGAAGTCGATATTCTCGTCGTGTGCTCCGAGGTCAGCCTTGGTCGATGGCGTGAAGATCGGTTCGGGGAGCTGGTCACTCTGCCTGAGACCGGCGGGCAGCTTGATGCCGCAGATCGCGCCATGGGCCTGGTAGTCTTTCCAGCCGGATCCGGAGACGTAGCCGCGCACAATGCATTCGATCGGCAACGGCGCGGCCTTTTTGACCAGCATGCTGCGTCCTTCGAGCTGCTCCCGATAGGCCCGGGCAGAGGCCGGAAACTCGTCGACTTCCGTGGCGACGATATGGTTCGGCACCAGATCCTTCATCTGCTCGAACCAGAATTTGGAGATCTGGGTCAGGACGATCCCCTTGTCGGGAATACCCTGGTCCATGATCACGTCAAAGGCGCTGATGCGGTCGGAGGTGACGATCAACAGGTGCTCGCCGAGGTCATAGATATCGCGCACCTTGCCGCGGCTGGCAAGTTTGAGAGTCGGACAGTCGCTCTGCAGCAGAATCTTGGGCATAGTTCTATCCTTGATGCTTTCGCGGGAAAGAAAAAGAGGAGTTGGCTAAGCAAAAAGCATCAGCAGCAAGCGCGGCAACGCAGCTGCTGGTGAGTTTTTGCGACGCCATCATCCTTCGTTCATCAGGCTGGCCAGCGCCGGGCTGATTTCGATCTGGGCTTTCTTTTTCAGTTCGTCAAGCTTGGCACGGTAGACTTCATCCTGCTTTTTCTTGGTCAGGCTGGTGCGCAGCTCTTCACGTTTAGCGTCATCGAGTTGTGCCATGTCGGCTGTTGAGTGCTTCTTCAGCACCGCCACGATGAACTTGCCGTTGATTTCAAAAGTCTGATCGGCAACCGGCTTCTCTTCGGTCAGGGTGAACGCCTGCTTGGCGAGGTCGGCGCTCTGGCCGATGCGGGGGACAAAGTCTCCGTAGCTGCGGGCAAAGTCACCGGTTTCTTCGACTTTGAGTTTGGCGCTCTTGGCGGCAGTATTGAGATCGGCGGCTGTTTTCAGGCCTGCCAGCATCTTGTCGGCGGCAGCTTGGGCCAGCTCGACGCTTTTGTCTTTGCGGAAAGCTTTTTCAACAGCCTTGCGCACTTCGGCCAATTCAGGAAGACGGCTTTCCTGCCGTTCCTTGAGGGTCATCAGGATCACGCCCTGTTTCAGGTTCAGCGGTCGGGCAAGAGCGCCCTGCTGGAGAGTAAAGGCCGCGCTGTTCAGTTCGGGCTGGTTGCCGAGTGTGCCGACCGGCTCATCGCGGGTAAAAAGACCGCTCTCACTGATTTCAAGACCAGCGCTCTTGGCCGCGGCGTCCAGGTCTCCCGCCTTGCGATTGATGTTGTAGGCATCCATGGCCTTCTCGTAGGCCAGTTGACGGGCGAGTTCCTTGCGCAGGCCCTGCTTGACCTCGTCGAGGACATCTTCCAGCGGTTTGACGCCCGCTTCGATATAGCCGGAGCCCTTGATGATATGGAAGCCGAAGGGGGAGGTGACAATGTCGCTCAGTTCTCCCGGTTTCAGGGCAAAGGCGGCATTTTCAAAGCTTTTCACCATGGTGCCGCGGGTGAAATAGCCCAGGTCGCCGCCCTTGGCGACGCTGGCCTTGTCATCCGAGTATTTGGCAGCCAATTTGGCGAAATCCTTGCCCGCTTTGGCTTCCGCCAGGATTTTTTCGGCCAGTTCACGTTTCTTTTTCCGTACTTTGTTGTCAGCATCCCGAGCGACCCGGATCAGCACATGGCTGGCGCGAACCTGTTCGGGGATTTCAAACTGATCGAGGTGGCGCCGGTAATATTTTTCAATGTCCTGTTGCTCAAGCTTGACCTGGTCGACATAGGATGCCGGATCAAACAAGATGTAGCGGATTGCGATCTTCTCCGGGATGCGGAACTGCTCCTGATTCTGCTGGAAGAATTCCTTGAGCGCCTCCTCCTTGATTTTGACCTTGTCTTCAAACAGGGCCGGAGCGAAGCGGACGAAGGCCAGATTGACCTTTTCATTCTGCTTGCGGAACTCGGCTTCGATTTCCTCGTCGCTGACGCTGACTTCACCGCGCAGGTAGTCGCCGACCTTTTTGACCAGCAGGTCGTTGCGTTGCATCTCTTCAAAAACATCGGGGGTCAGGCGCTGGTAGGAGAGGACGTCGACGTAGCGCTGTTTGCTGAAGACGCCGTTTTCCTGGAAGGCCGGGATCTTGGCGATAGCGTCGACCAGTTCCTTTTTGCTGACCTCCATGCCGAGCTTTTCCCCTTCCTGGGCCAGCAGGCGCTGGTCGACAAGCTGCTGGAAGGCCTGTCGTTTCAGGTTGAGCTGTTTTTCCAGGGCCGGGGTGAACTGGTCACGGTAGATGTTCTGATAGAGATTGTAGATATTCGAATAGGCACTCCGGTATTCCTCCATGCTGATTTTGCTGCCGTTGACGCTGGCAGCCAGGTCATTTGGCCGGTCGCCGTTGCCCTTGGGAGAAGTGAGCATGGCATAGCCGATGACAAAGCTGAGAATGATGACGGCGAAGGCGAGTTTGATGAACATCGACTTCTGCTTGGCGCGGACAATATCGAGCATGATGGGACGGTCTCCTTGTGGCGTCTTGCCGGGGTTTGAAAACAGGCTGGCATGTTAGTCAATAAGGGTGGTAAATGCAATATCTTTTTGTCTTTTACGGCTTGAAATGGCAGGACGTTTTTGGTAGTGTGAACAGTCATTTTTCGGCGCTGTCCCACGAGCGCATTCCATCATGTCCGCAGGGAGATTCGAATCTCATGTTCAATATGTTTAATGCCTTCTGGGGGATGTTCTCCAACGACCTGGCCATTGACCTCGGCACCGCCAATACCCTGGTCTATCTCAAGGGCAAGGGGATTGTTGTCAGCGAGCCTTCGGTGGTGGCCGTGCAGAAGGACCATGTCGGTCAGAGAAAGGTGCTGGCGGTCGGCATGGAGGCCAAGAAGATGCTCGGCCGCACCCCCGGCAGCATTGTCGCCATCCGTCCGATGAAGGATGGGGTGATCGCCGATTTCGACATCACCGAGGAGATGCTGCGTTATTTCATCCAGAAGGTTCACAACCGCAAGACGCTGGTGCGGCCGCGGATCGTGATCTGCGTTCCGTCCGGCATCACCCAGGTGGAAAAACGTGCGGTCAAGGAGTCGGCTGAGTCGGCCGGTGCCCGTGAAGTCTATCTTATCGAGGAGCCGATGGCGGCGGCGATCGGCGCCGGGCTGCCGATTACCGAGGCGTCGGGAAATATGATCGTCGATATCGGCGGCGGCACCACCGAGGTGGCGGTGATCTCCCTGTCCGGCATCGTCTACGCGAAGAGCGTCCGGGTCGGCGGCGACAAGCTCGACGAGGCGATCGTGCAGCATATGAAGCGCAAGTACAACCTGCTGATCGGTGAACGGACCGCCGAACAGATCAAGATCGAGATCGGCAGCGCCTATGCCGGAGATGATAATCCGTCCATGGAGGTCAAGGGCCGGGATCTGGTCAGCGGGATTCCGAAAACCCTCGAGATCTCTGCCGGTGAAGTCCGCGAGGCAATCTCCGAACCGGTCAACGCCATCGTCGAGGCGGTACGGATCGCCCTGGAACGGACCCCGCCGGAGTTGGCTGCGGATATTGTCGACAAGGGGATCGTGCTGGCCGGCGGCGGCGCCATGCTGCGCAATCTGGACAACCTGCTGCGTGAGGAAACGGGTCTTCCCGTGGTGCAGGCCGAGGATCCGCTTTCCAGTGTCGTTCTCGGTTCCGGCAAGGTGCTCGATGAGCTGGATCTGCTGCGCCGGGTGACCGTCACCTCCTGACCCTGCCGTTTACAACCGGGGCGGTGTTCTGCCGGACGCTGCCCCTTTCCAGCTTGACCGGGGCATTAAGCAGACATGCTTGAGCTGTTTCGAAAGTATCGGACCCTGCTGCTCGCCGGGTGCCTGCTGCTCGCTGCCCTGATGTTCTATTCCTACCAGTTGCGTCATCGCCCCCGGACCAGTCTCTTTCAACGCGGCCTGCTGCAGTTGACCGCTCCCTTTCAGCAGCTTCTGGATCAATCCATCGAAACCCTGGCCGATGCCTGGGGTCACTATCTCTGGCTGGTGTCCACGGCCCGTGAAAATGATCAGCTGCGGACTGCCAACAGGCAGTTGCGCGCCCGGCTCGATGCCCTTGAGGAAACCCGTCTGGCCAACCAGCGGTTGCGAAAACTGCTTGATTTCAAGCAGAGCGTCAACTTCAACATGCTGCCGGCCCAGGTGATCGCCGAGGATGCGTCGAGCTGGTTCCGCACCGTGGTGATTGACAAGGGTACCCGCGACGGTGTCCGGGAGGGACTGCCGGTGGTGGTCGCCGAAGGGGTGGTGGGGCGAACCATCCAGGTTGCCCCCTACCAGTCACGGGTCCTGCTGGTGACAGACGCCTCTTCGGCGTTGGCGGTGTTGATTCAGCCGACCCGCAGTCGTGCTGTCTGCCGGGGGCGGGGAGACCGGCTGATGCTTGACTATGCGCTTCGCAGTGAGAAGGTTGCCGCCGGTGACCAGGTCGTGACCTCCGGGATGGGGGGGATCTTTCCCAAGGGCTTGCGCGTCGGCCGGGTGATTGAAGCAGAGCGCGGCAATTACGGACTCTTTCAGATGGTGCAGGTTGAGCCGAGCGTCGATTTTTCGCGGCTTGAAGAAGTGCTGGTGCTGCTCAGGGAGAAACCATGAAACGGATTCTGGGGCTGCTGTTGCTGGGCGGTTTTTTTGCCCTGATCCAGACGGTTCTCTGGCCCCGGCTGTTCGGATGGCAGGCCCGGCCCGACCTGATTCTGGTGCTGGTGGTCTATGTCGGCCTGACCGAATCACTGCTGGGTGGCGGCCTGCTGGTCCTGCTGTTCGGCGCCGGTCTCGATGCTCTCGCCGGGACGAACCCCGGACTGCACATGGTGGTTCTGCTGCTGGTGTTTGACTTGGTGCGTTTTTTCGTCGGACGCTTCAATGCTGAAAACGCGACCCTGCTGTTGTTCATGGTTGCCTGCGGTACCCTGGTCGACGCTGTCCTGCTGCTGTTTTTCGCTTCCTTTGCCGATCCCGGGCTGCTCGGGTGGGAAGTTGTTCGTCAGCTTGCTCCGCAACTGCTGCTCAATCTCGTCTCCGCCTGGCTGTTGCTGCGCCTTGCTCCCTGGCTTCAGCGGCGCCTGGTGCCGATGGCCGAATTGCCCGGTCTGAACCGATTGGACAGGCATCATGGGACTTAACGGCGGTTGGGATAAAGGCCCGCAGCAGAGCCGGCGGCTGCTGGTGGTTTCGCTGGTGGCGCTGCTGGTTTTTCTGCTGCTGATCATGCGGCTCTGGTACCTGCAGGTCATCAGCGGTCAGCGCTACAGCGAACTGTCGGAAAAAAATCGTATCCGCTATGTGCCGCTGACCGCTCCGCGCGGACCGATCTATGATCGCAACGGGGAATTGCTGATCGATAACCGACCTTCCTTCAATATCTCCGTCATGCGCCAGGATGTCGACGATCCGGAGCAGTTGCTGGGCCGGTTGGCGGCGTTGCTGCAGGTTCCGGCGGCCGAGTTGCTGAAACGCTGGCAGGCCGGGCGCCGCCTCCCTCCTTACCGCCCGGTACGGCTGGCCGATGATGTCGGCCGGGAAAAGATGGAGACTGTCCAGGAGCATGCCCCCGAACTGCCCGGCGTGCTGGTTGAAGTCCATCCCCTGCGGGCTTATCCGAACGGTGATCTGGCGGCCCACCTGTTCGGTTATATCGGTGAAATTACCGAGGATAAACTGCAGGATCTGGCCGATGACGGTTATCGTTCAGGAGATTTTATCGGCAAGAGCGGACTGGAAAAGGAGCTGGAGCCCTACCTGCGCGGCGCCGATGGCGAACGGTTGCTTGAGGTGGATGTGCGGGGCAAGGAGATGCGCAGTCTGCGGACCCGCGAACCGGTGCCCGGTGACAAGGTCTATCTGACCATTGACCGGGAACTGCAGCGGGCGACGGAAAAGGCCTTCGGTGACCAGGCGGGGGCCGCTGTTGCGCTGGATGTCGCCAGCGGTGAAATCCTCGCCATGGCCAGTCGTCCATCGTTCGATCCCGAACAGTTTGCCCGCGGCATTTCTCCGCAAGAGTGGAAAGCATTGCTTAATAATCCCCGCCATCCCCTGCAGAACAAGGCCCTGCGCGGGCAGTATCCGCCCGGATCAACTTTCAAAATCGTCACCGCGCTGGCGGCCCTTGAAGCGGGGGTTGCCACGCCGCGAACGACAGTTGATGACGAGGGGGCGATCGAGCTCGGAAGGCGGGTGTTCCGCTGCTGGAAAAAAGGCGGACATGGTCGGACCAATCTTAAAAAGGCCCTGCGTGAATCCTGCGATGTCTGGTTCTACCGGGTGGCCCTTGACCTCGGCATCGACAAGTTGTCCGAGATGGCCTTTGCTCTCGGGCTCGGCCGGCCTACCGGGGTGCTGCTTGAAGGAGAGAAAAGCGGCCTGATCCCGACCCGTGACTGGAAACACCGCCGTTTCAATGAACGCTGGTACGATGGAGAGACGGTGATCGCCGCAATCGGGCAGGGCTATGACCTTGCCACTCCCCTGCAACTGGCGGTGATGACGGCCGCAGTGGCCAATGGTGGCAAGGTCATGCGCCCACAGATCCTCAAACGTATCGAAGATATGTCCGGCCAGGACGTCCTGGTCCAGGAGCCGGAACAGATCCGCGCCGTCGCCCTGTCACCGAAAAACCTGGCTGCTGTTCGTAAAGGGCTTGAGGCGGTGGTCAATGAACCTCACGGGACAGGTTGGCGCAGCAAACTGAGCGGGATCAGGGTCGCCGGCAAAACTGGAACCGCCCAGGTGGTGCGGCGGAAATCGACCGAGGAGGAAGAGCTGCAGACTGGTAAGGACAAGACCCCGTATCGTTTTCGCGATCATGCCCTGTTCGTCGCCTATGCGCCGGCGGACAACCCACAGATCGCGGTGGCGGTGGTGGTTGAACATGGCCGGCATGGTTCGACCAGCGCCGCGCCTATCGCGCGGGAGATGTTCCGCAGCTACTTCCATATCGAAGACCTGCCGCAGGTGGACGGGCCCGGCTATCTGGGTGATTGACGAATGTTTGACAGACGACTGCTGACCCATTTTGACTGGCCGTTGCTCGGCCTGGTCCTGCTGATCAGCCTGATCGGTATCGGCAACCTGTACAGTGCCACCAGTGCCTGGCAGGGCAGCCTTTCCACGATCTATCTCAAGCAACTGGCCTGGCTCGGCGGCGGGCTGCTGATTGCCGTTGCCGTCTGCCTGTTAGATTACCGTCGGTTGGAACATTTCAGTTTTTTATTCTACGGCGGCACGATTCTGCTGCTGCTCGCGGTATTGGTGATCGGCAAGACCAGCATGGGGGCGACCCGGTGGATCAATCTCGGTTTTTTCAATCTGCAGCCGAGCGAGGTGATGAAGCTGGTGATCATCATCGCCCTGGCGCGCTATTTCAGTGAAAACTCGCCCTTCGGCGGTTTCGGCTTGAAGGAACTTTGGCAGCCGTTCCTGTTGCTCGGTGTGCCGGCGCTGCTGATTATCAAGCAGCCCGATCTCGGGACCTCGATGATGGTGTTGTTCATCGGCGGCACCATGGCGCTGTTTGCCGGTATTCGTCGCCGGATCCTGATTCTGCTGGCGGTGGTTGCCGGCCTGGCCTGTCGTGGAGGCTGGTCTCTGCTGCATGACTACCAGCGGGAACGGATTCGGACTTTTCTCAATCCCGAACGTGATCCGCTCGGTTCCGGTTACCATATCATTCAATCGAAAATTGCCGTCGGCAGCGGTGGACTGTTCGGCAAGGGGTTCATGCACGGCACCCAGTCACAGCTTTCCTTCCTGCCGGAGAGGCATACCGATTTCGCTTTTTCGGTGTTCGCCGAGGAATGGGGGTTTACCGGCTGCCTGGTGCTGTTGACCCTCTACCTGCTGCTCATCCTCTGGGGACTGCATATCGCCCGCCGGGCCGCCGATCGTTACGGTACCTATCTCGCCCTCGGTGTCACCGCCATGTTTTTCTGGCACATTGTCGTCAATCTCGGCATGGTCATCGGCCTGCTGCCGGTAGTCGGGGTGCCGCTGCCGCTCTTCTCCTACGGCGGCACCAGTATGGTGACGACGATGGTGGGGGTGGGGTTGTTGCTCAACGTCAGCATGCGCCGCTTTGTCTTTTAGTGAGGGCGGCCGATACGCGCACATCTGCTGCGTTGCTCACGTCCTCGGTCGCTGCGACGTAGCTGCCGCTACGCCTCACTCCTTCGGCCGTGAGACGCCTTGCATTCGGGTACTTCTCGACCACCTCGTACCGTTTGTGCTGGTTTTTTTCAAGATGACTCCCTGATTGCCCAACCGAAAAATCCTCCCTCCCCAACCAACCTTTCTGATTTTTATTGGCCCGATAAACTACAGCCGGCACAACATCCCTGATAAAATGATTTTATCCGGCATAACCGATGGACCCTGCAGGGCCGATGGAGTGCTGATGAACAACAACCGACACCAGCAAACCGGCCGGACGGCAGAAGATCTGCTTGATGTTTTGCGCCGACTGAGAGAAGAGTTGCACCCGGGGCGACAACCGACCCCTGCGGTGACCCTCGACAGTTCCCTCGATCAGGCTCTCGGTTTCGACAGCCTCGGCCGCATGGAACTGGTCCAGCGTCTGGAGAGGCATTTCGGCATCGCCCTGGCGGAAACAACCTTCGCCGATGCCGAAACGGCCCGCGACCTGTTGCGTGCTGTTCTCACTGCTGACACCGCCCGGACTCTGGGCGCTCCCGAGCGGGTTCGGGGTCTTGTGGCCGGAGCAGCCGAAGCGGCGCCACATAGCGCCCGAACCCTCCCCGAGGTTCTGAGCTGGCACCTGGACCACCAGCCGGATCGCCCGCATATCCATTTTTACACCGATGAAGGAGACGCCGAGATCCTCAGCTACCGGCAGCTGCACGCAGGTGCCGCCCGGGTCGCAGCCGGTCTGCGAAAACACGGACTGATGCCGGGATCGCCAGTGTCGATCATGCTGCCGAGCGAGGCGAACTATTTTTTTGCCTTCTGGGGAACCCTGTTGGCCGGCGGCGTACCGGTGCCGATCTATCCGCCTGCCCGCAAGGCGCAGATGGAAGAACACCTGCGGCGACAAGTGGTCATCCTTGAGAACTGCCGGGCGACCCACCTGATCACCATGCCCGAGGCCCGCACTTTCGGTCGGCTGCTCAAAGCGAACCTCCCGGGCCTGCGGGCCTTGCTCACGGTCGACGAACTTTCCAGCGCAGCAACCAACGACTATGTCGCTCCGGCCGTGCAGGAGACGGACACCGCCTTTCTCCAGTACACTTCCGGCTCGACCGGAAATCCCAAAGGGGTCATCCTCACCCACGCCAACCTGCTGGCCAATATCCGCGCCATGGGCCGGGCGGTTGAGGTTGATGACACTGACGTGGTGGTCAGTTGGCTCCCCCTCTACCACGACATGGGCCTGATCGGCTGCTGGCTCTCCTGTCTCTACCACGCCGCCCAGCTGGTGCTCCTCTCACCCCTCGATTTTCTCAATCGTCCGGTGCGCTGGCTGCATGCCATCCACCGCCATCGCGGCACCCTCTCGCCGGCGCCCAACTTCGCCTATGAGATCTGTCTCACGCGGCTCTCCGATGACGAACTTGCCGGCCTGGATCTCTCCTCCTGGCGTTGTGCCTTCAACGGCGCGGAGGCGGTCAGTGCCAACAGCATCGAACGGTTCATCGAGCGCTTTGCCGCCTATGGCTTCCGGCGTGAAGCGCTGATGCCGGTCTACGGCATGGCGGAAAATTCAGTCGGCCTGGCCTTCCCTGAATACGGCCGGGGACCATTGATCGACTCCATCGACCGGGAGATTTTTATCCGCAGCGGAAAGGCCGTACCGTTGGAGGATAACGGCAGAGAGCGGCTGCGGATCGTGGCCTGCGGCCGACCATTGCCGGAGCATGAAATCCGGGTTGTGGATCGATCAGGACACGAGCTTCCCGAGCGCCAGGAAGGACATATCCAGTTCCGTGGACCTTCGGCCTGCAGCGGTTATTTCCACAATCCGGCCGCAACCGCTGAGCTGTTCGACGGCGACTGGCTCAACTCAGGAGATCTCGGTTATATCAGCCACGGTGATATCTACATCAGCGGCCGCAGCAAGGATATGATCATCATTGCCGGCCGCAATATCTATCCCACCGAGCTGGAAGAAGCGATCGCGGAACTGGAAGGGATCCGCAAGGGGAATGTCGCGGTTTTCGGCAGCACCGACCGGCACAGCGGCACCGAACGCCTGGTGGTCCTGGCGGAGACGCGCGCAACCGATCCACAAATTCTGGCGCAATTGCGCAACGCCGTCAACGAACTCTCGCTGCGGCTGGTCGGAACCCCTCCCCACGACCTGCTGCTCGCAGCGCCGCAAACGGTGCCGAAAACCTCGAGCGGCAAGATCCGCAGAACAGCCGCCCGCGAACTCTACGAGCAGGGACACCTCGGCCAGCGTCACAAACCCTGGCTGCAGTACCTGCGACTGACCATGATGGGCCTCCGCGGGCAACTGCGCCGCAGCCGCCGGTGGCTGGCCGGGTGCGGTTTCGCCGGGCGCAGCTGGGGACTCTACTACCTGTTGCTGCCACCGGTCTACCTGGCCGTCATGCTCCTGCCGCGCATCTCCTGGCGCTGGGCCTGGATGCGTCTGGCCCTCCGCCTGCTGTGCCGTGGCTGCGGCATCCCGCTCAGGGTCACGGGGTTGGGAAATCTGCCGAAGGGGCCCTGCGTGCTGGTTGCCAACCATTCCAGTTACCTGGATGGCTATGCCCTGATTGCCGCTCTGCCCATACGCTTCGGGTTCGTCGCCAAGCAGGAACTGGCAGAAAGTGCCCTGCTGCGCGTTCCGCTGCAGCGAATCGGGACTGAATTCGTCGACCGCATTGACAAACAGAAAGGGATTGAGCAGGCGCGACACCTGGGCCGACGGTCCCGCGAGGGATGTTCGCTGATGTTCTTTCCGGAAGGAACCTTCACCCGAATTCCGGGTCTGCGTGAGTTCCACATGGGCGCCTTCGTCGCCGCCGCCGAAGCCGGTCTGCCGGTGGTGCCGATCGTCATCCGCGGCACCCGGTCGATTCTGCGCGGTGACGACAAATTCCCCCATCAGGGCAGTATCAGCATCCGGATCGGGCGCCCCCTCGACAGCGCCAGACTTCTCGATGATGCCGACGAGCAGACCGTCTGGTCCCGCGCAATCAAACTCCGCGACCGCTGCCGAGATGACATCCTGCGACACTGCGGTGAACCGGACCTGGCGCGGAAGTGAAGAACCTGTCCTATCCTTGACCTGGGCAAACCTAAAGGGGACGCAAACCTAAAGGGGACAATATAGAATGTTCCTCCCTCCTCTTGAACCTTGAGCCTCCCGCCTCCCGCCCTTACTGCTATACTGGAGACAGGTCGAAACCAGGGGGAAAAGAGATGCACGAGGCACGCTTCTGGAAAAAAGGGGAGGGGCAGACGGTCCGATGCGGGTTGTGCCGTTTTGAATGCACGATTCCCGTCGGCCGGCAGGGTCGTTGCGGCGTGCGCGAGAACCGCGACGGGACGCTCTATACGACCGTCTACGGGCGCAGCATTTCCGAGCAGGTCGATCCGATCGAGAAGAAACCTCTCTACCATGTCGACCCGGGATCGCTGAGCTTTTCCATCGCCACGGTCGGCTGCAACTTCCGCTGCCTGCATTGTCAGAATCATCAGATATCCCAGTGGCCGCTTTCCGGGCGACCGCCGGCGGGGGAGGTCCTGTCCCCGGCGGATATTGTCCGCCGCGCCCGGCAGGCGGATTGTGACAGCATCGCCTATACCTACACCGAGCCGACCATCTACTTCGAGTATGCCTATGATACGGCAGTGCTGGCACGGCGGGCCGGGTTGCGCAATCTTTTCATCAGCAACGGCTATATCATGCCCGAGCCGCTGGCGGCGCTGGCACCCTACCTTGATGCCGCCAATATCGACCTCAAGGCGTTTCGCGACGATGTCTATCGCAAGCTGACCGGGGCCTCTCTCGACGGTGTTCTGGACACCCTGAAGGATTACCGCCGGCAGGGTATCTGGATCGAGGTGACGACCCTGGTCATCCCGGGGCGCAACGATGATGATGACCAGTTGCGCGGGATCGCCCGTTTCATCGCCGGTGAACTTGGTTGCGAGGTTCCCTGGCATGTCACCGCGTTCTATCCGACCTACAAATTGCTGGATGCCCCGCCGACCCCGGCCGACACCCTGCGCCGCGCCCGCGATTTCGGTCGGGAGGCCGGGTTGCTGCATGTCTACACCGGCAATGTCCATGATCCCGAGGGGGGACATACCCTCTGCTCCGGGTGCGGGGAGAGGCTCATCGAGCGGCGCGGCTTCCAGGTGGTTGCCATGCGCCTCGAGGGCGGTTGCTGCCGACAGTGCGGCACGCGCCTGGCCGGACTTTTCACCTGAATCACGGAACTGCCAGGGAGGAGAAAGGAACACGCTCATGCGCCTGTTGCTGTTATTGGCGCTGTCACTCTGGCCGGGTCCGGTTTTCGCCGCCTGGGATCTCTCCCGAGCCGATATCGATACCGGCGAGATCCTCTCCGGCGGGCCGCCCAAAGACGGCATTCCGGCTTTGTTTGAACCGCGATTCGCCGCTGCCGGCAAAGCCGCCTTCATGCGTTCTGATGAACTGGTGCTGGGGGTCGACATCAACGGGATCGCCAAGGCCTACCCGACCCGCATCCTATCCTGGCATGAACTGGTCAACGATCGCTTCGGCGGCCTGCCGGTGCTGGTTTCCTGGTGACCGCTGGCCTATTCGGGAGTCGTGTACTCCCGCCGAATCGGTGATGAAGAACTGACCTTCGGGGTCTCCGGCCTGCTCTATCGCAGCAATGTGCTGATGTACGATCATCAAAGTGAATCGCTCTGGTCACAGATTCTGCGCCACGCGGTGACCGGGCCGAGGCGTGGCGCGAAGCTGGATGTTCTTCCCTCGACCCTGACCCGTTGGGACAAGTGGCGTGCCGGGCATCCGCGTACCTTGGTCCTGACCACCGCGACCGGATATGACCGGGATTACAGCCGTGACCCCTATGAAGATTACTACCGTCGACGCAGCGGGCTGTTTGGTTTTCTGCGTGCCGGGCCCGGCGAAGAGGACAAGGAACTGGTGGTCGGCATCGAGAAGAAAGGTGTCAGTCGGGCTTACCCGTTGTCGGTTGTCAGGCAGCGGGGACAACTGGAGGACTCGGTTGGCGGAGAAAAATTGTCGTTTCGTTATGACAAGAGCGATGACCGCCTGCGGATAACGGACAGCGAGGGGCGAACGGTTCCCCATGTCACGACCTACTGGTTTGTCTGGAAGGCGTTTCATCCGCAGACGGAACGGTTTGAATGAAGGATGCCGGAAGGGAATATGTCATCCCCCCGCTTCCAGCCGGGGAAGCGGGGGGGATGGGGGGTTAGTGCTCGACTTCGTCGAGCATGAAATTGAGCAGCGGAACGACGATCTTGACGTCCTGTTTGGTCATGTTCGAATCAGGTTTGCGCAACATCTTGATGCCGTAAGCGCGGGTTGCGTTGCGGTCGAAAAGCCCGCCGGTAATGGGAGCGATACCTGTCTGCAGCGCGATGGCGACCCGTTCAAGGGAGTGGCACTTGACGCATTTGACCTCCATGAGCTTGTACGCCTTCTGCATGTCCGGCGGGAAGCCGGAGGGATCGAAACGGGTGTCATTGCCGCTGCCGATAACAACCAGTTTGGCTTCCGCTCCAGCAGCGAACAGCAGCAGGGTGAGCAGAATCAGTATTCGTTTTTTCATTGTGCCTCTCTCTTCATGAGGAAGGAGCCGGTTGTAATCAGAATACGAAGGTGACCCGGCCGGTTGTTTCCCGGATGGTCTCGTCGGGGGTGGTCTCGTGCAGGTACTCAACGGCAAAGCGCACATTCTGCAGCAGAGCGTAGGAGATTCCCGGGATATAGCGGCGGGTGATTCCCTCTTCATCAATATCCTGGAATTCAAAACGCATCGACGGCATCAGGCCGGAGCCGATCAGGTATTCGACCTGGGCGAGAGCGAAGCGTGAATCCACGCTTACGCCGGTGCCGGAGGGATCGTCGTCACGGCCGTAAATGCCGCTGACGCGAACCCGCAGTCGCTTGTAGAGGGTTTCCGATTCCAGCCCGGCACGGTAGAAATCATTGACCCCGTCGGCGTTGGAACCGAAATAGCCGAAACTGCCGATAGTCAGGGTCAGGTAGTCCCAGACGCTGTCATGATCAAGGTCGACCTCGGGCTCCTTACCGAGGAAGTCGGTGCCGCCGATACGTACCGAGATGTGCCCGTAATAGTCTTTGCCGTTGTTGGCGCTTTTCGGGTCCGGTCCGTTGGTGACCCCGGCGGCGACAAAAAGACGGGATCCCAGAACGCCATTGAGTTCGACGGCTCCCTGCTCGCCGGCGATTTCAAAATCGTTGTTTCCGACTTTCATGCCGTTGTAGCCGAACTTGCTGAGAGACGGGCGGTCATTCGCTTTCCAGATGCTCAGTTTCGGCTTAAATTCTCCCAGTTTGACATTGAAGGGAAGGTTGTAGGGCTGCTGCAGCTGCAGGTAGATCTCACCCGTGGTTTTGTCGGGTTCAAAATTGTATTCCGCCCAGAAGCCGACCTGGTTGCGGAAATTCCCGGCCGCGAAGATCTCCAGCTCGGTTTCGGCGTCGAGGTCAAAATTCGGTTGCGCGTCGCTGTTGTAGGTCACATCGTGTTGCGCCAGCAGCGAAACCGGAAGCTGCTCGGGCAGGCCGCTGTTATACATGGCTTCAGCTTTCTGACGTTCCGCGGGAGACAGGGTCGTTTTCACCTGGGGCTGGGAGTGGACCTTGCCGGGCCAGATGAAACCATTTTTTTCAAACGCGTCGCCGAACTCATTGCGTTCGGGAAAGACGGTGTGGCACGTCTTGCATTCGGTTTTATACTGGCGGGCAAAAGCGGGAATTGCCCGGGCGGGAGTGGCGCTCAGGCAGGGGATGATCAGCCCGGCCGTCAGCAGGATGAGAATGATCTGAGCTTTCATGTTCGACCTCCTAAGATAAATAAAGCTCCGGTTTGCGGCCACGCGGGTTGGTCGGTGAACCGGGCAGAATAAACGAGCACAGCGTGAAATGCAGTTATTGCGCCAAAATTGTTCAGGTTGTCGGTACGATTGTTGCTCGGTTTCAACTGCATTCTGGGCCCGGCGGATCCCCCCGTCCACAGGTTGGGGGGGATCCGCTGCAGAAAAAGAATTGCTTGTTTTCACGGTAAATACGTAAAATGACACAATTTGCCTGTTATCCGTGATTTAGCGTTGAACGTGGCTCCGGGAGGAGATTGAGAAATGCTGAAAAATATCAAGCTGCAATACAAGCTGGTTTTTCTTTTTCTGGTGATGGCAATGCTTGTCGCCGTCACCGGCAGTTTCGGTTTGTGGAGCCAGTCCCAGATCCGTGCGCTGCTGGCGCAGACCAAGAGTCGCGCGGCGCAGACCAAGATAACCGTACTGATGAAGGTGGCGTTGCAGGGCAGTCGGCTCAACCTGCTTGAAGCGGCCATGACTCGGGGCAACGCCGATGACTTTGAGAACCACAAGGTCGACTACGATTTGCAGCGGGGGACTTTCGACAGCTACTGCACGATTCTGCTCAAGGGGCAACCCCGTCTCCACATCCCTCCCGCTCAACCCGGAAGCGCGCTGCATAAGCGGGTTGAGAATGTCCGCCGGAACTTCGAGGCCTTCGACCTGGTGGCGCAGAAACTGCTGAAACGCAAGGCGGCTCTGTTGAACGGCGCGACTGCTGACGGCACACTCGACCGGCTGGTCCGGACAGAGCTTCCGCATGAAGTCGATGCGGTGAGTGTCGCGGTTGATGATCTGCTGGTTGAAGTCGGCAAACTGACCGCGCTGGGAGCCACGGAAGCCGCCGCTATTCAGCACCGTTCTTCGGTGCTTTTTCTCAGCGTGATCGGCGCTTCGATCCTGCTGGCTGTCGCCCTTGGTTTGTTTGCCACCCGGTTCATCGTCAGTCGTATCAAAATACTTGTAAAAGCTCTCAGACAGGGGGCCGAAGGAGACCTGACCGCAACGGTTACAATCCTCTCGGAGGATGAGTTGGGACGGCTCGGTGCTGATTTCAACCTGATGCTGGAAAAGCTGTCGGCCATGCTGGGCAAGGTCAAAATACTGACCGGGAAATTGGGTCAGATGGAAAATCGCATGCTCGATGTTTCCAGGGAGGTCGTCGACGGCGCGGAGGTTCAACAGCGGGGCGTCGAAGAGACTTCAGCGGCCGTTATCCGTATTAACGATTCGCAGCAGGAGATTACGGCCGCTGTTGAGGTGCTGAATCGTTCCGTTGCCGAGACCGCGCTGTCAATTCTCAACATGGCCAGGAACATTCAAGGTGTTGCGGGCAGTACCGAATCCCTGGCCGGATCCGTGGAGCAAGTCAGTTCCTCCATCAGCGAAATGGTCGCGACCATCAAGCATATTGAAGAGAACGCCAGAACTCTCAATCATGCCGCGGTCACAACGGCGTCCTCGATCGCCGAGATGGATACCTCCATTCAGGAAATCGAGGGGAATGCCCGGCAGACGGCGAGGATTGCGGAAGCCGTACACCAGGATGCCGAGACCGGACAGCGGGCGGTTCAGGCAACCATTGAAGGGATCAAGGAAATTCGACGCTCGGGACAATTGACGGCCGATTCGATCCATTCCCTGGACCAGAGTGTCAAGGATATCGGCATGTTCCTTTCGGTTATCAACGATGTGACCGAGGAAGCCCGGTTGTTGTCACTCAATGCGTCCATTATTGCCGCCCAGTCCGGAGAACATGGACGCGGATTTGCTGTCGTTGCGGATGAAATCCGTTCCCTGGCGGAGCGTACCGGCCAGTCGACCGATGAGATCGAGCAGGTTATCGGGCGGGTGGAGGAAGAAATGCGGTCCGTTATCCAGGCTGTCACCAGCGCTGAGAAGAAGATTGAAGAGGGTGAGTCTCTTTCGTTGCAGGCCGGGACCGCCCTGAACAAAATTGTCGATGGTGTCGAGCGGTCCACGGTGCAGGTCAGCGAGATTGCCCGGGCCACCCGGGAACAGGCCAAAGGGAGTCAGCTCATTCGCGATACCATGGAGAAGGTTTCGGACATGGTCGGCCAGATCGCCATGTCGACTCATCAACAGGCCACTGCCAGCGAGGAGATCATGGCCGAGGTTGAAAAGATGGCGGAACTGACGGACAGGGTCCGCAACGCCACCCGTAAACAGAGCGACGAAAGCGAGCAGATCTCGCATCTGACAGAGGGTGTCAGCAGTAAAATCCTGGAAATCCGTCAGTCCTGCGACCAGCAGGCTGCCGGGAGCAGCCGGATCGTGGAGGCGATTGCCGCCATCCAGGAGTCGACCGGGAAAAATCTTGGTTCGGCCAATGCCATGGACACCATTCTGGGTGAACTTTCCGCGGAGATTCAGGCCCTGGAAAAGGAAGTCGTTGCCTTTAAGGTTCTGGAGTGATCTTCCCGGTTGTCGAGAGTTGTCCCCCTCCGGCAGTGACAAATTGCGTCATGGGGGCGGTCAGAAATGGTACGCCAGGAACAGTCCGCCGGCGCCACCGGCCGAGCCGAATTCACTGCGGATTTCCGGCAGGGGTGAAAATGGCTGTCGTCGCGGTTTGTTGCCGACCGAAAAAGACCAGAAAAGCTGCAGACTGAGGTTGTCGCCCAGGGAAATATCGATCAGAGGCCGCAGCAGGAAAGAATCATCGTCCAGGTTCCAGATCAGCAGCCCCTGCAGGTTGAGAAGCGGATGCAGCTCATAAGAGGGCGCGAGCAGCAGGTAGTGGCGACCGAGAAGGTAGGTCAGGTTTTCCTCAACCGGTGCCGTCAGCATGCGCTCCGGGTAGTCACGCGGGTCGCCGGTTCCGGGGCCGTTGTAGAGATATTCGGCGACCAGGACCAGGTCGTTGGCAAAACGGTACCAGAGTTCCAGGGCCCCGATTGAAAAATGGTCATCCGGATCGCCGCCGGGTTGACCGACATCCCTTCCCCGGTAGAGGGCGGCTTCCGCCTTGATCCCCAATCCGCCGAGACTGCCTGCCGCACCGATGCCGAGCATCGGTCGGTCACGCAGCGAACCGCCGATGACGAGCAGGTCGATTCCGGCTGCATTGTAGGTGGTTGTCAGCAGATAGCTGTTCAGTCGCGCTGTCTGACCGAAAACGACCGTTCCCGCCAGTTCGCCGCCGAGTCCGAAATAGTGGGCCGCCTGCAGCGCGTCAACACCTGGGCGCACCTCGGCATCGATGGCGTCGGGGGCAAAGGGGGCGATGATGTCGAGGGGCGAAAAGATCAGGATGCGGCCGAATCCGAGGGCCTGCCGTCCGAGGCTGAACCTGTTATCGTCATCCTGCCAGGTGATCTGCAGGCGGTCGACCTGCAGTTGATCGGCGAAGCGTCCGTCGCGATTCCAGTCTCTTTCGAGGTCGAGTCGGCGGTTGATAGTTTCGCCCGGCAACGGCGTCAACCCCGGCGGGTCGCTGTAGAGCAACAGGTTTTCTCCGGCGATGTCGAACTGCCAGTTGCCGGCAAGCGGTCCTTCCGTTTCCAGTCGCAGACGGTTGGCGGAAAGCCACCCCGCCGGCAGGTTGCTCTGCGGGGGCGCCTGGCGATAGAGATCGATACTTTTCAGAAAACCGCCGACAGAGCAGTCGGCCACCGCCGGAGTTGCACTCAGGATAAACAGCAGCAGCAAGGCCGGCAGACGAGTCACGGTTCCCGGCGCCGGTCGTCGGCAAGACGGCCGTCGTGCAGGCTGATGACCCGCCTGGCCATGTCGACCACCTGCGGGTCGTGAGAGGAAAAGACGAAGGTGGTCCGCTGCTCCCGGTTGAGGCGGTGCATCAGTTCGAGTAGCTCCCGGCTGGCCCTGGAGTCAAGATTGGCTGTCGGCTCGTCGGCCAGCACAACCGCCGGTTCCGCGGCGATGGCGCGGGCGATGGCGACCCGCTGCTGCTGCCCGCCGGAAAGGTCATTGGGACGCCGGTTCTCCAGCCCTTCGAGGCCGAGGAGGGCGAAAAGTTCGCGTACCCGCTGATGTCTCTGTTGTTGCGGCACGCCGCGCAGCATCAGGGTGAATTCGGCGTTTTCCAGCGCCGTCAGTACCGGGATCAGGTTGTAGGACTGGAAGATGAAGCCGATGTGCCGCAGTCGGAAATCGGCCAGTTTGCGGGTCGGCGTGGTGGCGACATTGCGACCGTCGAGCACCACCTGCCCGGAACTCGGCTGGTCGAGGCAGCCGATCAGGTTGAGCAGGGTGGTTTTGCCGCTGCCGGAGGGACCGGCCAGCACGGTGAATTCTCCCGCCTCGATGGTGGCGGTGAAATCGACCACCGCCGGAACCTCCAGGTTGCCGGTGCGGTAGGTTTTGCAGACCTTGTCGAGTTGGATCAGGGACATGGGGATAAAGATATAGTTCAAAGCTGGAAGCTGCAAGCTTAAAGGCCATGATGCCGCCAAGACGCCAAGAAACGTTTTTTTAACGGAGAGTCGCTGAGAGGGAGAGAACGCTGAGAAAATCAAAAGCAGGTTTTGATTTTAAACCCATAAAATTCTCTCTCTGGCTCTGCCCCTCTCCGTCTCTCCGTTAAATGAGTTTTTGACTTTCCTGGTGTTTTGCGGCCCTGACTTTCCCATCAGATTTTCCGCATCGCCTCGGCCGGCTGGATGCGGCCGGCCTTGCGGGCCGGGTAGAGGGCGGCGAGCAGGGAGAGGATGACGACGTAGCAGGCGATCTGCGTCATGTAGCCGAAATCCCAGGCGGCGCGCAGGACCGGGTCGAAAATCACTCCGCCGAATTCGAGCGATTCGGAGACAAAAGATCGCAGGTCGATGCCGACCCGGCTCAGGTAAAGGGTCGCCAGGCTGCCGAGCGCCGAGCCCAGCAGCATCGCGCTCAGCCCGATTATCAGAGACTCGGTCAGCACCAGCAGGCGCAGACGGCCGGCCGTGGCGCCGACGGCGAGGATGATGCCGAATTCACGATAACGTTCCATCACCGACATCAACTGGGTGTTGACCACGCCGATGGTGACGATCAGCAGGATGATGGCGAAGATGAACTTCTGGCTGGCATAGTCGAGCTTGATGGCGTTGGCCAGGTTCGGCATCGCCCGGTCCCAGGGGATGACCACGAGCTGCCGACGGTTGTGAATCAGCTTTTCCAGTGCCGGACCGACGTCCCGGTCACGCCGCGGCTGATCGAGAATGATCGCCAGTTCATGGATCTCCCCGCCAATTCCAGCCATCGCGGCCGCTTTTTTCAGGCCGACCATGATCAGCCTGCCGTCGACATCCTTCAGGCCGGTGGTGATGACTCCCCGTACCCGGAACAGTTCACTGGCCAGGTCGCCGGATCGGTTCTGCACCGTGACGACGAACTTTCGGCCCGGCTTGAGTTTGAGTTCCTTCAGCAGCCGGAACCCCACCAGGGCGTCTCGTCCGGAGAGGGAGCGGATCATCCGCGTGTCATCAAGTCCTTTGAGAAAGGGGTTGATCGGTCGTTCGGCCCGCGGGTCGATGCCGGTCAGCAGGATGCCCCGGCTCTCGCGGCTCGACTGCGCCATGCCCGGCAGGTAGACGCGTGGCAGCACCGCTTCGACTCCCGGCAGAGCAGCGGCCTGTTCCGCCAGGTCTCCCCGTCGCCAGGAAAGCCGCTCGTCGCGGCTGTCGACATAGCCCTTGCGATAAATTGTCAGGTGACCGCTGCCGGCCCGGACACCACCGGCGATCATGCTTTGGTAGACCCCGTACGAAAGGTTGTGAAAAGCCTGCACCAGGGTCACACTGAGGGCGATAGCCGCCAGGGTGATCAGCGTCCGTCGCCGGTTGCGCCAGATATTTCGCCAGGCTAGGATCAGCATGTTCACCCTATATTATCCAGAATGCCGCCAGACACCAAGAGCGCCAAGAAAACCTCTTCTTAACGGAGAGATGCGGAGAAAGGCATAAGACATTTTTTGGGTTTTAAAATTCAAAAGATTTTCTCTCCTTCTCTGCACCTCTCCGGCTCTCCGTTGAAAGGGTTTTGCCCTTCTTGGCGCTCCTGGCGTCTTGGCGGCAAAAAAGCTTTCATCATTCCTCCCGGATCGCCGCCACCGGCTGCAGTTTCGCCGCCCGGCGGGCGGGCAGGTAGCCGGCGACCATACAGACCACCAGCAGCAACCCGCAGGGCATCCAGACGTTGACCGGGTCGAAGGCGGCATGCAGGCGCGGCAGAATCGTGCCGCCGGCGTAGGTGACCGGGGTGATCTGTCCCGACAGGTCGATGCCGAAGCGCTGCATGAGCCAGGTCATCAGCAGTCCAATGGCTCCGCCGAGGAGCAGGGCGAGCAGTCCGAGCTGCAGGGTTTCGAGCAGCACCATGGCGCGGACTGTCCGCGGCCGCATGCCGATCGCCATCAGGATGCCGAATTCGCGGGTCCGTTCCATCACCGCCATGAAGAAGGTGTTGAGGATGCCGAGACCGGTGGCGGCATAGAGGATCAGCACGACGATCATGCGGCTGACATCGAAGGAGGCGACCGCTTCACGCATTTCCGGCAGCAGGTCTCCCCAGTCGAAAACGTCCAGTCCGGGCGGCAGTTCGGCGGCAAGCCGGTCGGCAATTCCGGCGGCGGCCATCGGGTCGTTGACTCGCATGGCAATTTCATGCACCTGCCCGGGAAGCACCAGCAACTGCTGCAGCCAGGGGAGGCCGACCAGCACCAGGCCGTTGTCGTGCCCGCTGTCTCCGGTGCTGAAAATGCCGGTGACCCGCAGCAGGTCATTGCCGATTGAACCGTCCGCGGCGCCGGTGACGAAGACCAGCTGATCACCGGGACCGACACCGAGACGACGCGCGAGACCGGAGCCGATCAGGGCGCCGTTGCCGGCAGCCGACGGCAGCGGTCGTCCGGCGACCAGGTGAGCCATCAGGGTGGTGACCTTCTCTTCCCGTTCAGGATCGATCCCGAGCAGTTCCGCCGGTCGGCTGATGTCGCGTCCCGACAGCAGACCGTAAGCCCGCAGCCGGGGGGAGGCGGCTACGACCTCGGGTCGATTTTCCAGCATGACGGGCAGCTTCTCATCCCTGATGGTCGCATACAGGTCGTGGTTGTCCTGATAGCCGCTTTTGGAAACGACCAGGTGTCCATGATACTGTTCGGTCGCCGACGCCAGCATGTCTTCCAGCATGCCGGAGAAGACGCCCAGGGCGAGAATCAGCAGCGATGAGCTGACCACCATCGCCGACAGGGTCAGCAGGGTACGGCGGCGGTTGCGCCAGAGGTTGCGGTAGGCGATGGCGATCAGCATGTCAGTGCCGTTTCAGGTTGCGCAGGGAGAAGAAAGCGGGTGTAAGATCCATGTTGAAATCGAGTTCACGGTATTCGAGAATGGTCTTTTCACCCGGTTTCTCCAGGGGGTGAACGCTCATTCTGAGCGGGATGAAACGGCCGTCGATCTTTTTCACCCGGTCAAAGCTTATTCTTCGGACCTCGATCATGTCCTCATCGAAATAGCTGATCTGCTGCGGTACCCGGCGTTGTTTTTCGATGTGGTAGATGATTTTTCCCCAGATCACCGCCGCGTCGGGTTTGGGTGTGCCTTCCACGGTCCAGCTTATTTCATCTTCGCTCAACAGGGTGAAATCGTAATCTTCATCGACGTGCGCCGCCTTGACGAGATCGTTGTTGGTGATGTGGCTGCCCATCCAGGCTCCCCCCATCATCGAGGGCGGGATCTTGATGGTCCGGTCAACTTTGGGCAGGTAGTTCCAGACCTCCCGGCCGACCTTCAGGGTGGCTACGCCGCGTTCTCTGGCCGGTTCGCGGATGCGGACCAGAAAATGGTTCCGTCCCAGTGACCAGGCATCCATTTCAGTGCTACGCTGCCAGTGGACGGTGCTGACCCGCATGGTCATCCGGGCGGTCGAGGAGGCGCCCATGTACTGATCTTCGACGCCGCGAACCAGTTGCCGCAGGTCAAGGCCGAAACCGTAAGCGGGGGCGCAGAACAACAGCAGGAGGATTACAAAATATCTCATGGAAGCTATTATAGCAGCAGATCAGTGAAACCATTGCTGCGGTAATCCGCGGAATTCCATGCAGGGTCCTTGACCTGCCGTAGTCACTGCATTAGATTGCCCCACTTGGAGGCAATCTCTTGACGAGGATGGACGATGAATAAAATGACCCTGCCCGACAAACGTCGGGTCAAGCATCTGACGCTGTTGCGTCAACCGCGCGAGATCAGCGGCAAGGAATTCAATGCTCTCAGCTTCGACGAACGGCTGGCCATGGTCCAGTCTCTGCGCGGCCGGCAGCAATATGATCTGCTGATCGAGGCCGCCGACATGCAACAGCTGGTGCAGCGGATGCCGATGCAGGAACTTTACCTGCTGATCCGGGAGCTGGGGGCCGAGGATGTCCTGGAACTGCTGGCACTGGCGACCCCGGAACAGATCAACGGTTTCATCGATCTCGATTGCTGGCAGGGGGATCTGCTCGATCCGCGGCAGGCTCTGCACTGGTTGACCCTGGTGGCCGAGGCCGAAGAAGATCAGCAGCTCAGGGTGCTGACCGGGATCGAGTTCGAGCTGCTGACGCTGATGTTCAAGAAGTGGATGCGGGTGACCCGGGGGCCCGAGGATTTTGACGACGAGGATGAGCGTGACGAGGCGATTCTGCTCAACGGTGGTTTCGTCATTGAATACAGCGACAGCGAGGTGGCCAAGCTGCTGGAGCGGCTGCTCGGCGTCCTCTTCCGGCGCGACCCGGTCTTCCACCGTCGACTGGTTGAGTCGATCCGGCAGGAGCTGGATGCCGCCCTCGAAGAGGAGGTCTTTCGCTGGCGGAATGGTCGGCTGCTGGATCAGGGGTTTCCCGAGCCTTTTGCCGCCCGCGGCATTTACGCCTGGCTCGACCCGGAGACTTTCAGCCCGGCGGACGCGCGCAAGACGATTCCCTTCGGTTTCGAAGAGGATCGTGCCGCTCCCGGTTTTGTGCTGGCGGAAACACTGCCGAAAAACCTGCTGGCTGAAGTTCTCGCCGGCGGTCTGAGTGATGAAACCGCCTGGGAACTGACCTGCCTGCTGAACAAGTTGCTGGTCGCCGACGGCATCGATGCCGGGGACGTCCTGCAGGTCGATCAGGCACTGCGCCGGCTCTACGCGACTCTCAACCTGGCGCTGGAGAAACTCTGCGGACAGGATGTGGCGCGGGCCGCGGAGCTGTTCGAGTCCTCCTACCTTGAAATCCTTTTTCGGTTCGGTTTCAGCCTGTTGCTGCAGCTGCAGGGCCGGGCCCGGACCCTGCTGAAAAGTTCCCTGGCTCCCTACTTCGACGCCCCCTGCCGCGCGCTGCTTGAAAACCTGGCGAAACCGCGTCCGGAGTGCTGGGAAGGGATCCTGGAAGTCAACCGCGGCGGCAGCCGTCCCTTCGAGTGCCTGACGGAGCTGCAATTGGCCGGAGACTGGCTGCGGCGTCTCGAAGTCCAGCGGCGGCTGTTTGAAGAAGTTTTTCCATTCACTCTGCCGGAGGCTGAAAATTTCGATCTCACCGGTTGTCAGCCCGATGAGCTCGTCCAGGTCAGCCTGAGCACCTTCTTTCTCACCGCTCTCGGCAACCAGTTGCTCGGTGGCGAATTTGTTCCCGAGCCGATTCCGGCGGTGGAACTGGTCACCCTGCATGGTCTCGCCGGCCGTGACGGCCGGGTCGACCCCGACCTGCGGAAAAAGACCATCGCCGAACTGGAGCGGCAGCTGCCCGGCGGCGGCAGTTTCGCCGACTGGTGCCTGGCGGTCTGGGACGAGGAATTCTGCAACCTGGATGCCGACAGTCTCGATCCGCGCTTCGTCGGCGGCCTGATCGTGCTGCTTGACCCGTCCTGAGGCGGCAGGCAGGTTTTAAGGCTCCAGGTCAGATAAAAAGTCAAGGCTGTACCCCTTCCAAATCGGGGGTGCAGCCTTTTTTTACCCAGTGCCAGAGGCCGAGAGCCGAGCGCCTGCCCTGCCAGGGTTGAAAAAGTCATGTTCTTCAGGTTGAGCAAAAATGTCCAGCTGCAAGGCGTCCGTACCCCCGCGGAATAAGGCGTACCGGAAGGTACGTCGTTGACGCGGGGGAAGGATAACACAGCAGATGGGCGTTTTTCATCAGCCTGCTAATGAATCCCTGAATCAGTGAGCCCCTTGTCGGCGGATAGCCCAAGTCATTGCTCTGCCTGAGCTTCCCAAAAATCACCAGCGAACCTGTGGGTACGCTTCAGATTTTTGAAAATCTCATTCAGACCAAGCACTTGTACTCTCCATCCAACAGAAACTCACTGATTCAGGGTATCATCTTCTCCGGGAGGTAGAGCACTATCTCGGGGAAGAGGGCCAGCAGTATCACCATGCCGATCATGATCAGGAAGAAGGGCAGGGTTGCCTTGAGGATGGCGGCAACCGGCTCCGCGGCGATGCCCTGGATGACGAACAGGCTGAAACCGACCGGCGGCGTGATCTGCGACAACTCCACCATGATGACCAGGAAAATCCCGAACCAGAGCGGCGAAAACCCGGCCTGGACCACGATCGGTAAGACGATCGGCAGGGTCATGACGACGATCGAGATGCCGTCAAGGATCATTCCCAGAACCAGGTACATCAATCCCAGAACCAGCAGCAGGGTGTAGGGAGAGAGCTGCATGGCGGCGATCGCCTGGCTGATGCCGCGGGCGATACCGACGAAGCCGACCACCTGCGACAGGAAGGCCGCCCCGGCGATGATCAGGCAGATCATCCCGGTGGTGCGCACCGCCTGCAGCAGTGATTGGCGAAAATTGTCCCAGGTGAGGTTGCGGTAGGCCAGCGCCAGCAGCAGCGAGCCGAGGACACCGATGACCGCCGCCTCGGTCGGGGTGGTGAAGCCGAAATAGATGCCGCCGAGGACGACGAAGACCAGCAGCAGGACCGGCGCCAGGTCGCCGAGGGAGGCCAGCCGGTCGCGGCTGTTGAAGCGTTCCTTGTGGCCCGGCACCACCTGCGGGTTGAGCAGGGCCCGGCCGGCGATGTAGAGTGAGTAGAATCCCGCCAGCACCAGTCCCGGAATCACCCCGCCGATGAACAGCTTGCCGATCGAGGTATCCGACAGCACCCCGTAAATAATCATGATCAGGCTCGGTGGGATGAGGAAGCCGAGAGTCCCGGCACCGGCCAGCGAACCGATCGCCAGGGAACGGTCGTAGCCGCGCTTCGAGAGTTCGTCGAGGGTAATTTTGCCGACCGTGGCGGTGGTGGCGGCGCTCGATCCGGAGACCGCCGCGAACAACGAGCAGGCGACGACGTTGATGTGCAGCAGCCGGCCGGGGATCCAGCCGAGCCAGGGCAGCAGACCGTTCAGCAGTCGGGTGGAGACGGCGGTGCGGAACAGGATCTCCCCCATCAGGATGAAGAGCGGCAGGGCGGTCAGCGACCAGGAATTGAGGCTGTTCCAGACCGAGTTGGCCATCAGCCCGCCGATTTTATCGAAGATCGAGATGGTCGGCGGCAGGTTGACCTGGTGGAGCAGCATCCCGGCAATGCCCACCGTGAACAGGGAAAAGCCGATCCACAATCCGGCCAGCAGACAGAGCAGCAGCACCCCGAACAGGACCAGGGTCAATATCAGCGGGTCGGTAAAAATGGCAGCCTCCTCAGCATTTCGGCCAGCAGTTGCAGGCAGAGCAGGGCCAGCCCCGCCAGCAGGGACAGCTGCGGGATCCAGAGCGGCGTTTCGGCGATCGAGTCGGCGGTCATGCCGAGGCTCCAGGTATCGTAGACCATGGCGTAGGCGTGGTGGAAAAGGTAGAGGCAGAGCAGCAGGGCGAGCAGAGCGGTCAGGGATTCGAACCCGCGGCGCGGGTTTTCCGGCAGACGTCCGGTGAGGATGGTGATGCGGATGTGGCCGCCCGACGCCAGGGTGTGGGCAAGGCCGAACAGCACCGTGGCCACCATCAGGTAACCGCTGTACTCATCGGCGATCAGGGTTGAACGACCGGCCAGAGTGCGCAGAGCCACCTCGGTCGTGACCAGGCCGACGATCAGCAGCATGCAGAGGGCGGATAGACAGGCGCCGATTCTGCTGCACCCGTCTATCCACCGCAGAAGCCTGTCAATCACCTGGCGAAGCGGTCGAGAACCGCCTGGGCGGAGGGTTTCAGCCCCTTGCGGAAGTCGGCGATGATCTTCGCCGCCGCGGCGTCCAGGGCCTTGTTGAGGGCCGCATCGGCCTTGCTGACGGCGATCTTGTGCTGCTGAATGACCTTGAGAGCCTCAACCGTACGCGATTCTGAATTGGCCCACTGGTTGTTTTCGGTCTCCGCGGCGGCTTTCAGCATCGCCTGCTGCTGGTCCTTGTCCAGGGCCTTCCAGTAGTCGAGGTTGATGGTGACCATGTTGAGCGGGAAGGCGTAATTGATGTCCTTGAAGTGGTCGAGAACCTCCCAGAACTTGCCGTTCTTGGCCGATTCGGCCGAGGTCAGCACCGAGTCGATCATGCCGGTGCGCAGCGACGAATAGACTTCCCCCCAGGGGAGGGAGACCGGCGAGCCGCCGAGAGAACGGAGGAAGTTGGCGCCGTTCTTGTCGTAGGTGCGGGTCTTGAGGTTTTTCAGGTCGGCCACGCTGTTGACGGCGCCCTTGGTGACCAGCCCGCTCGGCGGCCAGGGGGCGGCGTAGAGAAATTTCTGGTTCCATTTGGCGGCGGCCTTTTCGTAGAGCGGCCTGCTGGCGTCGTAAAGCTCGCGCGCCTGCTTGAAGTCGCCGACCAGGCGCGGCAGGGAGCTGATACCGAAGACCTTCTCGCTGCCGGCGACCACCCCCATCAGGATGTCGGACATCGGCACCTGGCCATCCTTGACCACCTTGAGCAGTTCGGCGCCCTTGAAGCCGAGACTGCCGCCCGGATGAACGGTGATGTCAACGCTGCCGTTGGAGTACTTCTTTACCTGCTCGGCAAAGGCCATCGCTCCCTGGGTATGGAAGCTGGTGGCGCCGTAGGTGGCGTTGAGGTCGAGCTTGACCGGGCCGCCGGCAAAGGCCGGGGAGGCCGGCAACAGGCACAACAGGACGAGCATGAACCTTTTCATCACTTCACTCCTTTGGTTGGGCCGCCGGCCCCCGGGAAGGGGCGGGCGGACGTCAATGAATGCCGGCACGCCGGCGCAGTGGTCATGCCTGAATCAGCGAGCCCAATACCGGCGAACAGCACAATGCACTCTTCATCCGGCAGGAACCCACTGATTCAGGTAACAGGTAAGCTGTTTTTAACCAGCGCCCTATGTCATCTTTCCCCATCCTCCCCCGCCGGGCGTTTCCACCCGCAGCCGGTCGCCGGTTTTGAGCCGGGCGCTGAATTTACCCGGCATCCCGCGGAATCCGTCGGCATGAATCACCCGGTTGCGACCGGTCTGCCCGTCTTCTCCTCCCTGAAGACCGTAAGGAGGATGGATGCGTCGTTCACTGAGCATGGTCACCTCGGCGTCGGCGAGCAGTTCGATTTCCCGCACCAGGCCGTCGCCGCCGTTGAAGCGTCCGCGGCCGCCACTGCCGCGCCGGATCGAATATTCGGTGACGCGAAACGGATAGGCGTATTCGAGCGCCTCGACCGGGGTGTTGAGGGTATTGGTCATGTGGGCGTGCATGGCCGATTCGCCGCTGGCCGCGGGGCCGGCGCCATGGCCTCCGGCGAGGGTTTCGTAGTAGGCGAAGGGCATGCCGCTGCGGGGATCAAGGCCGCCGATGGTGGTGTTGTTCATGGTCCCCTGGCTGGCTGCCGGAATCTTTTCCGGCAGCGCCTGAGCGAGGGCGCCGAGCACCACGTCGACAATCCGCTGCGATGTTTCGACGTTGCCGCCGGCAACCGCCGCCGGGAAACGGGCGTCGACCACCGTCCCCGGACGGGTGATGACCGACAGCGGGCGACCGCAGCCGGCGTTGGTCGGCACGTCAGCCTGGATCAGGCAGCGGAAGACGTAAAGCACCGCCGACAGGGTGATGGCATGGACGGCGTTGACGCTGCCGGCGACCTGGGGATCGCTTGCTGAAAAGTCGATGCGGGCGTCATCCCCGGAAATATTCAGGAGGCAGTCGATAGTGACCGGCGTTTCGCTGATGCCGTCACTGTCGAGCTGGTCGCTGAAGGTGTAACTGCCGTCGGGGATAGCGGCAATGGCGGCCCGCATGAACCGTTCGGAATAGTCATTGAGATTTTCGGCGTAACGTTCCACCGTGGCCAGATCGTACTTGGCGACCAGTTCCTCAAGCCGTTTTTGACCGATACGGTTGGCCATGATCTGGGCGGCGAAATCTCCTTCCCGTTCCACCGGGGTGCGGATGTTGGTGAGCAGCAGATCGAGCAGCTTGCGGTCGATCTCGCCGGCCTCCACCAGTTTGGTCGGCGAAATGATCATCCCTTCCTGGAACAGGGAGGTGGAGAGCGGCATTGAACCGGAGGTCATGCCGCCGACATCGGCGTGATGGGCGCGGTTGGCGATGTAGAAGGCCGTTTCTCCGGCAATGAAGACCGGCGCCACCAGGGTGATGTCTGGCAGATGGGTGCCGCCGCAGAACGGGTTGTTGAGCATCACCATGTCGCCCGGGGTCATCTCGACGGCCTCGATCGCCGCCTTGACCGAGAGCGGCATCGAACCGAGGTGAACCGGGATGTGGGCGGCCTGGGCGATCATGTCCCCTTTGCGGTCGAACAGGGCGCAGGAATAGTCGCGCCGCTCCTTGATGTTGGGGGAGAACGCGGTCCGGCCGAGGGTCACTCCCATTTCCTCGGCGATGGCGGCGAAGCGGTTTTTGAAGACCTGCAGCAATATGGGGTTGATACGCATTGTGTTGTCCTTTGGATATAAAAGGCGGCTAAGGGCCAAGGGCTAAAGGCTGAGGGGAAAAGCTTGAATGCGGAGGCAGTTCGGATCTCACCTTTGGCCCTTGGTCTTTCGCCTTTAGTCGCTCTTCTGATCTTCAATCTCCAGCAGCAGATTCCCGAATTTATCCACTGTCGCCACCGCGAAGGGTGGCACGACGATGGTCGAGGAATATTCAATGATGATGCAGGGACCGGTGATGCGGTTGCCGGCTCGCAGCTTTTCGCGGTCAATGATGTTGGTTGCTGCCTCGACCCTGTCGAAGACCACCTGGCGGGTGTCGAGGCTCGCCTCCGGTCTCGGCTGCGCGTCGCCAGCATCGATCTCCGGCAGACTTTGCTGTCGTGGTCGGCCGAGGGAACGCAGCCGGACATTGACCACTTCGACCTGCTTGTCGGGATTGGCGTAGCCGTAGGTTTTCTCATGCAGGCGGTGGAAGGCGGCGACGAAGTCTTCGCTGAAGGGAACCATCAGCTCGAAAGACTGTCCCCGGTAGCGCATGTCGAGGTAGCGCTGATGGACGGTCCGCCCGGCAGCAACCCCTTCCGCGGCCAGTTCCTCCTCGCCGCGCCGTTCGAGCGGCTGAAACAGTTGTTCGGCTTCGTTCGGATTGAGTCCGTCGGCGGGACGCATAATCGTCTGTGAGTAATCCTTGATGACGTCCGCCATCAGCATGCCGCAGGCCGAGAGGATGCCGGGATTGCGCGGGATAAGGACTCGCGGGATCTGCAGCAGGCGGGCGAGGAAGGCGGCGTGCATGCCGCCGGCGCCGCCGAAGGAGAAGAGGGTGAATTCGCGCGGATCAAAGCCCCGTTCCACGGAAATCACCTTGATTGCGCGCTCCATGGTGGTGTTGGCGATGTCCAGGATGCCTTCGGCCAGTTCGCGGGTGCCGATTCCGAGCTGTTTCGCCAGGTGCCGGAACGGTTCCTGAAGGCGCTCGGTCTGCAGCTGCATGCCGCCGCCGAGAAAGTGATCGGCGACCATGCGTCCGAGGTAGAGGTTGGCATCGGTGACAGTGATGCCTGTCCCCCTGCCGTAGCAGATGGGACCGGGATCGGCCCCGGCGCTCTCCGGGCCGACCTGCAGCGAGCCGCCGGTGTCGATTGTCGCCAGAGAACCTCCGCCGGCGCCGACGGTATGGATGTCGATCATCGGCACCTTGACCGGGTAGTCGGCGATCTGCGCCTCGGTGGTCAGCGGCAGTTGGCCGTCGATCAGGCAGACATCGGTGGAGGTGCCGCCCATGTCGAAGGTGATCAGTTTTTCGAAGCCGGACTGGCGGCCGATCTCCAGCGCCCCGACGGCTCCCCCCGCGGGCCCGGAGAGGATGGTGCGCACCGATTCCAGCATGGCGGTCGCGGCCGAGATGCTGCCGCCGTTGCTCTGCATGATGCGAAAACGGCTGCTGCCGATCTGTTCACTCAGGAAGGTCAGGTAACGGCGCATTTTCGGCGAGACGTAGGCGTTGATGACGGTGGTCGAGGCCCGTTCGTACTCGCGGAATTCGGACAGGGTCTGATGAGAAAGGGAGACCGGAATGCCGAGCGGCTCCAGGGCCTTTTGCACCTGCAGCTCATGGTGGGGATTGGCGAAGGAGAAGAGCAGGCAGACGGCAATCGATTCAACCTGGGCGCCACGCAGCTTTTCGCCCAGGGCGGCGAGGTCTTCATCCGACAGCGGTTCCAGCTCCTGCCCGGTGTTGTCGATGCGCCCGGGAAGACCGAAACGCAGTCCGCCCGGAACCAGCGGCGGGTTGCGGCGGCAGGCCAGATCATACAGTCGGGGCCGGTTCTGACGACCGATCTCGATGACATCCTCGAACCCCCGGTTGCTGACCAGGGCGGTGAGCGCTCCCTTTTTCTCCAGGATGGCGTTGGTCGCCACGGTTGAACCATGAACCAGGTCAACGGCTTTTTCTCCGGCGATGTGCCGCAGTCCCGCCAAAACCGCCTCGGCCGGGTTGCGCGGCGTCGAAAGGAGTTTGTATTCTCCCCACTGATCGCCTTTGCGCCAGATGAAATCGGTAAAGGTGCCGCCGGTATCGACGCCTATGGTGAGCATTCGTCTCCCTCCGTTGTGTCCGTCCTGTTCAGGATTTCGCGTATGTAGTCGAGCCCTTCGTCGTCCTGAAAGCGGTTGTAGCTGATGATGCGCGGGATGGTTCGGAACAGGTCTCTGTTTTCTTCCAGGATCAGTTTCTGGGTCAGCAGGATGCGGCTTTGTTGCAGGCGCCGGGGCTGCTGCCTGGCTTCTTCCAGGGTCAGGACGCTAAAGCCGGGAAAGTCCCTGCCGATGTGGGGGTAGAATTCATCGACGCGATGGCGGATCTGCGGGGAGATGACCACCATGGTGATCTGTGTGTCCCGCGGCAGCAGCGGGAAGTTGAGCAGTTGTTCCAGCGGCGGGGTGATCCGCAACGGAACCAGCGGAACGCCCTGCTGTTCGCAGCTTTCGCGCAGGCGATTTTCGCAAAAAAAGGTCGTGATCACCAGGTCGGCCTGCAGCGCGCCGCATTGCAGCAGGCGCTCCACTTCTTCCAGGTGTCTGGGTTGGACCGGAAGTCCGAGAGCCAGTTCCAGTTCCCGGCGACCGAGCAGCAATTCGTAAAAATCGAGTTCCGTGTAGACCACGCGCGGAATCCGATGGCCGATCTCTTCCAGGGCGCTGACCGCCATGGCAATCATTTCCAGGGCGCTGAATCCGCTCAGTTCCAGGTCACGCAGCAGGGAGAACATCTGGTCTTTGGCGCGACGATAGGTCGCGGCCTGTTCCTCTCCGGGTTGACGCAGAACCCTGCTGCCGGCCTTGCGCCGGCGTTCGATGACGCCTTCGGCGGCCAGCAGGGCGAAGGCTTTGCGGGCGGTGTTGATGTTGACGCCGTAGGTGCGGGCGGCCTCCTCGCCGAGAGGAAACCGGTCGCCCGGGTTTTCCAGCACCCGGTCGAGCAGGCGCAGCTGCAGGTAGTGCTGTTTCGGCAGGATTTTGTTGAGGGATGATTCCGTCATAATTTTCATGGTGCCCCGGTTATTTTGTTCGGGCAAGAAAAAACAAACAATATTTTATCTAATTGTGCCGGAGTGATGATTGCTCCCTGTATTCGGGCGGGGAGCGGGCATAATAACCATAGTCAAGCGTTGTTAACTGATTGGCAATGCCGGGTGGTGCTGAACTTGCCGGGCCAGATGATATGCTGATTCAGGCAGAAAGGAGGTAAAGATGAAAAAACTGCTTATTTTGCTGATGGTATCGGTTCCGTTGACCTGCTGGGCTGTTGACAAACCTGACGATCCGCAGCGCGCGAAGCTGGTGGTGCAGGGCGATGCGTTGCTGCAGGTTGCTGCCGACCAGGTTCGGTTCAGTGTCGGGGTTATCAGTGAAGATCGTGACGCCGGCTCGGCGCTGGAGAAAAACAGCCGTGCCATGCGGCAGGTTGAAAAGGCTTTGATCCGTGTCGGACTCAACAAAAGGGGAGTACAGCACCGGGCAGTTCCGGTTGCAGCCGCGCTGGTCATCCCGACCGCGCACCGCGCCGCGAGATTGGCGTCCCGAGATCGTCGGTTACAGCGTGCAGAACAGTCTCAATATCAAAACCGTCAGGTTGCCGCTGATCGGTGCCCTGATCGAAGCGGCCCGCCAGGCCGGCGCCGATGAGATCGGCCAGTTGCGTTTCGGTCTCTCCGACCCGCGCAAATATCGGCAGCAGGCAATCGCCGAGGCGGTGGCCCATGGTCGGGAGGATGCCGAGAACGCCGCGGCGGCGGGGATGCGACTTGGCGCGATCAGGCAACTGACGATCAGCTCGCAGGACGGTCCACCGGTCCGTCCCTTGCCCGGTGCCGTCATGGTCAGAAGCATGTCAGCCGAGGCGGCACCTCCGATTATTGCCCCGGATGATCTGCAGGTACGGGCTGCGGTCACACTGACTTTCGCACTGCTTCCCAAGGTGGGGACGGTTCGCTCGGGTCAATAATCTTTTAGAAATTTTAGAGAAATATCATTGAAAATTAAACACGATTGGAGTTTAATTGTTTCATTGATTACCGTAGTTTCAGATCCAGTGCTGTATAACCCTGAATCAGTGAGTCCCTTGTCGGCGGATAGCCCAAGTCATTGCTCTGCCTGAGCTTCCCAAAAATCACCAGCGAACCTATGGGTGCGCTTCAGATTTTTGGAAACCTCATTCAGGCCAAGCACTTGCACTCTCTATCCAACAGGAACTCACTGATTCAGGATGACGCCTGAATCAACCGGTTCAGGCAAAGGGGGCGGCTGTGAAGAAACTTGTCATGGGAGTGGTGCTGTTGCTGGTGGCGGCCGGATTTTCGGTTGCCGGTGCGGAAACCTTCGGGGTGAAGAAGAAACGTCCAAAGTTGAGCGAGTTCGGCCGAGTGGTAATCGACAATGGTTCGACTGCCAAGGGACAGGCCGCGGTGGCCTTTCCACACTGGCTGCACCGGTCGAAATTCACCTGTCGTCTCTGTCATGTCGATCTCGGCTTCGCCATGCAGGCCGGCGTCACCGGGATCACCGAGGCCGACAACCGGGCGGGTCTTTACTGCGGCGCCTGCCATGACGGCAAACTGGCCTTCGCGGCCGTTGAAACCGGAACCGACGGGGTTAAGCAGGAAAATTGCGAACGCTGTCATTCGGTCGGTAAGAATGTTAAATTCAAAAACGATTTCAACAGTTTCCGACGTACCATGCCGCGTGAACGCTTCGGTAACGGCATCGACTGGCTCAAGGCCGAAGAAGAGGGTTTGCTGAAGCTGGTCGATTATCACGAGGGCTATTCGGTTAACCACGCCAAAATCAAGGACCCGGAAGATATCGACCTGTCGGTCAAGGAAGACAAGATGCCGGATATCATCTTCTCACACCGCAAACATGCCGTCTGGAACGGTTGCGAGACCTGCCATCCGGAGATTTTCCCGATCCGCAAGGGGGCCAAACCCTACAGCATGCAGGATATTTTTGACGGCCGATTCTGCGGCGTCTGCCATGACAAGGTTGCTTTCCCCAACATCGACTGTCAGCGCTGTCACAGTCGGCCGGTCTTTTGATGATGCGCGGCAAGAGGCTGTTGCTGGCGCTGCTGGCGGGACTGCTGCTGGCCGGTCTGGTTGAGGGAAGCATCTTCAAACTTCCGGTTCCCCCGCCCCAGCATCGTTACGGGGATCTGCTGATCGACCGGGTTTCAACCAGATCCGGGCAGAAGCCGGTCTTCTTCTCTCACTGGACCCACCGGACCCGGTATACCTGCCGTGTCTGTCATTTCGAACTCGGTTTCGATTTCAAGGTCAACCGCACCGAGATCACCGAGCAGGCCAACCGCGAGGGGATGTACTGCGGTGCCTGCCACGACGGGGTAGTCGCCTTCGGACCCACCGACGAAAATTGCGCCCGTTGCCACACCGGCAAGGCGGAAATCGACAAGCAGTCTTTTCTCAAGCTGCAGCGGACGTTGCCGCCGACCGGTTTCGGTAACGGCATCAACTGGACCCGGGCGCTGCAGAAGGGATTGATCGCGCCGAAGTACAGCATCTATCGTCCGGAGGAAAAACCGCTGGATTTCAGCAAACGCCTGGAGTTGACTGCCAACTGGTCGATGGTCACTCCGGCGATTTTTGACCATGCCACCCATGTCCCATGGCTGGACTGCGCCAATTGTCATCCGGATATTTTCAACATCAAGAAAAAGACCACCAGGCATTTCGAGATGCGCTATATCCTGGAGGGTAAATTCTGCGGAGTCTGTCACCTGGATGTAGCTTTTCCGCTGGATGAATGCGAACTCTGTCATCCGGGTATCAAACAACGATGATGAGATCGGGGAGTGATCTGTTGAGAGTTGTTCGGAGAACGATGTTATGGGTTTCGGGATGGGGCGTGATGCTCGTCCTGCTGCTGCCGGCGAAGGTGACGGCGGTTGAGATGTCGCCCGAGATTGAGACCGCCCTGGCGCTCTGCGCCCGTTGCGCGGCCCTGCCGGATGAAGAGGTGCCGGCGGCGGCCAAGACCGTCCACTTACTGGTGGAGAAACTCGAAGCCGCGCGGAATCCAGCCGACAAGGTCTGGTTGTTCCGGCTCAAACGCTGCGGTTCTTTTCTCGCCTATCGCGCTGAGGCTGCCGCGGACGGAGAGAAAAAGCCGGCTCAGTGAGCCGGGCGGACGGAATCAGTCGGCAGCTTCCTGAGTCGTCAACGCACTGAATTTCGGGCCGGTCACCAGCAGGTTGTTCGGCAGGCCGGCCTGAATCGTCTCCATGGTGCTGCCGAACAGGGCCTTGATCGGTCCATGACCGTAGGCGCCGAGCACCACCAGCGCGTCGTGTGGAACCTGGTTGAGATGATCGCCGATCCGCCCGGACGAAAAAACGTGCCAGTTCTCCCGCTGAATTTTATTTGCCAGCCCCTGCCGTTCCAGATGTGCTGAAAGCTCCTTCTGGTCTCCCAGGCTGAAAATTCTCAGTTCCACGTTGCAGCGTTGCTGAATCTCCAGTGCCAGCCGCAGCGCCCCGGCGGCGGCGTCGGAACCGCCGTAGAGAACCGCCAGGCGTGTCCAGGGTTTGTAGACCGGGGAGGGGATGAGGATCGGAAAGGGAGCGGTCTGCAGGATGTGCCTGACCTTCGAGCCGATGAAGCCGAGACTGATGCGGCTGGTCTGGTCACTCATCGATCGCGGACAGGTCATCATGCCGTATCCGGGCGACAGGTCGGGCAGGCCGGTGGCGGTATATTTCTCCGCCTGGAAAAAACGGGTTGTCAGCGTCGGACCCAGCTGCAGCATCGCTTCGGCATTCTCTTGTGCTGTTTCCGGCTGGTGCAGGTAGGAACGGTCGAGGTCGACCTGCACCACCTCGTTATCGAAATAGAAGAGAAATTTTTTGTCTTTCGGCAGGTAGATGTCGAGCGGACGCTGCATGCGGCGGCAGGTGTAGGCCGATTGCAGCAGGGTTTCGCGGCCGAACGGAGTGTTGCGGAAAACGTGCAGCAGGGGGCGGTTCATCGGGATTACTCCAGTGCTTTCTGGGTTTTGGTGGCCATTGTTTCGGTGTTCCTGATGCCGGTGTCCAGGCTTTTTCCCAATTGACTGACGACCAGGTAGACACCGCCGATGAAGAGCAGGAAGGCCAGCAGCCGGAAAAAGGTTTTGCGCTTGAAGATCGCCAACAACAGCAGACCCGTCGCGGCGGCGTAGATCACGTAGGGATTGTTTTGCCAGAACAGGGTGAATTGTTCGGTCAGTGCGGATGAATTCATCGGGTGCGCCTGCAGAGGTCGGGACAGGATGTGTCTGCCCCGCGGATAAAAGAATTTAATTATTTTTGAATGGTAACAGAATCAGCCGGTAAAGGCGAGCAGGTAGCCGACGATGGCTGCCAGGCTGGCGATGCCGAGCAGGATGATGGAGATGTAGATGAAATCCCCCTGGCGTTTCAGGCGGGTGGCATTGAAGATCAGCCCGGCGATGCTGAAGCCGAAGCCGGCGATGAAGAGATTGAGAGCATAATGGAGCAGGTCGCGTTTCCAGTAAAGTCGGCGCTGGATGTCATTGACCCGATCGAAATACCCCTGGGTTTCCGGCTTGGCGGCAGCCAGCACCAGCAGGCCGGCGAGCAGGCAGAGCCAGCCGAGCAGCCCGGCGGCGCGCAGGACGTGGAGATTGGAGTCTCGCCCGGAGTTGCGGCGTTCCGGGGTGCCGCGGTGGTTGCGGGGCATGCGGGCCTCCTTGGAATCATCGCTTCAAGTTTAGCAGGTCTCCGGCCTTTGGGGGGGCGGAACTGAAATTTCAGATTTTCAAGCCATAGAGGTATTGACCGCAACATCCCTCGGGAAAACGGGCCACGTCCGGCAGGTGTCCCCAACGTTCGAAATGGAATTTCTCCAGCAGCCCGCGGCTCGGCCGGTTGACGTCCATCAGGATGGCGATCAGGGTGTGGAAATTCTGCTGTCGGGCAGTGAGGATCGCCTGCTTGAGCAATTTTCCGGCCAGCCCCCGGCCGCGTGCCTGCCGGTCGAGGTAGTAGCTGACTTCGGCAACGCCGGCCAGAGCCCTGCGTCCCGGGCGGTAGGGGCTGAGGCTGCACCAGCCGAGTACGGTTCCGTTCTCTTCAGCGAGCAGGATCGGGTAGCGGTCGGCGCTGTGCTGTTCGAGCCAGTCCCGTCGACTGTCCAGGGTCGCCGGTTCGGTATCGGCAGTACAGAAGGATTCTTCGACCGCCTGGTTGTAAATCGCGAGGATGGTCGGCCAGTCATGTTGTTCGGCATTGCGGAAGTTCATCGGCAGCTCGTTTGTTCGGATTATGGTTGCCAGCAAATCCTTGACCAAAATGCGGCAAAAAGCAACCGGTGGTTTGTTCCGCCAGGGTCACCTCCCGGACACTTTCGCCGGTCACGAAACTTGACACCGAAGCCCGACTCAATTACAAGAAAGTCTCTTCAATATTCAATATCACCAAACGAAAGGTGCATGGAATGAAAGTTACGACCCGTTTCGCGTTCTTTATCGTTTTCCTCGCCCTGGCCCTGACCGGCTGCAACAAGCAGGAAGAGGCCGTTTCGACGAAGACAGCTGAGAAGCCTGCGCCACAGGCGGCGGAAAAACAGGTCAAGGCCGGTTTTGTCTATGTCGGCCCGGTGGGTGACGGCGGCTGGACCTATGCCCATGACCAGGGCCGTCAGGCGATGGAGAAGCTTCCATTCGTCAAACCTTCGATCTTCCTCGAATCGGTCCATGAAGGGGCCGAGGCCACGCGCGCCATTACCGGTCTGGTGAACAAGGGCTGCAACCTGGTCTTCACCACCAGTTTCGGTTTTATGGATGCCACCCTGGAGGTGGCGAAGAAGCATCCTGATACGGTTTTCATGCACTGTTCGGGTTACAAGACCGCTGACAATGTCGGCACCTATTTCGGCCGCATGTATCAGCCGCGCTATCTCTCCGGCATCATTGCCGGCAAGATGACCAAATCAAACATTATCGGTTATGTTGGTGCCTTCCCGATTCCCGAGGTAATCCGCGGCATCAACGCCTTCGCCCTTGGCGTGCGCAGTGTCAATCCCAAGGCCGTGGTTAAAGTGGTCTGGACCCAGACCTGGTTTGATCCCGGTGTCGAGCGGGATGCCGCCGACAGCCTGCTCGATGTCGGCGCCGACGTGCTGACCATGCACCAGGACGCTCCGGCCACCCTGCAGGCCGCCGAGGCTCGCGGCGCCTATGTCATCGGCTACAACTCCGACATGCGCAAGTTCGCCCCGAACTCTTTCCTGACCGCTCCGGTCTGGAACTGGGGAGCGCTTTACACCAAGGTTGCCGCTGAGGTGAAGGACGGCACCTGGAAATCGCGGCAGATCTGGTGGGGGATGGACAAGGACCTGGTGCGCCTGGCGCCGCTGAGTGACAAGGTTCCGGCCGACGTCAAGGCCCTGGTCAAGGAGAAGACCGCCGCGATCGTTGCCGGTACCCTGAAACCATTTGCCGGGCCGATCAGCGGCCAGGACGGCAAGGAGGTGGTGGCGGCGGGGGCCGTCATCGCCGACGCTGATCTGCTGGGGATGAATTATTTCGTCGCCGGGGTTCAGGGAGCGATCCCGAAATAACCTGCCGGGCATTTTTGCCGCCAAGTGTGCCAAGAAGGTCAAAAAACTTATTAACGCAGAGGCGGAGAGGGGCTGAGATGGAGAGAAAACCTTTTGGGGTTAAAACCAAAAAAAGCCTTGTGTTTTCTCTGCGTTCTCTCCCTCTCTGCGACTCTCCGTTGAAAAAGATTTGCTTGGCGATCCTGGCGTCTTGGCGGCCCGGGGGGTTCCCCTGTCATTCATTACGGTAAACATGCCCGACCTGCTGCAGATCGAACATATCCGCAAAACCTTCCCCGGGGTGGTGGCGCTCGACAGCGTCTCCTTTTCGGTCGCGCCGGGGGAAATCCATACCCTGCTGGGAGAGAACGGCGCCGGCAAGAGTACCCTGATGAACATTCTCACCGGGCTTTATCGGCCCGATCGCGGGCGGATACTGTATGCTGGTCGCGAGGTGCGCTTTGCCCGTCCGCGCGCTTCGCTGGCCTGCGGTATCGGCATGGTTCACCAGCATTTCATGCTGGTTCCGGCCCACAGCGTGTTCGAGAATATCCTCCTGGCTCTTGACGGGGTGCCGGGGTTTTTCTCCCGGCGCCGGCTCCGGGATCGTATCCAGCAGGTGATCGATGAATTTGACCTCGACCTCGATCTTGACAGCCCTGTCTGGAAGCTTTCCATCGGTGCCCAGCAGTGGATTGAACTGATCAAACTACTGATGCGTGACTGCCGGCTGCTGATCCTCGACGAGCCGACGGCGGTGCTGACGCCGCAGGAGAGCGAGCGGCTGTTCGCGGTGCTGACCCGGCTCCGGGAGCAGGGAAAAAGCGTGATCTTCATCTCCCACAAGATGCGCGAGGTGATGGAGATCTCCGACCGGGTGACGGTCTTGAAGAAGGGTCGCAGCCTGACTACCCTGGCTCGGGGTGATTTTGACCAGGCCCGGCTGGCGGGGCTGATGATCGGCGACGACCAGGTGCCGCAATGGCGGAAACAAAGCCGGGTCGGGGACGACGTGGTACTCGATATCCGCGACCTCTCGGTCCGCAACGACCGTGGTCTGGCCGATCTTGACAGCTGCAGCCTTGAGCTGAAGAAGGGCGAAATCCTCGGGATCGCCGGGGTGGCCGGCAACGGCCAGAAAGCGCTGGCTGAAGTCCTGACCGGATTGAAGAAAGCGGCCTCCGGGAGGATTTTCGCCGCCGGAGAGGACATCACCCACAGCAGCGCCCGCAGTTCGTACATCGCCGGCATCGCCCACATCCCCGAAGACCGCAAGAGCATCGGCATCGCGCCCGACCTGAGCGTCGACGACAACCTGATTCTGAAGAGCTTCAAGCAGCCCGGATTCAGGCGCTGGATTTTTCAGGACCGGGCGGCGATCCGCCGCAACGCCCGCGAGAAGATCGCGCAGTTCGCCATCAAGGCCGGTCCGGACGGGGCTCCGGTGCGCTATCTGTCCGGCGGCAATATCCAGAAGGTGATCATCGCCCGCGAACTTTCCGAGGATCCGGCGGTGCTGGTCGCTCTCTACCCGACCCGCGGACTTGATATCGGCAGTGCCGAGTATGTTCACAAGGTCATGGCGGACGGCGCGGCGCGAGGGATGAGTACCCTGCTGATTTCCGAGGATCTGGACGAACTGCTGAAAATCTGCGATCGCATTGCCGTCATGTTCCGCGGCCGGGTGGTCGGCTGTGTCGATCCGCGGCAGACGACGCGCGAGGCGATCGGGCTGATGATGAGCGGCGAGGAGGTGGCATGAGCCTGCCGCGTTTTCGCACCGAACGGCGTGAACTGAACGCGCCGCTGCTGCGTTTTCTGGCCCCGTTGCTTTCGGTGCTGGTGGCCCTGTTTGTCGCCGGTTTCCTGCTGCTGGCCGCCGGGGTCGATCCGGCCGCCGCCTACCTGGAAATTTTCCGCGAATCGGTAGGTTCGATTTACGGGCTTTCCGAAACCCTGGTCAAGGCGACGCCGCTGATTTTCGCCGGCCTGGGGGTGTCGCTCGCGTTCCGCATGCAGATCTGGAATATCGGTGCCGAAGGACAGATCTATATCGGCGCCATGGCCGCCAGTGGGGTGGCGCTTTTTTCCGGGATCGAAAACCATCTGCTGATGCTGACCTGCATGCTGGTCGCGGCCTTTATCTGCGGCGGTCTCTGGGCCGGGGTGGCGGGGCTGCTTCGGGTCCGCTGGCAGGTCAACGAGGTGATCGTCACCCTGCTGATGAATTACATCGCCATTCTCTGGACCGATTACCTGCTGTTCGGCGCCTGGAAGGACCCCAAGGGGTTCAATTTCCCCCTCAGCGCCCAGTTTTCCGACGCGGCCCGTCTCGGTGACTACTTCAATACCCGGCTGCACAGCGGTTTCTTCCTGGCCCTGTTCTGCGCCCTGCTGCTCTACCTGCTGATGGAACGCACCGTCTGGGGATTCGAGATCAAGGCCATCGGCAGCAATCCGCAGGCGGCGCAATATGCCGGGATGAAAACCGGGCCCGCCATCGTCCTGGTCCTCTTCCTGAGCGGCGCGCTGGCCGCCCTCGCCGGATTCAGTGAAGTCGCCGGGCTGCAGCACCGGTTGATTCACGGCATCTCTCCCGGTTACGGTTACACCGCCATCATCATCGCCTGGCTGGCGCGACGCAGCGCCCTGGGGGTGGTGGTCGTCTCCTTCCTGATGGGGATCCTGCTGGTCGGCGGCGACAGTCTGCAGCTCACCTGGCAGCTGCCGATCGCCTTCATCTATGCCTTCCAGGGGTTGATCCTGTTCTTTCTGCTGGCCGCTGATTTTTTCCTGCAGTACCGCATCCGCCGGGTCGCCGGAGGTGACGCATGATCGATATCCTGCTCGACGCCACGGTACGTGCCGGCACACCGATCCTGTTCGCCACCCTCGGCGCCCTGATCAGTGAGCGGGCCGGGATCATCAATCTCGGTATCGAGGGGCTGATGCTGATCGGCGCCCTGGCCGGTTTCAGTGCCGCCCACGGCTGCGGCAGCCTGTCGGTCGGCCTGCTGGCCGCCTTTGTCGCCGCCATGGCGGCGGGCGCCATTCACGCTCTGATCTGTGTCCAGTTGCGCGGCAACCAGATTGTCAGCGGACTGGCACTGACCATGTTCGGTATCGGTATCACCGCCCTGTTCGGGCGCGGCATGGTCGGCCTGACCATCGACGGTTTCAGTCGTATCGCCATCCCCGGCTTATCCCGGCTGCCGCTGGTCGGCAAGGCTTTCTTTGACCAGGACGCGCTGATCTACCTCAGTTTTCTGCTGGTGGCCGTCATCTGGTTGTTCTTCTACCGCACCCGCTGGGGACTGAACCTGCGCACTGCAGGTGAAAATCCGGCCGCTGCCGATACCTGCGGGGTTCCGGTGGAGCGCTACCGGTTTCTGGCCGTGTCCGTCGGCAGCGGCATTGTCGGCCTCGGCGGCGCCTACCTGAGCATGGCCTACACGCCGATGTGGATTGAAAACATGTCGGCCGGCCGCGGCTGGATCGCCGTCGCGCTGGTGATTTTCGCCTGCTGGTCGAGTCCGCGGGCGATGCTCGGTGCCTATCTGTTCGGCGGTATCACCGCTCTGCAGTTGCGCATGCAGGCGATGGGCACCGAGATCAGTGCTCATATTCTGCAAATGCTGCCCTACATCGGCACGATCCTGGTGCTGGTGGTCTCGACCCTGCGGCTGCAGAAGGGCGCCGGTCAGCAGCCGGAGAGCCTGGGCCTTCCCTATGACCGGGAGGATCGCAAGTGAGACCGGCGTTTTTCTAAGGAATGAGGTTATTCATGTCGGCAAACCTGATTTTTCTGCTCATGGCGCTGGCTGCCGGAATTTCCATTCCCACCCAGGCGGGTATCAATGCCCAGCTCAACCTCTTCACCCGCTCGCCGGTACTGGCCGCGACTGTCTCCTTCGCTGTCGGCACCCTCACGCTGGTTGTTTACGCCCTGCTTGCCCGTACCCCGTTGCCGAGTCCGGAATCTCTGTCGGGTCATCCCTGGTGGGTCTGGACCGGCGGCATCCTCGGCGCTTTTTTTGTCGCATCAACGGTGGTCCTCGCCCCGCGGCTCGGTGCGAGTACCATGGTGGTGCTGGTCCTGGCCGGACAGATGATCGCCTCGCTGCTGCTCGATCATTACGGCTGGCTCGGCTATCCGGTCCACACCGTCAGTGTCGGTCGTATTGCCGGGGTGGTGCTGGTCTGTCTCGGGGTGGTGCTGGTGAGATGGTTTTGAGACGTGAGACGAAGGGGGCTGCCGGTCGGCAGCCCCCCCCTCGGCTGTTGACGGGACTCTGCTTTCAGCCCTTCTCCCTGCCTTCTTCGAGAACATCCATCTCGGCGCGGACGTAGGCGCGGCCCTGTTCACGGACCTGGTCGATGTAGTTCTTGGCTTCCGGGCCGGCTTTGCGTCGTTTCGGGCCTTCCTGAACATCCTGAAGCAGGTACAGTTTCAGTTGATGTTTTTTGCTCCAGATGATCGGCGCGATCAGGGCTGTCGCCAGGGCCAGCAGGCCAATCGCGAAACGTACCGGGACGGGAATGGGCAGCTTGACCCAGACCACCAGGTTGAGCAGGGTGATGGCGATCCAGAAGATCACTTTTCCCTGCCTGACCGCTTTGCGGCTCTGCTCTCGCTGCTCGCGAATCAGTTTTGAAGTCAGAGCCTTGCCGTCGGTGAGAGCGGTTCTGACCATCTGGTGAACCGGGGTGTGCAGATCGGTCATAACGGTAATCCTCCTGTGTTTTTCGGCCCGGATATTAGCACAGGATGATTCTGGATTCGAGGGTCTTGCCGGCGGAATCGTCCATCCCGCCTTGTTGCTTCCGGTCGGCCCGGTACGGCCGCGGTCGGGGTTTTTCCCTTGAAGAATATTCCACAGCTTGACGTGGATTATTCTTCAGCGACAGGGGCGTCAGCATGGCGGAAGTGCTGATTGCGGCATTTCCCGGTTGGTGTTCAATTTGCACTCCCAAGGAATTGTTTGCCTGAAACCCTGTTGAGTCACCCATCGGGAGCTGTTGATGAAACGTTCAGTCGCCGGAATTCTCTTCACCTTGATACTGCTGCCCGCCTTTGCCGCGGCTTTCGAAATCAGCTCGATCGCTCCGAGTCGCGGTGAGCCGGGGACCGAAATTACCGTGACCGGCGGCCCCTTTTCCCGCCTGACCCAGGTTCGGCTGGGAGAGAAAACTGTTCCCGTTCATGATGTGAATTCACGTGTATTGCGTTTTTTTCTGCCCGATGTGCAACCGGGAGAGTACGTGCTGTCGCTGGAACATGACGGCGAAGAAATCTCTCTGACGCAATTCATCGAAATTCTTGAACCGACACCGCTGATCGGCAACATCTCGCCCCGGAATATCGATGCCTGCGGAACTGCTGAAGAACAATCCGTCCAGATCGATGGACGATTTTTTCTGGACGGGGCAAGTCTGCTTTTCGATGGTGTTTCGGTCCCCATGGAGTGGGTTGATTCGGGACAGATCCGTTTTTTTATTCCTTCGACGATGAGATCGGGGGTTCACGGTATTCAGGTGCGGAATCCCAGCGGAAAGACCTCGTTGCCGCATTCCCTGTGGGTCAATGATATCCCCTCAATTGACAGCATTGAGCAGGGGGAGGATTATGTGAATCACTTCGAAATTATCATTCATGGACGCAACTTCTATTTTAACTCGATTCTCAGCGTAACCCAGCCGAACAGTCGGGCGCCTGAATCTGATCATCGTTCCAGGATCATCTATACCGATACCAGGGGATTCGGCAGCAATCCCGGAAGTGTCCAGCAAACGTCTGATCGGCTGGTTTTTCGTGACTGTCGAATCCTGATCTATGAACGCTATCCGTCCAGCAGCCAGGCGCGGGATCTGTTTTTTCAAGTGATCAATCCCGATGGGAAAAAATCGGAGCCGTTCGGCATCTCTCTTCCCTGACCCGGGGGATGCCGATGTCGGAGGGGGCGGGGGCTGATCTCCAGTTCAGAGAACCAGCTTGCGGGCAAGATTACGGGCCCGGTGTCTTGTTTTGTCGGATAAAGACGGATTTTTTCTGTTGACCAGGCCGACCCAAAGGATGCCGACCGGCCTGGCGCCGATCATGCGGGAGAGTTTTTTCAGCGCGGCGGGAGCCCCTGAAAAATATCGTCCGAGCCAGGCGGGGGCGGCAGATGATGAAATCAGAAGTGCTTTTTTCGTGGGGTCGGGCTTTCTGATCTTCGGGGCCGGCGTGTCCCAGGGCCAATAGGCGAAACTGATGCAACGTTCCATGAAGGCGCGGGTCAGGGCATTGATATTGCCGAAATTTACCGGCGCTCCGAGGACAAGGCAGTCGGCGGTTTCAATGGCGGCAAGGATGGCGCCCATATCGTCATCAAACGGGCATTTTCCGCGTTCACTCCCCTGTTCCTGCAGACAGGCACGGCAGTTTGTGCAAAACTCAATGTGCTGTTCCCGAAGATAGATCGTTTCCGTCTTCAGCCCCGACTCTTCAATTGTCGTCATGATTTCGCCGACGACGGTATCGATGGTTCCGCCTTGACGATAGCTGCCGATAATAGCGAGGGCTTTTTTGTCTTCAGCCATGTCCCCGTCCCGTTTCAAGTCTGTTCCGCAAGAATCGTTTCATAGATCGCTTTAGCTTTTTTCAGAAAATCATGCACATGTCCGGGGGCCACGGTTTTATGACTGTGGTACAGGTTCATCCAGCCATTTTTACAGACAATATGCCATCCCCGTGAATGTTGTTTTGAAAGAAGCTGGATGGTGTTTTCGTTGAACAATCTCTTAACAGCTTGTTCATTGTTGGAGTACAGGAGGTAGTGGTCCGAAAAATCGCTGTTGTCGCTGACGTCGATTTTCCTGTATTCAGGATTTAATGAGCTGTAATTCGATGCAATATTTATTGCATATTTATGTATTCGTGAAATTTTATCGATTGGAGTTAATGAAAAATAACAATGAATGTCGTTTGATAAAAGAAATGCCAACGCAGTTATAATGTTGGTTCTTCCTTTGCTGTAGGTTGACATGTAGTCAAACAGGATGAATTCGATTTCGTCGAAATATCCTTTTATAATGTTTCGTATTTGTAAAAATCTTTCATGTTTCCCCTGTGGCGCAAGGAGAAAAAAATCCGGGATGTCATCAAGCTTTTTAACGTTGTTTTTGTCATTTGTAATGTAACCAAAAGCCTGCGCCTCTTTTCGAACAGCTTTTTCTCGTTTCAAGTTCTTTGTGCCTAAAATAACGCCTATTGTTGCGATGATTAAAAAGGGTGCCAGGATAATGACCCATTGATGGCTTGCGATAAAGTCCATTCTGAATTCTTTTTTTGGTCAGGGGCGTATGGGCCGGGCAGGAGCTCACAGGGGTGTTTTTCGGGGTGAGGGCTCCTGACGATTTCAGAAAAAAGCAATAGTATCAGGAATGAAGCTGAGGGCAAGCTGCGTCATTGATGGCTATCCCCCCCCGGAGAGTCATCCAGACCTTTCGGGGGGGGGGGGGGGAGGCAGGGATCAGAAATCGGGGAGTGCCGGTGGTAATTGATCGAAAATGGTGGTGAAACTCCAGGCAAGGGAGGGGAGGGGGTTGCCGTACAGGTCCGTGACTCCCGTCAACTCAACCCGGTAGCCGGTATAGGCCATCAGGTAGTCATCGGGAGTGAACGCCAGCTGCCTGGTGTCCGGATCGTAGGTAAGCGTTCCGCTTAATGGCCCGGATGGGCCGATCAGCCGTAGTGAATCGGTCGAAACAGAGACCGGGTCAAGCTTTTCGTCAAAACCGAGGGAGATGACGACATCGATGGAGGTTTTGCTGTCGACCGGAGGCACCTGGTCGAGGATTTCAGGCGCGGTCATATCCCAGACTGGAGCGGGATTGTTCAAGCGATCGAGGTAGCGGTTCAGCAGGTCCGCGTTCAAGGAACTGCTGTCGATGTCGGCCAGGATGGCCGCTTCGGTCGCCTCCCTGGTCGCCGGGTCTCCGGCCGCGGCAAGGCTCTCGGCGATCATGGTTTGCCGGGCCTTGATCTGGTCGTCGATCATCAGTTCCACTGCCGTTCGCTGGTCGTCCGTCAGCGCAGTGCCGACATTCTGTTCGATCAGATTCTCCAGGGTTCCCATCAGCCCGGCGACGATTCCGGCGGCATGATGGGCCGCCACTGCGTTGCTGTCGCCGGACTGGATGTAGTCGTCGAACAGGGAGATTCCCGCACCGAGGCCGAGTTGCGAACGGATCCGGGTTTCGGCATCCGGCAGTGAAAGGGCGGGGGTCTTGTCCCGCTCGTTCTTGACCAGGGTTGTCAGGGGGGAAATGAAGGTCCATTGACCCGCCGGCGCGACCAGGCGATAGCCGGCGGCAATCGCTTCCTGCGGCTGATCTTCATCGATCGTCTGCCCGGCGATGATTTCGGCGACGACCGGGTAGCGGTCGCCATCACCCGGGGCGACCTGCAGGCTGAAATGGCCTCCCGCGGAGGTGATGTCCCAGGGTTCCCCCGCGTCGAGTAATCGATTGCCGTTGCGGTCGAGAAACACCCGCGCGCCAGTGAGGTAGCCGTCAGCGACTCGCCCGCTGAGGGTGGTCGGCGCCGGTTCCGATGTGCCGCCGCCTCCGCCGCCGCAGGCGGACAGCAGCGACAACAGGGAAATCATTATCAACAGCTGAATGATCTTGATTGTTCTCATGTCGGTTTCTCCTGTTTCAGGTCTGCGGTCTGGGTACGACCAGCGAGACCGCGTCATTCTCGGAATTCACGTAAATCCAGTAGCCGATCCCGGGGACAAGGACGGCATCCGGGTCGTCGCCGGGGTACAGGATCATCCGGTTGCCCCAGTCCTCGCCGACAAAGGAATACACCCCGTCGATCACCTGCCCGGCGGCCACCGCGTCACTCCATGTGAGGGGGGCGGAACCGTCCACCTGAACCTGGATATCGGCGAGAGCGACATTTCCTCCGTAGGGGTTGGCGATCAGGTTCCAGCCTTTCTGCAGCGGGATTTCACAGCTCGGGGCGGGATTCTCAGTGGCCGGATCCGGGGCCGGGAGCTGGCTGACGGCGGCACGCTTGATGACATATCCCGTGCCGGCGATCAGCCCGCTGTCGCCGGAGACCAGCTGGTAGTGGCCGGTCTTTTTGCCGTCGGCGAACCACTGGTAGGCCGGTGATGCGCCGAACGCCTGGTCGGCGGTCAGGGCCGGGACGGCGGGGTCCGTGGGGATGCCGACGATATTCCTGCCGTTCAGCAGTTCGATGCGGGGCGCGTCAAGTTCGCCCTCGGCCGGGAACCGGAACAGAACCGTCCCCTGGGCGTCCCGGGCTTCGAAATGGAAGAACTGGGAGGCCATCGGGCCGAGATGGGTGGTGAAGCCGTAGGTTGCCCCGGCGGCAAGGATGCCGCTCTGCAGGGTCATCGGATAGGCATAGCCGTTGAGTATCAGCATAACCGCGGCGGGGGCGTTGCCCGAAGTGTCCTGCAGAACGATGCGGAAGAGATAGTCGAGGTCGCTTTTCGGTACCCCGCCGACCAGGTTGGAGGAGTCGTCCCCGCCGTCGAGGCGGTCGACGCCGGGCAGTCCACTCTCGCTGGCCGGCAGGCGCAGACCGTCGGCAACCGGCTGGAACAGCGCTTCGATGCGGTGCGAACTGTCGACGGCGACGAACTGGTATTGCTCGACCGGGCCGACGGATGTGCCGTCGACAAGAACATCTTCAAGGAAGAAGCCGGCTGCCGCGCTGATGATGTAGCTTTGCGACTGGCCATACGGCAGCAGGCTGTCGCCGGATGGGGTGATGGTTCCACCGCTGCCGGCGACGGCACTGATCCGCCAGGCGCTGGTCGCGGCATCGAGGGGCGCGCTGTCCCGGCTGTCGATGACACCGTCGTTGTCATCGTCCGGGTCGGCGTTGTTGCCGATCCCGTCGAGGTCGGTATCGAGCCATTCAGAAGCGTCCAGGGGGAAGGCGTCCTGGCTGTCGATGACACCGTCGTTGTCATCGTCCGGGTCGGCGTTGTTGCCGATCCCGTCGAGGTCGGTATCGAGCCATTCAGAAGCGTCCAGGGGGAAGGCGTCCTGGCTGTCGATGACGCCGTCGCCATCGCTGTCCGGGGGGACATAGGCCGCGACCTCGATGGTCACCGTTTCAGAATCGCTCAGGCTGCCGTCGCTGACCGAGAAGGTCGGACTGTAGCTGCCGACCGCGGAGTCGGCGGGCGTCCAGCTGAAGCTGCCTGTGGCGGCGTTGAAGCTTGCCCCCGGCGGCAGGTTGACAACGCTGTAGACGAGCGTGTCGCCGTCGGGGTCACTGGCGCTGAGAACGAAGCTCAGGGTGGACCTCGCGGTCACGGTTCTGCTGCCGATGGTTGCCAGCACCGGCGGCCGGTTGACCTGCGGCAGGATGGCGGAGCTGACGGCGATATTGGAATAGTCGCTTTCGTTGCCGGCCGCGTCGTAGGCGGTGACGGCAAGATAGTGTACCTGCTCGTTCACCAGGCCGCTGAGGGTGGCGGTCAGGTTGTTGCCGACATCGATCGGCGATGGCCCCTCATTGGCCCCGGTGCCGTTGAACGGCGGATCGGGGGAGGTTGTGGAATAGTAGATCTTGTAGCCCGTGACCCGGCTGTCGGAACTGGCATCCCAGGTCATGGTAATTGTTTTGGCGTTCACCGCGGTCGTGATGGCCAGGGTGAGCCCGACCATGAACAACAGTACTCTTGAAACGTTGATCCCCATCATTGACTCCCTTTTTCCATGTGCTTGTCGTTACCGGTCTGCGGTAAAGGCAAAAAAAGCGCTCGCCTCGTTACCGAAGGTGAGCGCTGTGGGGATAGGGGGAAAACCGGGGATGGTTTCGCGAACACTCTCTTCGGCAACCCGGCTGTCCTGTGGTCAGGACCCGTGGCTTTGCGTCGCCAGATCTCTCTGGTTTTGCCCTTATCGGAGA
>NZ_PPFX01000029.1 GCF_002898515.1 Geothermobacter hydrogeniphilus | reverse complement strand
AACGCCCCCTCTGGGGGCGCCTTTAAAGCCCCGTCCTCTGGGCGGGGTTTTTTACTTTCCTGATTCAGGATAAAGAAACACCGGCAACGCCCCGACCATTCGGCCGGGGCGTTGCTGCGTCCCGGGCAAAAAAAATCATTTTTTTTGTAAACCTTTTTTCTCCCGTTGCGTCAAAGAGATCAAATGCCGACGATCCCCTGAATGCAGTAAAGGAGAATGCCCATGAAAAAACATCTTGCCTGGTTTCTGTTGCTCGCTTTCGCGCTTGCCGGCTGTGCCCCCGGTACCGGCCCCAAACAACAGGGCGGCACTCTGCTCGGCGCCGGCACCGGCGCTCTGATCGGTTCCGCCTTCGGTCACGGTCACGGTCGCCTGGCGGCGGTTGCCGTCGGTACCCTGGCCGGGGCGATGATCGGCCAGGAAATCGGCCGCAGCCTCGATCAGCAGGACAAGCTGGCCATGGAGCGCACCGCCCAGCAGACCCTGGAAACCCTGCCCAGCAACCAGACCGGTACCTGGCACAACCCGGACAATGACCATTCCGGAACTCTGACTCCGATCCGTACCTACCAGACCGCCCAGGGCACTTATTGTCGGGAATACCGGCAGACGGTGAGGGTTGCCGGGAACGAAGAGAGTGCCTACGGCACGGCCTGTCGGGAACCGGACGGTTCCTGGAAAATCATCAATTGAGCGACCCTCCCCACGAGATTGACAAACCCGAACCAAAGGATAAGAGCATGATGAAACACAAGGTTGTTAAAACCCTGGTTCTGACAGTGACCCTGGCCCTGCTGGCTTTTTCCCTCACCGCCTGCAGTGGCGGCTCCGGCACCACGTCAGATTCGGCGACCGGCACCGCGACTACCCTCAGCGGTACCGCCCAGTAGCATTCCAATCTCACACCCAATGATGGAGATTCCCATGAAGATATTGACCACCCTGGCCCTGGCCCTGTTGCTGCCGATCTATACAGTGACCTCGGCGCTGGCCTTTCCGGCAAACCATGACTACACCGTGCAGCTTTCCACCATTGCCGACAATGGACAGAAGATGGCAGTCGAGCAGGTCAACGCCACCAGCGACGCCGATGGTAAATTGACGTTTCAGTTCAGCCAGGTTCCCGATAAGGGCACAGCGCCTTTCCTGCTGGTCGAGGTGATGGATGCCGCCGGTACAATGCAGGTGGTGCGGCAGGCGATGGTTCCGGCCCCGGCCCCCGGGCAGGCTCTGCAGCTTGGCGTCAATGAAACCAGCCACCGTCAGGCGACGGCCGCCCTGCGTGCCTTTACCGCCGCCGGTCACGCTGATGCCGGGCGGGCCATGTTCGCCCTGATGCTGGTGCCCGGCGGCGCGGTCAGTCCCTCCGACGCCGATGCCTTCGGGCAGTTGGCCGACGATGCCGAGACGACCTTTGAATCCTGGCTCACACAGGCCGGGGTTACCGCCGCCGAAATGGACGCTTTTCGCGCGGAGTTGATGACCGCCATGCAGAACCTGGCGGGAGCCTGCCGTGGCGCGGTGCAGCAGACTGACCCTGTGGTTGCCGCGGGCATGCACGGTACGGCCACCGGTCAATTCATGCAGGCGGTGATTGATGCCGGCACCATGGCCGGTATCGATCCCGAACTGATGGCGACCGCCTTTGACCAGGCCGGTCAGATGATCGACAATTCCCCGCTGACGGACAACCTGTCTCCGTCGGCTCTCGACGCCATGCACGCCAGCTTTATGGTCGATGGTCAGCAGCGGCAGCTGCACGCCGAGATGAGCCATTATCGCGACGCGATGATGGTTGTCGGGGCGACCGCGGAACAGCAGCAGAGCTTCACCGCCGCCATGACCGCCCTGCAGAAAGACCTCTACCAGGCCCGTCATGATTTCCAGATGATTTTCGCCGATCCGACCAACCTTCCCGACCAGGCCACCATCGACCAGGCGCGGTTAGACATGGAAGAGGCCATGCAGGCCGCGTTCGACGCTTTTCACCAGGCGACCACCGCGACCGACACCGCTGTCAGCGGCATGCTTGACGGCATGGCCGGGCAGATGCCGGTGATGAGCGGCGGCATGATGGGGAGCGCTATGATGACCGGCAGCGACCTGGCCGGGATGGGGTTCGGCCGCTGGCAGGTCAGTCCGGATGGGACGACCGGCAACTGGTCGACGATGATGGTGGCCGCCGGCAACCTCATGCCGCAGGTTCCCGGCATGACCTATGTGCCTGATACCACCGCACTGGAAAACCAGCTGGCACAGCTTCCGCCGCTGGCCAGTCCTCCTGTGGCTCCCGACTGGACCCAGCTGGCGGATGGCCCTTACAAGAGCGTGCTGCAACTGCAGTATGACCTGATGCTGGAAAACCTGGTCATGGAGCAGACCCGGGCCGGTATGGCGCAACCCCTCTCGGCTGCGGATCAGGCCCGCTTGAGTGAGTTGCACCACGCCAACCTGCAGGCTATCCACCAGGGGCTGTCGGGCCTCACTGAAACCCGGGCGGACGCCCTGATGACGGTGATGACGCCGCCGCACCTGCTGTAATCCGGCGCGTTCGGAGAACACAACAGGGCCGGATTCCCGTGACGGGGGTCCGGCCCTGTTGTGTTTGCGGGGGATCCTGCCGTGATGGACAGCGGCCCGCCGGTCAATGCACGGTGAGAATCTCACCGCTGGCCAGTCCCGCTTCCTTGCGGGCGACAAACCGGCTGATGTAACCGTTGAGAGCGCCCGAGGTTTCTTCCGGAAGATTGACGAATTCGAGTCCGAAGCCTTCGGGAAGCCCTTGGGCCTGGCGGCCGAGAGGGTTGTTCCAGGCGACCCGACCCTGCAGTTTGAGCAGCTGATCGGGGCTGTCCGGCAGAGCGAAGATGATGTCGATCAGGTTGCCCTCATCAAGACCGGTGTCACTGGCGATGAAGATGCCGCCGTTGCTCAGGTTGGTACTGGTCCCGGAGATGGTGCGGTTGGCCACCTGGCAGGAAACCTGGGTACGGCAGGGAACCCGCACCTTGCGGCGGTCAAGTTTCTTTTCCTCGTCGCCGGAGTTGTCGACCATGCAGATCTTGTTTTCACTGATGTGACAGAACAGGGCATCGACAACCTGCTTGTCGAAGTGGACCAGGCTCTCTTCGGCCAGCAGCTGCAGCGCTTCGTGATAAGGCATCGGGTCGCGGTAATGGCGCTTGGAGGTAATCGCTTCGAAAAAATCGGCGACCGCGATGATGCGGGCTCCCAGCGGTATCTCATTTCCCTTCAGTCCGTTCGGGTAGCCGCTGCCGTCCAGTTTTTCATGATGGGCGCCGACCACCTCGGGAATCTGCCGGTAGATGCCTTCAAAGGGGATTCGCTCCAGGATCTCGCGACTCTTGTCCGGATGGGTGCGGATCAGTGCCTTCTCTTCCGCGTTCAGTTCGCCGTCCTTCTTCAGGATGAAGTCAGGAACCGCCAGTTTGCCGTAGTCGTGCAGCATCGCCGCGATGCGTACCATGTCGGTATAGTCGCTGCCCAGGCCGAGCTGTGTGCAGATGCCGACGGCGTATTCGGTGACCTGCACCGAGTGCCCGGCGGTGAGGAAGTCTCGCGCGTCGATGCTGGCTGCCAGCACCTGGATGACGGACTGGAACTGGGCCGAACGTTCATCCAGCAGGCGGGAGTTCTGCAGGCCGATGCCGATCAGCGGGGCAATCCCTTCGAGCAGTTGCAGGTCGCTTTCAACCAGCAGGCGTTTGGGCGTGCGCAGGTCGAGGGCGAGCATGCCGATCACCTGCTGGTCGCTGATGATCGGACAACAGACAAAGGCGCGGCTGCCGAGGGCGGCAAACCAGCGGCACAGGTTGTGAACCCGGACATCCTGGAACTGACGCACGTCATTGATCAGCAGCCCGCGTTTATTGGCCAGCAGCGGTGCCAGCGGGGTGCGGTCATGGCGGCCGGAGAGGGCCAGGGGGCTTTCCAGGCGCTTCAATTCGGCGGCGTTCAGGCCGAATCCGCAACGGTAGTGCAGCGCCTTGCGCTGACTGTCGGCCAGCAGGATCATGCCGCGGTCGAAATCGAGTTGGTGAGAGAGGATGTCGCTGACCGCCCGCAACAGGTCTTCGCTGTCGCTGCGGCTGCTGATCGCCTGGCCGATTTCACGAGTCAGCTGCAGGTTGAGCAGGCTGGCGTTCGCCTGGTCGACAACCTCTTCGGTGGTGGCCTGCTGATGCTGCAGGTGGCGGCGCAGTTCGTTGCGTTCCAGGGTTCCGCCAAAGGCGGTCATTGCCAGCATGGCGGCCAGCCCCAGCGGCGGCAGGGTGACGGCGGCGACTGGCGGCAGCCAGGGGGCGGCCAGCAGGGAAACGGTCGTCAACACTGCCGCCTGATTCCGTCGCCGTCGCCAGGATTCGGCCGGAGAATCATCCCAGGTCAGCTGGTAATGGCAGTACCGGTCTCCGCGGCGACTGCAGCGGGGATGGGCCAGTCCCGGAGAGCGTTGGTTGAACAGCAGCGCCAGACTTTCGAGAAACCCGCTGTGGTACTGGCAGGACCAGTGATGACTCGGATCGCCGGGGATGGTGATATCCAGGAGATTGCGGCCGGGACTGCGGATGTCCCATTGTTGTCCGGAGAGGGCGGCCTGCTCGCGGATCAGTTTTTCCAGCAGTCGCGTGGGGCCGCCCAGGCCGAGGCCGAGCTGTCGCATCAGTCCCAGTCCTGAACGTCGACCGGCAGCTCGGCCCGCGGCGCGAAGAATCTGCGGGTTGCCGCTGCGGTTCAGCAGCCTGCGGGTGAACAGCGCCATCTGGCGACTGTCAACGGAGCCGCTGTCCGGTGTAATGTGGCAGCTGTGACAGAGTTTTTCGAAATCGATGTCCGGTCGTTCCTCCTGCAGGAACAGCCGGTAGCTTTGCAGCAACGCGGAGTAGTCCCGTTTCAATGGCTTCAGCGACGCCATGAACCCTCCGGGAGATGTTGCAGCAGATCCGGTTCAAAAGGGAGGAAACGAACGGAAAAGAAGGAAAGAGAATCCCTCACCATGCCCGGGGCGGCCTGGCGAAAGACGTGTTTCGAGTCTGGGTGGGGCAACCGGTCCGTGTTCGCCCGCGGCGTCCACGTATCGGCCTTTCCCCGGCGACAGCCGACAACCATCATTGCATCGATTTCTGGGACATTGAATGGAATAAGTAGTCTATGTCCCCCCTCCAACTGTCATTCCGGCCCTGTTCATCGGTGCCGTCAGACAGTCAGATACTCCCGTCACTATAGCGGCCGGCATCCTTCAGAACAAGAAGAAAATGGTCGGACGCAGGGGGTCACATGATGGCCGGTGATGAATTCACCGGGGCCCGGATTCCAGCCAGAAATCATTGTTGCTGACCGGGTCGGCATAGCGCATCCTGCCGCCGACCCGGATCGGATGCCGTTTTTCCCGCGGGTCGTTTTCATGGATCAGCCGATCGACGGTGAGCATGACACCGATCCACGGCCCGTGCCTGGCCAGCGCCTGGCGCGAATAGGCTGAACAGGTCGGGTACATCGGACAGCGGGGGCCGTCGACCGGAGAGATGTAGAGTTGAAAGAAATGCACCGCCTGATCGAAAGGGGAGGTATCATGTTCCGGCTGCCGAGAGGAACCCTTGTGCGTCGGAACTTCCCAGGGCCCCCAGTCGGCGGCAGCGGCCGGTAACGGACAGAACAGCAGCAGCGGCAGCAGCAGGGCGACGAACCTGATCATGAGGATTTCTCGTCCGACGCGCGGCTTTTTTTCAGTTGCTCCAGCCAGGCAAGCCGCTCGCCGATGGTTTTTTCAAAGCCATGTTCGGTCGGCTGGTAGTAGCGGCTGCCGGCAAGGTGTTCGGGCAGATGGCTTTGTGTCACGATCCCCTGTGGATCGTTGTGGGCATACTGGTATCCCGCGCCGTAGCCGAGCTGCTTCATCAACCCGGTCGGGGCGTTGCGGATATGCAGGGGGACCGGCAGAGAACCGCTTTTTCGGACTTCGGCCTGAGCCGCCTTGATGCCGGCGTAGGCGGCGTTGCTTTTCGGCGCGGCGGCCAGGTAGGTGGTCACCTGGGCCAGCGGGATGCGCCCTTCGGGCAGGCCGATGAAGTGGACCGCCTGCTGGGCGGCGACTGCCAACTGCAGGCCACGCGGATCAGCGTTGCCGATATCCTCGCTGGCGAGAATGACCAGGCGACGCGCGATGAAAAGGGGATCTTCCCCCGCTTCGAGCATGCGTGCCAGCCAGTAGAGGGCGGCATCCGGGTCGGACCCGCGGATGCTCTTGATGAAGGCCGAGATGACGTTGTAGTGTTCTTCGGCTCCCTTGTCGTAACGCAGGGTTCGGGTCTGCATCGCCTGTTGCACGGTTGCCGCGTCGATTTCCCGGCAGCCGACGGCGGCCGCTGTTTCGAGCGCGTTGAGGGCCGTGCGCGCGTCACCGTCGGCCTGGCGGCAAAGCAGTTCCCTTGCCTCTTCGGTCAGACTGTATCCCTGGCCACCGAGGCCGCGCGGGTCTTCGAGGGCCCGGTCGAGCAGCCTGCCGATCTCCTCTTCAGGGAGCGGTTCGAGGGTGAAAACCCGGGAGCGCGAGAGCAGGGCGGCGTTGACTTCGAAGGAAGGATTTTCGGTGGTGGCGCCGATGAGGATGATATCACCCTTTTCGACATAGGGGAGAAAGGCGTCCTGCTGTGCCTTGTTGAAACGGTGGATCTCGTCGACGAACAGCACCGTCCGTCGATCGTGAAAGGCACGTTCTTCGCGGGCCCCGGCGACGATCTCACGGATCTCCTTGACGCCCTGCAGAACCGCGGAGAAAAAGACGAAGCGGCTGCTGGTGCTGTTGGCGATCACCTGGGCGAGAGTGGTTTTGCCGACCCCCGGAGGGCCCCAGAGGATCAGGGAACTGATCCGGTCGCTGCTGATCAGTTGGCGCAGCAGCCTGCCGGGGCCGAGCAGGTGCTGTTGACCGACCACTTCATCGAGGTTGCGAGGCCGCAGCCGTTCAGCCAGCGGCGTGCCGCCGGCGGGTGCCTGTTCGAACAGATCCATGAACTATCCCGGGTGACGTGAGGAATCCCAACTTTAGCACAGGGGCCGGGGAGGGACAACCGAATCCTGCGCTAAGTGCCTGAAAGCGATAGACTAATAGTCGCAGCTGTGGTAGTTTTCAAAATTCGTCAAGGAGTTTTCATGAAACGGATCGGTATCTACGCCAAACGCAACCATCCCGACGCGGTGCAGTTGGCCCGCGATGTCTGTCACCATCTGCGGCAGCGCAAGGTCGAGGTTTACCTCGATGAACCGCTGGCCAAAGATATGGGCGAGTCGCAGGGCTACCCGGGGGGATCGATTCCCGCCCTGGTCGACCTGGTGATCGTCCTTGGTGGCGACGGCACCCTGATTTCAGTGGCGCGGCTGGTCGGCGAGATGCGGGTGCCGATCCTCGGGGTTAACCTCGGACGTCTCGGTTTTCTGACCGAAATCACCCGGGACGAGCTCTTCCCGGTGCTGGACCGGGTGATTCGCGGGGATTTCGATGTCTCGAACCGGTTGATGCTCGAAGCGGTGGTGCGGCGCGGCGACAAGGTCGCCGGCCGTTTCCGGATGCTCAACGACGTGGTCATCAACAAGGGGGCGCTGGCGCGGATCATCGACATGGAGACCAGCGTCAACGAGGACTACCTGACCACATTCCGCGCCGATGGTCTGATTATCGCCACTCCTACCGGCACCACGGCCTATAACCTCGCCGCCGGCGGTCCGATCATCTATCCCGGGATCCATTGCCTGGTGGTGACGCCGATCTGTCCGCACATGCTGACCAACCGCCCGATCATCGTCTCCGATGAAGCCCTGGTTCGGGTCGAGGTCAAGTTCCAGGATGAAGAGGTGATGCTGACCGCCGACGGTCAGGTCGGGATGCCGCTTGTCGGCGGTGATGTTGTCGAGGTACGGAAATCACCCCACACCACGCTGCTGATCAAGAGTCCGCATCGTGATTATTTCGAGGTGTTGCGCGCCAAGCTGCATTGGGGCCAGCGTTGATTTCGGGTAGAGGATAACAGTCTCATGCTGACGGAATTGATTATCCGCAACTTTGCCATTATCGACCGGCTTGAGGTCAGTTTCGGTCCCGGTTTCAATGTCCTCACCGGAGAGACCGGAGCGGGGAAGTCGATCATCATCGATGCCGTCGGCCTGCTGCTGGGGGACCGGGCCCGGCCGGAAGTGATCCGCACCGGGGCCGAGGAGGCGACGGTCGAAGGCCTGTTCGATCTGAGCGGCCTGACCGTGGTCAAGGACAGATTGGCCAAAGGCGGGTTTGAGGCCGTGGACGAATTGTTGATCAAGCGGGTGGTCAGCCGATCCGGTAAAAACCGGATTTTTCTCAACGGCTCTCTCGCCCGGCTGTCCCAACTGCAGGACATTGCCGCCGGCCTGGTCAATATTTACGGCCAGCATGAACACCAGCGGCTGCAGAAGACCGATACCCACCTGAAATTTCTCGATCGTTTTGCCGGGCTGGAAAAGGAGCTAGCCGCTTACGCCGACCTGTACAGCCGGGTTGCCGCCTTGCGGCAGCGCCTTGAAGGGATCGACCAGGGAGAGCGGGATCGGCGGCAGCGCATCGATTTTCTCCGTTTTCAGCAGCGCGAAATAGCCGCGGCTGCGTTGCAGCCGGGCGAAGATGAAGAGCTGGAACGGGAACGGCTGCTGCTGCAGCACAGTGAAAAGCTGACCCTGGCCACCGGCGGCGGCTATGAACAGCTCTATGGCCGCAAGGGGGCGGTCTGTGAAATCCTCGACCGGGTCGCTGCCGACCTCGAGGGACTGGCAACGGTTGACTCCCAGCTGGGAGAACTGGCGGACACGGTTCGCGGCAGCCTCTATCAGCTTGAGGATGTTGCCGTTCAGCTGCGCGGTTTTGCCGGTCGTCTCAATTTTGAACCGGGACGTCAGAATGAGGTTGAAGAGCGGCTGGCCCAGATCGCGGCGCTGAAACGCAAGTACGCGCCGACCATCGAGGAGATTCTCGCCGGTCAGGTCCGTATCGAGGCCGAGTTGGCCGAACTGACCGATGCCGACACCACCCGTGAGGGATTGCTCACCCAGCTGACGGAGGCGCGTCAGGCTCTGCAGAAGGCCGGGGACGGGCTCTCCCGCAAGCGTCAGGCGGCGGCCAGGAAACTGGCCTCAGGGGTGATGCGCGAACTGGCCGACCTGGCATTGCCGAAGGCACGGTTCGAGTGTCACTTCATTGCCCTTGAAGAGCCGGGGCCGTTCGGCCTGGAGCGGATGGAGTTCTATCTGGCCCCGAATCCCGGGGAGGATATGCGGCCCCTGGCCTGGATCGCTTCGGGAGGGGAACTGTCACGCATCATGCTGGCGATCAAGCGTATCGCGCCCGATGCCGATGGCGTCTCGACGCTGATTTTCGACGAGGTCGATGCCGGCATCGGTGGCGCCGCGGCGAGCAGTGTCGGGGCCAAGCTGCAGCAGGTCGCCGACCAGGCTCAGGTGCTGTGCATTACCCATCTGCCGCAGGTCGCCGCTTTCGGTGATGCTCATTACCGTGTTGAGAAGATGGTTGACAACGGCCGGACCTTCACCGCTCTGGTCGCATTGAAGGGAGAAACCCGGGTGAGGGAAATGGCCCGCATGCTCGGCGGCGCCCGGATCACCGAGCGCACCCTCGAACATGCACGGGAAATGATCGAGAGCGGTCAGAACTTGGCAGGGAAGGGTTGAATCCAATGGTTAGAAAAGCCGTTATTGCCGATGCCCCGGTTATCCACCAACTGCTCAATACCTACGCCGGCGACGGTCTGATGTTGTCGGCTTCCTTGGCGGAGATCTACGAGTATATCCGCAGTTTTTATGTCTACGTGCAGCAGGATCGGGTTGTCGGCACGGTCAGACTGCAGATCTGCTGGGAAGATCTGGCTGAGATTCGTTCCCTGGCAGTCGCGGAAGAGGCCACCGGACACGGGGTTGGCCGGCAACTGGTTGAAGCCTGTCTGCAGGAAGCACGCGATCTCGGTCTGCCGCAGGTTTTCGCCCTGACCTACAAGGTTGGTTTTTTTACCCGCCTCGGATTCAACGAGATCGACAAGGCGCGACTGCCGCAGAAAATCTGGCGGGATTGTATCAAGTGCGCCAAGTTTCCTGAATGCGATGAAACGGCGGTCAGCCTGTCGCTTTCCCCGGGGAAACCACCGGTTTCTTGACAGAAACTGCCCGACAACGGTATTAATGAGCCCGAATCGCCGGGTTCGGTGTCGGTTTGACGGCATCCGTTATTGCCCTGGCCGGGTTTTCGGAGAGCGCCGACAGTTTTGTCGGTGTCCCGTGGATTCAGGGAAATTCTATTCCGGTCAAGTCGTTGTGTTGCTCATCCCGACTGGACGTTGGGTTTTTCCGGTGTCGCAGCGGGGTTGGCCGGGACTTCCGGCCTGAAGATTGCAGATGCATTCATTTTATTTGGCGTCTGACAGGAGAGATTATTGGCTTCCAAGCGTTTTACCATCCTGGTTATTCCCGAAGGGTCCCACCGGGTTCGCCGTTACTGCGTTCGCAGTGGCTGGTTGAGGTCGCTGGCGGTCGCGGCCGGGGTAGCGGTTCTTGGTGTCGCCCTGTTGACTTACGGTTATCTGCGGAATCGCTACGATGCGGCGGAACTGGCGCGCCTGCGCACCACCAACCTGCAGCAGCAGGTCGAGTTGGCGCGGCTTTCCGGCGAACTCGACCTGCTCAACCGGGACGTTGTGCTGCTCGCGCAGAATGACGCGCAGGTCAGGGTGATGGCTAAGTTGACTTCTGCAAAAACCAACGTTCTCAGTGGTATCGGCGGACCGCCCGACGCTGAGACCCGTCCCCGTTTTTCCGAATTGCAGCGCCAGATCGACGAGGTGCGTCAGCAGATCGATCTCCGTCGCCAGAGCCAGGAGGAGATCCAGGCGGTCCTTAACGACCAGCGTTCCCTGCTGGCCTCAAAGCCGCAGGGATGGCCGGTCAAGGGATGGATTACGTCGCTTTTCGGCATGCGCAAATCCCCCTTTACCGGGCGCCGCAAGATGCATGAAGGGCTTGATATCGCATCAAACACCGGCACCCCGGTCCATGCCACCGCCGACGGCATCGTGGCCCGTGCCGAAACCGTACCGGGTTATGGAAAGCTGGTGGTGATCGACCACGGCTACGGCTATCGCACCTACTACGGTCATAATTCCAGGCTCTATGTCAAGGTCGGCCAACGGGTCCGGCGCGGTGATCGCATTGCCGCGGTCGGCAATACCGGCACATCCACCGGGTCGCATGTCCATTACGAGGTGCGGCGCAACGGTGTGCCGCTCAATCCCCGCAAATACCTCTGATCGATCATGAGCTGTCGACACCTGATGGGCTCCGGAATTCCGGGGCCTTTTTTACTTTTCGAGTCTTGTCGAAGAACTCCTTGCGTCTTGTGAGCGGGGGGTTGCTGTGGTAGAATTCACCGCTTTTCGCCCCGTGTGACGGGGATTATACTTAATCCCTGAATCCGTGAGCCCATTGCCGGTGAGTAGCCCTTGCACTCTTTATTCGGCATGAGCCAACGGATTCAGGTTGTCAGGAGTAACGCTATGATTGGCGCTTTGGTTAAAAAGGTGGTCGGCAGCAAGAATGAACGGACGATCAAGAGGATGCAGCCGCAGGTCGACCTGATCAACAGTCTCGAACCCCGGATGCAGGCTCTCGACGATGAACAGCTGCGGGGCAAGACCGCGGAGTTCAAGCAGCGGCTGGAGCAGGGAGAGCCCCTCGACGATCTGCTGCCGGAGGCCTTCGCCGTGGTTCGCGAGGCCGCGGTAAGGGTTCTCGGCATGCGTCACTTTGATGTCCAGCTGGTCGGCGGCATGGTGCTGCACCAGGGCAAGATCGCCGAAATGAAAACCGGTGAAGGCAAGACCCTGGTGGCCACCCTGCCGAGTTATCTCAATGCCCTGACCGGCAGGGGGGTCCATGTTGTCACGGTCAACGATTACCTGGCGAAACGTGACTCCGAATGGATGGGCCAGGTCCACCGTTTTCTCGGTCTCAGGGTCGGCTGTATTGTCCACGGTCTCAATGAACAGCAGCGCCAGGAAGCCTATGGCTGTGATGTCACCTACGGCACCAACAACGAGTTCGGGTTCGACTACCTGCGTGACAACATGAAGTTCGCCCTGGAGGATTATGTCCAGCGCGAGCATCATTTCGCCATTGTCGATGAGGTCGACTCGATTCTGATCGATGAGGCGCGGACGCCGCTGATCATCTCCGGACCATCCGAGACGTCGAGCGAACTCTACTACAGCGTCAACCGCATCATCCCGAGTCTCAAGAAGGGCGAGATGATCGAGCATCGCGACGGCAAGATCGGCCAGTCGGTCAAAGAGTACACCGGCGATTACACTGTTGATGAAAAAGCCAAGGCCGCCTCGTTGACTGAAGAGGGGGTCGCCAAGGTCGAAAAACTGCTCGGGGTCGACAATCTCTACGAGCCGGGCAATATCGAAATCCTTCACCATGTCAACCAGGCCCTCAAGGCGCACGCGCTCTTCAAGCGGGATGTCGACTATGTGGTCAAGGACGGTGAAGTGCAGATCGTCGACGAGTTCACCGGACGGCTGATGCCGGGAAGGCGCTGGAGCGACGGTCTGCACCAGGCAGTCGAAGCCAAGGAAGGGGTAAAGATCGAGAGCGAGAACCAGACCCTGGCGACCATCACCTTCCAGAACTATTTCCGGATGTACGAAAAGCTCTCCGGGATGACCGGTACCGCCGACACCGAAGCGGCCGAGTTTCAGGAGATCTACAAGCTCGACGTGGTGGTGGTCCCGACCAACCGGCCGATGCAGCGCAAGGATCAGCCGGATGTCATCTACAAGACCGAGAAGGACAAGTTCAACGCGGTGGTGGAGGATATCAGGCGCTGTCATGAAAAGGGACAGCCGGTACTGGTCGGTACGATTTCGATCGAGAATTCCGAGCGCCTTCACGAACTGCTGAAAAAGAAGGGCGTGCCGCACAATGTCCTCAACGCCAAGCACCATGAGCAGGAGGCGTACATTGTCGCCCAGGCGGGCCGCAAGGGGGCGGTGACCATCGCCACCAACATGGCGGGCCGCGGTACCGATATCGTTCTCGGCGGCAATCCCGAGATGCTTGCCCGCCGTCAGGCCCAGGACGCTGAGGATTTTGAGCAGGCCTTTGCCGAAGCACTGGAGCATTTCAAGCCGATCTGCGCCGCGGAAAGAGAAGCGGTACTCGCCGCCGGCGGTCTCTACATCCTCGGTACCGAACGCCATGAGTCGCGCCGTATCGACAATCAGCTGCGCGGCCGTTCGGGACGCCAGGGCGACCCGGGGGAAAGCCGCTTCTATCTCGGTCTTGATGACGACCTGCTGCGTATTTTCGGCTCCGAGCGGGTTGCCTACGTGATGGACAAGCTGAAGATTCCCGAGGGCGAGCCGATCGAGCACGGCATGATTTCCAAGGCGATCGAGAACGCGCAGAAGAAGGTCGAGGCGCACAACTTCGAGATCCGGAAACACCTGATCGAATATGACGATGTTATGAACCGCCAGCGCGAGGTGATCTACCAGCAGCGTCGCGAGGTGCTGGCCGGCGAGAATATCCGTGAAACGGTCGACGGAATCGTCACCGAGATGGTGCAGGATATGATCGACGCTTTCTGCCCGGACAAGGTCCAGGCGCCCGACTGGAACTGGAAAAGCCTGATCGACGACTGTCATGCTCAGTTCTTCCTCCGGCCGACCCTGCCCGAGCCGACTCCCGACCTGACCCGTGAACAGCTCGAAGAAGTCCTGATCGAGCAGGCCCGGCAGCGGCTTGATGAAAAGCGCGATGATTTCACGCCGCCGGTTTTCGATCACCTGATGAAGGTTCTGCTGCTGCAGTCGATTGACAGCCAGTGGAAGGACCACCTGCTGTCCATCGATTACCTGAAGGAAGGTATCGGGCTGCGCGGTTACGGGCAGAAGAATCCCAAGGAAGAGTACAAGCGGGAAGCCTACGAGCTGTTCATGGAGATGATGGGGCGGATCCGCCAGGAAGTGGTGCAGAAACTCTTCCGCGTGCAGCTGGTGCGAGAAGAGGAAGTCGAGAAGATGGAGCAGGAAGAGCGCCGGCAACGTCTCGCCATCGGTCGCACGGGCGGTCCGGCGCCGGCGGCGAGAACGCCGAAAGTCAATCCGGAGAAGATCGGCCGCAACGAGCCCTGTCCCTGCGGCAGCGGCAAGAAATATAAAAAATGTTGCGGCTGACCCGGTACGGGGGCCGTCGTGAGCTCGGCTGACTCCCGGGATGAGGGCACCTCCCGGGCCTACCAGGCCCTGGTCACCGGAGAAGCCGAGGCCCGCGGGCATCTGGAAGACCTGCTGCTGATGCGCCATGCCGCCGAGGCGGCGCATTCCAGTCCCGATCTGGCGAGTTATCTCGATGCCCTGGTCGAACGGATCATGGCGGCGGTCGGGGTGCGTCACTGTTCACTGATGCTTTGTGACGACACCGGCTGTCTACGCATTGCGGCCGCCCGTGGCCTGCCGCCTGAAGTGATCGCCGAAACCCGGCTGGCTCCCGGCGAGGGCATTGCCGGTCACGTGCTGGCGACGGGGGAGCCGCTGCTGATTCCCGACCTGGATGCCGACGACCGGTTCGGCAACCGCAACGATTTCGATCATTACCTTTCCCGTTCACTGCTGTCGGTGCCGTTGGTCTGCCGCGGGCAGGTTCGGGGTGTGCTCAATGTCACTAACAAGCAGGACGACGTTCCCTTCGGCAGCATCGATCTGCATCTGCTCAATGGCGTGGCCTACCAGGCGATGCTGGCCCTGGAGAATTTTCGCCTGGTCGCCGAACTGCAGCAGTCCCGTACCGAACTGGAACGCAGCAATGTCCGGCTGCAGCAGTTGCTGCGCGGCCGTTCCCGTCTTGTCTGCAACCTGTCCCACGAACTGAAGACGCCGCTGACTTCGGTCCTCGGCTATGTCGATCTGGCCCTGAATCATTTCGACCAGCTCGATGTCGAGGAACTGCGGGCCTATCTGCAGCGGGTGCATGGCGAGGGGCTGCAGATGAAGCAGCTGATCAACGACATGCTGACCCTGTTCAGCCTGGAAAGCGGTTTCGGGCGCTGGGAGGAGCAGCCGGTCGATGTTGCCGGGATACTTGCCGGGGAACTGCGGCGACGACGGGACGACATCGAGCGGATGCGGTTGCAGTTGGAATATCATCGTCCCGCCGAACTGCCGGAAGTCCTGGCGGACCCGGACCGCCTGAGTTACCTGCTGGCGGCCCTGGTCGACAACGCGATAAAATTCAATTGTCCGGGCGGGCTGCTTGAAGTCCGACTGCGGCCGCTGGAGGGTGGGCTGGAGTTGCATGTTTTCAACCAGGGCACCCGGGTGCCGCCGGAGGCGGCCGATGTTATATTTGAACAATATACCCAGCTCGGAGATATCACGTCGGGCAAGCCGCCGGGGGTCGGTATCGGTCTGGCGATCTGTCGCGCCATCGTTGATCGTCTCGGCGGTTCGATTCAGCTGGCCCCCCGGGGAGACGATGGGACCGGCGTGGTGGTCCGGTTCCCCCGACAGGAGAGATTGAAAGATGAAAAATAACCAGGCTCCCCGGGTGCGGGGATTCAAATTCGCTTTCCGGCCGGCCGGTATCAAGTCGTCCGCAAAGGCCGATCTCGGACTGATCTATTCCGAAGTTCCGGCCGCCTGCGCCGGAGTTTTCACCCGTAATCAGGTGGTTGCCGCCCCGGTTGTGATTTCCCGCCCCCGGATTGCCGGGGGGCGTTGCCAGGCGGTTGTCGTCAACAGCGGCAATGCCAATGCCTGCACCGGCGACCGGGGAATCAGGGATGCCCTGCGTATGACGGAACTCACGGCCCACACCCTCGGGCTGTCTGAGGATCTCGTGGTTGTTTCTTCGACCGGTGTTATCGGCCAGACTCTGCCGATGGCCAGGCTGGAAAAGCATATTCCCCTGCTTGGGTCGGAGCTTGTCGCCGACGGTGCCGAGGGATTGGCCGAAGCCATCCGCACCACCGATTCCTTTGCCAAGCTTTCCTGGCGGGAGCTGGATGGCTGCCGTGTCCTCGGTATTGCCAAAGGGGCGGGGATGATTCACCCGAACATGGCAACCATGCTCGGTTTCGTGGTCAGTGATGCGCGGATTGATGCCGCGTTGCTGCAGCAACTGCTGGTGGCGGCGGTCGACCGTAGCTTCAATGCCATAACCGTCGATGGAGATACCTCGACCAACGATATGGTTCTGGTCCTGGCCAACGGGCAGGGAGAAGGGGATGTCATTCTCCCCGGCAGCTCGGCTGCCGAACAGTTTTCGGAGGCCCTTAAGGCGGTGCTGCTTGATCTGGCTAAAATGATCGTGCGGGATGGTGAGGGGGCGACCAAACTGGTGGAAATTGCCGTGCGTGGCGCGGAAAGTGAAGCGGACGCGCGCGCCGCGGCACGCAGCATCGCCACATCGAGTCTTGTCAAAACAGCCTTTTTCGGGGAAGACGCCAACTGGGGACGGATCATCGCCGCGGCCGGCTATTCCGAAGCGCGAGTCGATCCGAACCGGGTGGCAATCGATTTCGACCGGGTTCCGGTGGTTCGCGCCGGCGTAAGCACCGGTGCCGAACGGGAGGCCGAGGCGAGCGAAGTCCTCAGGCGGACAGAGTTCCGGGTCACCGTCGACCTCGGTCTGGGCGCGGGCTGCTTCAGCTATTACACCTCCGATTTGACCTATGATTACGTCAAGATCAATGCCGATTACCGCACCTGACGGCCGTTCGTTCAGGGGGAACCCGGCAGCCTGTATCGACCATACCCTGCTCAAGGCCGAGACAACCGAGCGGCAGATTCAGCAGCTCTGTGAGGAGGCGGTCGAATATGGCTTTGCCGCGGTCTGTGTGCCTCCCTGCCATGTCCGTTTCAGTGCGGCCACCCTCTACGGAACCGAAGTCGCGGTTGCCACGGTGGCTGGTTTTCCCCTCGGCTATGTCGAAACCGCGAGCAAACAGCACGAGGCCGCGCGGGCGGTCAATGCCGGTGCGCGGGAAATCGACATGGTGATCAACCAGGGCTGGGCGGCGACGGGTGATTTCGCCCGTGTCGAGGAAGAGATCCGGGCGGTGGTGCGGGCGGTTCCCGGGACGTGCGTCAAGGTCATCATCGAATGCTGCAATTTCGGCCGGGAGGCGAAGTCACGCCTGGTCGAGGCGGCGGTCGCGGCCGGTGCCCGCTATGTCAAGACCTCGACCGGCTTTGCCGCCTCCGGCGCCACCGTTGAGGATGTCCGGCTGCTGGCCGCCGTCGCGGACGGTCGCGTCGGGGTCAAGGCCGCCGGCGGTATCCGCAGTCTTGAGGACTGCCAGGCGATGCTTGTCGCGGGGGCCACCCGTATCGGCAGTTCCAGCGGGGTCGCCATCGTTGAACAGTGGCTGCGGACAGAGGGGCTGTCGTGAGTCCCCCCTTTCGCCGGGTGCTGATCGTGGTCCTCGACGGGGTGGGGGTTGGTGCTCTGCCCGATGCCGACGCCTACGGTGATGCCGGGGCCAATACCCTGTTGCACGTTCTGCAGCGTTCACCCTCTTTGCGGCTGCCGAACTTCGAGCGTTTCGGCCTCGGGCGCCTGTTGCCCGGTGCCGGACTGGTGTCGGGAGAAGGGCTGGCCGCCTGCGGGCGGATGGCCGAAAAGGCGGCGGGCAAGGATTCAACCGCGGGTCACTGGGAGCTGATGGGGGTGACCCTGGAACAGCCTCTGCCGACTTACCCGCAGGGTTTTCCCGAAGAAATCATCTCGGCGTTCACCGCCGCCACCGGGCTGGCGGTCCTCGGCAACCGGGCCGCCAGTGGCACCGACATTATCCGTGAACTCGGTGAGGAGCATCTGCGCAGCGGTCTGCCGATTATCTATACCAGCAGTGACTCGGTTTTTCAGATCGCTGCCCATGAAGAGGTCATCCCGGTCGAAAAACTGTACGACCTCTGCCGGAAGGCGCGGGAACTACTCAATCCCTATCGTGTCGGGCGGGTTATTGCCCGACCCTTCACGGGCCGGGGCGCTGACGGTTTCCGGCGGACAGCCGGGCGTCATGATTTTTCCTTGCCACCGATTGCTCCGACGCTGCTTGACCGCCTGCAGCAGGCGGGCGTGCCGGTCATCGGAATCGGCAAAATCGGCGACCTGTTCGCCGGCCGTGGTCTGGACGAGTCGTTGACAACTACGAGCAACGCTGACGGGATGGCCGCTACGCTTGAATGCCTGGAGCGTGTCGACAACGGGCTGATGATTGTCAACCTGGTCGATTTCGATATGCTCTGGGGGCACCGGTTGGATGTTTCCGGTTTCGCCGACGGACTGGCGGCGGTCGATGCCTGGTTGCCGCAATTGACCGCCCGCCTGCGCTCTGATGACTTGTTGCTGATAACCGCTGATCACGGTTGTGATCCGACCACGCCGGGCACCGATCACAGCCGTGAGTATGTTCCGTTGCTGGCATGGTTTCCCGACCTGCGGCCGGATATCGATCTGGGGACCCGTGCCGGCTTTGCTGATGTCGCCGCAACAGTGGGTGAGTCTCTCGGCTGTACCTGTCCGGCAGGCCGGAGCTTTTTGCCGGAGTTGAGAGCGGGGAGGAATTGACGGTTCAGGGGACGAGGCCCGGAGAGGGCCGGGCTGACCGGCTGCGAAGCATCCCGAGATCCAGCTCGGCGCCGCGTCGGCCTTCACTCAGTTCTCCCAGCAGCCGCTGTTCGAGAAAGGCTTCGAGCTGGCGACGGGTTTCATCGCTGAGGTCGGCAAATTCCAGACCGACTCCCTGGCGATAATTGTTTTCGGGACGCGGTTCCATGCGGTAGACAACCCGGCCGGGAAGTTCCAGTTCGCGGTTCATCCCCAGCAGCGGGAAGACAACCTGGAACTGGTCCTGGGGTTCAAGCCGGTAGCTGGTCTTGATGAACATCCCCCGGGTGCTGATACTGAGAACTTCCGCCAGTTCAGAGGTGTTGTCCCGGCAGACCATCCCGGGAATCCTGACTTCCATGCGCAGATTGCGGCGGGGATGTTTTTCAAGGTGTTTCTGGACCAGTTCAAAGAGGGCGAAAATATCGATAGGAACGTCCAGGCCAACCCACGGTTTCGGGATGGTCGGACCGCTGGGCCGGCCGAGGACAACCAGCGGCAGCCCGGTTTTCCGAATTTGTTCCCGCAACTGCTGTCGCAGCAGATCTTCAGCTGCGGCCAGCATGCCGTCGCCGATCAGGATGAACTCGGGATTGCTGCCGTTGAGCAGCTCTTCGAACTCCCCGACTCGGGACGTGACCAGCACCCGGTAACCCCAGTGCTTGAGGATAATTTCGAGCGTTCCCAGCAGATCGGGGCTGGTGGCGCCGAGCAGAATTCGTTTCATGGACATGGCAACCCTTCGTGCAGTGAATGTAAAGGATTATCCGCCGGTTGGCAAGCTCTTGGGCTATTCGCCGGTGACAAGCTCACTGATTCTGGATTAATTCAGACAAAGGAGATGAAAGATGAAGAAAATGATGATTGTTCTTACCCTGTTGCTGTTGTTGCCGTCCCTCGGGTGGGGGCTTGAGGTCGTCGAAGGAGTTGTCGGGACCGGCGTCGAACAGCGTCAACCGGTCGGGGTGGCCGATCATTTTCCGGCTGACATCGGGCGGGTCTACTGCTTTACCCGGGTGCGGGGCGCTGTCGGCGATGATGAGATTACCCATGTCTGGTTGAAGCAGGGAAGGGAGATGGCGCGGGTCACGTTGGCGGTTCGTTCCGACAACTGGCGGACATGGTCCTCGAAACAGGTCCTGCCCGAGTGGCGGGGCGCCTGGATGGTCAAGGTCCTGGACGGGGCCGGCAATGAGTTGGCCAGCATCTCCTTCGATCTGGAGTAACAGCCGGTTGCCGGATCGGGATGGAAACAGCGGCGGGGCGCCTATATCGGACGCCCCGCCGCGTGTGTTTTAAAGACTGCGGAGAAGTGCAGTCGTGGTTATTTTTTGCGGGTCTTGCGGCCCTTGGCAGCGCGGGCTTTCGCCAGGTTGTCAGCCAGTCCGCGGTCAATGGCCATCTGACGGCGTTTCTCGGAATAATTTTTTGCCGCCAGCGGCTGGGAACGGGGGATGTCGAACTGCTTACGGTAATCTCCCGGCGTCATGTCGTGCTTGGTGCGCAGGTGGCGTGCCAGCGTTTTCATCCCTTCACCGCAGATCATGCAGTAGACCTTGTCGCGGCCGAACGCTTTCTTGCGGGTGACCGCCGGAGCGTTTTCGTCGGCTTCGGCATTTTCTCCCCCGGCGGCGAGGCCCTGCAGCGCCTTGTGGATTTCGGACAGGGAAACCACCATTTCTTCAGTTGACATGGAGCGGGAGGTTGCCTGGGCTTCAACCAGGTCTTTTGCCATTTGCAACAGTTCGGACATTGTTTTTCTCCTTCTTTATCAGTTTTTCTGCCATTGATTGATTGCAGAGTGGCAATACTAATACAATATTCAGGCTGTAAATCAAGTCTTTTTGGGCTTTTTGGTTGTTTTTTTCTTGAATTGGTTATAATTGCACCGTATCTTTTGGGTGCCCATCCCGGTTAATTACATTCAACTCCAGGCATTTGGGAATGAACGGCAATACAATTGCCTCAACAGCGACGTTACGAGTGCGCCTGCCGGGTCGTTCTCGGGTTCACAAGAAACAGATTCAGTGAGTATGATGGTTGTAAGAACCCTGATTGAACATAAAGAGCAACAGACCCTGTCTTCAGTCGCGTGCCGGAGCAGCATGAGCCGTGGCCGAAAGATCGAGGAAGATCCCTGCCCCGTTCGAACGGTTTTTCAGGTTGATCGTGACCGGATTCTTCATTGTAAAGCCTTTCGCCGGCTTAAATATAAAACCCAGGTGTTCCTGTCCCCGGAGGGAGACCATTATCGCACCCGTTTGACTCATACTCTTGAAGTTTCGCAGGTTGCCCGAACAATTTCTCGCGCTCTTGGCCTCAATGAGGATCTGACCGAAGCCATTGCGCTCGGCCATGACCTTGGCCATACTCCTTTCGGTCACGCCGGTGAAAGGGTTCTTAACCGGCTGGTTCCCGGCGGTTTCAAGCATGTCGGACAGAGTGTCAGGGTGGTCGAGATTCTGGAAAAAGAAGGTCGCGGATTGAACCTGACCCGGGAAGTGATTGACGGCATTGCTCGTCATTCGAAGGGGAGCGGTCCGCTTCAGGCGCCTGAAGCGGCAGACCGCCCGGCGACCCGCGAAGGTGAGGCGGTTCGGCTGGCCGACATTATCGCCTACGTCAACCATGATCTTGATGACGCCCTGCGGGGAGGCCTGGTGCGTTCGTCCGATATCCCGCCGGAATTGACGGCGGTTCTGGGCCGGCGAAACAGTGAACGCATCGGTGTTCTGGTCGGTGACGTGATCGATACCTCTCTGAACGCCGGTGGAAAAATCGTGACCCTTTCGCCGGATTTTGCCGAAGCGGTGCTGGCGCTGCGTGATTGGTTGGACGAACATGTCTATCGTGCCCCTGGTGTTGATCGTGAATTTGACAAGGCGGCACGTATTATCGAGGAGCTGTTCGGTTATTTCCTGGCTCATCCGGATCAGTTCGAGGTCTTCGGACATTCCCGGCGCCCCGACGAGCCGTTGGAAACGGCGGCGGCTGATTTTATCGCCGGCATGACCGACCGTTTTGCCTTGAATCTCTACCGTAAACTGTTTTTTCCCGTGCCCTGGAAACCCTTCTAAGGGTGCATAACTGCTTGGATTTTTGCCCTTTGTCGACTTGACATGGGGAATGTCGTGCGCTACCTTTGACCCATTGTCGAGGTTCTGTCGGCGATGACTGAAGAGAAGCCGGCCGGAGAAGGGTGTATGGCGGGTTCAGAGTCCTTGAAATTGGTTGCGCATCGCGGTGGTTACGATCTGCTCTTTTCAGTCTCGGAGCTGGTTGAGATCGTTGCCGCCGATACCCTGCAGTGGGAAACTGACGATAATTCCGGGTTGCGCGCCTGCCGTTTTCGTGGTGAACTGCTTGCGATGCCGGATTTCACTGATTTTCTCGGACCGGCACCCGCGGAAGGGGCTATGAACAGTCATCTGCTGGTTGTTACGGGCAGATTTGCCCCTTTTGGGGTGCTGGTCGGCGACGTTTGTGGTATTTTCGCGGCAGGCCAGTTTCGTTACCGTGATCTGCCGCCGATGTTGCGGGTTCCCGGGCGGCAGTGCTACATTCGTCTGGCTTTCCGGCAGGACAAAGTGTTGCTCTGTTGCGACGCCGCCGGGTTGGAGGCCTGTGGCCAATGATGAGTCCGGACGCCCGCCTGGCCCTGTTTGGGGAAAAGAGGGACGCCCTCGCCTGCCACGCCAACCTGATCGAGGCTGTTTTTGAGCGGCCCGCAGTTTTTGTTCTTCCCGGGATTCCCGACGGTTTTGAGGGGATCTGCCTGTTCCGGGATGAACCGGTGCCGGTGCTTGGCCGACAACAGTTCTTTGATGGTTTGACCCTGCAGGGTGATGACCTTGCCATCTGCAGGTCCGAGATGGGGCTTGTTGCTGTTCCGGTTGCCGCCGGCGGCCGGATTGTTGAGATTGCCGAGGGGCGCATTGAAACATCCCGGGAAGATGTATCTGAGTGCATGGCCGATTGTTTTATTTATCAGAATCTGAGATATCCGTTGCTGGATCTCGATAAATTGCTGCTGCAGTTGCAGCCCTGAGCCCGATGTGCCTGTGTTGACACAAGGAGGCATCCCATGAGTAAAAGGCTTTTGCTTGCCGATGACAGTATTACTATCCAGAAGGTTATCGGCATCACCTTTGCCAATGAAGACTTTCAACTCGACATTGTCGACAACGGAGATGCCGCCCTGCAGAAGGCGCGGGTTGATCGTCCCGATCTGATTCTGGCCGATGTCTACATGCCGGGTAAAAACGGTTATGAACTCTGCCGGGCGGTCAAGCAGGATCCCGGGTTGCAGGGTGTTCCGGTGCTGTTGTTGACCGGGACCTTCGAGCCGTTTGACGAAGACAAGGCCCGACAGGCCGGTGCGGATGACTGGATCTCCAAGCCGTTTGAATCCCAGGCCCTGATTGACAAGGTTGAAGAACTTCTGACCTCCGCCGCGATACCGGAAGCTGCGTCGGTTGCCCCGAGTGCCGCCGAGAGTGCCGAACGCCCCGTGGTTGAGCCGGTTCGGGAGGTTGCCGAGCCCGCGGAGATCGCTTCGGCCGATGTCGAACCGATTGTGGAGCTGGCCGAAGATGACCTCTGGGCTGAAGAAGATGCGTTTGACCTGGTCGAACCTGAAGCCCCGGTTACCGATATCGCGTCGGCGGCCGATGCCGGTTCCGAGGTGTCACCCGTTGCCGACGATGATGTTTGGGGGACGGTTTCCTTCGACGAAGATGAATTGCTGACGACCCCGGTGGAAGAGGTGGCGACCGGTTTGGGAGCGGAGGTTCCGCAGACTGAAACCACCTCGGCTGACTCGACCGACATCTGGCAGGATACCGAAGAAGAGATCTTTGACCTTGATGATGTCGACATTATCGACGAAGAGGACCTGCTGGTTGATGAGGCCGCCGTCAGCGAGGAGCCGGTCAGCGGTTTCAATCAGGTATTTGAGTCTCCTGACGTGCAGCCTGCCGCCCCGGTGGTTGAGCCTGCCGCCCCGGTGGTTGAGCCCGCTGCCCCGGTGGTTGAGCCCGCTGCCCCGGTGGTTGAGCCCGCTGCCCCGGTGGCTGAGCCCGCTGCCCCGGTGGCTGAGCCTGTCGCCGCTTCGATTGAGCCGACTTCGGTGGGAGACGATACCTTCCAGTTGTCGGACGACCTGCCCGAACAGGCCCCGGAGGTTGTTGAACCGGTCGCATCCATCTCTTCTGCGGATGAGTTTGCTGCTCCGGTCGAATCTCCCGCCGCTGTTGTCGAAGAACAGGTCGCGGCCCTGAGCGAGGAGCAGCTTGAGGCCATTGTCGAGAAGGTCGCGTCAGCCATTATTGAGCGTCTGGCGGGAACCATCCTTGAGAAGGTGGCTTGGGAGGTTGTTCCCGATTTGGCCGAAAACCTGATCAAGGAAGAAATCGGCAAGATCAAGGCTGCCGTTTAGGCCCGGTCGAGTCATCGTGAGAAAAGTCCGCCTGGACGGCGGACTGAGATATTGACGCTGGAAGTGGGGATTGCTAGAATCCCCACTTCTTTTTTTCGAGGGCGCCGGCTTTTTCATCAACTCTGTGTTGCAGACCCGCTTCGCTTGTGCGACGTAGCTGCCGCTACGTCTCCGCGCTCATTGGGCTGCGCCTTGATTTGATAAAAAATCCGACGCCTTGAGACGGTGGTGCGGATATGGGCCTGGCCAACGTTGTTGAACCTTTGCTGGCCGGCTTTTTCATCAACTCTGCGTTGCAGGCCCGCTTCGCTTGTGCGACGTAGCTGCCGCTATGCCTCCGCGCTCATTGGAATGTGCCTTGATTTGATAAAAAATCCGGCGCCTTGAGACTGTGGTATGGAATATTGGCCTGATCGTGTGATGTTGAAACTTTTTCAAGGTCGGTTGCAGGCCATGTAGAGAGGCTGTTGAAAATGAAAAAAAATCTACCGAAAGGTTATGAACCTCATCAGGTCGAAGTGAAGTGGTATGCAGCCTGGGAAAAGGACGGTCGCTTTGCTGCCGACGAAACCTCTCCGCGCCCACACTATTCGATCGTTATCCCGCCGCCGAACGTGACCGGCGTGCTGCACATGGGGCATGCCCTGAATAACACCCTGCAGGATATCCTCTGTCGCTGGAAACGGATGACAGGACACGAGGTCCTCTGGATGCCGGGCACCGACCACGCCGGCATCGCCACCCAGAACGTGGTCGAGAAACAGCTCGCCGCCGAGGGAGGCGACCGCCATGAACTCGGGCGCGAACAGTTTGTCGCGCGGGTCTGGCAGTGGCGCGAGGAATCGGGCGGCCAGATTATCAATCAGCTCAAGCGGATGGGAGCCTCCTGTGACTGGCAGCGGGAACGCTTCACCATGGACGAGGGACTGTCCCGGGCGGTGCGCGAGGTGTTCGTCAGCCTCTACGAGGATGGTCTGATCTACCGCGCCAACCGGTTGATCAACTGGTGTCCGCGCTGTCATACCGCGCTCTCCGACCTGGAGGTCGAACACGACGACAAGCGGGGGCATCTCTGGCACCTGCGTTACCCGGTGATCGGAACCGACCGCCATCTGGTGGTCGCCACCACTCGGCCCGAAACCATGCTCGGTGACAGTGCGGTGGCGGTCCATCCCGAGGATGAGCGCTATGCCGACCTGGTCGGCAAGAAGGTGTTGCTGCCGCTGGTCAACCGGGAGATTCCGGTGGTGGCCGACGAATACGTCGACCGGGAGTTCGGTTCCGGGGCGGTGAAGATCACCCCGGCGCACGATTTCAACGACTTCGAGGTCGGCAAACGTCACGACCTGGAGCAGATCAACATCTTCGACGCCTCCGGGGTGGTGAACGAGAACGGCGGTCCCTACGCCGGTCTGGACCGCGACGAGGCCCGCCGGAAGGTTCTGGCCGATCTCGAGGCGCAGGGGTTGCTGGAAGGGACCGAGGATCACGCCCACGCGGTCGGCGAGTGTTACCGCTGCAGGACGGTGATCGAACCCTATCTCTCCAAGCAGTGGTACGTCAAGGTCGGCCCGCTGGCCGCCGAGGCGATCAGGGCGGTCGAGGATGGGAGGACGAAGATCGTTCCCGCGCAGTGGGAGAAGACCTACTTCGAGTGGATGAACAATATCCAGGACTGGTGCATCAGCCGCCAGATCTGGTGGGGTCACCAGATTCCGGCCTGGTTCTGTGACGACTGCGGCGAGATCACCGTCAGCCGTGAAGACGCCACCGCCTGCGGCCACTGCGGCAGTGACAATCTTCGCCGTGAAACCGATGTCCTCGACACCTGGTTCTCCTCGGCCCTCTGGCCCTTTTCGACTATGGGCTGGCCGGACAGGACCGCGGCGCTGGAGAAGTTCTATCCGACCTCCTGCCTGGTGACCGGTTTCGATATCCTCTTCTTTTGGGTCGCGCGGATGATGATGATGGGCCTCAAGTTCATGGGCGAGGTGCCCTTCAAGGAGGTCTATATCCACGCCCTGGTGCGCGATGCCCAGGGGCAGAAGATGAGCAAGAGCAAGGGTAACGTCATCGATCCTTTGACCGTGGTCGAGGAGTATGGGACCGACGCCTTCCGCTACACCCTGGCGGCTTTTGCCGCCATGGGCCGTGATATCAAGCTCTCCACCGAGCGGATCGCCGGTTATCGGAATTTCGTCAACAAGCTCTGGAACGCCAGTCGTTTCGCGCTGATGAACCTGGACGATTTCCAGCCGGCCGGAAAATCGTTGTCCGGCATGGATCTGTCGGCCGCCGACCAGTGGATTCTGACCCGGTTGAAAGAAACCGCCGAAGCGACCAACCGCGCCCTGGCCGACTACAAGTTCAATGACGCCGCCGGCACCCTCTATGCCTTCACCTGGCACCAGTTCTGCGACTGGTACATCGAACTGATCAAGGATGATCTTTACGGTGAGGATGCCGGGGCCCGGGAGCGGGTGCAGACCGTCCTCTACACTGTGCTGGAGCAGCTGTTGCGGCTGCTGCATCCCTTCATGCCCTTTGTCACCGAGGAAATCTGGCAGACCCTGCCGGGGGAACGTCCGCAGCCGAGCATCATGCAGGCGGACTATCCGGAGGGTTCGGAACTGGCGGCCGACGCCGAGCTGGCCGGACGGATGGAGCAGGTGATGGAGGTGATCAAGGCGATTCGCAATATCCGCGGGGAGATGGATGTCGCGCCGGGAAGGCTGGTCAGCGCCGTACTCGACTGCCGCGACCAGGCCGCTGCGGCCGTGGTTGCCGAGGGGGAGGGCTATATCCGCTCTCTTGCCAAGGTTGATGAACTCAGCTACGGAGTGAAGGTCGAACGTCCCGCCCAGGCGGCGACCCAGGTTGCCGGGAATATTGAAATCCTGCTGCCGCTCACCGGTCTGATCGATGTCGCCGAGGAGGAAAAACGACTCGGCAAGGAGATCGCCAAGGTGCAGAAGGATGTCGATTTCTTCACCAAAAAACTCTCCAATGAAAAATTCGTCGCCAATGCCCCGCCGCAGGTGCTGGAGAAGGATCGCGCCAAGCTGGCGGCCGCCGAGGAGAAGCTCGGCATTCTCAGGCAGAGCCTGGAGAAGATTCATGCGCTGAAATAGATCATCGCGCCTGAGCCGGATGACTGATCAAACCAATGCCGAAGCAAATGCTTCGGCATTGGTTTTTTGGCGTCCGGGAAACAATGGGCAGAAGACAGTCATCCTCCCCGTTCATGTTCTCTTCTCCCATCCCTTTCTTTACCAAAGCTTTAACCAGCCTTGACCTCAGCTTTAATTCCCCCTGTTAAGGTTGTTGCCCGGTCAAAAGGGAGAGATGTCCTTACGTTCGGCCGGTGAAGCGCGTTCAACTATTGAAAGGGGATCGTCATGAAAAACAGTCGCATGTTGACCGGTGTCTGTGTTGCCATCCTGCTCAGTCTGGTGACCAGCGGTCTGGCCCTGGCTGATGGCGGTAAGATGTATCAGGTGACCATCACCAATCTGACCCAAAAGCAGGTTATCACCCCGCCGCTGCTGATCAGTCACAAACGGGGATTTGAAGTGTTCCGCATCGGGCAGGCCGCCAGTGATGAACTGGTGGCGCTGGCCGAAGGTGGGGATACCCAGCCGCTGGCGGCAGTGCTGGGAACGCGGGATGATGTTCTCGATCTGGCTGTTGCCGGCGGGCCGATCCTGCCCGGGACATCGACCACAATGCAGGTTCGAACCCGGGGAAAATTCAATCGTCTCAGCGTGGTCGGCATGCTGGCCACCACCAACGATGCGTTCTTCGCGCTGCAGGGTGTCCGGGGCCGTTCTGACCGGCAGATTGCCCTGACGGCCGTGGCCTATGATGCGGGCAGCGAAGCCAATACTGAGCAGTGCGCACACATCCCCGGTCCTCCCTGTGGCAGTCAGGTACGTATGACGACCGGGGCCGAGGGATTCATCCATGTCCACAACGGCATTCACGGCATCGGTGATCTCAACCGGGCCGCGATGGATTGGCGCAACCCCGTTGTCCGGGTGACGATCGAAAAGGTTAACAGGTAAGACCGGCCAGGGGGGACAGGACCTGGTTCTGTCCCCCCGTGAGAGGGACGTCCGGAAAATTCATCCGGTCTGGGTAGCGCGCAGGATATCAATCAGGTGGGAGCGGATGGCGATGCTGTCACCCAGTTTGAGGACTCTGTCGGCGGCGTTTTCGGCCGTGGGCAGGTCGAGGTCACGCAGAAAGGCCTTGGTGCGGGGAATGAAGGGCGCCGGCATCGAGAATTCGCGCAGGCCGAGGCCGATCAGTAGGAGCAGGTTGAGCGGATCGGTCGCCATCTCTCCGCAGAGACAAAGCCCTTTGTCGTGTTCGGTGGCGACCTCGCAGATACAGCGAATGGCCTGCAGTACCGCCGGGTGCAGAGGATCATAATACTTGTTGACCAGCGGATTGTTGCGGTCGGCGGCGAGCAGATACTGCACCAGGTCGTTGGTCCCGAGAGCGAAAAAATCAACCAGTTCCGCGAGCTGGTGGGCGATATGGATCGTTGCCGGAACTTCGATCATAACCCCCAGCGGCATATTGTCGGCGAAGGGAATGCCTTCGTCTCTGAGGGTCTGCTCCGCCTGGCTGACTACTGCCCGGCAGGCCTTGACCTCTTCGATGCTGGAGATCATCGGGAACAGCATCTTGACCGGGCCATGGACGCCGGCCATGAGGATCGCCTCGATCTGGGTGCTGAAAATGTCCGGGTTGTCCAGGGAAACACGGACTGAACGCCAGCCCATGAAGGGATTGTCTTCAGTGGGGGGCGCGAAATAGGGCAGGGCCTTGTCGCCGCCGATGTCGAGGGTGCGGATGGTGACCGGCTGGCCGGCGAAGCCTTCCACCACCTTGCGGTAAAGGCGGTACTGGTCCTGCCGATCGGGGAAGTTGCCGCGTGCCATGTAGGGGAATTCGGTTCGGTAGAGGCCGACCCCGGAGGCCCCGTTGCGCAGCGCGACATCGACATCACTGACCAGGCCGATGTTGGCCCGCAGGGTGATATTGGTACCGTCCCGGGTGACCGCGGGCAGGTCGCGCAGGCTGTCAAGCTTGTGCAGCTCGCGGTTGCGGTCTTCCTCCAGTCGGCGATATTCCTCGACAATGTGATCGGCCGGCCGGATGTAGAAAGTTCCCGAGTTGGCATCGAGAATGATCGGGGCTTCCGGTTCCAGTTTCCGCAGTAGGCCCTTGACCCCGACCAGAGCCGGGATGCCGAGTGATTTGGCCATGATGACCGCGTGCGAGTTGTTTTCGCCAGCCTCGGTGACGATACCGAGGATCTGTTCATGGTCGAGGGCCGCCATGTCCGAGGGCAGCAGTTCCCGGGCGACGATGACCCCCGGCGTCTTCAGATGCAGGGTCTGCTGGTCGTGGCCCGCCAGGCTCGCCAGGATACGCCGGCCGATGTCGTCCATGTCGGCGGCGCGTTCCCGCAGGTAGGCGTCTTCCATGTTGCTGAAGGCCGCCAGGTAGTCGCCGACCACCTTTTTCAGCGCGTAGGGAGCGCTGTGTCCCCTGGCGATTTCGCCGTCCAGTTTGTCCAGGAAACTGCGGTCCTCGAGGATCATCAGGTGGGTATGGAAGATGGCGGCATCCTCGTCGTTGAGACGTTCAGATACCCTTTTTTCCAGAAATAGGGTCTGGATGCGGGTTTTTTCCAGGGCATCCTGCAGCCGTTGCCGTTCCTGTCGCGGATCGATGCCGTCTTCATCGAGAATGTCGGTAAAGCCGAGGCGTTCATCGAGCAGATGGGCGGGGCCGATGGCGACTCCCGGATAAGCGACTTTGCCTTTCAGGACCGGGTGAGGTTCAGCGGGTGGCTTGTCTGCGTCATTTTCTTCCACAATCCCAGGCAGCATGTCCCCACGAGCCTGCAGGGTGTCGAGCAGGCGGGCATTGACGACGATGGAGGCGACCTGGAAGGCAATGGTCGACAGGGCGCTGATTTCTTTTTCAGTGAAGTCGCGCCGTTCGGTGGTCTGGATGACAATCACCCCGACCGGCTGCCTACGGTCGAACAGCGGGATACCGAGAAAAGAGTGGTAGCGCTCTTCGCCGGTCTCGGCGAAGTAACGGTAGCGGGGATGGGATTCCGGTTCCTGGATCGACACCGCCCGTCCCTCGTCGACCGCCAGTCCGGCCAGCCCCTCATGGACGCCCATGCTGACCATGCCGACGGCGTTGCTGGAGAGCCCGCAGGTAGCACGCAGCCGCAGCGTGCGCTGGTCGTCATCGAGCAGATAGATGGAACAGACTTCGGTCTTCATTCGTCGCGCGACCAGGGCGACGATATTGGTCAGGGTTTCGTCGAGGTCGTGAGACTGGAGGATGAGAGCGCTGATATCTTCGAGGGTGCGCAGCCCGAGTTGTTCCGGCATGGTCTGTTCCCGCTATCAGGGTGTTGAAATGTCAGGTTCCCCAGGCTGAGTAAAAATGTCCAGATGCCAGGCGTCCGCACCCCCGCGTCATAAGGCATACCGGAAGGTACGTCGTTGACGCGGGGGAAGAACAACGCCGCAGATGGGCGTTGTTCATCAGACGGCTGAGGGTGTGCCCCATGATAGCCAATCGCTCGCTGAAACGGCAAAAAAAAACGCCGCCCGGGGGAGAGAGGTCCCGGTGCGGCGTATAAAGGGGCAGGAGTTTTTGTATCAGTCCTTGGAATCCCCGACATGTTGACAAATTTACTAAGCAATCGGCGTGCCAACTTTGTTTTTGTGCCGGGCCGGCGTGTTAAGGCCTGTTTTTGCTCATTTTTGTGGCTGAAACTGGTGAAAACGGCTGATTTTCACCGCACCTTATCCCGGGGAGGATATCGTCACGGGGCGTTGGTCGTCATTTCGGCGTTCGCATCCAGTGGTAAGACCATTTGGTGGTGTGCCGCTGATGACACACTGTGCAGGGTTGGTGTGTCAGTCGGGTCTCAGTTGGGTTCCATTCAGCATGAATTTGTTGCTTCCGGTATGACCAATTGTCGCGGCCGGTACCGGCGAGCGGGCTACAGGCAGTTGGGGTTCGGATTGTCAGGGGTGCCGTCAGGAGTCTGACGGCCGGTTGCGGAATTTGCCGACTTTTTCACTGAAATGGCAGGCGGAAAGATGCCCGGGAGCCTGCTCTTCAAGAGCGGGCTCCTGTTGTCTGCAGATCTCTTCAGCATAGGGGCAACGGGGATGAAAGGTACAGCCGCTCGGCGGTGAGATGGGAGAGGGAACTTCTCCGCTGAGGTGGTGCGGTTTGCGTTTCCGTTGCGGGTCAGGTTCGGGAATGGCGTTGAGCAGGGCTTCACTGTAGGGATGCCGCGGTGCCCGGTAGATTTCGATGGCCGATGCCAACTCGACGATGCGGCCGAGGTACATGACCGCGACCCGGTCGCTGATATGTTCGACCACTGCCAGGTCATGGGCGATGAAAAGATAGGCCAGGTTGAATTCCTTCTGGATATCGCTCAGCAGGTTGATGACCTGGGCCTGGATCGACAGGTCGAGGGCCGAGACCGGTTCGTCGGCGATGATCAGCTTCGGTTGCACCGCCAGCGCCCGGGCGATGCCGATCCGTTGACGCTGACCGCCGGAGAATTCGTGAGGATAACGCGACAGATGCTCGGGGCACAGGCCGACCCGATGGGCAAGGTCGGTGACGGCTTCCGACAGTTTGCCGTTGGTGACCAGGCGATGCAGTTTGAACGGCTCGGCGAGGATGTCGAAGACTTTCTTGCGTGGATTCAGCGAAGAGAAGGGATCCTGAAAAATCATCTGCAGATCGCGCCTGATCGGTCGCAGTTGGCGCTGGTTCAGGGTGGCGATATCCTGCCCCTGAAAACGGATCTCACCCTGGTCGGGGTCGATCAGACGCAGGATCAGGCGCCCTGTGGTCGATTTTCCGCATCCCGATTCTCCAACCAGTCCCAGGGTTTCGCCGGGGAAAATCTCGAAATTGATGCCCGCCACCGCCTGCAGTTTCCGCACCGGACCGCCGAGAGGACCCCCTTTGACGGTAAAGGATTTTCGCAGATCGCTGACTTTCAGCAGCGGTGCTGTCATCGGTTCCTCCAACAGCGTGCCCAGTGGCCGGGTTCGACCTCCCGCAGCGGCGGACAGCCTTCGACGCAGGGACCGAAAGCTTCCGGGCAGCGGTCCCTGAAACTGCAACCGGCCGGCAGGTTGCGGACGTCGGGAACCTGGCCGGGAATCGGGTCGAGCCGTTCGCGGACGTCCCCAAGCCGGGGGATGCAGGACAACAGGCCGCGGGTATAGGGGTGCAGCGGGTTGCCGAACAGGGATGTGGTGGTGGCGGTTTCGACAATCAGGCCGGCATACATGATCGCCACCCGGTCGGCGTTTTCAGCCACCACGCCGAGGTCGTGACTGATCAGCAGTGTCGCCATGTCGCGGCTGCTTTTCAGTTCGGCCAGCAGGTCCATGATCTGCGCCTGAATCGTGACATCGAGGGCGGTGGTCGGTTCGTCGGCGATCAGCAGTTGTGGGTCGCAGGCCAGGGCCATGGCGATCATCACCCGCTGGCGCAGCCCGCCGGAGAGCTGATGCGGGTAGTCCAGAAGCCGTTGTTTCGGCTCGGGAATGCCGACCTGCTCAAGCAGCCTGGCTGCGGCAGAGGTTGCTTCCCTCCGGTTCATGCCCCGGTGCAGGCGCAACACTTCGAAGATTTGGTCGCCGACCCGGAAGACCGGGTTGAGCGACGTCATCGGTTCCTGGAAGATCATCGCGATCCGGTTGCCGCGAATACGCCTGATTTCCTCCTCGGGAAGCAGCAGCAGATCTTCCCCGGAGAACTCGATCCGGCCCTCGGCAATCCGTCCCGGTTCGGGAACCAGGCGCAGGATCGAGAGAGCAGTCATCGATTTGCCGCATCCCGATTCACCGACCAGGGCCAGAGTTTCCCCGGCATCGATGGTGATGTCGATGCCGTCGATGGCCTTGAGGGTTTCCGGACCGGAATGAAAATAGGTTTTCAGGTTGTGGATTTCCAGCAGGTTCGGCATGGCGGGTCCGGAGGCAACGGGGATGGTTAACGACCCCTCGGTGGTTGCGGTTGAGCACGGCGATCCAGAGTTAAATGGACTTTACACGCTCACAGGGGGTCGGTCAACCATCCCGGATGAGCGTGCAGGAAGGTTGCTCAATCCGGTGGCAGGCAGGGTTGCGGAGGCTGCAGGCCGACGCGTCGCATATGTTCGCGGCCCCAGTTGCACATCCCGGACAACATCGGTTTCAGGGTCCGTCCTTCATCGGTCAGCGAATATTCAACGCGGGGAGGAACCTCAGCATAGATTTCCCGGTGTACCAGCCCGTCCCGTTCCAGTTCGCGTAGCTGTTGGGTGAGCATTTTCTGGGTAATCCCCTTGACGCGACGTCGCAATTGGGAAAAACGCAGGGTTCTGAAGCTCAGGTGCCAGAGGATGACGGCTTTCCATTTGCCGCCGATGATATCGAGAGTGACGGCAACCGGACAGCTATAATCAGGGCTCTGCCAGGGTTGCTCCTGGCCGGCGAGGGAGGGTTCGGCATTCATGGGATCTCCGGAAAGCACAATAGTATCCTTTTGGTGTGTAGCAAACAATAAAGTAGCTACTTGACGAAAATACACCGTGCTGTAGAGTAAAGTCTGCTTTGGTTCTTTTGTCAACCCGCTTCCCGTAAGGAGAATCTGATGAGTGAAAAGTTCAAGGCCTTCTGGATTACCGAAAGCGAACCGAAAAAATACAGCCGCGAAGTTGTTGAGCGCGGTATCGACGATCTTCCCACGGGAGACCTGCTGGTGCGGGTGCGTTATTCGTCGCTCAATTTCAAGGACGCCCTTTCCTCTGTCGGCAACAAGGGGGTGACCCGCAAGTTTCCACATACCCCGGGTATCGATGCCGCCGGCGAGGTGGTCAGTTGCGCAGACGGTCGTTTCCGTCCCGGCGACCAAGTGCTGGTGACCGGACATGATCTGGGTATGAATACCGCCGGAGGGTTCGGCCGGTACATCCGGGTTCCTTCCAGTTGGGCGTTGCCGCTGCCGACGGGACTGACCCTGGCGGAAAGCATGATCCTCGGTACCGCCGGGCTGACGGCCGGGCTTTCGGTGCAGGCGCTGGTTGGCGCCGGAGTTGTTTCCGATGACGGCGACATTCTGGTCACCGGGGCGACCGGTGGCGTCGGTTCCCTGGCGGTGGCGATTCTGGCGGCGGCCGGTTACCGGGTTGTCGCCTCGACCGGCAAGCAGAGCGAACATGATTTCCTCAAGAGCCTGGGCGCCGCCGAGGTTATCAGCCGTGACGCGGTGACGGAGAACAGCGAGCGGCCGATGTTGTCCGAACGCTGGGCGGGGGCGGTCGACTGTGTCGGCGGCACCACCCTGGCGGCGGTTCTCAAGGCGACCCGCGCCGGCGGCAGTGTCGCCTGTTGCGGCCTGGTCGGATCGCCCGACCTGCCGATCAATGTTTTCCCCTTCATCCTGCGCGGCGTCAGCCTGTTCGGTATCGATTCGGCCGAATGTGACGATCAGCGCCGCGCCCGGGTCTGGGCAAATCTCGCCGGAGAATGGAAGCCGGCCCGGCTCGGCAAGTTGAGCCGCGAGGTCGGGCTCGACGGACTGGGCGCGGAAATCGACAAGATGCTCAAGGGGGAGTCCCACGGCCGGGTGCTGGTGAATCTCGATCTGTAGTTTTTGGAATCACGGATTCAGGTTAATAAAAAAGCCCCGGAGCATCTGCTCCGGGGCTTTTTGTTCGACCTGTGCTTTGTCAACGCTCAGATTTTGCGCACGCCGCTGGCCTGAGGGCCTTTCTGCCCTTCGGTGACGTCGAAGCTCACGCGCTCGTTTTCGGCGAGAGTCTTGAAGCCGTCACCTTCGATCTGGGAAAAGTGAACGAAAACGTCCGGGCCATTGTCCTGCTCGATGAAACCGAAACCCTTCGCTTCGTTGAACCACTTCACGGTACCTTCAGCCATTGTGAATCTCCTTGTGTCCCGTTCCGGGACATTTTCTTTGCGGTGCGGCCTTGCGTTGCTGATAAATAAAAACCGCCCAGCCAAGAAGGTCTGCGCGGTCGATTCCTCATCGATGAGCTTTTGAACCTGTTCAGCAATAAAACCAGCACACTGTTTACACTTGAACCGTACGCTAGCATGGGTGCGTGTCGATGGCAAGTTTTTTTTTCGACCTGAATCGGTGATGAACTCACTTGATTCAGGTTTGAGCTTTCAGCCGCTTCCGGAACCGACCAGCCCCTGGCGCAGGGAGCGCAGCTTCTGTTTGACGCGGCGCATGTTTTCGGGCCCGCAGCGGATCAGCATTTTCTGCCCGGCGGAGAGGTTCTCCAGTCCCGGGTTGACAAATTTGAAACGGTGGATGTGGCGGATGACCTTGATCGGCTGCACCGGGTCGGGGGTGCTGAGCAGATGATCGATAACCTGGATCAGTCGGTCGTTGAAATAGCCGGTCCGGTTGCCGGTCTGGCGGTAGGCCTGCTGGAAAAGGGGGTAGAGACCGCGGTAGATATGCAGCAGAATGGCATCGGGAACCGCCTCGAAAAGTTCGACGTAGGGGGTGTAGCGCCCGGCGTTGGCCTTGTCGATCAGCTGTTCATCTCCCTTGCCGATGGTGATGAAGCCCGGTTTCGGGGGGCGCAGGGGCAGGTGCTGACGAGGAATGGTGGTTTCGGGGAGATTGTCGATGGTAACAACCAGTTTCTGGATGAAATGGTTGAGGATCAGCAGTGAACGCAGTCGCTGGTTTCGGATCAGTTGCGTGACGCGTTCCTGCAGGTAGCCGTCGGTCTGTTCGAGATTGTCCGGGAAAGGGGGCTCCGTCGGCCCTTCTCCCTTGACCTCTGAGGGTTTTTCCGGCAACGCGACCGGATGGCGGGGCGGCAGGGGATGATGTTCCTGTGGCTTGCTGTTGTCGGCACTCCGGTTTTTCTGCGGTGCTGTCGGCTGGACTCCGGTCTGCAGCACCGCGTCCAGATGGTCGCCGTATTTGTCGTAGAGGGACCAGCCGCCGTAGAAGGCGAGCAGCAGGACCAGCAGGGCGATGGCAAAGGTTTCGAGTTTCATGAGGGTCAGGTCATCGTCTCTCTGGTTGAATTCCGCATCGCTTCGTCCTCAGCTTAGGGGAAGAACGGCACAACGTCAAACCTTCTTCGTAACCCATGTTTTTGCCGTGGTCATGTTCGCCAAGTCCTGCTAGGCTCTGAAAATTATTTCGCGGCGACAGTGTTGAAGATTCCTTCCGTCTTTTTTTATCCAATCTCTTGATGCCGGGCAACGATTTCGATGCAGACGAAAATCTGGCATCTCAAGAAAGCCGAACTGTTCAAAGGCTTGAGCGAAGCCCAGATGACCGAGCTGGTCGCCAGTAGCGCCATGCTGCGTTGTCAGCGGCGGCACCGGTTTTACTTTGCCGACGATGACAGCGACAGGGTCTATCTGGTCAAGGAGGGGAAAATCCGCCTTGAGCGGACCAACGAGGATGGTCGGGAGATTCTGCTTGACATTCTCGGTCCGGGTGAGATTTTCGGTGAATTGGCGCTGGCTGATGAAGGAACCCGCAGTCACAGCGCCGAGGCCATCGAGGAGAGCCTGGTCTGCAGCTTTGAACGCGACCGGTTCCTGGCTATCCTGCAACGTAATCCCGAACTCGCCTTCCGGGGGGTCAAGCTGATCGGTTTCAGGTTCCGCCAGCTTGAAGCCCGCTTTGAGGACCTGGTCTTCAAACCCCTCGCCGAACGCCTCTGCTTCACTCTGGAGCAGCTCGCCGGGCGTCACGGCATCGCCGATCCTTCCGGCGGGGTGCGTCTGCCGCTGACCCAGAAGGATCTGGCCACCCTGATCGGCGCCTCGCGTGAAGCGGTCGCCGAGGAGCTGGCCCGTCTCAAGCGCGCCGGCCTGGTGCAGACCGGCTACCGTTCGCTGTTGTTGCCCCATCCCGACCGTCTCTGCTGAACCGCCGCCGGGTTACGGTGGCCGCAGGGCCTTCCCGTCCACTTCCAGTCCCAGTCCCAGCCCCAGCCCCCATCTTGCAGATTGTCATCCCGGTGATATTCTTTTATCTCCCTGTTGAACGAGAATGAAAATCCGCTTCAATAACTGAGCCCGAAACAGTGAGGTTTGGTCCAATCAACCCCGCACAAAAGGAGAGAGCAGATGAAAAGAATACAGCTGTTTTTTGCAACCCTGGCGGTCGTTGGTTTTGTCGTCGGCAGTGCGTTGTCGGTCTTTGCCGGCGGTACGGCCAAGCCGGCCGCGGAAGGCAAGGCGGTGTGGGAGTATATTCACCAGGCGGACCCCTACCAGCAGTGGCCGCTGTTTCCCGGCAAGGGCAAGCTGTACAAGGGGCGTCATCCCCATGGCGCGTTCCTGACTACCTATGTCAGCCCCGACGCCAAGGACGCCATTGCTGCCAAGACCGGCATGTTGCCGAACGGTGCCTTCGTGGTCAAGGAGAACTACACGCCGGCGAAGAAGCTCGCCGCAGTGACCGTCATGTACCGGGTCAAGGGTTATGATGCCGAGGCCGGCGACTGGTACTGGGCCAAGTACGCGCCGGATGGCAAGGTGCTCAAGGACGGCAAGGTCAAGGGTTGCATCCAGTGTCACCAGGCGGTGATCAGCAATGACTGGATCTTTACCGGCCCGGTCAAGTGATTAAAAGGCCCGGAGCCCCGCTCCGGGCTTTTTGCTGAGGGCGCCGGCTTTTTCATCAACTCTGCGTTGCAGACCCGCTTCGCTTGTGCGACGTAGCTGCCGCTACGCCTCCGCGCTCATTGGGCTGCGCCTTGATTTGATAAAAAATCCAGCGCCTCGAGACGGTGGTGCGGATATGGGCCTGATCAACGTTGTTGAACCTTTGCTGGCCGGCTTTTTCATCAACTCTGCGTTGCAGACCCGCTTCGCTTGTGTGTGCGACCTAGCGAACGCTACGCCTCCGCGCTCATTGGGCTGCGCCTTGATTTGATAAAAAATCCGGCGCCTTGAGACGGTGGAATGGGATATCTACCTGATCGTGATGTTGAGACTTCTGAGAGCTGCAAGTGGTAGCGAACTGGGATGAACGTTGGCGACAGCGTGAAGGGGACCTGGAACCGGATCCCTGGCTGGTGGCGTCTGCCGATCTGCTTCCCGTCGGCGGCGCGTGTTTTGATATCGCCTGCGGGAGGGGGCGCAACGCGCTCTGGCTGGCGGAGCGGGGCTGGCGGGTGACCGGGATCGACAAGTCCCCGGTCGGACTTGAAATCGCGGCGCGGGAGGCCGACAGGAAGAATTTGAACCTCGTGCTGCGGCAGCAGGACCTGGAGCGTTCACCGCACCTGCCGGTTGGCTGCTGTGATCTGCTGCTGCAGTTTTTCTACCTTCAGCGATCCCTTTATCCGGCGCTGCTGGCGGCGGTTCGTCCCGGCGGGGTGGCGGTGGTGCGAACCTTCAGCCTGGCCGGGCCCTTTGCCGCCGGGGGGCTTGCGCGCCAATTTCTTCTCAATCCGGGAGAGTTGCCGGAACTCTTTGCCGGGTGGGAGATCCTTCGCCATGAAGAGGGGTTGGAGGCGTCCCGCAAGGGGGGCAGCCTGGCGGGGATCGTGGCGCGAAAACCGGCTTGAAGCCGGAAATCAGGACGGTTTCGGAAGAGTTTCCATGCTTGATTGGTCTGGTCTTTTTCCTGTAAGTTGGGTATTGTTCTGCAAGAGTCGGTTGGGTTTTCAGCCGCCGCTATGTGTGATCAGCAGCAAAGAACAGGAAGGATTGCTATGCCTGATTTAGCCGCCCGCTACATGGGACTTTCCCTGAAGAACCCTCTTGTTGTCGGCAGCTGCAGCCTGACCGGGTCTCTTGACGGCGTCAAAACGTGCGCCGCCGCCGGCGCCGGCGCCATTGTCCTCAAATCCCTTTTTGAAGAACAGATCAAGGCTGAGACCGGAGCCCTGAGCAGTTCCGCCGACGGGCCTTATGCCGGAGAGGCGGAAGAGTACCTGCAGGGATACGGCATGGAACTCGGGCCGCGCGATTACCTGCAGCTGGTCAAGGATTCCAAGGCGGCGGTCGATGTGCCGATCATTGCCAGCCTGAACTGTATTTCCAGCGAACGCTGGTCCGAATATGCCGTCAAGCTGCAGAACGCCGGTGCCGACGCCATCGAACTCAACGTCGCCCTGATGCCGACCTCGGCCAAACAGGACGCGGCCGAGATCGAAAATCGCTATTTCCAGATCCTGCATGATGTCAAGTCGCGTCTGGAGATCCCGGTGGCGATGAAAATCGGCCCCTATTTCACCTCCTTTGCCAAGTTTGCGACCCAGTTGTGCCAGAATCGGGCCGAGGCGCCGCCTTTCACGGTCGGCTGGTGCGGTCCGGGGGAAAGCGGCGGCAAGATCATCTGGCGCGGGGCCGATGCGCTGGTGTTGTTCAATCGGTTCTACCAGTTCGATATCGATGTCGACAAGCTCGAACTCAAGGCCGGCAATCCCTACAGTCATGCTGCCGAGATTCATGCCGGCCTGCGCTGGATCTCCCTGCTGCATGGCCGGGTTGACGCCGATCTGGCGGCAACCACCGGGGTGCATGACGGTCGGGATGCGGCTCGGCAGCTGCTGGCCGGGGCCCAGGTGGTGCAGCTCTGTTCGACCCTCTACCGGCATGGCGTCGAGCAGATCGGGGTGGTTCTGAAGGAACTGAATGACTGGATGGCGGGGCACGGATTCGACAGCCTCGACCAGGTACGGGGCCGGCTCAGCCAGGCGCGCAGCGAACATCCGCAGAATTTCGAGCGGCTGCAGTACATCAAGCTTTTTGTCGGCATCGACTAGCCGCCGGTTGTCGTGGTCGTTGTTCTCTCGCCGACGAGATCCCTTTCCTCAGCCAGGGGACGCCTGTTGCAGTCATAGCGGCAGGCGTTTTATCATGCCTTCTTTCCAGTTGTACAGGCTTGCCGACGGACGTTGCCTGGCCGCCAGTGAATTTGGTGCTGCGGATGGCCTGCCTCTCTTTTACCAGCACGGTTTTCCCGGTAGCCGGCTGGAAGCGGCACTGATGGATGAGGTCGCGACGGAAATCGGTCTGCGGCTGATCGCCCTGGACCGTCCTGGTTACGGACGTTCCGATTTCTGCCCGGCCAGGACTCTGGCCGACTGGCCGACCGACCTGGCGGCGGTGGCCGATCAGCTGGGGATTGCCCGTTTCGGTCTGCTGGGTGTCTCCGGCGGCGGGCCCTATGCCATGGTCTGTCGTGAGCTGCTGGAGGAGAGAGTGCTGGCGACCGGCATTGTCTGCGGGCTCGGACCGCTGGCCGGGACCGGATTGCTGTCGGAGATGGAATGGCCGGCAAGGTTCAGCTTCTCCGTTATGGCCGGTTATCCGCGCCTCGCCGCCCCCATCTTCCGGCTCCTGGTCACCCCCGTTCTGCAGCGGTGGCCGCGCCTTGCCCTGCGTCTGCTCACTGTCGCGGCGCCACGTGCTGATCGGCAGGTGCTGCGGCAGCGGCGGGTTCGGGAGCGGTTGACCGCTGCCATCGGCGAGGCCTTTCGAGGCGGCCCGGATGGTGTCGTTCATGATCTTCAACTCTATACCCGCGGCTGGCAGATTCCCTTTGGTTCCGGCGGCGGTCCGCTTTGTTTCTGGCATGGTCTGTCCGACCGGACGGTGCCGATCAGCCACAGCCATTACCTGGCTCGCTGTTGTCCGCGGGCCGAAGTGAATCCCTTTGCCGAAGAAGGTCACTTCTCCCTGCCGGTGCGGCATGGGGACAGTATCCTGGCTGAACTGAAACAGATCATGGAGGAGAGCGATGCGAATCATTGACCTGCGCAGTGATACGGTGACCCGGCCGAGTGAGGCGATGCGCCGGGTGATGGCGGAGGCCGAGGTCGGCGATGATGTTTACGGTGAAGATCCGACGGTCAACCGGCTGCAGGAGGTCGGTGCCGAGATGACCGGCCAGCAGGCGGCGCTGTTCGTTCCCAGCGGCACCCAGAGCAATTTGCTGGCCCTGCTTTCCCATTGCCGCCGTGGCGATGAATACATCGTCGGCCAGCAGGCCCATTGCTACCGTTACGAAGGGGGCGGCGGGGCGGTCTTCGGCAGTATCCAGCCGCAGCCGATCGACCATTGTGCCGACGGCAGTCTCGACCTGGAGCAGGTCGAGCGGATGATCAAGCCGGATGACCACCATTTTGCCCGCACCCGGCTGCTCTGTCTGGAAAATACCCATCACGGCAAGGTTCTTTCCCTCGATTACCAGCGGCAGGCGGCGGACTTCTGTCGCGACCGGGGCCTGAAGCTGCATCTTGACGGCGCCCGGCTGGCCAACGCCGCAGTCGCCGGCGGACATGTGCCGGCCGCGATCGGTCAGTTGTATGACTCGGTTTCGCTCTGTCTTTCCAAGGGGCTCGGCGCCCCGGTCGGATCCCTGCTCTGCGGCAGTCGGGATTTCATCGCCGAAGCCCATCGCTGGCGCAAGGTCTGCGGCGGCGGCATGCGGCAGGCCGGCATTCTCGCCGCCGCCGGTCTGTTCGCCCTGGAACACCATGTCGAGCGCCTGGCCGAGGATCACGCCAATGCCCGCCGCCTGGCCGACGGGCTGGGGGAGATCGGTGCCCTGCGGGTTGATCCGGCGACGGTGCAGAGCAACATGGTCTTCGTCGACTGTCCCGCCGAACGGCAACAACCGCTCATTGAACACCTCCGGGAGCAGGGCATCCTGGTCGGCGGCTACGGCCAACTCCGTTTCGTCACCCATCTCGATGTCCTGCCCGCCGATATCGAGCGGGTCATCACCGCCTGCCGCCGGTTTTTCAACTCGTGAGCCGTCTTGTGGCCCTCTTGTTGTGCGGCCTGCTGGGGCTGCTGCCGGCGGTTGCCGTTGCCGGGCCGGGGGCGGAGGTGACTCCCCTCGGTGATCTGCCGCAACGCTGGGCCGCGGATGGCTGGTCGCTGCTGACGGCTCCCGCTGACTGGCGGCAATCGCAGTGGCAGGCTGTCGGATTGATCGCGGCCGGCAGCCTGGGGCTCTATCTGCTCGATGACGAGATCGCCGAAAAAGTCCAGGCCAACCGCAGCGGTTTCAGCGATTCGGTCTCCGATTTTGCCAAGAACTTCGGTGAACCCTGGCTGCTGGTTGCCGGCGGCGGCGGGCTTTACCTGACCGGTCGTCTGCGTGATGACGCCTACCTTGCCGAAACCGGGCTGCTGAGCCTGGAGAGTTATCTGCTGACCGGGGTTGCCGTCCTCGGCCTGAAGCATCTCGGCCGCCGCCATCGGCCCAACAGCGGTGACGACAGTGATCACTGGGACGGACCCGGGCTGTCCGACCGCGGCGGCAGCGGCGAGCCTGACGGATTTTCCTTCCCCTCGGGGCACGCGGCGGGCAGTTTCGCGGTGGCGAGCGTGCTGGTTGCCCGCTATCCTGAATCCCGCTGGCTGCCCTGGACGGCTTATGGGCTGGCCGGACTGACGGCTTTTTCGCGTCTCAACGACAACGAACACTGGGCTTCGGATGTCGCTGTCGGTGCCGTCCTCGGCCTGACGGTCGGCAAAGGGATCTGCCTGCTGGCGGAAAAACGCCGGATCGTTCTGCGTCTGGTCCCTCTGCTGGAACCTGATGCTGCCGGGCTGTCCCTGGTCGGACGTTTCTGACCAGGATCGATGGTCGGATTTGACATCCGTTCGTCGGATGGTGACAATGCCGAACATGTCTCGTTTCTGCAAAATACTCCTTATTCTCCTGCTGCTCTGTCCGGTTCTGTCCCGGGCTGAACCGGAGGAGCCCCCAGAACCCGAGGCGCCGATCATCATCGGCGGCGATCAGAACTATCCCCCCTACGAATTTCTCGACGCCGACGGCAAGCCGGCCGGTTTCAATGTCGAGCTTTCCCGTGCCATCGCCGAGGTGATGGGGATGGATATTGAAATTCATCTCGGTCCCTGGGGAGAAATGCGGGAAGGGCTGGCTTCCGGCAGCATTGATGTCCTGCAGGGGATGGCCTACACCCGGGAGCGGACCCGCGAGGTCGACTTCTCCACGCCGCACGCCAAGGTGCATCAGTCGATCTGGATTCGCAAGGGGTCCACGATCCGTCGCCTCAAGGATCTGGCCGACAAGGATGTGATCGTCATGCGCGGGGCGGTGATGCACGATTTCATGCTCCGGCATGCCGAACTCAAGGCCCGGCTGCATCCGGTGGCAACTCTTGAGGATGCCCTGCGGCAACTCTCCGCCGGCGGTTATGATGCCGCCCTGGTGGCCAAGCTGCCCGGTGAGTACCTGATCCAGAAAGCCGGTCTCGACAACATCATGCCGATCGCCAGGCCGCTGGTCGCCCAGGACTACGGTTACGCGGTGAAAAAGGGCAATCTCGACCTTCTGGCCCGCTTCAACGAAGGCCTGGTGCTGCTGAAGAAATCGGGCCGTTATCGCACCATCTACGAAAAATGGCTCGGCGTGCTGCCCCGGCCGGGACTCTCCTTCGAACGCGCCATCCGTCTTGGGGCGATGATTGTCGGCCCGCTGCTTCTCGTGTTGATCATGACCGTGTTCTGGTCGAGGATGCTGAGGCGCCAGGTGGCTCTGCGCACCGAAGACCTGGAACGCGAGGTTGCCGAAAAACGCCAGGCCCTGCATGAACTGGAGGTCCGGCAGCAGCAGTTGATCCAGGCTGACAAGCTTTCTTCGCTCGGGGTGCTGGTTTCGGGCGTGGCCCATGAGATCAATAATCCCAACGGCCTGATTCTGCTCAACCTGCCGCTGCTGAAAAAGGCCTGGGATGACACCGGACCGCTGCTTGATGAGCATTACCGGCAACAGGGTGATTTCAAGCTCGGCTGGCTGAATTATTCACGCATGCGGGAAGAAATTCCGCAGATGCTGGAAGAAATGCAGCAGGGAGCCGGTCGGATCAGGCGGATCGTCGAGGATCTGAAGGATTTCGCCCGTCGTGATGATGCCGAACTGGATGACGCGGTCGACCTCAACGAGGTGGCGGCGGCGGCACTGCGGCTGGTCGATAATTCTCTGAAAAAGGCGACCGACCACTTTCGGGCCAAGTTGGCGAACGATCTGCCGCCGTTCGTCGGCAATGCCCAGCGGATTGAGCAGGTGGTGGTCAACCTGCTGATCAACGCCTGTCAGGCGCTGACCGACAAGGGACAGGCGATCCGGCTCCGCACCGCCCTGCAGGACGATGGCCGCCTGCTGCTGGAGATTGCCGATCAGGGCCGAGGCATCGATCCTGAGCATCTGCCGAAACTGACCGATCCTTTTTTCACCACCCGCCGTGATCATGGCGGCACCGGGCTCGGTCTGTCGGTTTCGGCCGGTATCGTCGAGGAGCATGGCGGACAGCTGGAGTTCGCCTCGACACCGGGGCAGGGCACCCGGGTCCGGTTGCTGTTGCCGGCCAAGGAGAAAACCGATGAGTCAGTCGAAAAACCCTGATTTCAGTATCCTGATGGTGGATGACGAACTGCCCTGGCTGAGAAGTCTCGGCATGACCCTGGAAGGACCGGGGGGATTCACCAACCTGATCTCCTGTTCCGACAGCCGCGAGGTGTCGAGCCTGTTCGAACAACACGATATCGGCCTGGTGCTGCTCGACCTGACCATGCCGCATGTCTCCGGGGAAGAGCTGCTGCGGCGTATCAACGAAGAGTATCCGGATGTCCAGGTGATCATTCTTTCCGGAATGAACCAGTTGGAAACAGCGGTCGGCTGCATGCGCCTGGGAGCTTTCGACTATTTTGTCAAGACGGTCGAGGAGGATCGCTTGCTCGACGGCATTCGCCGCGCGGTGCGCATGGTTGAGCTGCAGCGTGAAAACCAGGCCATCCGTCGGCGACTGTTTAAAAAACAGCTGGAACATCCCGAGGTTTTCGCCCCCCTGGTGACACGGGACGCGGCGATGTTGGCCATCTTCGGTTACCTGGAGTCGGTGTCCGCCTCCCGACAACCGCTGCTGATTCTCGGTGAGAGTGGGGTCGGCAAGGAACTGGTCGCGCGTGCCGCCCACCAGCTGGGCGGCGGTGACGGCCCGTTGGTGAGCGTCAATGTCGCCGGGCTGGATGATAATGTCTTTGCCGACACCCTCTTCGGCCATCGTCGCGGCGCCTTCACCGGCGCCGACCGCGAACGTCCCGGTATGATCGAACGGGCATCCGGTGGCACGCTCTTCCTGGATGAAATCGGCGACCTTTCAGCCGCCAGCCAGGTCAAGCTGCTGCGGCTGCTGCAGGAAGGTGAGTATTATCCTCTCGGCAGCGACAGCCCCTGCCGGCTGCAGGCGCGGGTGATCTGCGCCACCCATCACGATCTGGCTGAAATGGTTCGCGAGCGAAGTTTTCGCAAGGATCTCTACTATCGGCTGCATGCCCACCAGGTCACCATCCCGCCGCTGCGGGAGAGGAAAGAGGATCTGCCGCTGCTGCTGCGGCATTTCCTCGAATCCGCTGCCGCCGAACTGGACAAACCTGTTCCGACGGCGCCGCCGGAGCTGGTCTCGCTGCTCAATACCTACAGCTTTCCCGGCAACATCCGCGAGCTGCAGGCGATGGTGCATGATGCCGTCAGCCAGCATCCCGGCGGTGTTCTCTCCTGTGACGTTTTCCAGCGGCGGATCGGGGATGCCCGGCAGACCGGCGGCCTGGTTCCGTCCCGGAATCCGTTTACCGTCCTCGACGATCTGCCGACCCTGGCCGAAGCGGGTGACCTGCTGGTCGACGCCGCCCTGGAACGGGCCGGCAACAACCAGACGCTGGCCGCTCGCCTGCTGGGAATCTCCCAACCGGCCCTCAGCAAGCGGCTCAAGCAGCGGCGGGAACACGCCTGAAAAGAGGTATAACCACGGTTATGTCGATAACCCTGGTTATGTCGTCGTCCGTTCCCCATCCCCCGCCGTTTATCCCCGTCCCGCAGCGGCTCCCATAACCGAAGTTATATCCCTTTCGGCATTTTTCCGTATACGCGAAATCTGTAAAATACCTTTTTATTTCAGCCTGTTGTTGTGTTTTTTTTCTGACTGGCACGGGGCTTGCCTTGTCCTCCCGGTGATTGAAGCGGTCTGTTAGGTGCCGGAATCGTTCCGGCGCATCACCCTAAATCTTCTGAGGAGGAGAGAATGAAAAAGTTGTTGTACATTGCCCTGGCGCTGACGGTTGCCGTCACCATGCTTCCGGTGAGCGGTTTTGCCGCCCGGACCACTTTTGTCACCATCGGCACCGGTGGTGTCACCGGCGTTTACTACCCGACCGGCGGCGCCATCGCCAAGATGGTCAACAAGAAACGCAAGCAGTATCACCTGCGTGCCACCGTCGAGTCGACCGGTGGTTCGGTCTTCAACATCAACGCCATCAAGAGCGGCGACCTCGAATTCGGCATTGTCCAGTCCGATCGCCAGTACCAGGCCTACAACGGCAAGGCCGACTGGGAAGGCAAGCCGTTCAAGAAGCTGCGGGCGGTCTTTTCCATCCATCCCGAATCGGTGACCATCGTCGCTGCTGCCGACAAGAACATCAGGACCGTGGCCGACCTGAAGGGCAAGGTGGTCAATATCGGCAATCCCGGTTCCGGCCAGCGCGGTAATGCCATCGATCTGCTCAATGCCGCCGGCATCGATTACAAGAAGGATATCAAGGCCGAGGGACTCAAGGCCGCTGAATCGGCCGGCATGCTGCAGGACGGCCGGATCGACGCTTTCTTCTACACCGTCGGTCATCCCAATGGTTCGGTCAAGGAAGCCGTCGCCGGCGCCCGCAAGGTCAACTTCGTTGAAGTTCCGGCCGACGTGGTCAAGAAGCTGACCGACGAATTCCCCTACTATGCCCCGTCCTTCATCCCGGTGGATCAGTACCACGGTGTTGCCAACGACAAGAACGTCAACACCTTCGGCGTCAAGGCGACCCTCTGTACCAGTGCGGACGTGCCTGACGAGGTGGTCTATGCCATCACCAAGGAAGTGTTCGAAAACTTCAAGGAGTTCAAGAAACTGCATCCTGCCTATGCGGTTCTGACCAAGGAAAGCATGCTGCAGGGACTCTCTGCCCCGATCCATCCGGGCGCCCTGAAGTACTACAAGGAAGTCGGTCTGATCAAGTAAGGATTAAGGGCCGGGAGGTGCGAAAACGCACCTCCCGGCATTCATTCGGAAGACAATCTGAATCACTGATTCAGGTCCATGCGTGAGCGTTCAGACTGCTGATTTCTGACGCCTGGATTCCAACGTCCGGATAGTGAATTCCCAAGGAGATTTATTCCCATGAGCGATGTGAAGACGCAGGAACAGATCGATGAGGGGCTTGAAAAAGCCCGCAGGATGGTTGAAGAAGAGGAAATGGGGCTGCGGACCGCGGTCGGCTGGCAGCGTTTCATCGTGCCGCTGGTTGCTCTCAGCTGGTCCCTGTTTCAGTTGTCGCTGGCCAGCTGGCTGCTGCTCGATTCGACCTACGTGCGGTCGATCCACCTGGCGTTCGCCCTGTTCCTGATCTTCGTATCCTTCCCGACCCTCAAGCGCAAGGTCAGTATTCCCGGACTGCGATGGCTGTCGGCAACGGATCGCATCCCGCTGGTCGATCTCTTCATCGCCCTGGCGGCGGCCGGCATGGCGCTCTATATCGCCATTGATTATGAAGGCATCGCCAGCCGGGTCGGCATGCCCAATACCCGCGACATGATCATTGGCGGCCTGCTGGTACTGATCCTCTGGGAAGCGACCCGGAGGGTGGTCGGTCCGGCACTGGCGATTATCGGCATCATTTTCACCGCCTATGCTTTTTTCGGTCCCTACATGCCCGACTTCCTGTCCTTCAAGGGGGTCAGTCTGCACCGCTACCTCGGCCAGATCTCGCTGACCACCGAAGGAATCTACGGGGTGCCGATCTTTGTTTCGGCCAAGATCGTTTTTCTTTACGTGCTGTTCGGCGCCCTGCTTGAAAGGGCCGGAGCCGGTAAGTTTTTCATCGATCTGGCGATGAGCCTGCTCGGTCGTTACAAGGGCGGGCCGGCCAAGGCGGCGGTCCTCTCCTCGGGTTTGACCGGCCTGATCTCCGGTTCGTCGATCGCCAACGTGGTGACCACCGGAACCTTCACCATCCCGATGATGAAGAAGGTCGGTTACCCGGCGAAAAAGGCGGCCGCCATCGAGGTCGCGGTTTCAACCAACGGCCAGCTGATGCCGCCGGTCATGGGGGCCGCGGCCTTCATCATCGCCGAGTACGTCAACCTGCCATACCTGGAAGTCTGCAAGTCGGCGGCGATTCCCGCCTTCGCCTCCTACGTGGCCCTCTTTTTCCTCACCCACATCGAGGCCAGCAAGCTCGGCATGCGCGGTCTGCACAAGTCGGAGCTGCCGGTTTTCTTCCAGGTGCTGAGCGGCGGTCTGCACTATCTGCTGCCGATCCTCTATCTGCTCTACGAGCTGATTATCCCCCGCCACTCACCCGATATGGCCGCCTTCCGCGCCACCATGGTGCTGCTGGTGATCATGTTCTTCCAGCACGCGCTGCGGGCGCGTCGTGAAGGGACGTCCATCGGCGCCGGGTTCATGAAGGGGGTGGATGATATTTTCGACGGTATGGTTGCCGGTGCCCGCAACATGGTCAGTGTTGCTGTTGCCACCGCCGCTGCCGGTATCGTTGTCGGTGTGGTGACCATGGGCCTGGGCGGGCTGGTGACCGATATCATCGACACCCTGAGCATGGGCAATCTCTACCTGATGCTCGCTATCGTCGCCTTCGCCAGCCTGATCCTCGGCATGGGGCTGCCGACCACCGCCAATTACATCGTCATGGCCAGCCTGACGGCGCCGGCGCTGGTCACCCTCGCCGGCGACAACGGTTTCGCCGTGCCGCTGATCGCCGCGCACCTGTTCTGCTTCTACTTCGGTATCCTCGCCGACGATACCCCGCCGGTCGGTCTGGCCGCCTATGCCGCCGCCGCCATCGCCCGCAGTGAGCCGATTCCAACCGGGGTGCAGGGTTTTCTCTACGATATCCGTACCGCGGCGCTGCCTTTCATGTTCATCTTCAACACCGACATCCTGCTGGTCGGCATCAACAGTTTTCCGCTGGCGATCTTCATTTTCGTCATGACCTGTGTCGGTACCTGCGCTTTCGCTGCGGCGACCCAGGGCTGGTTCATCGCCAAGAATCGCTTTCACGAGATGCTGCTGCTGTTCCTGGTTTGCGCCATCATGTTCCGGCCCGATTTCTTCGGACATCTGCTGGGACTGCAAAATCACTACCTCTGCTATCTGCTCGGCGTTGCCCTGCTGGGCGTGATCTACGCCATGCAGAAACCGCGGGCCCGCAAACATGAAGCGTCGTTGATGGCGGCCGCCGCCGAAGGAGCACGATGATGATTCCGCAATACCGCAAGATTGTTTTTGCCACCGACCTGTCGGCCGGAGCGGCGGTGGTGCTGCGCCACGCGATCTGTGTCGCCCGCGCCCATCAGGCCGAGATTGAAATTCTGCATGTGCTGCCCGAGTTCGACCAGTCAGTGATCAACTACGTCTCGGTGGTGATGGGAAGCGACCGGCTGGCCGACCACGAACTGGCCCACAAGGACGTGGTGGCCGCTTCCTTGAGCGAGAAGCTGCGGGCCTTTGCCCGGGAAGAACTGGCAGACCATCCGGAGGATCTGGCCCGCATCGAGCGGATCGAAGTGCTGCACGGACCGCCGGCGTCCACCATCCTCAGCGAGGTTCGCAAGTGCGGCGCCGATCTGCTGCTGATCGGAACCCACGGCAAGGGGCGGCTGGAGTACGCCTTTCTCGGCAGCGTCGCTCAGAAAATCATGCGTCGAGCCGAGATTCCTGTCCAGTTGGTTCCATTGACCCATTGACAGCAAGGGCTGAGGGCCCGTAGAGTGTTCGATATGGACAAACATCTGTTTGTCCGAGGTGAAAAATCGGCACTGGTTCAGCCGGCCCTTTCCCGGGTTGCCGGGAGTTGTTCCGGTTGTAGCGTCTGACCCCTTTCAGACCCGAATCCGTGACTTCATCACCGGCGGATTCAAAACCCAAGGAAGATTTCAATGACCGAAGCAGAAAAGATCCGCTGGTTCCGTCAGGTTTCCAAATCGATCACCGCCCGCTGTCTGGATGCCGGCGCCAACCTGCAATGGCTGCAGGAACAGATGCACCCCTACCTGTCGGTGACCATGCACGACGAGGCGGAAGCGATCGGTTCGCTGGCGATCCAGATGCCCTACCTCAAACGCAACAAGCGACTGGTGCTGCGTGATACCGACAAAACTCTGATCCTGGCCCGGCTGAATCAGCCGGGCTCTCTTTATCGGACCCTGAGGCTGCTGCGCGAGCGGGAGATCTCCTACGCCCAGTTCACCCACTCCTACGCCCCGGTTCCCGGTATTGGCGAAGAGCTGGAACTGCAGCGGTTCGAATTCGACCGGCGTACCGCCGAGGAAGTGCTGAGCGCCGGCGAGGCGCGGATTCCGAAGCGCCTGCATCGTGAAATCCGCGCCGCGCTCAAGGCGCACTATCCCGACTATGACTTTTCCCGTTTCGACAAGGAGCTTCGTCTGGTCTGGATCAACAACGAGACTTACGTGCGGCATTCTCCGCCTCGCCGGGTGGCGCAGATCCTCTGGCTCTATCACCAGGCGGTGCAGAGCGGCGGGGTCTTTTTCGACGCCGAACCGGCCGAAGAGATACTCGATCAGCCGGAATACCGCATCCTCTTCGCCGCCGGCAACCCGCCACAGCTCGATTTCCTGCAGCAGGTGATGGAGGTTTACAATCGTCTCGGTCTCGGCATCAAGCGTTCCTACTGCCTGACGATCCACAACGGCATCCACCCTTACTTCCTCGGCACCTTCTACCTGCGCGGGGAGGGGAAGACGCTGCTGGCCAGGGACGGGTTTCTCTACAACCAGCTGGAACAGGAACTGTTCAACACGCAGATCCTGTCGACCGCATCCGAGAGCTACCAGCGGTTTGTCGCTACCGGCAGCATGAACGGTATCGACGCGGCGCTGGTCAATGCCTTTGCCGGCTTCTGCCATACCACCCTGGCGCACAACCAGCCGGACCGGTTCGGTTACCAGGAGGTCGAGCGGGCCTTCACCTCCGACCTGGAGATGACTCTGCGGCTGGTGGCGCTGTTTCGCACCCGGTTTGAACCGCGGCTGCCGGATCGTGACGAACACTACCGGCGCGAGTGCGCGGAACTGGAGCAGGCAATCAGCGACTACAATACCGGTCACGCCTATCTCGATGGTATCCGGCGCACGGTTTTCAACTGCTGTCTGCTGTTCATCACCCATACCCTGAAGACCAATTTCTTCGTCAACGAGAAGCACGCCCTGGCCTTCCGCCTCGATCCCGGGTACCTCGATCGGCTCGGCCCTGAGTTCACCGCCGACCTGCCGCCGGAGCGGCCCTTCCGGGTGACCTTCTTCTTCGGTCGTCATGGTTGCGGTTATCATATCGGCTTCTCTGATATCGCCCGCGGCGGCTGGCGTACGGTGCTGGCGAAGAACCGTGACGATTTCATCACCAGCGCCAACACCCTGTTTCGGGAAAACTACGTGCTGGCCCACACCCAGCACCTGAAGAACAAGGATATTTACGAAGGGGGGTCGAAGATGGTGGTGGCCCTCGACGCCGCCGACCTCGACAATCCCGAGACCGTCACCCGTCGGCTCTACAAGCTGCAGTACGGGTTCATCCAGGCGTTTCTCGATATCTTCGTCACCGAGGACGGCAAGGCGCGTGATCCGCGGGTGGTTGATTATTACGGTGAGGATGAGCCGATCGAACTCGGTCCGGACGAGAACATGCACGACGAAATGGTCGAGCTGATCGCACGGATTTCGGCGAAGCGCGGTTACCTGCTCGGCCCCGGCGTGATGTCGAGCAAGCGGTTCGGCATCAACCACAAGGAGTATGGTGTTACCTCGACCGGGGTGATCACCTTCGCCGAGATCACCCTGCAGCAGCTCGGCATCGACATGCGCAAGGATGCCTTCAGCGTCAAGCTCACCGGCGGCCCCGGCGGGGATGTCGCCGGCAACGGCCTGCGCCTGCTGCTGGAACGCTGTCCGCAGGTGCAGATCCGCCTGATTCTCGACGGCAGCGGCGCGTTGGTCGACCCGGTCGGCGCCGACCGGGAGGCCCTGTCCCGGGTTGTGCTGAAAAGCGACATCGACGGTTTCGATCCGCAGGCGCTGCACGAGGGCGGCATGATGATCTTCCGCAGCCAGACGAAAAAAGACGGTCTGCGCGAACTCTATCGCAAGGTGAGCCGCACCGCCGGGGAACTGGTCGAGGAGTGGATCACCGTTGACGAGTTTTACCGCGAGTTCAACAGCCTGGTGTTCGACGTCGAGGCTGATCTCTTTATCCCCGCCGGCGGACGGCCGGAGACGATCCACGCCGGCAACTGGCAGCAGTTTCTGCCCGGCGGCACGCCGAGCGCCAGGGCGATCATCGAGGGTGCCAACTCCTTCATCACCCCCGAGGCGCGGGAAAAACTGCAGGCCGAGGGGATCATCATCATGCGAGACGCCTCCGCCAACAAGTGCGGGGTGATCTCTTCTTCCTACGAGATTATCGCCAACCTGCTGCTGACCGAGAAGGAATTTTTCGCCAACAAGGACACCTACGTCGGTGACGTGCTGGAGATCCTGGAAAAACGCGCCGCCGACGAGGCGCGACTGATTTTCCGCCGCTACGACGAATTTTCCGGCAGTCGCAGCTACACGGACATATCAGCCGGGTTGTCGCGGGAGATCAACGAGCACTACGCGCGCCTGTTCCGCTATTTTCAGGACCGTCCGGAGCTGGCCTCCAGGCCTCTTTATCGCCGGGCGCTGCTGGCGCACCTGCCGCGTATCCTGCGTGAAACTCCACGCTATCGCAAACGGATCGGCAGCCTGCCGCCGAAGTACCAGGCGGCCATTCTCGCCAGTGAAATTGCCTCGTCACTGGTTTATCAGCAGGATCGCGAAGCCGACTACGAACAGATGCTCAACGGCCACCTGCAGCGCCATTTTTCCGTTTGAGGAGAAACAGTAACGATGGGACCAGATCCAATTCTTTCGCTCCGGAATGAAGATGAACATCTTGCTCTCGGCAGTCGCGTCATCGCCTGCTGGAGTGACAACCTGGGCAGTTTCAGGGCCCGGGGAGTGGTTGCCTCCCTCCACCCGAACCGGGTTCGGGTGCGGCTGCTTGAGTCTGCCGGACGTTTTCCCGCCGGGAGCAGCATCGACCTGCCGCGCATTATGGACTCCCAGAACTGGTCGAGTGAGCATTGCGTCTACCTTGAAACCTCCAAAGTCAGCGGATTCTGACTCTAAACCCCTGATCCAACTTCCCCTCTCCCCTTGAATCGCCGGCCTTCGGGCCGGCATTTTTTTTCGGTGGGGAGGGGCGGTTCTTTTGCACCGACTCCGCGTTGCATCCTTCTTCGCTTGTGCGACGTAGCTGCCGCTACGCCTCCGCGCTCATCAGGCTGCGCCTTGATTCGGTACAAAATTCCTCGCCCTTCAACTGAGGGGGGGAAGGCCATGTACCGGGATAATGAATGCAGGGTTTTCGGGCTATGATTTAAACCTAATGCAAACTTGCCATCTTGCAATCCCGACCCTGCAGGTTCCACACGAAAACCATCCTTGAGCAGATGTAGCGAAAGCTTGGGAGCTTCTTCCCATTCAACAGTTAAACAACGTCCCTCAAGGGTTTCCCAGTTAAACAACGTCCCTCAAGGGTTTCCTTGCAATTTGAATCCACCTCCGTTAGCAAGCCTTCGGCTGGGTCAAGTGTCCTTCCTCGACAACGAAGAGGCCAAGAGGCCAGCAGGTACCGCCACTATTCCAAGCCCAAGCATAAGAGCCTCGTTCGCAGAATCTGTGGGTAGGCCGATATAAAAATTAGAGCATTGCCCTTTCCGGGCG
>NZ_PPFX01000028.1 GCF_002898515.1 Geothermobacter hydrogeniphilus | reverse complement strand
CGGGGTGGTCAATTTTCGGTTAGCACAGGTGGTCAATTTTAGGTTGTCATTACTAAAAGTCCGTAGTTTAAGAAAGGAGGCATGAAGATGAAAGTGCTTGGCATCTCCTGTAACGGCTGCTTCCGCCCTGGCCTCAAGGAGGGAGGCATCCGCTGTGTTGTCCCTTGATTTCTTTCTCTGCTCCTTTCTGCCCGGAGGTAATGCATGGATTTCACCGCGATTGAAAAAGAGTTCATCCGCCAAAAGGTGTTGCCCGATTTCGACTGGACCCGTTTTGACCAGCCGACGCATCCGGTCCCACTCAAAAAGCCTGTACAGCAGTGCCGGGTGGCCCTGGTAACCACCTCGGGGGCCTACTTGCGCGAAAAACAGCAGCCGTTCACCACCAAAAGCCCCACGGGCGACGACTCCTTCCGCATCATCCCCAATGAGACCCCCATCGAGGCGATTGCCCTGGCTCACCCGGGGTACAACACCCGGCGAGCCCTACAGGATCTCGACTGCGTATTTCCGCTGTCCTTGCTGAACCGTCTTCAGCGGCACGAGGAGATAGGCGCCACCGCTCCCAGGCATTTTTCCTTCATGGGCTTTATCCCCCAAACCGAGCGGCTGCTTGCGGATATCGCCCCCCAAGTCGGAGTCGAACTCCAGCGGGATCAGGTGGACCTGGCCCTGTTGGTGCCGTCGTGACCGGTGTGCAGTCAGTCCGTGGGACTGATTCAGCGCGTGTTGGACCAGATGGGAATGGCCACCGTCTCCCTGAGCTTGGTCAAGGAGATGACTCAGCTTGTCAAGCCTTCCAAGGCCCTGTATGTACAGCATCCCTTCGGTCTGACCCTCGGGGATGTGGGCGATACAGCGACCCACGAGGCGGTCCTCCGCGACTGCCTGCGCCATGCCGAGGAATTGTCGCCGCCGGGGGCAATTATCGAGCTCCCCTATGTCTGGGCCAAGGATGACCTGCGCGAACGGCAGCTGCGCAAGGAGGCGCATTAGTTTTCAATAAGGGAGCCCATACCGATGAAAAATGAAGTTGTCTACGAAATCAGAAGGTTCGTCCGGGAAAGCCCCGCCATCCTTCAGGAGGACGGCGTCACCCCGTACTTCGAGAACCGCTGGTCGGCTTCACCTCGGCCAATGATCCCCTGTGCGGGACGTTGGGACGTTGTTTAATCGTTGCACGAGAAGGTCGCTCATGAATTTCATCAGCGCAGAATATCGTCTTGACGACCAGGTCGTTCGGCCGCCCGCCGGCACCGCCAGCTACAGTTACCATCCACATGGATTGGCTAAGTGCCCTCGGTAATGTAGTTCTACAGTGAGTTGCCCACTGTTTCGGGGTTTTGATTTGTTGTCAACAGGAGGGTTTGGATTCCTATGGGGGATTTGCCTGACCATACCGAAAGATGGCTACCACGCGTATGGCCATGGTCCGGCAGGTGGGGCGGCGCGGATGATGATCAGTGACGAAAAACCTTACAGGAATCCTCAAAACCGCCGAAACTGAATGGTCCCTTTGCGGCGCTGGTTTTCGAACCAGCGCCGCAGCAATTTTTTGACCAGGTTACGAGTGCCGGGAACCAGACAGATGAAGCCGCACAGGTCGGTCCAGAACCCCGGCGTCAGCAGTACCACCCCCCCGACCAGAACCATCGCGCCGTCGATCAGTTCTTCGGTCGGCATGCGCCCCGCGGCCAGTTCGCTCTGAATGCGCTGGACCAGTTCCAGCCCCTGCGATCTGGCCAGCCAGGCGCCGGCGATGCCGGTCAGCAGGATCAGCGCGATGGTCGGTCCGACACCGATCAGGGCTCCCGCCTGAATCAGGGTGTAGACTTCGAGAATCGGAACCAGAATGAAGATGACTATCAGGGTTATGAACACGACAACCTCTCTCTGATATGAAAAACTAACATATCGGTTTAAGCTTCATTAGGTGTCTACCATATCTGCGAAAATGCTGCTAACGTCATGTTTTAAAGGGGTTATTTTTGCTGACTAAAAAATGTGCAATGTGCCAGGTGCGCCAAGTTGTCACCACGGGTGGTAGTTGTTCACAGCCTTTTACACAGCTTTTCAACAACAGGTGTGGAAAACGGTGAAAGAGCCCTGAAACGGCACGGTTTTTTGTCGAGACAGCGGTAATGGCGACCTCAACGGTTCGATTTCGGTGCTGTGGAAGGTTGCGGCTCATCCCTGGTGCCGTCCGCTGTCGGTGGCTGATTTTCATGCCGTGATTCTCCGCCGTGAATCGTCGCATCCACTCTTCTGCAGGCGTCGAGCAGGGCTGTTTCAGCATCGCATCCGTGTTTTCCGGCCAGCGTGACGACGCTGAACAGCAGGTCGCCGATCCGGCGGTGGATATCCGATCCGTTATCCCGAGGCGACAACGCCGGCACCAGTGACGTAATGTCCTGTGGAAGCGGGGCATTGCCCTTTGCCATCCGGTTGACCAGTTTCTGGGCCTTCATCAGGGCCGGAAGATTGGTCGTGATGTCATCAAGATAACATGAACTGCCGGAGTTGCCGCCCCGTTCCTGACGCTTGATGGCATCCCATTGACGATGAAGTTCTTCCTCGCTCTGAAATGTGGCGTCGGCGAAAACATGAGGATGGCGCCGGATCAGCTTGTTGCTGATCGTGTCGGCGATATCGTTGAAATTGAATTCTCCCTTTTCGGCGAAAATCTGTGCCTGAAAAACGACCTGGAGCAGTAGGTCGCCCAGTTCATCACGTATGTTATGCATATCGCCCGAGGAGATTGCTTCCACGGCTTCGTAGGCTTCTTCAAGAATGTAGGGCCGCAGGCTTTCCGGAGACTGGCGAACATCCCAGGGGCAGCCTCCGGGAGCCCGCAGGGCGGCCATGATGCGGAGCAGTCGCTCTATGGCGGTTGTCGGCGAGGTGCTTTCGCAGGCGTTGTTGGTGGGGTCTTTCTGCAAGAAGGTTTCCTTTGACGTTAAGTGGCCCACTCGTGAAGGGTCGTTTCCCGTCAGGCTAATCACCTTGACGGGCCAAGTCAATAGCCCTCGCGGGCTGGAAACCGCTTGCAAAATAGTCAGGAATAGGCTAATAGAAAAACCCGCGCCGGGGCGCCTGTTTTCAGGGATTTTCCTTGACATGGACGGGGCAGGTCTTATACTACCCGCTTTCGTTCCGATGAGGCTGTTTTTGTTCACGATCAACTGGGAAAAGATACCGGAGCAGGGGTTGTCGGCCGCTGCCGATGTGGCAGCGGAAGATCTCGTCGTTCTGGCTGCTCTGCAGGACCAGGGTGCCTGTCGGTTCGTCACCCCGATCGCGGTCAGTCTTGAGGTTCGCTGGATTTCCGACCTGTTGCAGGTGAGCGGTCATGTCAGTTGTGACGCTGTTCTTTCCTGTAGTCGTTGTCTGAAAGAGTTCGACCAGCATCTTGACGGGGGGTTCGATCTGACCTTTGCCCGTCAGCTGCCCGAGATCAGTATGGCCGAGGATGAGGAGGGTGAGGGGGTTGAACTCACCGCCGATGACCTCGGACTGGTTCACGCTCCCGGGGATGTCATCGAGCTACATGATATTTTCGCGGAACAGTTGATTCTCGCCCTGCCGGCGAAGCCGTTGTGCGATGCTGCTTGCGCCGGGCTCTGCGCCCGTTGCGGACAGGACCTGAACCGGGGCGACTGCGGTTGCCGGAATGATGATTTCAATAACAGGTTTGCGGCACTGAAAAACCTGAAACTCGATAAGGAATGATGCGCCGACCCGGGCATTATGTCCTATTATAGAAAACGGGGCCCGCCCCCGCACAAGGAGTCAAGTTCATGGCTGTACCGAAGAAAAAAACATCCAAGTCCAAACGTGATATGCGTCGTTCCCACGATTCTCTTTCCGCGCCCGCGCTTTCTCTCTGCCCGCAATGCAATGAGCCGAAACAGCCGCATCGAGCCTGCCCCAATTGCGGCGTTTATAAAGGTAAGGACGTCCTCGGCAGCGAAGACTAGGGAGGTCTTCGCTTGAGCGAGAGAATTGTAGTCGCGGTTGATGCCATGGGGGGGGACAACGCGCCCGTGGTCGAAGTCGCCGGAGCTGTTGAGGCCGCGCGGCGTTGGGATATCCCCGTCATTCTGGTGGGTAACTCCGAGCGTGTCTCGGCTGAACTCAGCCGGCACCGGGTCGAGGGTCTCGATATATCGATCCGGCATGCCAGTGAGGTTGTCGGCATGCACGATTCGCCATCGGATGTGGTCCGGAAGAAGAAGGACTCTTCCGTGCGGGTGGCGTTCGACCTGGTCAAAAACGGCGATGCTCATGCCGTTGTCAGCGCCGGCAATTCCGGGGCGACCATGGCGGCGGCAATGTTCGTTCTGAAGCGGATCAAGGGAATTGACCGGCCGGCCATCGCCACGGTCATGCCCAACCTGCTTGACCAGACGCTGGTGCTCGACGCCGGGGGCAATGTCGATTGCCGTCCGCAGCATCTCGCCCAGTTTGCCCTGATGGGCGCGGTTTATTCCCGGCACATTCTCGGCAAACGACAGCCACGGGTCGGACTGCTGTCGAATGGTGAGGAAGAAAGCAAGGGAACCGACCTGACCCGTGGAGCTCACAACCTGCTCAAAAAGGCCGGTTTCAATTATGTCGGCTATGTTGAGGGGCGCGATATCTACAACGGCAGCGTCGACGTTGTCGTCTGTGACGGGTTTGTCGGCAATGTCGTCCTCAAGGCTTCTGAGGGACTTGCCGATGCCATCGGAACTATGCTGAAGCAGGAGCTGAAAAGCAGTCTGCGGGCCAAACTCGGCTATCTTCTCGCCAGGCCCGCATTTCGCCGTCTGCGCAAGAAGATTGATTACGCCGAGTATGGTGGGGCCCCCCTGCTCGGCATTGCCGGTACCGGGATGATCTGTCATGGCGGGTCGAATGCCAAGGCGGTGATGAACGGTATCCGCTTGGCGAGAGAGTCTGTTGTCAGGCGGGTCAACGAAAACATGGTAGCGGCATTGCAGGGCCCATCCCGCGGATGATCCGCCAGGTCTGCCGGCCATGTTCAACCGGAGGGTGAGGAAGGATTTGTAATGAAAGCTCGTATTATTGGGACAGGCTCCTACCTGCCGGAAACCATCCGCACCAATAAAGATATTGAGCAGATGGTCGATACCTCGGACGAGTGGATCCGTGCCCGTACCGGCATCCGTGAGCGACGCATCGCCGCTGATGACGAACAGACATCCGATCTCGCCGTCAAGGCCGCCCGCAAGGCGATGGAGATGGCGGGAGTGTCCGCCGAGGAGATTGATTTCCTGGTTGTCGGGACAATTACCGGTGATCTTCCCTGGCCTGCCACGGCCTGCCTGGTGCAGGAGGGGCTCGGGCTGAAAAATGCTTTTGCCTATGATGTCTCGGCGGCCTGCAGCGGGTTTGTTTTTGCCCTGGATGCCGCTGTTCAGCAGATCGAATCGGGCCATGTCCGCAAGGCGCTGGTCATCGGAGCTGAATGTCTGTCGCGGATTATCGACTGGCAGGATCGCAATACCTGTATTCTTTTCGGTGACGGGGCCGGGGCCGTGGTGCTTGAAGGGCAGGACGGTGATCATGGTGTGCTGTCAACCCATCTTCATTCCGACGGCAGTTATTGGGAACTTCTGCATCAGCCCGGGTTCGGAACCCGTACTCCGGCAACCGAACAAGGCATTCTTGATCGTATCCCGTATCTTAAGATGGCCGGCAACGAAGTCTTCAAGGTGGCAGTCCGTTCCCTGACAGAGGTCGCAAAGGAGGCGTTGGAGGCTAACAGCCTGACCGCCGACCAGATCGACATGATGATTCCGCATCAGGCCAACCTGCGCATTCTTGAAGCCACCGCCAAGCGTCTGAAAATGCGTGAGGATCAGGTTTATGTCAATGTTGATCGTTTCGGCAATACCTCCGGGGCTTCGATTCCCATCGCCCTGGATGAAGCCAACCGCAAGGGTTTGATCAAAGAGAATGACATTCTGCTGTTTGATGCCTTTGGTGGCGGATTCACCTGGGGCTCGGCTGTGGTACGCTGGTAACAATCTACTTTGGGACTGAACGATGATCGCATTTCTTTTTCCCGGTCAGGGTTCTCAGGCCGCCGGCATGGGCAAGGACCTGGCCTCTGATTTCAAGGTCGCCAGGGATGTTTTCGAAGAGGCCAATGATGCTCTCGGGTTTGATCTGGCCGCGCTCTGCTTCAATGGCCCCGATGAGGACCTGCAACTGACGGAGAATACCCAGCCCGCTATCCTGACTCACAGCGTCGCTGCATTGCGGGTGTTGCAGGAAGTCAGCGACCTGCGGCCTGATTATGCCGCCGGGCATTCCCTGGGCGAATATTCCGCCCTGGTCTGTTCCGGGGCGCTGCAGTTCGCCGATGCCGTGAAGATCGTCCGGCAGCGTGGTCGCTTCATGCAGCAGGCGGTTCCGGTCGGGCAGGGTGCCATGGCGGCCATTATCGGCCTCGATGCCGAGTCGCTCGCGCAGGTTTGCCGGCAGGCTGCCGACGGTGACGTTGTCTCGCCGGCGAATTACAACAGCCCCGGTCAGGTGGTTATCGCCGGACATGCCGAGGCGGTTGCCCGGGCGACCGATCTGGCCAAGGCCGGGGGGGCCAAGCGGGCCATGTCTCTGCCGGTCAGCGCCCCTTTTCACTGTTCACTGATGCAGCCGGCGGCCGACCAGCTGGCCCGGGTTCTCGAACCCATACAGGTCGGTGAACTCAATGTGCCGGTGGTGTCCAATGTAGAGGCACTCCCCAACCGGGAAAGTGAGCGGGTCAAGGACCTTCTTGTCCGGCAGGTGTGCGCCCCTGTGCGATGGGAAGAATCCGTGACACGGATGGTTGAGTCGGGTGTTGATCATTTTATCGAGATCGGCCCCGGCAAGGTTCTTTCCGGTTTGGTCAAGCGCATGGCGCGGGGCAGCCGGATTCAGAATCTGGCCGTGGCCGCTGATATTGAAAAGTTGAATTAAGGGAGACGGGACCATGCCAGCTGATAAGGTTGCTCTGGTAACCGGAGCTTCACGCGGCATCGGCCGGGCCATCTGCCTGGCGCTTGCCGCCCGGGGATGCCGAATCGTTGCGGCCGGTCGAGATCGCAGCGCCCTCAAGGGCGTTGCCGATGAGATCGAAAAACTTGGTGCAGAGGTTCTTGTCGTGACCGGTGACGTCAGTTGCGGCGAAGATGTCAATCGGATGGTCAACGAAGCGCGTGAACATTTTTCACGTCTCGATATACTGGTCAACAATGCCGGCCTGACGCGTGACGGTCTTTTACTGCGTATGAAGGATGAAGACTGGGACGCCGTTCTGGATGCCAATCTCAAGGGCAGCTTCATGCTGACCCGCGCTGTGGCCAAGATCATGACCCGGCAGCGTTATGGCCGGATCATCAACATCAGTTCCGTTGTCGGCGAGATGGGGAACCCCGGCCAGGCCAATTATTGCGCCAGCAAGGCCGGATTGATCGGTCTGACGAAATCCAACGCCAGGGAACTGGCGAAACGCAATATTACGGTCAACGTCGTCGCCCCCGGTTTTATCGTTACCTCGATGACGGAGGTTCTTGATGACAAGGCTCGCGAGGAACTGGTGGGGCAGATCCCTCTCGGACGAATCGGAAACCCGGAAGATGTGGCCAATGCCGTTGTCTTTCTTGCCTCGGAAGCGGCCGGTTATATCACCGGCCAGGTTCTGAGCGTGAACGGCGGCATGTACATGTAAACAGGTTCGGTGCCAGGCCACCGACATAAAACAAGGAGGTAGACAAGAAATGGCTACTGTAGAAGAACGCGTTAAACAGATTGTCGCTGAGCAGTTGGGTGTTGATGAGGCCCAGGTCACCCTGGAAGCGGCTTTCATGGATGATCTGGGGGCCGATTCCCTCGACACCGTGGAGTTGGTCATGGCTCTGGAGGAGGAGTTTGATATCGAGATCTCCGACGAAGATGCCGAAAAAATTCAGAAAGTTCAGGACGCCGTCACCTATATCAGCGAGAATTCCTGAATCCAGTCAACATGGGGGGAAGGTCATCCTTCCCCCCATGAGCAACATGCGGCTGCCCGGTTGTCATCATGGGGGCCGAATGTCTGACCCATTTGAGTTGGAGGCTTGTAGAGCTTATGCGTAGAGTCGTTATTACCGGTATGGGCATCATTTCGCCATTGGGGACCGGTTTGGAGAGCAATTGGGATGCTGTAACCCGTGGTGTGTCCGGCATCGGTCCGATCACGCATTTTGATGCTTCGAATCTGCCGACCCGGATTGCCGGTGAGGTCAAGGATTTCAATCCCGGCGACTTTATCGAAAAAAAAGAACAGCGTAAAATGGACCTGTTCATCCAGTACGCCGTTGCAGCCGCCGATATGGCCGTGGCCGACTCCGGACTGGAGATTAACGATGATAACGCCGAACGGGTAGGGGTGCAGATCGGAGCCGGCCTGGGGGGGCTGCCGACAATTGAAAAATATCACAAGGCGATGCTTGAAGGAGGCTACCGGAAAGTATCCCCCTTCTTCATCCCGATGCTGATCATCAACCTCGCCCCCGGTTTTGTTTCCATGCGTACCGGCGCCAAGGGACCCAACCTGTCGACTGTCTCCGCCTGCGCTACCGGCACACACTCCATCGGCGATGCCTACCGACTGATTCAACGGGGCGACGCCGACGCCATGATTACCGGCGGTTGCGAGGGAACCATCTCCGCCCTGGGGATTGCCGGTTTCAATGTCATGAAGGCCCTGTCGACCCGTAACGATGACCCGACCGCCGCCAGCCGGCCGTTCGAAAAGAACCGCGATGGTTTCGTCATGGCGGAAGGCGCGGGGATCCTGGTGCTTGAAGAGTACGAGGCGGCCAGAAAACGAGGGGCGCACATCTATGCCGAGGTTGCCGGCTATGGCATGTCCGGTGACGCTTACCACCTGACGGCACCGGCCCCCGGTGGTGAGGGGGCCGCGCGCTGCATGAAGATGGCGGTCGGCAATTCCGGGATCAATCCCGAAGAGATTGATTACATCAATGCCCATGGAACCTCGACCCATTTCAACGACCTCTATGAGACCATGGCGATTAAATCTGTTTTCGGTGACCATGCCCGGAAGCTTATGATCAGTTCCACCAAAAGCATGACCGGTCATGCCCTCGGTGCCGCAGGCGGTCTTGAAGCGGTTTATCTTGCCCTCAGCATCGATCGCGGGGTGGTGCCGCCGACCATCAACTACGACGAGCCAGATCCGGAATGTGATCTCGATTATGTTCCCAACCAGGCGCGCGAGACCAGGGTCAGGGCCGGGTTGAGCAATTCCTTCGGTTTTGGCGGGACCAATGCCACGCTGCTGCTGAAAAAGGCTGAATGATGTTTGTCATTGCCAGTGACCATGGCGGCCTGGAGCTGAAGCAGGCGATCTTTGATTATCTGCAGCGGCGGGGGATCGAGGTTCAGGATCTCGGAACCAATGGCGATGCGTCGGTTGATTATCCTGATTTTGGCGAAAAGGTTGCGACACTGGTCAGTTGCGGTGAGGCGCAACGCGGGATTCTGATCTGCGGAACCGGCATCGGGATGTCGATTGTCGCCAACAAATTTCCCGGGGTTCGTGCCGCGCTGGTAACCGACAACTTTACCGCCCGCATGGCCAAGGAACATAATAACGCCAATGTCCTGGTGATGGGAGGCAGGGTCCTTGATGTGGACCAGGCCCTTGAAATGGTTGAAACCTGGCTTGACATCAAGTTCGAGGCCGGTCGGCACCAGCGCCGGCTCGACAAGATCGCGCAGCTTGAAAAACGTTTACGCGGTGAGTCTTCACCGGAATGACCGACCCGGGCAGGCTGCAACGCCTGCCCGATTTGTTGAATCTGAATCAGTCGCGACTCCCTGGTTCAGAATTAAATCCAGCCCAGCCGGAGACCGAGAGACAATGTCTGATCAGCTCAATCTGTTCGATAGTGAAATTGCCGAAGCCATCCGCAAAGAAACCGAGCGCCAGGAATACAGCCTCGAATTCATCGCTTCGGAAAACTTCGTCAGTGAAAATATCCTGGAAGCTCAGGGTTCCGTTCTGACCAACAAGTACGCAGAAGGCTATCCCGCCAAGCGTTATTATGGTGGCTGCGAATTTGTCGATGTTGCGGAGCAGTTGGCCATTGATCGCGCCAGGGAACTGTTCGGTGCCGAGCACGCCAATGTTCAGCCCCATTCCGGTTCCCAGGCCAATATGGCGGTCTACATGGCGGTCTGCCAGCCGGGAGACACGGTCCTCGGGATGAACCTGGCCCATGGCGGACACCTGACCCACGGTTCACCGGTCAATTTTTCCGGCAAGCTGTACAATATCGTTCCCTACGGCGTTAAACGCGAGACCGGGACCATCGACTACGAAGAAGTCGAGCAGCTGGCCCTTGAACACAAGCCGAAAATGATTGTTGTCGGTGCCAGTGCCTATCCGCGAACCATCGATTTTAAGGCCTTCAGAACCATTGCCGACAAGGTCGGTGCCGTTGTCATGGTTGACATGGCGCATATTGCCGGTCTGGTTGCCGCCGGCGAGCATCCCAACCCGGTCCCTTACGCCGAGTTCGTTACGTCGACGACCCATAAAACTCTGCGCGGCCCGCGCGGCGGCCTGATTCTCTGTACCGAGGAATGGGGCAAAAAACTCAACAGTAATATTTTCCCCGGGATCCAGGGCGGCCCGTTGATGCATGTCATCGCCGCCAAGGCGGTGGCCTTCAAGGAGGCCCTGCAGCCCGAATTCAAGAACTACGCGGTGCAGGTGGTGAAGAATGCCCGAGTCTTGGCCGAAACCCTGGTGTCGCATGGCTTCAACCTGGTGTCCGGGGGCACCGATAATCATCTGATGCTGCTCGATTTCAGCGGCACGGAGCTTACCGGAAAGGTTGCCGAGGCGGCTCTGGAAACAGCCGGCATCACCGTCAACAAGAATGCGGTTCCCTTCGATACCCGGTCCCCGTTTGTGACCAGCGGCATCCGTATCGGCACTCCGGCGACCACCACCCGCGGGTTGAAAGAGGCAGACATGGTTCAGGTCGGCGAGTGGATCGCCGCCGCGCTGCAGAATGTTGACAACGCGACAAAGCTTGCCAAGATCCGGCAGCAGGTTCGTGAACTCTGTCAGCGGTTCCCGCTCTATGCTCATCGACTGAAATAAACGATGCAGCGGCCGAGCTGGGATCAGTATTTCATGGACATCGCCACCCTGGTGGCCAGCCGCTCGACCTGCCTGCGGCGCCAGGTCGGGGCGGTGATGGTGAAGGGAAAAAATATCCTTGCCACCGGTTACAACGGCACACCCTCCGGAATTACTCACTGCTCGGTCACCGGTTGCCTGCGGGAACAGCTCAAGGTCCCGTCCGGGGAGCGTCATGAACTTTGTCGCGGCCTGCATGCTGAACAGAATGCGATCATTCAGGCCGCAAGGCATGGCATCAATATCGACGGTGCCACTCTGTACTGCACTCACTCGCCGTGTATTATCTGTTCGAAGATGCTGATCAATGCCGGGATTCGTCAGATCGTCTATCAGGTCGGTTACCCGGACCAGCTTTCACTCGACATGTTGAGCGAGGCCGGCATCCGCTTCGAAATCCTTGAGAACGATAACCCGGACCAGGAGGATCAGCGATGAAATGCCCTTTTTGCGGCTTTGCCGATACCCGGGTCGTTGATTCACGGCTCGGGAAAGAAGGCAATAATATCCGTCGCCGTCGCGAATGCGGAGACTGCAGTAAACGGTTCACGACCTATGAACGGGTCGAGGAAACGCTGCCGCTGGTGATCAAGAAGGACGGTCGGCGCGAGCCTTTTGACCGGACCAAGATTATTGCCGGTATGCAGCGCGCCTGTGAGAAACGTCCGGTTTCCATTTCCACCATTGAGCATGCCGTCGACCAGCTTGAGTTGCGTCTGCAGGAGAGCGGCGAAAAGGAAATCGATGCCAGTCGGATCGGTACCGAGGTGATGGCGTCCCTGCACGACATGGATGAGGTCGCCTATGTGCGTTTTGCCTCGGTCTATCGGCAATTCAAGGATATCAATGAATTTATGGCCGAACTGAAGGACCTGTTGGCGCAGGACGAAAAGGGCGGCCGGCAACCCGGTTGAAATTTCCGGTTAGAACAGGCGTTCCATGAACACGCCAGAAGACTATATGCGGCGGGCTCTCGCCCTGGCAAAAAAAGGGGAGGGACGGACCCGCCCGAATCCCCCCGTCGGCGCGGTGATCGTCAAAGACGGGCGGATCGTAGGTGAGGGGTTCCATCCCGCCGCCGGCAGACCCCATGCCGAAATCTTCGCCCTCCGGCAGGCCGGGGAAGAGGCCCGTGGCGCAGATGTCTATGTCACTCTTGAGCCCTGTTCCCACACCGGCCGTACCGGTCCCTGCGCCGAGGCGTTGATCTGCTCCGGGGTGAAAAAGGTCTGGATCGGGGCCGGCGATCCCAACCCGCGGGTTGACGGACGAGGTGTCGCGTTGCTGCGGGCGGCCGGGGTTGAGGTCGAATCCGGGTTGCTGGGAGATGACTGTCGTTGGCTGATCGCCCCTTTTTCCATGCACATGTCAATCGGGCGCCCTCTGGTTACGCTTAAGGCCGCAGTGACTCTCGACGGTAAGACGGCGACCTGCCAAGGTGAATCACAATGGATTTCCGGCGAGCAGAGCCGGGCCGATGTCCATCGCCTGCGCGACCGGGTCGATGCCATCATGGTCGGGGTCGGTACTGTCCTGCGTGACAACCCCCGTCTGACGACCAGATTGCCGGGTGGTGATGGACATGACCCCTTGCGGGTGGTGGTCGACTCCCGTCTGCGGACGCCGGTTGAAGCTGCGGTTATCAACCGTTCCTCCGACAGTGGTGTTGTTATCGCGACAACGCCACAGGCTGATTCGGATCGCGTCAGGGCACTTGAGAATGCCGGGGCCCGGGTGCTTGTCTGCAACGAGATAGAAGGGCAGGGGGTTGATTTGCAGGATCTGCTGCGTCATCTTGGCAAGATGGACATTATGCACCTGTTGCTTGAGGGCGGCGCTATTCTCAACCAGGGCGCGTTCAATGCTGATATCATCGACCGGGTGCGGCTTTATGTGGCCCCGATGTTGTTCGGCGGCAGTGACGGCAAGGACATTTTCAGCGGTCATGGTATCGGGCAACTGGCAGCAGCACGGAAATTGGGTCCACTGAAGGTTTCCGGGATGGGCGATGACCTGCTGGTCGAGGGAGAGGTGCTTCGATGTTCACCGGCCTGATAGAAGATGTCGGAATCGTCCGTTCGCTGCAGCGGGGTGCGACGGAGTGTCGATTGACGATTACCACCGGTTTGCCGGTTAACGAACTGGTCCTCGGGGAGAGTGTCGCCGTCAATGGAGCCTGCCTGACCGTGGTGGCTGTCGGGACGGCCGATTTCACCGCCGATGTGTCACCCGAAACCCTGCAACGGACCAATCTCGGTGACCTTCAGCCCGGGCGGAGGGTCAATCTTGAACGGGCTCTGCAGCTTGGCGGCAGGCTCGGTGGGCATATCGTTTCCGGCCATATCGATGCCACGGCCACCCTGCAATCGAGGCAGCGTTCCGGCAACGCCGAAATTCTGCAATGGCAGATGGAATCTCCGAGTCTGCGCTTTGTTGTCGAGAAAGGGTCGGTCGCCATCGACGGCATCAGCCTGACCGTCAACCAGGTGAGCGACAGCGGATTCGCGGTGGCCATCATCCCTCATACCCTTGCTCGCACGACTCTGGTCGACTGTCGGCCGGGGGTGGTGGCTAACATCGAAACCGACCTGCTCGGAAAATATGTCGCGCGCCTGCTGGACGGTCGCGACGGCCAATCGGAAAAGAAATCGCTGAGCCTGGAGTTCCTTGCCAGAAACGGCTTTATGTAAAATATCTCGATTTTACCTTAAGGATTAATACGCTATGCCTATTGCAAAAATCGAAGCCGCCCTTGACGATATCCGTCAGGGTAAAATGGTGATTCTGGTCGATGACGAGGATCGCGAAAATGAAGGCGATCTGACCCTCGCTGCCGAGAAAGTGACTCCGGAAGCGATCAATTTCATGGCCAAGTTCGGTCGCGGCCTGATCTGTCTCTCTCTGACCGAAGAGCGTGCCGATTATCTTGAACTCCCGCTGATGGTGCAGGAAAACACCTCGTCCTTCGGTACCGCGTTCACGATTTCGATCGAGGCGAGGCGAGGCGTCAGCACCGGCATTTCCGCCGCTGACCGAGCCCACACCGTTCAGGTCGCGATTGCCGATGACACAGGTCCGCGTGACCTGGCGCGTCCCGGGCATATTTTCCCGTTGCGCGCCAAGAAGGGCGGGACCCTGGTTCGGGCCGGACAGACCGAAGGTTCGGTGGACCTGGCGCGCCTGGCCGGATTGAAACCTGCCGGTGTCATCTGTGAGATCATGAACGAGGACGGCTCCATGGCGCGGATGCCTCAGTTGACTGAATTCGCGGCCGAGCACGACCTTAAAATTGTCACCATCGCCGACCTCGTCGCCTACCGGATGCGCAAGGAACTGCTGGTCCGCCGCGCGGCTGAAACCGTCCTGCCGACCCCGTTTGGTGGTGAGTTCAAAGCCATTGCCTACGAAAATGATGTTGATCATCTGAACCATCTCGCCCTGGTCAAGGGGGAGATCGATCCCGACAAACCGATCATGGTACGGGTTCATTCCGAATGTCTGACCGGAGATGTTTTCGGTTCCCAGCGCTGTGATTGCGGGGACCAGTTGCATGCCGCCATGAGCCAGATCAATGCGGAGGGCGTCGGCGTCATCCTCTACATGCGCCAGGAAGGCCGCGGCATCGGACTGATCAACAAGCTGAAAGCCTACGCCCTTCAGGACCAGGGGTGCGATACCGTTGAGGCGAATGAGAAGCTGGGATTCAAGGCTGATCTGCGCGACTACGGCATCGGGGCGCAGATTCTGTCGGAACTCGGTATCCGCAAGATCAGGCTGATGACCAACAATCCGAAGAAAATTGTCGGTCTGGAAGGTTACGGCCTTGAAATTGTCGAACGGGTTCCGGTCCAGGCCGAGCCCACCGATGCCAACCGCAGATACCTGAAGACCAAGCGGGAAAAGATGGGACATCTGCTGGAAAATTTGTAAACTGGAAACCCACCAACGCCGATCCGAAGTGCGTCCCGGGTCGGATCAAGAGGGAGCGGATTTATGCCGAAAATAATTGAAGGGGCCATGCAGGCCAAGGGAATCAAGGTCGGTCTGATCGTCAGCCGGTTCAACAGTTTTATCTGTGATCGCCTGCTGGAAGGCGCTGTCGACACCCTGCGGCGTCATGGTGCCGAAGAGCATGATTTGACTGTTGTCAAAGTGCCCGGTGCTTTTGAAATTCCCCTGGTGGCCCGGAAAATGGTCGATTCAGGTCATTATGACGCCGTTGTCTGCCTTGGAGCCGTGATCCGGGGGGCGACACCTCATTTTGATTATGTCAGTGCCGAAGTTTCCAAGGGGGTCGCTTCAGTCGGACTGGATTCCGGTATGCCGGTCATCTTCGGCGTCCTGACGACCGATACCATCGAGCAGGCCGTCGAACGTGCCGGGACCAAGGCGGGAAACAAGGGTGCCGAGGCGGCGGCTTGTGCCATTGAAATGGTCAATCTCTGCCAGTCGCTGTAGCCATGACCAAAGGTATCAGGCGACAGGGGCGGGAACTCGCGCTCAAAATCATTTACAGTTTTCCTGACCAGCAGCGTGATATCGGCGTGATTCTGGATGAGTTCTGGACCAATTTCAGATTTCGGGACGACTTGCTGGGGGAAACGGTCGAGGATGATGCCGAAGGGCAGCCCTCTGAACAGGTTCGCCAGTTCGCCGAGGCCATCGCCTCCGGGACCTATCAACAGCTGTCGTTCATAGATGAAAGGCTACGGGACAGTTCCCGGAACTGGAGTCTTGACCGGATGTCCCGCGTCGATCTCGCCCTGTTGCGCATGGGGGCCTACGAGCTGCTTTTCTGTGCTGATGTTCCAACCAGTGTCGCGATTAATGAAGCGATAGAAATCGGTAAGCGTTACGGCACGCGGGAAACCCCCGGTTTTATCAACGGCATTCTTGATCGCATCGGCAAAGATCGCTCCGGCGAGATCTGATATGACGGACGTTGTCCAGGAGATTGCCTGCCCTCCTGACCAGCTTGAGGTTGATGTCGTGGCCGCGGTCCTGTTTGACGGACGTGATATGCTAAATGGTCCGGCCGGGCTGCTCAACCGGCGGCTCGGCTACGGCCTCTCGTTTTCAATCGACCGGTCGGTTCTGGTGCGCAGCAACCACAAGGTTGCCGCCCGCTGGGTGCTTTTTCATGGGTGGGCCGCCGGTTGTCCCGAGCGCGATTCGGACTTGCGGGGGCTGCTGGCTGAATTGTTGCGGGTCTGTCGGCGGGCCGGGTTTGAACGCATTGCCCTGGCCGCCCCGGAAGCAGCTCTGGCGAAGCGCAATCAATGGACCCCGGCCCTGGCGGAAGCGGCTTCGGGGGCAGGTGTCTCGGAGTGCCTGATTACCTACGATCACAGTTATCTGCATGATCACACCGGACCGGTTTTTTGAACCGATCTGGACGATGATCCTGAAACCGTCCTTTCCAAGTTTGCTGAAACGTGTCCAGGTTCGCCTGGCAAGAATTTTGGACAACTCTCAATTGAGGCTGGAATGAAAGAACTCAAGGTAGGATTACTCGGATTCGGCACCATCGGTACCGGTGTCGTCAAGTTGTTGCAGCAGAACGCCGAGGTGATCAGGAATCGACTCGGAGCCCCGGTCAGGCTGCTCAAAATTGCCGATCTTGACATTGAAACGGATCGCGGTGTCAAGCTCGAAGAGGGGCTGTTGACCGCGGACGCCGAAGAGGTCCTCAGCAACCCCGAGATCGATGTCGTCATCGAGCTGATCGGCGGTTATGAACCCGCCCGCAGTTTTGTCCTCAAGGCGATTGCCAACGGCAAGCATGTGGTGACGGCAAACAAGGCGTTGCTTGCCGTTCATGGTGAAGAAATCTTTGCCGCGGCCGCCGACAAAGGGGTTGAGGTGATGTTCGAGGCTTCGGTTGGTGGGGGGATCCCGATTATCACTTCGCTCAAGGAGAATCTCGGCGCCAACCGGTTTCAATCGATTTTCGGCATTCTCAACGGCACCTGTAACTACATTCTGACCCGCATGACCAACGAGGGGGAGGAGTTTGCCGCTGTTCTGAAGGATGCCCAACAGGCCGGTTACGCTGAAGCCGATCCGACTTTCGATATCGAAGGAATTGACACCGCGCACAAACTTGCGCTGCTGGTCAGTCTCTGTTTCGGCACCAGGGTTGATTTCAAGCAGATTTATGCCGAGGGCATCAGTTCGATATCCAGTCTCGATATCCAGTTCGCACGCCAGTTCGGCTATAAGATCAAGCTGCTGGCCATTGGTAAGATGCATGACAACGGAAGCATCGAGGCACGGGTTCATCCAACCATGATCCCGGAACACTATCCGCTGGCCGATGTTGACGGGGCCTTCAACGCGGTGCGGGTCACCGGTGATTTTGTCGGTCCGGTGATGCAGTATGGTCTCGGGGCCGGGATGAACGCAACCGCCAGTGCCGTGGTCGGTGATGTAATGTCGCTGGCCCGCAGTGGACGAGGGGACGGTGAACCTCGTTCTTATGGGTATGGTTGTCGCCCCGACGCGCTGCAAGATCTGCCCCTCAGATCGATGGATGATATCTGCAGTCAGTATTACCTGCGATTTACCACGGTCGACCAACCTGGCGTGCTGGCGGCGATTTCCGGCAAGCTGGGAGAATACCGCATCAGTATCGCCTCGATGATTCAGCCCGAACGGCGTGATGACGGCGCGGTGCCGATTGTCATCATGACCCATGAAGCTGCGGAAAAGGATATGCGCGCGGCCCTGGCGGAAATCGATCAGTTGCAGATCGTTCAGTCACCCAGCCACCTGATTCGGATTGAGGGCAGCCTGGACTGACGGATCTTTTTTCTTTCATTTGTCTGCGACAAGGGCCCGCCATCGTTTGAAGATGGCGGGCCCTTGTCGTTCTGAAAAGCCTGTTTGAAGGTCAGGGAACCAGGTTTCCCGCTAAACGTTCGGGAACCTGGCAGGTATGACTAGCCTGGTCCACCGCCGGCAAGAAAGCCGGCCACCTGGCTCTGCGAACCGAATGTCGCGTTGCCCTGGACGGTTGCGGAATAACCGGTGTACCAGGGTTCGGTCGCCGGATCGAAAAGCGGGCTGAGCAGGAAGCTGTGAATCACCGGTTTGCCGCTCAGACCGTACTGGTAGGCTCCGGAGGTAAGGTCGCCCGGTCCGGGAAAGCCGGTGGAGACAGAGTCGGGATCGACGATAACGGCAGCGGCCGGATCGAGCCCGAGGTTTGTCAGGAAGACCTTGCTCGAAGCCGGTGAGACAATCGGATCGCCAAAGGCGTAAAGGGTCATCAGGTTGGCGGCTGAATTTCCGCCGATGACGTTGTAGGTGGCATCGGTCGGATCGAGCAGCCATTGGGCCAGGTCGAGGAAAACATAGTACTCGGTGGTGCCGGGAGTGAACCCCAGGGAAGAGACCAGCGCCTGCATGGTCGGCAGCGAGGTCTCATCCAGGACGTTGACGAGGATGGCCGAGGGGCTGGAAAGGACCATCTTGCTGACCCGGGTGTCCTGGGAGAGGAAGACCGAGCCGATGATTGAGCCCAGGGAATGGGCGATGAACGGAATGTTGGTCGCGTCCAGATCGGCAACCGTGTCGCCGTCCAGGTCGATGCCGGCCGTGATGACATCGACCGCTTCCCACAGGTCGATGGCCGCCTGGTAGAGATTGGCCCGGTCCTGGATCAGGTTGGTGGTGAAGAATCCGTCTCCCGAGGCCGCCCCCGGGGTGGTGCGCTCGCCGTGGAAGATGGCGTCAATGGCGAGGGTGGCGTAGCCGGCCTGGGCCAGGCTGTTGGCGATCGGCAGGGCGGCGTCCTTGCTGGAGGTGATGCCGTGCTGGAACAGCACCACCGGCCAGGGGCCGGCAGTTGTCGGAACCGTCAGCCGGAAAGTGACGGTGGTCATGCCGCTCTGGTCGAGCAGCGGGCTGTCGTAGGTCCCTGTGTAGATGTTGCCAAGGTCGGTGGTCGGGATGCCGGTGCCGGCCAGCAGGGTTGCCGCCGGGATGCCGACGGGGCCGGTTTCCGCGGTGCCGGTCGCCGGGTTGGTCCAGCTCAGATTGTTGTTGGTGGTTATTGCGCTCAGCCCCTTGAGGGAAGCGGTGGTCTGGGAGAAGGGGGCCACCCCGCCGGGATAATCGACAGTCTCGGCCCCGGCTGTGGTCGGCGTGAGGGACAGCGTGTAGTCGGCGGTGTGGTAGGTCCAGGTGACCAGGATGTCGTCCCGGGTCCAGGGCGCTCCGGTCTTGGCGGCGGTGACCCCGGCGATGATGTCGAACAGGGGCTGTGGACCATCATTGAAGGCGGCCCGCAGGTTTTCAAAGGGGAAGAAGGGTGAGGTGGCGTCAAACGGGGTGGTCGACTTCAGCGCCGTCATGGTGAAGGAGGACGCCGCCGGATAACCGTTGCTGTCGAGCAGTGAGTTCTTGACCACCACTACGTAGGCCGCACCGGGAGTGAAGGGTTGCTTCGGCAACAGCTTGATGACGCCGGAAGTGAAGTCGTCCTGGATGATGAAATCAGTCTGGTCGCGGAACTCCATCAGTGCCAGTGCCGCACCGACGCCGGCGGTATCTCCGGTCGCCAAAGCGGTCAGCAGGGCCGGAAGTTGCGGGTCGTCAGTGCGGAAGATCAGCAGGTCGAGGGTTGAACTGTCGACCGTTCCGGTCAGCGGCAGGGTCAGGAACATGTTGGGTGACAGGCCGAGCAGGTTCGGCTGGGCATTGATCAACTGTTTGAGCTGGTCGAGATCGGAGCCGTCATTGGCGAGCGGCAGGTCCACCCTCGGGTCGCCGTCGGCGGCCCAGGTGACATCATTGGGAAGCGGGAGAGTGGTGGCGTCAAGCTGGGCGTAAACAATCGGGGTGCCGCCCTCTGTCAGGAGTGCATTGCTTCCGGTTTGAGTGTTGCCGCTGTCGCCGCCACAGGCTGCCAGCGAAAGGGTCAGAGCGAGCAGCAACAACCCGTTCCTCAGGTGAACAACCATTTTAGTCCTCCTCTGTTCAGGGAAAATAAACATTGTTTCAGAATTTATATTCAATCGCTCGGTCAGGACATTGTCAAGCGGCGATTTGCGGCTGGATGGCATGATTTGCCCTTTTTCTTGATATTCCGGGAAAGAATGTTAAAAAATAGGAACGTTAGGACGTTATTTAGGGGAGAGTTGCGGCAAGTGCGACTTTGACCCGCGATCTGCCCGTTCAGGGTGGATCGTGAGCCAAAACGGTTTTTTATTCTTGCCACACAGTTTCCGCAGGGCTAAGATTTCTCACCATGTTTTTTCATTCCAAGGAGGTGTCATGAGATTCGCGCGAGTATTCATCACGGGTTTGTCCCTGGTCCTGATCACAGCGGGGACATCTTTCGCAGCCGGATTCGCGATTATTGAGCAGAGTGTTACCGGTCTCGGTAATGCGTTTGCCGGTGTGGCGGCCACGGCTGAAGATGCCACCACGGTCTTTTTCAACCCGGCGGGGATGACGCGCATCAAGGGACAACAGGTGGTGGTCGGGACCCATTTCATCATCCCGCGATCAGACTTTTCCGGTGAAGCACAGACCGCGGATTTTTCTGCGGCATTTCCCTCGATTCCCGGACTTCCCGGGCCTGTTCCCATTGCCGGTTCAACCGATGATGGCGGCGAGAACGCCATCGTCCCGAATCTGTACTATGTCTACAATCCGGAAAATACTCCCTGGGCCTTCGGTATCGGAGTCAATGCTCCCTTCGGACTGGTCACCGAGTGGGACAGGGATTGGGTCGGTCGTTATCACGCCGTCAAATCGGATGTTCAGACCATCAATATCAACCCTGCCGTCGCCTACAAGGTTGATGACCATTTCAGCGTCGCCCTTGGCGTCAGTGCCCAGCAGATTGATGCCGAGTTGAGTTCGGCGGTCGATTTCGGCAGTATCCTCATGGCCGCCGCCGGCGGCATCCCGACCCAGAATGATGGTTTTTCGGTTCTGGAGGCGGATGACTGGGCCTACACGTACAATATCGGCATATTGTACGAGGCTGATGAAAATACCCGCCTTGGTATTCATTACCGTTCCCAGGTCAACTACACTGCGAAGGGGGATGCGAGGTTCGAGTACGGCAACTTGAGCGCGGCCCAGATTGCCCTGCTTAAGTCGAAAAACTTTGCCGACACCAATGCCTCGGCCGACATCAGTCTTCCGGCGAACGTTTCGATGAGCGTCTATCACCGCTGCACGCCGCGGTTGGCGATCATGGCCGACGCCACGGTGACGTTCTGGAGTTCCTTTGATGAGTTGCGGGTCGTGTTTGCCAACGGTCTGCAGGATAATGTCACCACCGAAAACTGGGAAGACAGCTGGCGGCTGTCGCTTGGCGCGACCTACAGTCTCAATGATAAAATGGACCTGCGTTTCGGAGTTGCCTACGATCAGACCCCGATTCCGAGCCCGGAGTATCGCACGCCGCGGATTCCGGGTGAGGATCGTATCTGGCTTGCAGGTGGCTTCGGCTATCGTCTCAATGAAGCTTTCAAGCTTGACTTTGCCTACACCCACCTTTTTGTCAAGGATGCCGATATCAATAAACGGGCCGGGCTTGATCCCACCGGTGAAAACTTCTTCCGCGGCGACCTGGTTGGAACCTTCGACAACACGGTCGATATAGCCAGTTTGCAGCTGACCTACAGTTTCTGAATCCATCCTTTCTGAAGAAAAAAACAACCCCGAGTGCCGGTTGGTCCTCGGGGTTGTTTTTTGGGCGGTGTCCGGTTTTTTTTATTCGTTGGTCTCGATCTGGGGTTCAACCACGTAGCGCTTGATTTTGCGGGTTGTTGTCTTGGGGAATTCATCTTCCCGCAGGGTGAATTTCTTCACCCGCTTGTAATCGGCCAGCTGTTTCCCGGCCTTCAGAACCTCCCCGCGGATCAGGGCTTCGACCTCGGCAGGACTCATGCGCGGTTTCTTCTGTTGCCGCTGGTAGTTGTCAAGTTGTTCCTGGTCAGGAAAAATGACGGCATAAACCTCCTCGGCGGTTTGGCTGACTTTGTGCCCGTAAACCATGACTTCGGCGATGTAGGGGCTTTTCAGCAATTCGTTCTCCACTTCTTCGGGATAGACGTTTTTGCCGTTCGGAGTGACGATCAGGTTTTTGCAACGGCCGCAGATCGACAGGTAGCCGTCTTCGAGTTTGCCGAGATCTCCGGTACGATACCAGCCGTCCTGAAGGACTTCGGCCGTAGCTTCGGGACGTTTGTAATATCCCTGCATGACATTGGGGCCCTTGACGACGATCTCCCCGACACCCTCTGAGTTGGGTTGATCGATACGGACCTGAACGCCTTCAAACAGATGGCCGACGGTGCCGATTTTGCGAACCGTGGGAGATTCGGCAGCGATCACCGGGGAGGTCTCGGTGATGCCGTAGCCCTGGAACAGCTTAAGGCCGAGGGCGAGATAGCCCTGGGCGATGTCCGGGTCGAGGGCGGCACCACCGCTGACGAAAGTGGTGTTCTCGCCGACCGACTTGCGCACCTTGCGGGCGACGATGGGGCGGGTCAGGGTGTTGCTGTACAAGAATTTCGAGAGGGGCTGGCTGTTGATCTTGCGATAGATGCGATCAAGCACCAGTCGATAGACCGCCGGCACCCCGAGGAGGAAGCTCGGTTTCACTTCGGCCAGGTTCTCTCCCAGCTTCTTGAGCGATTCAGCAAAAGAGATGTGCCCGCCCAGGGACAGGGGGAGTAGAATGCCGCAGACCTGTTCGAAAACATGGTTGATGGGCAGGAAGGAGAGCGTGCTCATGTCTTCGTCGAGCTGAAAATGTTTGACCGCTGCCTGGATGTTGGAAACTATATTGGCGTGGCTGAGCATGGCCCCCTTGGATTGGCCGGTGGTGCCCGAGGTATAGAGAATAACAGCTGTATCTTCGGCGCGACGCGGATTCTCCGGAAGTTTCCGGTTGGGCTCGAGATCATCGAAAGCGATCAGGCGGCCGGATTTGACCAGCTTGGCCAGGTTGGCCCGTTGCGGGGCAAAGTAGTCGATGTCGCTTTTCCTTCGATGACTGGTGCCGCTTGCTCCGGTCATCAGTTGCTGTGCCTTGCGGGCCATGCTTTCCAGCCGGGAAGCATCCTCTTGCGGGATCTTGAACTGTTCGACCAGGGATTTCCAGGTATCAACCAGTTCTTCAATGGGGCTGTTGTCGCAGCTGATTCCCGGATCGCCGTCGAGCAGGATAATTTTTTCCAGTTTCGGCAGGTCATCGAGGATTTCCTGGATGGTTTCCAGATAGCTCTGCTCGGTAAAAAGCACCCGCGCTTCACTGTCCGAGAGGACATGGCGCAGTTCCGAGGCTTTCAATTCCTTGTCGATCGGCACCGCGACCCCGCCGCTGCGCAGGATCCCCAGATAGGCCGCGATCCAGCGTGGTGACGCCGGCGCTATCAGGGCCGCGTGTTCGCCAACCTTGAGTTTCTTGCCTGTCAGGCCGCTGGCGGCCCTGGTGGCCAACTCCCAGAGCTGGCGGTAACTGGTCGACTGCCACTGCCCGGCTGTTTTGTGTCGGAGAGCAACACGCTCGGCATGCCTCTCGCAACTGTCGGCAATCAGTTGATCGATGGTCTGCACCCTAACCTCCCTTGGTCGTCCTGAATCCGTGGGCTCACACTTTATTCAGGGATTGGTTTTCGTTGAACCTGAATCAGCGAGCTCCGGTTGGATGGAGAGTACAAGTGCTTGGTCTGGATGAGGTTTCCAAAAATCTGAAGCGTACCCATAGGTTCGCTGGTGATTATTGGGAAACTCAGACAGATCAATGGCTTGTGCTATCCGCCGACAAGGGGTTCCCTGATTCAGGTTGTAGTTCAAGCTAACCAAGGCTTTGTCGGTTGGCAAGAAAAAACCTGTAAAAGCCGTCGGCTTGGACAATTTGCTGTCGGCTGTTCACTTTTGTGGTAATCTATCACCGGTCTTTCGCCACCGTTGCGATCTGCGGCGATTCCCTGGAGAAAATTGGGGGTGGACTGAGTCGCCGATTGCGGTTATGGAAAACACAAGAAAAGGCTTGACAGGTTTCATCGGGATTTGTTAAAAGTTTCCGGCGTTGACGGGCACATGTAGGCACGTAGCTCAGTGGGAGAGCACTACCTTGACACGGTAGGGGTCGGCGGTTCAATCCCGCCCGTGCCTACCACCTACATCACCGGCTCCGACGAAACCGAGGCATCTTTCGATGCCTTTTTTCGTTATAGCCTGAATCCGTGGATTCAGGTAAGGGAGAAATTGAGATGAGTGTCGTTCAGGTCGAATTACCGGATGGAAGTCGCAAGGAAGTACCCCGTGGGCAGACCCCGCTGGACGTGGCCCGCTCGATTGCGGAAGGTCTCGCGCGGAGATCTGTTGCCGCGCGGATTGATGGAGTCCTGAGCGATTTGAGTACGCCGCTCGACGCTGACTGCCGGTTGGAGATTGTGACTCTCGATTCCGCCGACGGGCTTGAGGTTTATCGGCATTCGACCGCTCATCTGATGGCGCAGGCGGTCAAGGAGCTGTTCGGACAAGATGTCCAGGTGACCATCGGCCCGGCGATCGAGAATGGTTTCTATTACGACTTTTTCAGTGACAAGCACACCTTTACGCCTGAAGAATTCGAGCTGATAGAAAAGAAGATGGAAGAACTCGCCAGGGCGGACCTGCCGATCGAACGTTCGGTGGTCAGCCGTGAAGAGGCGATTGAACTGTTCCGCGCGATGGGGGAGGATTACAAGGTTCAGCTGATCGAGGACCTGGACCAGCCGACCGTTTCCCTTTATCGCCAGGGGGATTTTGTCGATCTCTGCCGCGGTCCGCACCTGCCGTCGACCGGTCTGATCAAGGCTTTCAAGCTGACCAGCGTGGCCGGTGCCTATTGGCGTGGCGACGAAAAAAACGCTATGCTGCAACGGCTTTACGCGACGGCTTTTCCCAACAAGAAAGACCTGCGAAGCTATCTGAATCGTCTCGAAGAGGCGCGCAAGCGCGATCATCGCAAGCTTGGCCGGGAACTTGACCTTTTCTCCTTCAGCGAGGAAGCCGGCGCCGGACTGGTGATCTGGCACCCCAAGGGGGCGCTGCTGCGAACCCTGCTGGAAGATTTCGAGCGCAAAGAACATCTGCGGCGTGGTTATGACATTGTTCAGGGACCGCAGATCCTGCGCACCGAATTGTGGAAGACCTCGGGGCATTACGAGAATTACCGGGAAAACATGTACTTCACCGAGGTTGATGAGCAGAGCTACGGCATCAAGCCGATGAACTGCCTGGCTCACATGCTGATCTACAAGTCGAAGATCCGCTCTTACCGGGATCTTCCCCAACGTTATTTTGAGTTGGGGCTGGTGCATCGGCATGAGAAGTCCGGGGTCCTGCATGGTCTGCTGCGCGTTCGTGGTTTTACCCAGGATGATGCCCATATCCTCTGCACCCCGGAGCAACTGGATGCTGAAATCAAGGGTGTCCTGACTTTCGTGCGTGACGTCATGGGGATTTTCGGTTTCGAGTACGAGATGGAAATTTCCACCCGCCCGGAGAAGTCGATCGGTTCGGACGAGGCCTGGGAACTTGCCACTGCGGCCCTGATAAGTGCCCTCGATGATTCCGGGCTGCCCTACGAAATCAACGAAGGCGACGGTGCTTTTTACGGCCCCAAGATCGACATCAAGCTCAAAGATGCTCTCGACCGACGTTGGCAGTGTGCCACCATTCAGTGTGATTTTACCCTGCCGGAACGGTTTGACCTGCATTATATCGGCGCAGATGGCGAAAAACATCGCCCGGTCATGGTGCACCGTGTCATCCTCGGCGCCATTGAACGTTTTATCGGCGTGCTGATCGAACATTATGCCGGAAATTTCCCGCTCTGGATTGCTCCTGTTCAAGCTGTGGTCGTCAATGTCACCGACAATCAGGCCGAATATGTCGAAAAGGTCTATCAACAGTTGTTAAATGCCGGGATTCGGGTAAAAAAGGACTTGCGTAATGAAAAGCTCGGCTTTAAAATCCGTGAGGCTCAGGTAGAGAAGGTTCCCTACATGCTGGTTGTCGGAGATCGCGAAATGGAAAACGGGCTGGTTGCTCCGCGGTTCCGTAACGGAAAAAGTCTTGAGCCCATGACGCCCGATGCATTTATCGACTTCGTCAATGATGAATGTCGCCAATACCATTGATCAGGAGGTATCACCATCGCCAGGTTCAGAGATAACGGCCCAAGTAAGGACACGACCCGCATAAATGACCAGATTCGTGCGCGCGAAGTGCGCGTTGTGCTCGAGGACGGCGAGCAGCTCGGCGTGCTGGACATCCGTGCTGCCCTGGAGGCCGCTGCTGATCGCGGTCTCGACCTGGTTGAGGTGTCCCCCAATTCCAATCCGCCGGTCTGTCGGGTCATGGACTATGGAAAGTTCAAGTACCAGGCCAGCAAAAAGGCGGCCGAGGCCAAGAAGAAGACGGCCCGGGTGGAACTCAAGGAAGTCAAGCTGCGGCCGAAAACGGAAGAGCATGACTATAATTTCAAGGTAAAAAATGCCCGTCGTTTCCTGGAAGCCGGCAACAAGGTCAAGGTGACCATCATGTTCCGCGGCCGCGAGGTGACCCATCCCGAATTCGGGCGGCGCCTGCTGGAGCGGGTTTCGCAGGACGTCAAGGATCTCGGCCAGGTCGAAATGATGCCCCGCATGGCCGGGCGTTTCATGTCGATGGTGATCGCGCCGATTAAAAAATAACCGTATTTCCGCCCCGACGCGGGCGGAAGACCATTTATAAGGAGTTTATGATGCCCAAGATCAAAACCAACCGCGGCGCCGCCAAGCGGTTCCGGAAAACAGGTACCGGCAAGATCCGCCGCAACAAGGCCTTTACCAGCCATATCCTGACCAAGAAGAGTACCAAGCGCAAGCGTGACCTGCGCAAGGCGGCCCTTGTGTCCGCCGCCGACGCGAAAAATATCAGCCGGTTGATCCCGTACCTCTGATCCACCGGTTGTTGATATCGGTCGTGAACTGAGGGGACCCCTGTCTCCCCCTTCAGATCCGGCCCGGCACCGCGGAATCAATCCGCGAAATCTTACCCACAGAAGGAGTTTTTCATGCCGAGAGTCAAAAGAGGATTCAAAGCGAGACGCAGAAGAAACAAGATTCTTAAACTTGCCAAGGGCTATCGCGGCGCGCGCAGCAAGTTGTTTCGCAGCGCAACCGAGGCCGTCGATCGTGCCCTCAATTACGCTTACCGCGACCGCAAGGTACGGAAGCGGGATTTTCGCGCTCTCTGGATCGCCCGCATCAACGCGGCTGCCCGAGATAACGGGCTTTCCTACAGTCGCCTGGTCTATGGTCTGAAAAAAGCTGATGTTCAGCTCGACCGCAAGATCCTCGCTGAACTTGCTGTTTCCGACCCGAGCGGGTTCAGCTCGGTCGTTGAACAGGCCCGAGCCCAGCTTCAGTAAGCAGCGGAAAAAAGATGAGGCCGGGCCTCATCTTTTTTTTTACCTGAATCCGTGGGTTTGTGCCGGATGAAGAGTGCAAGTGCTTGGCCTGAATGCGATTTTCAAAAATCTGAGGCGCACCCATTGGTTCGCCGGTGATTTTTGGGAAGCGCAGGCAGGTCAATGAGTTGCGCTATTCGCCGGGGATAAGCTCACTGATTCAGGTTTACCTGAATCCAGTGAGTTGAGCTGTTCTCCGGACATGCATTCAATTGATTCAGGTTTGTTGAAAACACATGATATGCGCGATGGGACCCTCCGGGTTCCATCGCGTGTTTGTCCTGTCCTGCATGAGTTGAACACTGGTTCGAGGCTGAACAGAGAAGGAAATGGATCATGAAAGAAGAGTTGGCAAAACTTGCCGATGAAGGTGTTGCCCAGGCTGCTGCGGCCGCAGATGAGGCCTCCCTGCAGGATGTTCGAGTCAGGTATCTGGGGAAGAAGGGGGCCCTGACCCGGATCATGAAGGGTATGGGCCGGCTCTCCGCTGAGGAACGTCCGCAGGTGGGGGCTCTGGCGAACGAAGTGAAGACCCGGCTCGAAGAGACCTTCGCGGCCCGCTTGGAGTTCCTGCGGGAGCAGGCGGTCGCGCAAAAGATTGCCGGTGAAAAGATTGACGTGACCCTGCCGGGGAGGTGTGGCTGGCAGGGGAGCAGGCACCCGATAACCCTGGTGACCGAAGAGGTCGTGGCCATTTTCTCCTCTCTCGGATTTGCTGTCGCTGAAGGGCCTGAAATCGAGGAGGATTTCTATAATTTCGAGGCTCTTAATATTCCCAAGGATCATCCCGCGCGGGATATGCAGGACACCTTTTACATCGCCGATGAGGTTGTTCTGCGCACCCATACTTCACCGGTACAGATCCGCACCATGCTTGCCCTGGAACCACCGGTCAGGGTTGTCGCGCCAGGCACGGTCTACCGCCGTGACTCCGACCTGACTCACAGTCCGATGTTTCACCAGGTTGAAGGTTTTCTGGTTGATCGCAGGGTTACCTTCGGTGATCTCAAGGGGATCTTGACGGCCTTCATCGAACAGTTTTTCGGCAAGGGATTCGGGGTACGGTTTCGTCCCTCCTTCTTTCCCTTCACCGAACCCTCGGCCGAAGTCGACATCGAGTGTGTTATCTGTCACGGCAAAGGCTGCCGGGTCTGCAGTCAGACCGGCTGGTTGGAAATCCTTGGCAGCGGCATGATCGATCCCGAGGTTTTTCGCTCCGTCCACTATGATGTTGAGACGTTCAGCGGGTTTGCTTTCGGCATGGGGCTTGAACGCCTGGCGATGCTGAAATACGGGGTGAATGATCTGCGTCTCTTTTTCGAAAACGACATTCGGTTTTTGTCGCAATTCTAAGAAGTTGCTTGATGTAATTTAAAGGAAATTCTTTATTATGATCGTCACCCTGAGCTGGCTTAAAGAGTTTGTCGATATTTCTCTTCCCCCTGAAGATCTCGCGCACCGTCTGACGATGGCCGGACTCGAAGTTGAGGCTGTTGACAACCTCGGAGCCGATCTTGATTCCGTGGTGGTGGCACGCCTGGTTTCCGTGGAAAAACATCCTGAAGCTGATCGATTGACTCTCTGTCAGGTTGATAACGGCAGCGATACGGTTCAGGTTGTCTGCGGCGCCACCAACCACAGGACCGGCGACCTGGTTGCTTTCGCCCAGGTCGGCAGCGTGTTGCCCGGCGACTTCAAGATCAAGAAGTCAAAAATCCGCGGGCTGGTTTCGATGGGCATGCTCTGCTCCGAAAAAGAACTGGGGCTGTCTGAAGAGTCGGACGGCATCATGATCCTTCCTGCCGGACTGGCTCCCGGAACACCGGTCTTCGAAGCTCTTGACCTCAAAGATGTTCGCTTTGAAATCGGCTTGACGCCGAATCGCCCCGATTGTCTCAGCGTGCTCGGCGTGGCCCGTGAAATCGCCGCCATGACCGGGAGTGAGCTGCGCGTCCCTCAGCCGCGGGTTGTCGAGACGGGAACGCCGATTACCGAGCAGACCAGCGTCACCATCGAAGAGCCGGACCATTGTCCCCGCTATCTGGCGCGGCTTGTTCGGGGGGTCAAGATAGGGCCGTCTCCTGCCTGGCTGGCGCGTCGCCTCGAAGCGATCGGTCAACGATCGGTCAATAATGTGGTCGACGTGACCAACTTGGTGATGATGGAACTTGGTCAGCCGATGCATGCCTTCGACTTCAACCTGCTGCGTGAGGGACGCATTGTTGTCAGGAAGGCTGGAGACGGAGATCCTTTCACCACCCTGGATGATCAGCAGCGCCGACTCGCCGCTGATGACCTGATGATTTGTGACGGCGTCGGTCCCGTTGCCCTGGCCGGGATCATGGGGGGACAGAATTCGGAAATCCAGGAACATACAGTTGATGTGCTGCTGGAGAGTGCCTACTTTGCTCCCAACACCATTCGCCGTACCAGCAAGCGCCTGGGGATTCACAGTGAATCCTCGCATCGTTTCGAGCGGGGAACGGATGTCAACATGGCGCCCGTGGCTCTTGAGCGAGCGGCGGCCCTGATAAATGAAGTGGCCGGCGGGCAGGTCTGTCCCGGCGTGATTGACGCCTATCCGAACCCGGTTAAACCCTGCCGGATATGGCTCTCGCGGGAAAAAACCTGTGCGACCCTCGGCATTGACCTTGATATCGAAACCATCGGTCAATTATTGCGCGGCATCGGGATTGACGTTGAAAACGATCCCTCCGCTACCGGTGAAGGCCTGCTCTGTGGAGTGCCGAGTTTCCGCCCGGACCTTGAGCGCGATATCGACCTGGTTGAGGAGGTGGCGCGCCTGAACGGTTATGACGCCATTCCCGCGACCATGCCCGAAAGTCGCGCCATGATCACCATGCCGCAACCACACCAGCTGCTGGTTCGTCGTCTGCGGGACCGGATGGTTGCCGCCGGTTTTTGCGAGATTGTCAGCTATTCCTTCATCTCCCCGGCGGCTTTTGATCAAATCGCCCTGTCGCCTGACGACCGGCGACGTCATCCGGTGAAGATTCTCAATCCTCTGACCGAGGAGCAATCGGTCATGCGCACCACACTGGTACCGAGTGTGCTGGATACCGTTGCGAGAAATTTTTCCTATCGCTCCCTCGATCAGCGGTTGTTTGAACTTCGCCCGGTGTTCCAGCGAACCGAGGATGGTTCCCTGGAACCCACCATGCTCACTGCCGTCATGACGGGGCGCCGCGAACCGATCGGGTGGGCGAACAGCCAGGAAAATGTCGATTTTTACGATCTCAAAGGTGTTGCCGAACAGGTGTTGCGCGGATTCGGCGATGCGGATCTCGAATGGCAGATTGATGCCGGTGAAAATTACTTTCATCCGGGCAAGTCCTGTCGGATATTAACCGCGGGGAAACTTCTTGGCCGTCTGGGGGAAGTGCACCCCATGGTCGCCAGAAATTATGACTTTGAAGCCCCGGTTTTTCTGCTGGAAATCTTCGTCGACACACTTCTGGAGCTGGATCTGCCGCAGGCTCGTTTCGAACAACTGTCCCGTTTTCCCGACAGCTTCCGCGACACCGCGATTCTGGTCGATGAGGATGTCCCGGCCGAGAATGTCCTGCGGATTATCAAGAAGGGCAGCAGCCGTTTTGTTGAAGAGGTCCGGCTGTTCGATCTCTACCGCGGCAAGGGCGTGCCGGAGGGCAAGAAGAGCATCGCTTTCCGGGTCCGCTACCGCTCTTCCGAGAAGACTTTTACCGATGAAGAAATAAGTAAGGCCCATTCTAGGATCGTGCGCCTGCTGGAAAAAGAGATCGGCGCTGAGGTCCGGTAAAGGTCGATAAATAGCGGCCTCAGCGTTTTTTTTACCTAAACCCTTAATTTTTTTGATAAAAGCGGTTGTCAAGCCCTTTGGGCTGTGTTATAAAAACCTGTAAATTCAAGGACCTGGGCCCTTTTTGTTAATGGAGGTGCTATGACAAAGGCGGATCTGATCGAGAGAGTTTATCTCAAAACCGGCTTTTCCAAGAAGGAATCCGCTGAAATCGTCGAAATGGTTTTCGACCTGATGAAGGATACGTTGGAAGAGGGGGAGAAGATCAAAATTGCCGGTTTCGGTAATTTTGTGGTCAAGGGAAAGGCTTCCCGACGGGGACGCAACCCGCAGACCGGTGAGGAAATTGAAATTTCATCCCGCAAAATTCTGACCTTCAAGCCGAGTCAGGTGCTCAAGGGAGCCATCAACGGCGAGTCCTGAGAGTTCAGGGCTTCCGGCCGGGCGCGGTCATGGCAATCGAAATCCCTGACAAACTCTATTTCAAAATAGGTGAGGTCGCTGAACTGACCGGCGTCAAGCCCCATGTATTGCGCTACTGGGAATCGGAGTTCGGTGGTTTTCGTCCCCAGAAAAGTAGATCCAATCAGCGGCTTTATCGGCAGAAGGATGTTGAGCTGGTGTTGCGGTTGAAGGATCTGCTGTACAATCAGGGGTTCACCATCGCCGGTGCCAGAAGAAAATTGCGCGAGCCAGCTGCGTCGCCGGACGATCAGCTGGCTTTGCCGTTGAAACCGACCGTCGACCCCATGCTGCTTAAAGAAGTACGAGCCGACCTGTTACGGTTGCGGCGCAGGCTGGTCGAAGCACCCGATCCTTGAACGTTATCCCGCAACAGAGGTTCACTTGTTTATCCTGATCACCAATGATGACGGGATTCAGTCTCCTGGCATCATCTGTCTGGCTGATGAACTTTCATCTCTCGGTGAAATCGTTGTTGTCGCACCTGACCGTGAACGCAGCGCGGTTGGTCACGCGTTGACGTTGCACGCGCCATTACGTGCCGACGAAATACGGTCCGGCTGGTACGCCGTTGACGGGATGCCGACGGATTGCGTCAATCTCGGGATTCATGGGCTCATAAAACGAACTCCAGATCTGGTTGTCTCAGGGATCAATCGCGGCGGCAACCTGGGTGACGATATCACCTATTCAGGGACCGTCGCCGCGGCCATGGAAGCGACCCTGATGGGCGTCCCGGCCTTCGCCATCTCCCTGGTGGAGGGGCCCTACGGGTATGCTGACTTCAAACCCGCCGCCAGGGTCGCCCACGGCCTGAGCCGCCTGATCGCCACTCACGGCCTGCCGCGCGATACCTTTTTCAATGTCAACGTCCCCCCCGGCGATCCTGGCGAGGCGGTCATCACCCGACAGGGAAAACGGCGCTACGAAGATCTCGTGGTGGAGAATGTCGACCCCCGGGGCCGAACCTATTATTGGATCGGCGGTGGAAAGCCGGGTTTTGAAGATCAGGCCGGCACCGATTTTCACGCTATTGAAAAAGGGAAGACGTCTCTGACCCCTCTGCATCTGGACCTCACAAATTATCGCGCCATGGAGGAGCTGCACAACTGGCCTCTCGGTGCCCTGGACGTCTGACCGGGATCACATTTATGCAGTTTTCCATTGCTCGCCGCCGCATGGTTGATCGCCAGCTGAGACAGCGCGGCATTACCGACCCGCGGGTCATCCAGGTCATGCTGGAGATGCCGCGGCACCTTTTTGTCGAACCGGCGCTGCAAAGTCAGGCATACAGCGATTATCCGCTGCCCATCGGTCAGAAGCAGACCATTTCTCAACCATTCATGGTTGCCACCATGAGCCAGGCCCTGGAACTGAAAGGTGATGAACAGGTGCTTGAAATCGGTACCGGTTCTGGGTATCAGGCCGCGGTGCTGGCGAAACTCTGCCGACGGGTCTTTACTGTCGAACGCATTCCCGAACTCGCCCGCCAGGCCCGGCGGGTTTTTGACGACCTGCATTTGCATAACATCAATCTGAAGGTTACCGATGGTACCTTCGGTTGGGAGGAGCAGGCTCCCTTCGACGGTATCGTCGTCACCGCCGGGGCTCCCGACGTACCCCGGACCTACCTGGACCAGCTTGCCGATGGCGGTCGGTTGATTATCCCTGTCGGCGATCTTGAAACCCAAAGTCTCAAGAGGATTACCCGCCGGGGTTCACAGTTCGAAACTGAATCCCTGCTGGATTGTCGTTTTGTTCCATTACTTGGAGAAAAAGGATGGCACCTGCCCGAATAGGTTCATGAAACTGTTCCGCAATCTTTACGACTGGATTTTGCATTGGGCCGATACGCCTTACGGGCAACCGGCCCTCTTTATGCTGGCGCTGGTCGAAGCCTCCTGCTTTCCCGTACCTCCAGACATCCTGCTGATCGCTCTCAGTCTGTCGCGACCGCGTCGCAGTTTTCGTTTCGCGGCCATCTGCCTGGTCGGATCGACCATCGGCGGTATTCTCGGGTACTGGCTCGGTGTCGGAGCTTGGGATCTGCTGAGTCGTTTTTTTTATGAATATATTCCAGGGTTCACCCCGGAGATTTTTACCCGGGTGCAGAATCTTTTTTCCGAGTACGGTTTCTGGGCGGTCTTTACCGCTGGCTTCACCCCCATCCCCTATAAAATTTTCACCATCGGAGCGGGGGTCTTTCAAATCAATTTCCTGGTTTTCGTTTTCGCTTCGATTCTCAGTCGCGGCGCCCGTTTTTTCCTGGTCGGTGCGTTGATTCGTCTTTACGGCGAACCGGTAAAGGTCTTTATTGACCGTTATTTCAACCTGCTCAGCATTCTCTTTGTCATTCTGCTGGTGGGCGGATTTCTTGCTGTTAAAAGATTTTTCCACTGAACCCTGGATCAATGTCGGATTTTGAGTGATTGACGGTCTGCCTCACCGTTTGTTAATTTGATCGATATCCTTGTTCCCGACTGATATCGCTAACCATTGAATTGCTGACCTGACGTGGTCGATGAATCTGACGAGGGGTTGCTGCATAGTTCTGTTATTGGGATTTCTTTGGGGGTGCTCGCCACCCAGGGGGGTCTATCATGCCGTGCAGCCCGGCCAGACTCTCTACCAGATCAGTCGCACTTACGGGGTTGAAGAATCCTACCTCGCTCGTGTCAACAGGATTTCCGACCCGACCAGGCTGGCCGTCGGCCAACGTGTTTTCATCCCAGGGGCAACGTCCGTGAAACATGTACCGGCGACGGTTTCCTTGTCCCGCAAAGCTGTTTCTTCAGGCAAGTCCACCAGAAAACACCCGGCTGCCGGCACCGGCACCGGTTCCGGACGGCAAGGGAAAAAGCCATCCTCCGTGAAATCCCGAAAGCCGGCGACGAAGTCGTATCACCCCACCGGCAGTCAACAGGATGCCGGTAAAATGAAGATGACCGGGACTCCGCCATCCGTCCGCAAGGGACATTTCCTGTGGCCGGCGCGTGGTCGGATTCTCAAGCCATTCGGCGGGCAGGGGAAAAATGCCGGCAACGGCATTGAAATTGCCGTGCGCAAGGGCAGCCCGGTTCACAGCGCCGCCGCCGGCAAGGTGATTTACAGCGGCAACGGTATCAGCGGTTATGGAAACCTGATCATTCTGCAGCATGATGATTCCTTTTATACGGTTTATGGTTTCAACAGTAAAAACCTGGTCGAGGCCGGCGGCTTCGTCAGCAAGGGACAGAAAATAGCTTTGTCCGGGGTTCCGCCCAGCGGTGGAAGCCCGCGACTTTACTTTGAAGTCCGCTACGGGAAACGCCCCGTCAATCCGATTTTTTACTTGCCATAACGCAGGCCGTTCCTTAGACTTCTGCTGGTGCAAAGGGGAGGAGGGTGTATCCAATGAAGGAGTTGGTTGAGGGCATGAGCGAAGTTGATTTGGAAGCGGGGACTTCGACTGTTATGCGACCCGGTGTCGAAGATGTCCCGGAGCCGACGGTGGCGCAGTTGAAGGAAGAAGCTCGCCGGGAAAAAGCCGCGTCGGATGAGAGCCATTCCGATGATGCCATCAAGCTTTATCTGAAAGAGATCCAGAAGACCAATCTCCTTACGGCGGCTGAAGAACGCGAACTGGCCCGCAGGATTTCGACCGGCGACATGGCGGCCCGGGATCGCATGATCGAGTCCAATCTGCGCCTGGTGGTCAAGATCGCCAAACGGTACATGAATCGCGGGTTGCCCTTCCTTGACCTGATCGAAGAAGGCAATATGGGGTTGATCAAGGCGGTCGAACGATTCAAGCTGAGCAAAGAATGCCGTTTTTCGACCTATGCCACCTGGTGGATAAGGCAGTCGATTGAACGCGCGCTGGTCAACCAGAGCCGAACGATTCGTCTGCCTGTCCATGTTTCCGACGATATCAACAAGCTGATCAAGGTCACCCGCGAACTGGTGCCGAAACTCCGGCGGGAGCCGAAGGTGGACGAGATCGCTTCGGCGATGGGCGTTGAGCCGGCCTATGTCAACCGGTTGATGGTGCTGGTCAAGAAAACCTACTCCATCGAACATCCGATGGGAGAAAACAACGATTACAGCCTGATGGATACGATTGAGGATGCTTCGGCCCTCAATCCTCTGACCCTGGCTGAAGATCTCGACCGTTTCAACCATGTTTCGGAGTGGATGTCGACCCTTTCTGAAAGTGAACAGGAAATCCTCAGCCTGCGATTCGGTCTGAATGACCGTGAACCACAGACGCTGGACACCATCGGCCGGAAATTCGGCGTAACGCGAGAACGCATCCGCCAGATTGAGGCCAAGAGTCTCGATAAGTTGAGACGCATCATGGCCGAAAAACGCGCCGCCGGGCAGGACCCGGATGAAGATTGAATCCGCTCCCGGAAAAGGACTCCATCATGGATGAGTTGAAAAGATTTATTCGCGATGTGCCCGATTTCCCCAAGAAAGGGATTGTTTTCAAGGACATCACCACATTGCTGGCGGATGGCCGCAACTTCCATCGCATGATTGACCTGATGGCCCATCGTTATCTGGGACAGGGGATCCAGAAAGTGGTCGGTGTCGAGGCGCGTGGCTTCATCCTCGGTTCGGCACTTGCCTACAAGCTCGGCACCGGCATCGCCCTGGTCCGCAAGCCGGGAAAACTGCCGTGGAAAACTCTGCAGAAAACCTACGAACTTGAATATGGCACCGACACTCTTGAAATTCATATCGATGCTTTTGAGCCGGGTGAAAAAGTCCTGATCGCCGACGATTTGCTGGCGACCGGCGGAACTGTTGCCGCGGTGGTTGACCTTGTGCAGCAACTGCAGGCAGAGATTGTTGAATGTGCCTTTCTGGCCGAACTTGAATTTCTTCAAGGTCGCAAACGCCTTCCCGAGGGCAAGGTCCACAGCCTTCTTCAATTCTGACATTCTCTTGGCCCCGTAGCTCAGCTGGATAGAGCATTCGCCTCCTAAGCGAAGGGTCACAGGTTCGAATCCTGTCGGGGCCGCCAGTTGTTGATCTGTTGGAAAGAATATTGCATTTGACAAGTCGACGTTTGCTGCGAGAGATCGCAGCCGTGTTCCCGGATGGACAAATAACGATCACGGAGCTTTTTGTTTTTGAAAATTTTCAACAGGTTGACACGAAGAGATGTTCTCAAGGCGGGGGTTGGCGCCGGTCTTGGTCTGCTGCTGCCGCTGCCGGTTTTTGCTTATGCTGACGGGGATTTGACGTCCGAACGATGCCTCAGTCTCCACAATCTGCATACCGGCGAGGTGTTGAAGGAGATCCCCTATCGAACCCCGCAGGGATATCAGAAAGATGCTCTTGAGGCCCTGAATTACCTGTTGCGGGATTATCGTACCGGGGAACTCAAGGAGATTGACCCGCAATTGTTCGATCTGCTCTACGGTGTTCAGAACCGTTTGGGTGCCTGCGCCGAATTCCAGGTCATTTCAGGTTACCGTTCCCCCCGCACCAATGAACTTTTGCGCAGGCGAAGCCGCGGAGTCGCGAAACACAGCCTGCATATGCTGGGCAAGGCAATTGATATCCGGTTGCCCGGTTGCGACCTGTCCCGCTTGCGTGCGGCGGCCGTTGCCGTCAAGGGCGGTGGCGTCGGTTATTACCCGAAATCGAATTTTGTCCATGTCGATACCGGCCGCGTGCGTTACTGGTAGCCGCAGCTTTCATGCCACACCCGAAGGTCTGTCTTGACGGCAGACCTTTTTTCTTTTCAGCCTTCCGGCCACCCTGTATTCTATACCCTGAATCAGTGAGTTCATCGCCGTCGAATAGCACAAGCCATTGACCTGCCTGCGCTTCTCAAAAATCACCGGCGAACCTTTGGGTGCGCCTCAGATTTTTGAAAACCACATTCAGGTCAAGCCCCTGCACTCTTCATCCGCCATGAACCCACTGATTCGGGTATACCCCGAATCAATGACTTTGTGCTGTCCGCCGGTCATGGGTTCGTTTCTTCAGACGATCGCTGAACGATTTTACGACGTATCCAGGAGTCACCAAGTGGCCAAGAAGATTTTCGTCGCCGCCACCGGTCAGAATTGCGGCAAAACCACCATCAGTCTTTCCCTGCTGCACATGGCGCGCAAAAAATATGAGCGGATCGGGTTTATCAAACCCTTCGGCCCGAAAAGCGCCAGGTTCGAAGGGCGGGACGTCGATATGGACGCCAAGCTGATGGCCCGGGTCTATGATCTGGCCGCTGATATCAGCCTGATGTCCCCGGTTGTTCTGGAAGCGGGCGACACCCGGCGCATCCTGGATGGTTATATCCGCCCCGAGGCCCTGCTGGAAAGAATCGTTGAGGCGGTCAGGAAGCTGGAGGAAAGAGTGGATTACCTGGTCCTTGAGGGGGCCGGTCATGTGGGAGTCGGTTCGGTTGCCGGCATCAGCAATGCCAGGATCGCCCGTGCCGTGGAAGCTCCAGTGCTGATGGTCTCGGGAGCCGGTATCGGCAGTGCGGTTGATGACATTTGCCTCAACCTGGCGCTGTTCGAAGCAGAAGGCGCGGATGTCAAGCTGGTGCTGCCCAACAAGATCCGCGGTCGCAACCGCGAACTGGTGCTGCACTACCTGAAACAGGCGATGATTCCGAAGGACATTGCCGTACAGGCCGGATTCAATTATTCACAGATCCTGGCCAATCCGACCCTGCTGACCGTTTCCCGCCTGCTCGACCTTGAGCTTGAGGGCGATTCCCGGCAGATTTCGCGCATTGTGCACCATGTGCAGCTCGGGGCGGCGTCTACGCAGCGGGTTGTCGACCTGTTGTTGCCTTCGACCCTGCTGGTGGTGACCAGCAGCCGCGATGAACTGCTGGTTATGCTGTCGACCCTTTATCATATGCCCGAATATTTCGAAAAGATTGCTGGTATCGTTATTACCGGTGTTGCACCCGTTTCCGCCATCACCCGGAAGATTCTCGAAGACAGCAGGATTCCATACCTGCGCTGCGAACAACGAACCACGGCGGAAATTTTTTCCCAACTGGAAAATTACGTGTCCAAGATAACCGCCGAGGATGAGGAAAAAATCAATCTCGTCCAGCAACTGGCCGAAACCGAGCTTGACTTCAATGCTATCGACGAACTTTTCGGGATTTGATGGCTGTCGCTGTTGTTTGAACATTCAGCCACTGCAGTGGCTGATGATGTTTGTACATTTTCCGAGGTCCGTTATACTCCATCCGATATCGTTTTCCGGTTTTATTCCTGCCAGGAGGGTCTCCATGATCAAACAACTCGCAATCTGCGCTGAAATTGAGGAAGCCGTCAGCCGGGTTTATTTTTGCCTGGCCGAACAATTGCCGGCGGAAAGTGAGCTGCGGTTGATCTGGGAAGAGATGGCCCGGGACGAACTGGAACATGCCCGGCTGTTACGGTTCGCCCAGCGCTTTGATCCCGACAAAACGTACGCCGGTTATCATATCGCCGAGGATGAGGCCCGCCGGCTGCTGCTGGATGTTCAGGAAACCTTCGACCTGGTGCAGATGAAAACCTTGAGTGAACGGGAAGCGGTCATGGTGCTGTTGAAACTGGAAGAGGATTTCATGCGGGTGCATCTCCATCTGGCTGTTGAGTGTCTGGATCCGACGATGCAGGAAACCTTCAACCGGCTGGGCAAGGCGGATGAAATCCATGTCGCCCGTCTCAAGGAATACTCTCTGCGCAGCTGACACCTCGTTTTTTCTTTCTCCGCCGGGTGCCGTTGGGGTGGTCAGTTTTCTTGCAATAATAGAGCAGCTGTGAAAAATTAATACCGCTGTCAACCCGTACTCGAGGCACCCATGTATCTGAAGCATTTCGGTTTTGAAAAAAAACCGTTCAACATCACTCCGAACCCGGACTTCATGTTTCTGAGCGCGACCCATAAGGAGGTCTTCGCTCATCTGCTCTACGGCATTCAGAACCATTGCGGTTTCATCGAGGTGACGGGGGAAGTCGGAACCGGCAAAACAACGGTTTTAAGAACCCTGTTCAAGCAGCTTGATGATGATCTGTATCGTCTGGCCCTGATCTTCAACCCCCGCCTCGACGCGGTCGAACTGCTGCAGAGCATCAACCGGGAATTCGGAATTGCCGCTGACACCGTCAGCCTGTCGGAACTGCAGAGCTATTTGAATGACTTTTTGCTGCAGCAGAACCGGGCAGGTCATACCGTTGTGCTGGTGGTTGATGAGGCGCAGAATCTTTCTCCCGAGGTCCTTGAACAGATACGGCTGTTGTCCAACCTGGAAACTGAGACCGATAAACTGATCCAGATTGTCCTCGTCGGCCAGCCGGAACTGCGGCAGATGCTTCGTCGTGACGACCTGCGTCAGCTGCGGCAACGGATCACCGTCAGCTATCATCTTGAGACGATGACGGAAGAAGACTCCCTGCGTTACATTCAGCATCGAATGTCCGTTGCCGGGCAGTCCCGTTCCGATCTTTTCACCCCCGCCGCGCTCAAGCTTATTCTTAAACGGAGTGGTGGCAATCCCCGGCTCATCAATGTTCTCTGCGACCGCTGCCTGCTGGTCTGTTTCAGTGAAAACGGCAGCCAGGTCACCGACAATCATGTGCGCCAGGCCCGTAAAGAACTCTGGCGCGAAACGGGACATGACAGCGGTGACCGCCGCTATCTCTATGCGACCCTCCTGCTGGTGGTTGTCATCCTCTCGGCCGGTTTCTGGTTCTACTATCAGGAAAAAAATCTGTCCGGCCCATCGCTGTCGGTTGAACAGCCCTTTCCCGCTGCGGAATCACCTCATCGGTCGGTGCCTTCGTCAAGCGTCCTGGAATCGCCTGTTTCCGGTGCCACGGACAACCCCGGGTTGGAAAAAAGATTGTTCCGCCTGAGGCGTTCCCTTGACCGATCGCCGGACGCCGCACGTATCGGCGCGGCCTACTGCGCTTTGCTCGCCATCTGGCATCTTCCCCCGCTGAAGGGCGGGGCGCGACTTGCTGTCAACGACATCGCCCATGCGGCCTCGACCCAGGGACTGGACATGGCGTCCTACGCTGGCGGACTGGAGGGCCTGCTACGTTTCAATCTGCCTGTCATTCTCGACCTGACAGTACCGGGTGCCCGTGGCCGACGTTATCTTGCTCTGACCGGTGTTGACGGCGGCGGTTATCGTTATGCGCCTGTGCTGGCCGGAATAGACCGGCTCCGGACTGAAGAGTTGAAAGCCCTCTGGTCCGGACGCGCGATTCTGCTGTGGCGGAATCATGCCGGACTTTCTCCTGTCGGGCAGCCGGGACAACGCGGAACCGACATCGAACGTATTCAGCAGCTGCTTGCCAAGGCCGGTTATTATCGGGGCAACCCCACCGGAGTTTTCGATCAACTGACAGTCTCTGCTGTCACCCGTTTTCAGGCGGATTCCGGCCTGCTTCAGGATGGCCGGATCGGACCGCAGACCCTGATCCTGCTGTACCGCGCGGCAGGTTTTTTCGAGGCCGAGCTTGAGGCGTCGACTCCCCGGGAGGAAGGGGCATGAGTTCTATTCTCAAGGCATTGAAAAAACTCGAAGAAGAAAAAAATCGCCGGCAGCAGGGCAAGGTTGACATCGCCACGGATATTCTGCGCGCCACCGGTCGATCAGGGAAACGGAACTGGCTCATGCCGTTGATACTGGTTGTGCTGGTTCTGGGCGGGACTCTGGGAGGGATGTATGTCGCCCGGATGTTTCTTCCCGAAGCCATGCGGCAGCCGGTACAGTCTCAGCCGGTACAGTCTCAGCCGGTACAGTCTCAGCCGGTACAGTCTCAGCCGGTACAGTCTCAGCCGGTACAGTCTCAACCGGTACAGTCTCAACCGGTACAGTCTCAACCGGTACAGTCTCAACCGGTACAGTCTCAACCGGTACAGTCTCAACCGGTACAGTCTCAACCGGTTGATCGCTTTGAACATCCCCGCCTGGTCGTTTCCGGCATCGCCTATCAGGCGAATGCCGAAAACCGGATGGCGGTTGTCAACGATCTTCCGGTTCTGGCCGGCACAACCGTGGCCGGGGTCGAAGTCGTCGAGATTCTTCCCGACAAGGTGGTTTTTCGGTTCAAAGGGAAACAGTTTTCGGTTCCCCTGTCCGATCTGCCCTGACCGGTGGGGCAGGGAAATCTTTTCAGGGAGTTGTCCCGATCAGTAACGCCCACAAAGATCGTCAGTTGTCCGCGGTCGTTTTCCCCCGGGGGACAAGGTTGTGATCGGGCCAGGAAAAACTCAGCGGCGAATGCCCGGCTCTCAATGTTCCCTTGAGATAATTTTGGCTGCCGCTGAACAGCAGGTAACTGTAGCGCCCGTAATGGGGAATTTTGCGGGCAACCACTGTGGCCACCGGGCTGTCAGCCGGGACAAACAGAGCCTGCAGCCCGCCTCTCCGTTTCGGCCAGACGCATAGCAGGGAAATTTCAGCAGTTATTTCCCGACCGTTGAATTGGAACCCGCCGGTCGATGAAGATGTCAATCCAGGCGGTCGCCATTGTTCAGGTATATTCTTAAAGGAAGAAACATAAAGAACTGTTTCTGAAGGGTTGGCATCTTTCAGCGATGTCCCGGTTGTAATTCTGGCGGTGGTTTTTCGCAGGCCGTCCAACAGCCGCCGGACGGCCTGCTTCTGACCGGCCTGGAGCCCCGGATGTTCAACAACCCGCAACTGGGGTGCCGCCCGCAGGTTGTTGATCGTGAGCGGAATCTCCTCCCTGGTCAGTCGTCGCATCACCTGGTTGTCGGGGTCAACGCTGAATGCCAGGGGTTGCCTGTCGCAGTTGAAACTGAATTCCGTACTTGTTGCGGTAACACGCAAGGTCCGCTCCTTCCGACCGGTGCTGGTGCGGATGACGACCGGCAACCGCAGCGGGTAGGGGCCGGTTCGTTGCCGCAGCACTCCCTTGATCCGCCATCCGCCGTCGGTTGCTGTTCTGTGCAGTTCGTTCAACTGCAGATCCGGAATGTCGTCCCGTTCCAGCCAGGGGCGGATTTCGTTTTCCAGGGGAATGCCGGAAACAGCGGAAAAAGTATCCAGCAGATCCTGCCAGTCGGCCCGCCGGTACATTTTTTCTCCTGCCAGCCGGCGCAGGGCTGACCAGAACGCCCGGTCCCCGATTCGTCTCCGGATCAGGTGAAAGACCATCGCTGCCTTGCCGTAGCCGATCGCCTGGCTGGCCTTGTCGAATCGGGACCGGAAGCGGTTCAGGGGCATCGCCTGTTCGGGAACCAGGGTTGCGTATTCGCGGAGAATTTTCCGTCGATAGTCTTTGGCCGCTTCTTTCCCCTGACGTTCCTTGTAGAGATAGTCGGCAACATAGGTTGTCAGCCCTTCCGACCAGTTGCCGTGCCGGGCGTCAACACGGACGCCGTTGCCCCACCAGGAATGGGCGATTTCATGGCCCAGGCTGGTTTTAACGATGAAGGGGAGTCTGATGACACGGCTGCCGAGCAGGGTCCACGAGGGGAAGCCGTAGCCGGTCGGGATGAAATTCTCCACCATGGCGAATTTGTGAAACGGGTAGGGGCCGAACAGGGATTCATACAGGGCCAGGAAGGAGCGCGCCGCGGAAAGATAGGTGGCGGAGAGAGAGTTGTTGTCCCGCCCGAAAAATGTGTAGAGAGGAATCGGGCCGGAGCGGTCTTCCCGCAGTCGCCAGGGACCGACCGCCAGGGTCAGGCCGGGCAGGGGATAGTCGATGCGGAAACGGATGCGGTTCTCTTTATCCCCGGCGGTCCAGTCGGCAATCTCCCCGGCGGTCACCGCCCAGTAACCCACCGGGAGTCTGACCAGGATAGAGAAAGTCGAGGATTGCTCCTCCCGGTACGGATACCAGGCGGTGTCGGCGTCCAGGAAACCGCCGCGCGCGGTCATCTCCAGCCGGACTCCGTAGCTGGGGTCTTCATCGTGTTCGGGATTCTCTTGTTTTCCGGCGTCAAGAAGAATTCGCCACTTGACGGTCATGTTCATAGCCGTCCCGGCCGTGATCAGCAAACGATCTCCACGCCGCTGAAACGGCAGCGGGCGATCGCCCGAGCGGACCGTAATCCCCGTCGCTGCGGTGTTTAACCGCAGATCGAGATTGCCGAGCGGGGTGTCGTAGGAGATTCGGTCGAGCCCGGCAATCAGCCCCTTCTCCGGGTCGAGACGGATATCCAGTTGATGGTGTATGGCCGCGGAGGGCGGATCTGCGGCGACGGCAACCCCGGGAAACAGCAGCAGCAGGAAAAGCAGGATGCGCAACGGCGGAGAATCCTTTATAATCCGTCGGTCGGCATTCTTCATTGCAGCCACTCCTGCAGATCGATTGTGCCTTGCTCGTGGATCGGGAAAGGGTAACTGAAAATTCCGAACCCGCCGATTTCGATCGTGCCGTCGAACTGATACTCCAGGGGCTGAGTCGAAGAACTTTTGTTCAGAAAACGGATCAGGTCCAAATAGGCGGCCGTCAGGTCCAAAGTCAGTATCCCACGGCCGTGGGCCGGAATGTCGACGGCCGTGTTCGACCGGCCGTTGGAAATTTCGATGTCGTTCAGTTTCAACCTGTAGTCCGCGTGTCGGATCGTCAGGCTGAAACTGTTAGGATTGTGAAGTTCAAGTTCAGCCTGAAGCAGGGCGTGGCTCAGGTTGAAGTCCTTCAGTTCCAGGCTCCGAAGAGAAACATCCGGCGGTTCAGGACGAACCGTTGAACAGGCCGTCAACAACAGCAGGATAACAATTATGAGCAACCAGTTCTTGCCTTGTGTCATATTCTGTCCCGACTTCAGAGTCAATTGGCAGCAGTCAGGGCCGCCGACGACCGGACCGCCCGTAAACGCATATCATTTTACCAGACCGAGCCGATGCGTCCTTTGAAATTTCAACTCAGACCGATCCTGAGAACCATTCTCGGGCTTTATCTGGTCCTGCTTGGGGTGTTGTCGTTGATGCCGAATCCGCCGCAACCACCCGATATCATCTCTTGGGACAAGCTGGAGCACGCACTTGCCTACGCGGTTCTCGGCCCGCTCCTGTTTGTTGTTCTCTCTCCGCGACTGGTGAACCGTGTCCGCCTGTTATGGGCGGCCGGGATTGCCTGGGGGACCGGTGCCATGTTCGAGTTTCTGCAGGGTGTATTGAAACTCGGGCGTTGTTTTGAATGGTCTGACCTGGTCGCCAACCTGGTCGGGACCCTGACCGGATTGGTGTTGATGCATCTGGTCATCATCTGGCTGCGCCGGGAGACTCGATACTGATGACGGACACCCCCATCCTGGAGTTGGCCGCGCGAGGCCCGGTTCTGACGGCCAACAATCGCCTGGCCGCCACCCTGCTTTCCCTTTACGATCAGCAACAGGTGGAAAATGGGATTCTCTGCTGGGAACGACCGGCCATCATGCCCCTGTCCGCCTGGCTGACCGCCCGCGGGGACGAACTCGGCCTGACCGCCAGGCTTCTCAACGACGGCCAGGTTCGTCGTCTGTGGGAAGAGGTTATTGAAGAGGATGTCGCCCGCCACAACGTTTCCGGATTACTGCAGGTTTCCTCCAGCGCCGAATCCGCCTCGGCCGCCCGGCAGTTGTTGCTGCAGTACGGCGGCAACATTGACTGTTATCCCATGAGCGACGATGTCGCGGCGTTCAGACGCTGGCTCCGGGACTGGGAACAACGCAGCGCGGAAGCGGGCTGGCTGACTCCGGCCGAATTGCCGAGGCTGGTTGCCACCGGACTGGCGCAGGGCAGAGTCAAGGCTCCCGAAATCTTGACCCTTGCCGGTTTCGACCTGCTCCCGCCCAGTCTTGAGGAGCTGTTGCGGTCGCTTGAAAAAGCGGGCACACGTGTCGAAGTCATAACCGATGACGGCAGACCTGCCCGTTCGGTGAGCCGTTGCTGTGTCACTGATCCGCAGGAGGAGGTCCGCCTCTGCGCCCGCTGGACGCGACGGCTGCTGGAGCGGAACTCCCGGACCCGTATCGGCATCGTCGCCCCGGCTCTGGGGGATTACCTCTCTCTGTTGCGCGACCTGCTGCAGGCGGAATTGGGTCCGCAGCAGGCCCTGCAGTTCGGAACGGCCCATCCGGCGGGGTTCTCCCTCGGATCCTGCCTGGCAGAGGAGGGGCCGGTGCGGCTTGCCCTCACCCTGTTCGGTTGCGGCAACCGGATTGAACTCGCCGAAGCGGGCCTGCTGCTCCGCTCCCCCTTCCTGGGACACTCTGTCGCGGAGGGCAGGGCCCGCGCCCTGGCTGACCTGGAACTGCGTAACAACGGCCAGAGCGTGGTGCCGTTGCCGCGGCTCATCCGCATGGTCGAAAAGCTCGGGACGCTTCCCCGCTTTCTTGCCATCCTGAAGCATCTTCGGGACTGGGTTGCCGATCGTCGTCTCAGACGGCCTGGGCTCTGGAGTGAACAGATGGCGCGGCTGCTCGAAGCGGTCGGCTGGCCCGGGGAAGGCACGATCGACAGCCGCCAGTACCAGCTGGTTGAAAAATTCCTCGACCTGTTGCACCGTCTCGCCAGCCTGGACCTGGTTTCCTCCCCGGTTGAACGTCATGTTGCCGTCAGTCTTTTGCAGCGCATGGCCCGGGAAACGGAATTCCAGGTCGAGGAGGTCCCCTCCCGGCTGCAGGTCCTCGGCCTTCTTGAGTCAAGCGGGCAGTCTTTCGATGCTCTCTGGATCCTGGGAATGCACGACGGCGCGTTTCCGATCCCGGCGCGGCCCAACCCCTTTCTGCCCCTGGCGATGCAGAAAGAGATGGCTATGCCCCATGCCGATGCCGGGCGGGAACTCGAGTTTGCCCAACGTGCCTGTCAACGTCTGTTTCATGCTGCCGACCAGGTTGTTGTCAGCTGGCCCGGCAGTGTCGACGGGGCCGAATGCCGGCCGAGCCCGCTGCTTGCGGATCTCCCGGAAATCCTGCCCGAGTGTGTGGTCAGCAACGATCCGAGGCGATTGTTCAGCGGCTCCATTGTTCTTGAGACCTGGCAGGATTCGCAGGGGCCCGGTATCCCCGCCGGCATCCCCTTCAAGGGCGGTACCGGCATTCTCAAAGACCAGGCACTGTGCCCGTTTCGCGCCTTTGCGCATCACCGTCTGCTGGCGCGGGGGCTTGAATGCCCGGACATCGGCCTTGATCCGATGAGTCGCGGCACCCTCGTTCACGGGCTGCTTGAATCCTTCTGGTCCAGGGTCAGCAGCAGGCGGCAACTGCTTACGCTCAGTGACGAGGAGCTTGCCCGTGAATTGGCTCGCTCCGCCGAAGACGCCCTGAAGGCTTTTGAGAAGGAAAAACGTCTTGACCTGCCCAACCGTCAGCGCCGGATCGAGCTGCAGCGTCTGCAGCGCGTCGCCCGCAGCTGGCTTGAGAAAGAATATGATCGACCCCCATTCGAGGTCATCGCGACCGAACAGAGTCGACTGGTGACCATCGGCAACCTCGCCGTCCGTACCCGCATCGATCGCATCGACCGGCTGGAAAACGGTCGGCAACTGGTTATTGACTACAAGACCGGCAAACCGGATGTGAGCCAGTGGCTCGATGAGCGGGTCAGTGAACCTCAACTGCCGATCTACTGTTTCAGTATGCCGCCGGACGATGTCGGCGGTGCCCTCTTCGCGCGGGTGCATTGTCGACCTGACGAAAATGGTTTTCATGGACTGCTGCGGGCCGACTGCGCCTGGGATGAGCGATCGACCAGGACCATGGAACGGCTGCTTGAAGAACACGGCCGAGAGGATTTCGACGATGTTCTGCGGCATTGGCGGGGCACCCTCGAACAACTGGCTGATGAGTTTGTTGACGGTCAGGCTCGGGTTGACCCGGTCGATGCGGTCAAGGCCTGTCGTTACTGCGATCTGCTTCCGTTCTGCCGGCGGCTTGAATACGACCTGACGGTTGAGGAGGTTCACTGTGACTGACGCCCTGGCGCCACCGCAAAATGATCTGCAGGCTCGTCGCGAGGCTCTCGATCCGGGGCGTTCCTTTATTGTCCAGGCTCCGGCCGGTTCAGGTAAAACTGAGTTGTTGACACAACGGCTGCTGGCGCTGCTGAGTATGGTTGCCGAGCCGGAAGAGATTCTTGCGATTACCTTTACCCGCAAAGCGGCGGCTGAAATGCGCGGTCGGCTGCTGGCGTCACTGCACGACGCAGCGGACAAACCGGTACCCGATGAACCACACGCCCGGCAGACCTGGGTTCTCGCCCGCAAGGCGTTGCGGCATGCTGATCGCCGGGGATGGGATCTGTTGCGCAATCCCGCGCGGCTGCAATTGCAGACCATCGACAGTTTCTGCAGCCTGTTGACCCGACGCATGCCCTGGTTGAGCCGCTTCGGGGCGCCGCCCCGTATCAGTCAGGATGCCGGAGAACTCTACCGTCTCGCCGGCGAGAAGCTGCTGGCCCGTCTCGAAAGTGGTGAACCGGGCGGGGAATCGGTGGCCCTGCTGCTTGATCATCTCGATAATCAGCTCAGCCGTCTGCGGGACATGGTTGTCAGCCTGCTTGGACGGCGCGATCAATGGCTGCGTTGTCTGCTCGACCGTCGTCATCAGCAGGCTCGCGAACAACTGGAAGAGGGGCTGCGGGGGTTCAACCGGGAGTTGTTGCAGCGATTGAAAGGGCGGCTCGGTCAGGATCTGGAAATGCGACTTTTCCAGGCGGCCGAGGTGGCGGCCGAGAACCTGGCTGAAGCCGGAGAAGGGGAGCTGCAGGAGTGTCTGGAAAACCGCGAGACCTCTCTGGAAGCGGAGTTGGCCTGCTGGGACCGCCTGCTGGAGCTGGTTCTGACCGGCCAGGGGACGATCCGCAAAACGGTTACCCGGCGGCAGGGATTCCCGGCCGGGAAGGCCGCGGCGGAGGCAAAACAGCAGTTTCTGCTGCTTCTTGATCAGTTTGCCGGTCTGCCCGGTCTGCTCGAAGCCCTGAACACCTTTCGCGGCCGCCCCGACGCCGGCTATGGGGATCAGCAATGGCAGCTGCTCGATGCCCTGATCGAACTGCTGCCGCTGGCGGTTGCCGAACTCAACGAAGTTTTTCGACAATGCGGCGAAATCGACTTTGTCGAGGTGGCCGGGGCGGCCCTGCGGGCCCTGGGAACAGCGGAAGCCCCGGAAGAACTGCTGCTGCAGTTCGATGCCCGGTTGCGTCATATTCTGATTGACGAATTCCAGGACACCTCTTATATCCAGTTTGAGCTGCTCAGGCGGTTGACCGCGGGGTGGCAGGCCGGTGACGGCCGGACTCTTTTCCTGGTCGGCGACCCGATGCAGTCGATCTATCGTTTCCGTCAGGCCGAGGTCGGCTATTTCCTGCAGGTCTGCAGGGATGGAATCGGTGCCATCCGGCCGACGGCACTTAAGCTGGAAGCCAATTTCCGTTCTCAACAGGGGATCGTCAACTGGGTCAACACTGTTTTCGGCGCCATCTTCCCCGCGGATGAAGACATGTTGCGGGGTGCCGTTCCCTATGCGTTCGCGGCCGCGACCCGGGCAACGTTGACCGGCCCGGCCGTCCAGGGGTGGAGTTTCAGTGGTCGCCAGGATGAAGCTGAAGCCGAAAAAGTGGTCGAGCTGGTGCGCGCTGCGCAGCGTGAGCATCCAGGCGGCAGTGTCGCAATCCTGGTCCGGGCCCGCAGCCACCTGGAGCGAATTATCCCGGCCCTCAAAAGGGCCGGGCTGCCTTTTCTGGCCCATGATCTCGACAGCCTTGAGATGCGGCCGCTGATCCAGGATCTGCGTGCTCTGACCAGGGCGTTGCTGCACCCGGCCGACAGGGTGAGCTGGCTGGCCCTGCTGCGGGCGCCGTGGTGCGGTTTGTCCCTCGAAGATCTGCAGCGGCTTATCGGTTCCGACCGGCAGTCTCCGCTCTGGCAACTGTTGCAGGAACCTGCCGATCGGGGCGAGCTGTTTTCCCGCCTGACCGCGGCCGGTCAGCAGCGCTGGGAACGGATCAGACCGGCGATTGCCGCCGCCCTGCAGACACGCGGACGGGTTCCGTTGCGGCGACTGGTCGAAACCACATGGCTGGCACTGGCCGGACCGGCCTGTTGCAATCCATCGGCGCTGCCTGACGCCGAACGTTTCTTCTGCCTGCTCGAAGAACTCGACTGCGGTGGAGACCTTGTCGATTTTGAGCAGTTGGACCGGCGCCTCAGTCAGCTGTTTGCCGCTCCTGACCCGCAGGCGGGTGACAATCTGCAGCTGATGACCATTCACAAGGCCAAGGGCCTGCAGTTCGACACCGTCATCCTGCCGGGACTGGGACGTCCCGCCCCGCGCCAGGATCGCCCGCTGCTCAGCTGGATCGACCATCCGGAATACTCGCTGCTGCTGGCGCCGGTCAGGAGAGCCGACAGCAGTAATGATGACGCCACCTACCAGGCCATCCAGCATCTGCAGCAGGAGAAGAACCAGCTCGAAACCGATCGATTGATCTACGTTGCCGTCACCCGTGCCATTCGTCGGATTCACCTGCTTGGACACCTGGAACAAAGGTCTTCGGGAGAGCTGGAACCGTCCTCCTCCTCGCTGCTCGGTCGTATCTGGGAACAGGTCGGCGGCCTGTTTGCCGTGCCGTGCGACGCCGGTGAGTCAGACGCTGTCCCGCAGCGTCCTCCACAGCGGCTGCAGCGTCTTCCCCTCGCATGGCAGCGGCCGCCGCTTGCGGATACGGTTGTGACGCGGCAGGAAGGCTTCCAGAGTGCTTCGTCGGGACATGGCCGACCGACCACGGAGTTGCGCATCAATTTACGCAGCCATGAAGGCCGAGTGGTCGGCAACCTGGTCCATCAACTACTGGACCAGTATGGGCAGCCCGGAGCCGAACGACCGGCGCGTGATTTTCTGTGCGAACAGAAGGCGTTCTGGAAAAGACGACTGCTGATGGCCGGGATTGGCGCCCATCGGCTGGAGGATTGCTGCGGACGGGTCCTGACGGCGATGGAACAGACATTTCACGGCCGACATGCCGACCTGCTCTTTGATCAGGCGACGGAGGTTGCTACCGAATTTGCCCTGCACGGCCTGGTCGGCGGGCGACTGGTTCATGCCGCGATTGACCGTACCTTCATCGACCGGGAAGGACAGCGCTGGATCGTTGACTACAAAACCAGCCACCCGGCAGCCGATGAACCGGTTGACGCATTTCTAGCCCGGGAAAAAGATCATTATGCCGAACAACTCGGGTTTTACGCGCGCCTGTTTGCCGCCCGTGAACCGGGGCGGCCACTTTGCCCGGCGCTCTATTTCCCTTTGATTGACCGCTTGCTCAGGATTGACGAAACATGAACGATGAGGCCCTGATACAACTGGGCTGGCGGCAGATACAGGCTGAAGCCATGCGCCGCCATGGTAGAAAAGGCCTGCTGCCCGGCCGGGTAATCGCGACAACGCGTGATTTCTGCACCTTGCTCACCGGAGAAGATGAACAGGTTGCGGCGCGCATCCCCGGGCGCCTGCATCATTTGAAAAGACGGGTCGGCGGGTTGTTGCCGGTGGTCGGAGACTGGGTGGTGTTCAAACCGGCCGGTGCTTCCCGGAGTGCCGTCGTCGAGGAGGTTCTACCGCGGCAGACCTGTCTTTCCCGTCAGGCTCCCGGGCGGCGGGGGCGTCTGGTCGAGCAGGTGATTGCCGCCAATGTCGACACCGTCTTTGTCATCACCGGGCTGGATCAGGATTTCAATCCCCGCCGGATCGAGCGTTACCTGGCGCTGGTGACCGGCAGCGGCGCCCGCGCTGTTTTACTGCTCAACAAGGCCGACCTCTGCTCGGATCCGGATGCGTACCGTTTGCAGGTGGAATCCTTCGGCTGCCCGGTTGTCATTCTCAGTGCGGAGCAGGGGACGGGTCTGGACGCGCTTTCACCCTTCATGAAATCCGGTGACACCATTGCCATGCTCGGTTCCTCCGGGGTCGGCAAGTCGACACTGATCAATCGTCTGCTGGGAGAAGAACGGCAGCAGGTCGCCACCGTCAGCGAGAGTGACGGCAAGGGTCGCCACACGACCACCCACCGTGAGCTGCTGCGGTTGCCCGGTGGTGTTCTGCTGATGGATAATCCCGGCATGCGGGAACTTCAGCTATGGAAAGAGACGGCCAGCCTGGAGGAAGCTTTCGAGGATATTTTCGTCCTTGCCCGCGCGTGCCGTTTCAGCGATTGCCGTCATCTTGAAGAACCGGACTGCAGCGTCAAACAGGCGGTGGCCGAAGGCCGTCTTGCCGAAGAACGATTCCTGAGTTTTTTGAAGCTGCAGCAGGAACTCGTTCGGCATGGTGACCATTGAAAGCTTATGATGTGCCCCTGCGGGGTTGACAGTGGTTAAAGAATGACCTTTGTCGCGCCGATGAGAGAATCATGACACTCTTGTCGGAGGCCTCCATGCGCGTGCTGGTGATATGTTCGCTGTTTTTTCTTTTGTCCGGTTGCGCGCAGAATATCGGGACCGGCAATCAGGACCTCTCTCCACGGCTGGCGTCTCTGACATTGCACGCCGGGCATACTTCACGCGGCCAGGCGTTTCAGGTTTTTGGCTCACCCAACACCATCTCCTATACTGATCAGGTTCTCTGGCCCTACGCCGGCCATGAGATACTCTATCCTCCCGGAACGCGTGAAATCTGGAGCTATTATGCCTCCAGCGTAACCGGAATGGCGTCGCTGAATTATTCTCCGGTGCGCAGCCGACGGCAGTTGATCAAGGTTTTCTTCGACGAACGCGGCATCGTTACCGGTTGGGACGCCATCCCTTTGAACAACTGAGCACCTGAATCAGGCCTTCATTAAAATAATGATTTTTGCTAAGTTGGGATGCATCACGTCCTGCTTGCGCAGGTACGGTGCCGGGCTGAAGGTCATTTTTTCGGGAGCGGTCATGGAAACCAGTTCGTCCGTAAATACCATGCAACGTCAGCCATCCAGGCTGCTGCAGCTGATGGTCATCGTTGCCATGATTTCCATTTCGGTCATTCTGATTCTGGTCGGTAGCGGAATCTACCAGGTTTTCGAACGACAACTGGTTCAAATCGCGGAAAAAGATGCTATCCAGGCCGGAAATGACCTGCTTCACCGGGAAGCGGCGAGCCTGTTGCGGACCGGACCTCAGGGCCAGGTCGACTTGGCGGTCGACATGGACCGGTTGGCGGAATTCGACCAGCGCCTGCGCCAAACCCTCAAGCCGTTCAACATTGTCAAGGTCACGATCTTCTCCCCCGAATGGGTTGTCCTCTACAGCAGCGACCGGAGCCTGATCGGAACCAATGAATTCGGCAACGACCGTCTCAACCGGGCACTCAAGGGAACTCCCGACTCGCAACTGGTGCAGCACGAAAAGATCTCCCGGCCCGGGGAGCCGCGGCCATCGATCGTCGATGTGGTGGAAAGCTATATTCCGATCCGGGTCGGAAACGGTCAGGTGATCGGCTGTTTCGAGATTTATCGCGATGTGACCCGATATCGGCAGGATCTGCTGAGCGGGGTCATTGCCTCGGTACTGCTGCTGTTACTGGTTCTCCTCGGCGTCTTCGGACTTTCCTACCTCTTTCTCCGCCAGGCGGCGAAACGTCTGCAGGCGGCACAGGATGAAATACGACGGGCGACGATCCTCGATGAGTTGACCGGGGTGGCGAACCGTCGGGAGATTCTGCAACGCGCCGGCATCGAGATTTCCCGCATGCAGCGCCTTGAAGAGCAGGCCCTTGAAAACTGTCTGGCACTGCTGGTCATCGATGTTGATCACCTGAACCTGATCAACCAGGAATATGGGCGCGCGGCGGGGGATGATGTTCTGCGCGGGTTGTCGCAGCGGCTTGCCGGTGAGTTGCGCGGCTACGATGCCCTCGGTCGTTATGGCGGCGAGGAATTTCTGGTTGTGCTGCCGGCCAGTACGCGAAGCGGGGCCCTGGCCGCTGCCGAAAGGTTTTGCCAAAAGGTGCGCAGCGCACCCTTCATTGTCGACACCCTGGAAATCGAGGTCACCGTCAGTATCGGCCTGGCCATTGCCAAAGTGCATGAACCTTCCTTTGAACCGGCCCTGAAAAGGGCCCTGGAGGCTCTCGCCCGGGCCAAGCAGCAGGGCTGCAACTGCGTGGTCGGGGCCGAGGCAATTGAACCCCCGGATCATCCGGCGCGAATCATGTCCGCCTGAAAATTGTATGCGAACATGTGGTAAGCTTGTCCCAGACCTGAATTCGTGAGTCCCTTGTCGGCGGACAGCACAAGTCATTGACCTGCCTGGGATTTCCAAAAATCACCAGCGAACCTATGGGTGCGCTTCAGATTTTTGGAAATCCCATTCAGGCCAAGCACTTGCATTCTCCATCCAACAGGAACTCACGTATATGGTCTCCCCCTTTTTTGCAAGGGCTTTGTGTCTTGATGACAGGGAC
>NZ_PPFX01000027.1 GCF_002898515.1 Geothermobacter hydrogeniphilus | reverse complement strand
CCTTGAAGCGCGACTCCATGTCGGGAACCTGCTTGATACAGACGAGAATGTTCATAGTTTACCTCCGGTTGAAATCTAACTACGGTTAAGGGTCAAATTCGTGTAACGCAGAGCCGCTGAGAGAGATGAGGTGGAGAGAAACCTTTTTATCTTTGGGCGCCTCAAGACACCAGGCCCGCCAAGTTAATCTCTTAGAATCTCGGCCTTTGTTTGAACCCCCTGGGCTCTTGGGTCGGCTTCTCCTGGTGCTCAATCGTCTTGGTGGCCGCCTTGACCTTTCTCTCTATCTCTCTTTTTCTCTGCGCCTCTCCGTTAAAACTAGTTACGCGACTCTCACCGCCAGCAAAACAACAGCCGGCCAACTGCAAAGAATATATTCAGGCCGCCTTGGCGAGAATTTATATCTTGTTTACGTAAAGGTCAAGTAAAAATATAACATGTTTTTACATGGGCAAAACTAATGCCGAAATAACTGATTTTATGAGCTATTTTATGATTTTCCTATTGACATAGACAGGACAATACTGCTAACAAATTGTCAATCTTACATTGACTGCGTAAAGGGAACACCCCATGGACAATCAAATCTACCCGGTCCAGATCGGCGAACTTGCCAAGAAACTCGGGATCACCACACGTACCATCCGCTACTATGAGGAAATCGGCCTGATGGGCGTTTCGGAACGTCTCGGCGGCGGCACTCGCACTTATCAGAGAGAGGACGTGCTGCGCCTCAAATTCATTCTCAAACTGAAGGAACTCGGCATCACCTTGCGCGAGATGCAGGAACTGGCCGACAACTTCGATACCGGCAACCAGGATTTCGGCAAGATCACCCCGCGCCTGCTCGAAATCCTCGACCGCCACATCGGCAAAGTTGACCAGAAGATCGCCAACCTCTCTTCCCTGCGACAGGAAATCGTTGCCTACCGGCAACGGATTCTCGACATCCTGCAGGGTGTCATTCAACCGGAAACCTGACAATGAGTACACTGCAAACCGAAATCGAAATCCGCTTTTCCGACCTGGATGCCTATGGACATGTCAACAATGCCACCTTCTTCACCTACCTGGAAACCGCCAGGGTCAAACTGTTTCAGGAGCGCTTCGCCGAGCTGATGCAGCGCGGCATCCTTTTCCTGGTCGTCGAAGCAAGTTGCCGCTATCAGCAACCGATCGGCCTCAACGACCGCCTGCTGATCGATGTTCGGACTGAAAAAATCGGTCGCAGCAGCTTCACCCTCGGCTATCGGATGCACAATGGAGCGGACACGACCTTTGCACAGGCGCAGACGGTCATGGTCTGCTTCGACCAGAACCGGCAGAAGCCAACCGAACTCCCGGAAGATTTTCGCCAGAACCTCAATTCCGCAACTGAGTCGTCTCCGGTGCCGGAATGACTGTTTAGACTTCCCGACATGCTCTACTTCGCCTACGGCTCCAACATGGCAACCGCCCGCCTGCGGCAGCGAATCCCTTCGGCACACCGGATTGGGGTCGCCCGACTTGACGGCTACCGGCTGGCCTTCCAGGTCGCCAGCACCAAGGATGGCTCGGGAAAATGCGATGCCTGCCCGGCAACAGCATCTGATCAACTGTTCGGCGTCCTGTTCCGTATCGACCCGGCCGCCAAAACAATCCTTGATCACTACGAAGGCGTCGGTATCGAATACCGCGACACCTGGCTGACGGTCGAACCCGAGCAGGGCAACCAGGTTAAAGCCCTGATCTACCTCGGCATCAATATTGACCGCAATCTCCGCCCCTATCCCTGGTACCGGGAACATGTCCTGCGCGGCGCCATCGAGAACCAGCTGCCGGAAGATTACATCGCCTCTATCCGGGCCGTTCCGACTATGGACGACCCCGACCCGGAACGGGCGACTCGGGAGCTGAGCATCTACCTCAATTGAGCCGAGCGTGACCCGGCAGAGCTACTTTCTCGTCACTATCTTTTTCACCTTCCTTTTGACCCCATCCACTACAAACGGCGCCAGACGCTTCTTCTCCCTGAGGATTTGCTTCATCAGGTCGCGCTTTCTGGCCGGGATAACCGGTTCAGCCGTCGCCACCATGCTCAGCGCCTGGTGCGAACACGCCGAGACACAGGCACCGCAACCAAGGCAGACCGAGCCCGCGATCTCCAGCTTGCGCTGCTTTTCCACTCCCGTGTTGACAATCTTGAGAGCGGCAACATTGCAGGCCCCGACGCAGAGGCCGCAACCGACGCAGCCTTGGGCGTCGACCGTCACCAGCAGACCGGTCTTGCCGATCCCGTCCCGGTAACCGGCCTGCACCCCGGCAAGCAGTTCGCAGCAACAGGAGCAACAGTTGCAGATAAAACTCGGCCGATGGCGGATATTGTCGGTGATGTGGGTCAGGTTGTACTCACGAGCCCTGTCAATCACCCCCAGCAGCTCCTCGACACTCTTCTCCTCGGCGAAACCGCGCCGGACCATGAAACGGGCAGCGTTGCCCAGCGAGATGCAGATACCTTCGACCGGAGCGCCCTTGCTGCAATGCTCGTCCAGGTGCTCTTTCTTGTGCCGGCAGTAGCACATCCCCACCGCCCCATAGCCGGCCTTGCGGATAATCTCACGCGCGCCTTCATAGCTGGTCACGGTTGAGCTGACCGGAACCGTCTCTTCGTAGGCCAGTGAACGGGTCAGGGGCGTCCTGCTGCCAAAGAATTCCCTCGCCTGGCCGTGCTGCGGATCCTCGAAGAGATAGTCACTCATCAGCCGGGCCAGCTCCGCCAGGGGCAGGTCGGCACGCTGTTTCATGAAGCTGAACTCGAAGAAACCGATCAAGCCGGGCAGCAGCAGGTAGTAGATTGTCCCCCGATGGGGCATGTCAAGCACCAGCCCCTTGTCCGCCATCCGGTCAAGAACCTTTTCCAGGTGCTCCGGTGGGCAACCGGTCAGTCTGGCCAGTTCCTCCAGCGTCGCCTCGTGCAGGGGAAAACGCGAGGCGACAAAGGCCTCTTCCTCACTGAAAAGAATGGCCAGAATCCGACGCAGCTTTTCATTATCCACCAGGCCGATCGGATACTTGTTCAGCCGGTCGATAAGGGGAACGATACTGCTTTTACTGGTGGTATGGTGACCCATGCTCACTCCTCGACTGAGACCTGCACCAATGAGCTCACTGATGCAGGTGAGAAAGAATTCATTTCCTGGCAAGGCCCGTCCGCTGTCTCACGAAAGGCACCAAGACCACTATTTAACCACTGAGACTCAGAAAACAGCTGAAAAGACAAGCCCGAGCCTCTCCTCACCTCACTGGGAATTCGGTCTCCCCGGTGTGCTCTGTAACTCCGTGGTCGACCTTTTCGACCAACTGCAAACAGGCCCGGATCAGATTGCGCTTGGAAAAATGATAACCGGTAACCAGACTGACCAACTCTTCACGACCGAGCAGGCGGCGAGAGATTTCCGCTGGGGGAAGGCCCTGACGGTACAGTTCCCGGCTGCTGTCGCAGAGGGATTCCAGATGCTGCAGCTTGGCAGAAATTGCCCGCTTGCCGTCTTTGACCACACCCCGGTGAGCACAAAAGAGGGTCTGAAAGTCGCAAGTGAGGATTTTTCTCAGGCTCTGCAGCAGCTCCCCCAGGCCCTCATCCTGACGCAGAAATCGGGTCCGGTCGCCGACAAACAGATCGCCACTGAACAGCCAGCCGTGTTCTGCTTCAAGATAGCAGACCATATCGTCGGCGTGTCCCGGAGTGCCGATCACCTGCAGGCGGTAGCCCCCCTCCAGTTCGACCAGGTCAGGGACAGGTTCGGCAATCAAGCGTTGCGGTCGGCCAAACAGCAGCTGCTGGTAGGGACGCAGCCGCCAGCCAGTGGCCAGTGGCTGCAGCGCCAGGCCGGAAGCCAGGACCCGGGCACCGGTCATTTGCTGAATGCGCGCGGCGTTGCCGCTATGGTCCTCGTGATGGTGGGTAAGCAGCACCTGTCGCAACAGCTGCTCGCGAACGAAGCTGCGCACTTGGGGCCAGCGGTTGGCGCAGCCGCTGTCGATCAGGGTGCTACCGAGCCGATAACAGGTGGCCGCGGTGTTGACCCCCCGATTGAAGCGTCCGGCTCGCAGACCTTCAACCGCCTGATAGCGGATGCGCTGGACAACTCCCATGACACTAGTCAGACATCCGGTAGCAGTCCTTGAGCTCCAGCACCTGTCGCCAGACCTTGTTGAAGCCCGCCTCGTCTCGCACCGGCCTTTTCAACATCTGACGGAACAGCGCTTCTTGAACTTCGCTGTTGCTATGCTCGGTAACCATCTGCAAGGCATAACCGGCAAAATCACGCACCAGCAAGGCAAAGATGACGTCGAGCAGTTCATCATCCAGCTGGTAGATGGCGGAATTTTCAAGAATCAGCTGGGCATAGGGGATCAGAGTAAACAGTTCCCCGGCGACGAGCATATAACCTGAATCGGCCTGCTGCTCCCGATTCGGAGGAGCATCAAGCAACAACTGGCGCAACAATTCGGCCTGCTCGACAAAAATGCGCACGTTCGGCAGATCGACAGCGGCGAAGGCCTTGCGCCAATCCGGAAAGTGAACCTCTTTGAGTTTGCCGGTCTGTTGCCGGAAAAGGTATCCATCATCTCCAGCCTGGTCTTGGCGTGGAACCTCGGGAAAATCGACCGGAGTGAAAAAATACTTCTGGATGAACTTGAGGATCAGCGCCATATTGACATGGGTGGTCCCTTCAAGCTTCGGCAGCATGCCGATGTCGCGGATGGCCATTTCGAACCAGGTCTGCTGCTCGAACCCCCTGGCGGCGATGACCTCGTGCAACAATCCAACGCAACGCTCCCCCTCGCCGGTGACCTTCATTTTCACAATGGGATTAAAGAGCAGGTAACGGCGATCCTCGATGGAGGCAACCCGCAGGTAGTCCGCGGCCCGCATGGCAAACAACTTCATGGCATGCAGCCGGGCGTACACTTCCACAAACAGCTGTTTGACATGCGGAAAATCGGTCACCGTCATGCCGTAGAGCTGACGGTTTCCGGCGTGATTGATCGCCTCATAGAGACAATGGGTGACGATGCCGATGGAGGCGCAGCCGAGCTCGTATTTGCCAATGTTGATCGTATTGAGCGCCGCATTCCAGGCCGCTTCTCCACGCAGCAGGATATCTTCCTCACGAATCGGATAATCATGCAGGGCGTACTCGGCGACATAAGCCTGGCGTACCCCCGAAGTGTCAATCTTCCGCACACATTCGTAGGCCGGATGGTCGCTTTCAACGACAAAGAAGACATACTCGCCGCTCCCCTCGATCTTGCCGAAGGTCGAAACCAGTGCCGCGCAGTTGCCGTTACCGATATAGTATTTGCGGCCGCGGGCCAGAAAGGTCCCATTGGCCTGCGGCACCAGAGTCATCTCGGAGCTGTAAAGATCGGCGCCGTGCTCCTGCTCCGACAGACCGAAGGCAAAGATCCCCCCATCCCGTAGCAATTTCGCGGCACGCCGCTTGACGGCCTCGTTCTCCCCCATCCAGATTGGCCCCAGGCCGAGAATGCTGACCTGCCAAGTGTACCAGTAGCAGAGTCCATAGAAAGCCAGCACTTCGTTGAAATGGCTGATCCGCCACATATCCCAACGACCATTCTCGCCAGCATACGCTTGCGGAGTAAGCAAATCGGCAAAGATCTCCTCTTCTTTGACGAATTCGAGAAAGTCCTCGTACCAGACCATCGCCTGGTCGTCTTCCTTGATCTTCTTCAAGCCTTTCTTTTCGAAGAAAGCAATGGCCTTCTCGACGATCTGCCGTGAGCGGGCATCGGCATGGTTACGATGGTCGTCGTGCGGATTAAACAGGAGCATTGGCTGTACCTTTCGAAATATAGCCAAAAGCAGCTGGCCACCGAGTGGCGGAGACATGGAAGAAGACTAAACGGAAGGTTTCATCACCCACCGTTGCATAAAAAGGATCTGCAATTATCTTCTGTGTCCCTGGGGCTCGTGACAAAACAGACTTGAATTCAGTAAAAAAGCGGGGGCCGAATCGGCCCCCATAACAAGGAGAGTAACGTACCGGAGACATGGACCTGAATCTATTAGCATTCAGGATGGAGAGAGGTCCGGAACGGTACCTGGGAGAATGGTCTTATCAATCCCGGCCGAGCATCCCGTCCTTCATATCGTCATCGGCCGGGTCTTTGCCGAGATAGATCAGCAGTACGCCGCGGGCAAGTTCGGGAGACATGACACTACCGAGGGGACGGCCGTTGTGACTGACGCTGACCGTACCATCGGCAGCGATGGCCAGATCCACCTGATCCCCTTCGATAAAATCGGCATCAAACCAATTGAGGAAGGCCTTGGCGGCTGCACTGTCCGCCATCTCGGGGCTGTTATTTTCAAACCCTTCGGCAAAGGCGTCGACAATTTTGTGTTTGGCCACCTTGCTGTAAAGAAAATCCATGCGGATCAGCTTGCCGCCCGGAGCCTTGACAGCCTGCTCGGCACTGGCCACCTTCTGCGCCGTATAGAGTGAACCGACGTAGATCTTGAAAAAGAATTTCTTGCGGATGCCATAGCCATTGAGATTGAGGGTTTCACCGGCAACCTGCACCTGCGGGGCGAGCTTGACACCGGCCACTTCAATCGCCTGGGCCATCCCTGCCCAACCCAGAAACAGAACCAGCATTACGACGAGCCTCTTCATCTCCACCTCCTGGCCCCCCTGGAGCCGGCTAGAATGTCGCCTGGCAGCGGATTCCACACGAAGCCAGACATAAATAAAAAGCAGCAAACAACAGGGTCAGTCGACCCTGGTTCGCACCTTGTCCCAGGACTTGATCTGCCAGGTAACCAGCGCGGTAGCGACCAGCCGCCCCTGCCGATCATGCACCTCGGTCGGCAACGTGGTCTGTATTTTATCCACATCCGCCAGTGGTTTAAGAACCCGTGCCTTCAACTCTTCGTCAGTCAAGCTGGTCGTCGCGACGATTGCCCCCTTGGCCTGGAAGTGGTAATCGATCTCCAGCTTGGCCATGATCAGCCGATAACGGTTCGGGTTGAGCCTGGAGAGAAACAGCAGACCCGAGGAGAACTCCGCCACCGTGGCAATACAGCAGGCGTGGATGCCACGCAGATGATTTTGATTACGTTTCCGGTAAGGTGCCGTGGTCTGCACCCGGTTTTCATCGAGAGACAGCACCCGGACACCATGCGGCCGGTTGAAAGGAATCATACGACCGAGCATCAGGTTCAGCAACCAGAGGCGGAATCGCGACCGGCGAGCCCCGGTGAGCAACCCGGGCAGCGATGCAAAGCCCTTCATGCGACCTCCCGCCCGGCCCGGTAACCCTGGTGGACGGCATCAAAAACCATCGCCGGCTTGTTCGCGTCACCGATCACCCGACAGGCAATGCCAAGATCCTCGCAGACCTGCTGCAACGGATTGTCAGCTCGGGTTCCAACCGCCATCACGACCGTATCGGCCGGCAGCAATTCCGGCCCTGTCTCTCCGGTCACCACCACCCCTTCTTCTGTGATCGCCTCGACCTTGGCACCGGTACGGCACTGGACTCCGTAACGTTTCAGGTCCTGCAGCATGGTCCAGCGGGTGGTTTTGCCGAAATTGCGCCCCAGCTTGTCAAGCATTTCAATCAGGGTGACCTGCTTGCTGCCGGAGGTCGCCAACCGATAAAGCTCTTCAGGGTCTTCGGCCCGATGCACCAGCAGGAATTTGAGAGTTTCAGCCGGCAGAGTCCCCTGCTCTGCAAGCAGCAGGGCCGACTCGACACCAACTGAGCCACCACCGATGATGACAACTCTGCCGCCGGTTGACACCTTCCCGCGGAGCAGATCCCAGGCCTGAATCACGTGCGGCAGGTCACAACCAGGAATCGGTGGCGCCTGCGGGCAACCACCGGTGGCAAGAACTACCCGGTCGGGGGCCTCCCGACGCAACAGTTCAGCGTCAACCCTACGACCGAGGACCACCTCAACTCCAGCCTCACCGACCTGCCGCGCCAGATCCCGGGCGAGAAGCGAAAATTCCTCCCGACCGGGAGGTGCCCCGGCCAGATCGAGTTGCCCCCCAAGCCTCGATTCTGCCTCGTAGAGAGTAACCCGGTGACCCTGGCGCGCCGCGGCGATGGCAGCTGTCATACCGCCGGCGCCTCCACCGACCACCAACACCCGCTGCGGCTGCATCGACTGTGGCGAGGCTTCCAGCTCGTGACCGGCGCGTGGATTGCAGAGGCACTCAACATGCTGAAAACGGAACAGGGCATCAAAGCACCCCTGCCCGCAGGCAACACAGTGGATAATCTCTTCCTCCCGCCCCCGCAGCGCCTTGTTCGGCAGCTGTGGATCGGCAATCAACGCCCGCCCCATGGCCACCGCGTCGCACCAACCCTGGTCAAGAAGTTCCCGGGCGTTGCCCGGATCATTAATCCGGTGTCCGGCGATGACCGGCACCGCGACCCGCTCGCGGATGCCGCGAGCCAGGTAGGCAAAAGCTCCGCGCGGAACCTTGGTCACGATCTGCGGCATCTGCGCCTCATGCCAGCCGACATTAATGCTCAGGGCATCGGCCCCGGCCTCAACCAGCGCGGCGGCGAACTGCTGCAGTGTTTCACGACCAATCCCCTGGGGCATGAAGTCGTTGCCGTTGAGGCGTACGATCAGCGGCAGTCCGCTGGCCAGCTTGACCCGCCGGACCACTTCGAGACCGAATCGCATCCGGTTCTCCCGCGTTCCGCCCCAGGCATCCTCGCGACGGTTGGTCAGGGGAGAAAGAAAGGAACTGATGATGTAACCGGTCCCGGCCAGGACTTCGACAGCATCGAACCCCGCTTCGGCCACCCGCCGGGCGGCTTCGGCAAAGGCGTTGATCAATTCTTCGATTTCATCGATACTCAGCTCGCGCGGCGTCTCGCCGGTCATCCTCGACGGTACCGCCGAGGGCGCGACCGGCTGTTTGCCACCGGTCAGCATGGAATGATTATAGCGCCCGGCATGATTGATCTGCAGTGCGGCCCGGGCTCCGCCGGCCTGGATGGTTTCGGCCAGCCGTTTCAGCCCGGGGATAAAAGCGTCGTCATGGGCGCCGATATGCCCTGGATGCGCCGCCAACACATCAACACTGGCATAACCACAACTGATCAGTCCCGCCCCTCCGGCAGCCCGCTCGGCATAAAAGGCCAGCAACTGCTCGGAAACCCGATAATCATCGGCCATGTTCAGATGCATGGCCGGCATGATGATACGGTTCTTCAACTGCAGAGAGCCGATGGTCAACGGTTGGAACAGGGGGTCGGTCATATCGAAATCCTTCAATTCAAATCTTTTGGCCGCCAAGGCGCCAAGGGCGCCAAGAAAACCTTTTTTTAACGGAGAGTCGCAGAGAGGGAGAGGACGCAGAGAAAACCAAAAACGATTTTGGTTTTAAACCCAAAAAATTTCCTCTCCTTCTCTGCTCCTCTCCGCCTCTCCGTTAAATGAGTTTTTGACCTTCTTGGCGCCCTTGGCGTCTTGGCGGCAAAACCAGGTTTTCACCTAACCACCCGCGCAAACGCATCTTCCAGCGGCGCAAACAAGCCAATTCCTTGCAAGGCGGCTTTCAGACGCCCGGGATCGGCCAGGAAATCCTGCATGAACGCCACTTCCGAGGCCTTCAGATAGAGGTGAAACGGGTTGCTCGCCATCTCACCGAACAACCGCTGGACAATTTCTGCCAGATTGCCTTCTCCCAACTGCGGGAGTACACGGGCAGTCCGTTCCAGCAATTTGCCGATGTAGAAGAGAATCACCCCGTCGACACTGGCCACTGTCCTGCGGTGACCGGGACAAATCCGACGACCACGCAACCGGCCGAGATTGGCCAGGGAGCAACAGTAGGCCTGATAGTTGTTGAACCGCTCTCCGGTTTCCAGATCGACATCAAACAACGGCGACTGAAATATTCCCTCCAGCAGCACATCCCCGGTAACCGCCCAGCTATCTGTGGCATAGATCAGGTCGGACTGGGAATGACCCGGGCAGGGAAGAACCTCAAAACCGAGCCGCTCCGGCAAATCAGACTCCTCGACCACCTCCATCCGCCGCGGAAATCGTGGAAAAACTGTTCCGTCCTCCATGATGCTGCGGTAGCTCTCAATGTAGTCACGGGAGAAGCCGCTCTGGTAGAGCAGTTCGCCGATGGCCGGCAACCGTTCGGCGTGGCGCTTGATTTTCAACGCATCCCGATAGGGTACATAAATGGTCGCCCCGTATTCCTCTTCCAGCCAGGCCGCCAGACCGTAATGATCGACATGGCAATGGGTGCAGAAAACCTGGCGCAACCGCGGAAGATCAAGCTGTTCCCTGAGCGCCGCCTTCACCTCCGGAAAGGGCGGGCCGGTATCAAACAGGGTCAACTCTCCGTTCAGTTCGGCACTGTAGCAGTGTACTTCGCCAACCGGGTACGGCGTATCGAAAGTATGCTGGACGATGGCGGTCATGTGATTACTGCAATATCCAATGCAGGCAGCAGGGGAAAGCCGTGAGGCAGCCGATAAGGGGGCAGGTGCCCCCTTATCGGCTGCCGGCTTAAAACAGATACTTCTCGTCTTCGATTGCTGCTGCCGCAAGGGCCCGTTTGGCCTGCAGCAAACCGCTGGCGTCATATTTGCTGAAGCGACGCACGCCGGAAAGGATCATGGTCAGGGTATCCCCTTCCTCGATATAATAAGCACCCCGCTTCGCGGCGCTGCCGGCGATTTCGGCGGCATTAAAACAGAAAACCTTGACTGCGGCCCTGAGCAGCTCACGTTTGCGTTCGGTCACCGCGGGGGAAATTTTCTCGGCACGCAACAGGGCACTTTCAATGGCGAAGATCTGAATCGCCAGGTCGGCCGCCGCCATCAGGATTTCCTGTTCGTCGACCAGTTTATTCATGTATTTCTGCACCCCGGCGCCGGAAAGAATCAGGAACAGGGTCTTGAGATTGGCCAGCAGCTGTTTCTCGGCGGCAAAGGGATCTGACTCGTCCAGCTCCTCGAAGCTCGGCGTCATCAGCGACTCGAAGGCCTTCATCGCCTCGGCCTGCAACGGCAGCTCCCCTTTCATCGCCTTGCGCAGGATCATCCCCGGAATCAGCATCCGATTGACCTCGTTGGTCCCCTCGAAAATCCGGTTGATCCGCTCATCACGGTAGAAGCGTTCGGCGGGGTACTCGGCAACATATCCGTAGCCGCCGTGGATCTGCACCACCTCATCCACGGTCCGGGCCAGCACTTCGGAACAGAAGACCTTGGCGATGGCACACTCGGGAGCGTACTCTTCAATCCCCTTCTGGTATTCCTCGTAATAGTTGTCGATCGACTTGTCGAGGGTGGCCAGCTTGGTGTCAAGCAGGCCGGCCAGGCGGTAAATCAGGGATTCAGAGGCGAAAATATCGGCGGTCAGGTCAGCGATCTTCTCCTGGATGGCGCCGAAGGAACTGATCGGCTGACCGAACTGCTTGCGTTCATTGGCATAGCGGATTGCCTCTACCAGGGCCATCTTGGCGGCTCCGGTCACCCCGGCCCCCAACTTGAAACGCCCGACATTGAGGACGTTAAAGGCAATCTTGTGACCTTTGCCGATCTCGCCAAGGACGTTCTCAACCGGAACCTTGCAATTGTCGAGGATGATCTGGGTAGTCGAGGAGCCCTTGATGCCGAGTTTCTTCTCCTCGGCGCCGACCACCAGACCCTCAAAATCCCGCTCAACCAGGAAGGCGGTGAAATGCTCCTTGTCAATCTTGGCAAAGACCGTGTAGAGCTTGGCGAAACCACCGTTGGTGATAAACTGCTTGGTGCCGTTGAGGATGTAGTGCTTGCCGTCCTCGGAAAGGGTCGCTGTCGCCTGGGCGCCGAGAGCGTCGGAACCGGAACCGGGCTCGGTCAGGCAGTAGGCGGCGCACCATTCTCCGGTAATGATCTTTTCGAGATATTTCTCTTTCTGCTCTGCAGTACCGTAATAGACCAGCGGCAGGGTACCGATACCGGTATGAGCGGCATAGGCAACCGAGAATGATCCCGCAGGGGCAATCTTCTCGCCGACCAGCATGCTGGTTGCCTTGTCAAGCTCCAGGCCGCCGTACTCCTCGGGAGCATCGATCATCAGCAGCCCGAGTTCACCGGCCTTGGCCATACCCTCGACCACCAGGTCAAAATTGCCGCCATCGATTTCCTCGATATGCGGGGCAATCTCATTGGCCACGAACTGCTCGGTGGTCTCGCCGATCTGGCGCTGTTCGTCGGTAAAATCCTCCGGGGTAAAAACATCTTCACACCCGGTCTCGGTAATCAGGTATTCACCGCCCTTGAGTATTTTGCGGTCCATTTTCATCCTCTTTTCTCCTGTTTCTTCGTTGATTTATAAAATCAGAAAATCTTTAGCCGCCCGTTCGCTTCGCTCACTCAAGACGCCAAGGACACCAAGAAAATCTTCAATCTGCTGGGTGTTAACTCCAAATAGTTTCTGGTTTTGCTTTTCCTTGGCGCCTTGGAGCCTTGGTGGCCCAAAAGTTTTTAAAGCTTCTCGAAGATCCCAGCACCGCCCATGCCGCCGCCGATACACATGGAAACCATGCCGTACTTGCCGCCGCGACGGCCGAGTTCATTGAGCAGGGTGGCGGTCAGCTTGGCACCGGTACAGCCGAGAGGATGACCGAGGGCGATGGCACCGCCATTGACGTTGACGATCTCCGGATCGAGCTTCAGTTCCCGCAATACTGCCAGGGACTGGGCCGCAAAGGCCTCGTTCAGTTCCAGCAGATCGATATCACCCTGCTTCAGACCCGCCATCTCCACAGCGGCAGGAATCGCTTCAACCGGACCGATGCCCATCAGTTCCGGCGCCACTCCACGGACGGCAAAGGCAACGAAACGGGCAACCGGATCCTTGCCGAGCTGCTTGAGGAACTTTTCCGAGACCACCAGCGTGGCGGCGGCACCATCGGTCATCTGCGAAGAATTGCCGGCGGTCACAGAACCTCCGAGACGGAAGGCGGGCTTCAGCTTCGCCAACCCTTCGAGACTGGTATCAACCCTGACACCATCATCGATGGCCACCGTCTCAAGCTGTTTCTGCAGCTTGTTGTCAACCATCGCAACATGCTCGACCTCGATCGGCAGAATCTCATCGGTAAAACGTCCCGCCTCAATGGCAGCCGCCGCCTTTTGGTGACTGGCGAGGGCAAACCGGTCCTGGTCCTCGCGGTCGATCCCGTACTTTTCCGCCACCAATTCGGCGGTGATACCCATGCTGGCATAGGATTCCGGCCAGCTACCGACCAGCCCGGGGTTGGCGCTGTACTTGCCTCCCCCCATGGGAATCATGGTCATCGACTCGGCGCCACCGGCGATAATGCAATCGGCGAAACCGGCCATGATCCGCTCAGCCGCCATGGCAATACTCTGCAGACCTGAAGAGCAGAAGCGGTTGATGGTCATACCAGGTACCGAACAGGGCAACCCGGCCCGGCTGGCGGCAACCTTGGCCATATTCATCCCCTGCTCCCCTTCCGGGAAGGCACAGCCGAGGATGACGTCATCAATCGTTCCCGAGTCAACCCCGGTCCGCTCAACCAGACCGCGAATCGCTTCGGCGGCAAGGTCATCGGGGCGCATGTCCTTGAATTTTCCCTTTTTCGCCCGACAACCGGGAGTCCGGTACGCTGCCAGAATGTATGCGGTGTTCATGTTGTCCTCCATAAAGGATAAACTTTTTAGTTCTGTTTTTAACGCAGAGACGCAGAGGACGGAGAGTCTGCAATGAACCTTATCGTGTCCCGTGCTTTGTGATGTTCTCTGCGCCCTCTTTTATCTCTGCGCCTCTCCGTTAAAGGCGCTCTAGTTCCGCAGCGGCTTACCCTTCTTCAGCATGTGCTGAATCCGTTCGGCGGTCTTCTTCTGGCCACAGAGCTTGAGGAACGCCTCGCGCTCGAGCTTGAGCAGGTAATCCTCGCTGATCGGCGTACCGGCCGGAACATCTCCGCCGCAGATAACATCGGCAATAACGCCGCCGAGTTGTTCTTCGTACTCGGTCACGAAACCGCCCAGGCGCATATTCCAGAGCTGGCTCTTGATACTGGCCGCCACCGAACGCCCCGGTGCCGGAATATTCTGGGCCGGACGCGGCGGACGATAATTGGCTGCCAGCGCCAGGGCCTTCTGCTTGGCATCGGCGATCTGCCGGCTCTTGTCCATGGTCACCGAATCACCGCGGCGCAGGTAGTTCATGTCGAACAGTTCCATAGCCCCCATGGCGACCTTGGCCATGCCGATCTGCTGGAAATGCTTGAACAGGAAGGGGGTGACATCAGTGCCGTTGCGGGTCGCCAGTTCGACCGCCCGCAGACACATCTCCTTGGTGCCGCCGCCGGCCGGAATCAGCCCGACCCCGATCTCGACCAGGCCCATGTAGGTCTCGGCATGGGCCACCACCGCGGCGGCGTGCAGAGTGTATTCGGCGCCGCCGCCCAGAGTCATGCCGAAGGGCGCGACCACGGTCGGCACCTTGGCGTATTTCAGGGCCATGGTCGCCTTCTGGAACTGGCGCACCATCAGGTCGATATCCTCGAAGGCGCCTTCGGCCAGAGCCACGGCGAGCAGCATCAGGTTGGCGCCGACCGAGAAATTGGGTCCCTCGTTGCCGACCACCAGGGCCACCCCCTCGCGTTCGGCGCGCTTGACCGCCTTCTGGGTCAGGGAGAGGATGTCGCCGCTGATGCTGTTCATCTTCGAATGAAACTCGAGGCAGAAGACCCCGTCGCCGAGATCGAGCAGGGAAGCACCGGCGTTCTTCTCCACCACGCCGCCGCTGCGGCGGATCACCTCGAGATCGACCTGGCCGGCGGGAATCTCGCGCACCAGGTAGCCGCGGCTGGCGAAATCGAAATATTCCCGCTCGCCGCGCTCGTTGAAGCGGTAGAAACACTCGATCCCTTCCAGGGACTCGGGAACTGCGACCCCGTCCTTCTTCGCCCGCGCGACAAAGGCCGGCACGCCGATGGCATCGAGCATCTCGAAGGGGCCGATCTCCCAGTTGAAGCCCCACTTCATGGCATTGTCGATATTGACCACGTCGTCGGCAATCTCGGGGATACGATTGACAGTGTAAATCAGAGTGTCGCGCAGGGTTCGCCAGGCGTACTCAGCACCCTGGTCCTTGCCATTCACCACCTCGCGCAGCCGCCGGGCCGGATCATCGACCTGCTTGACCGCCTCGACCGAAGGAAACTTCGGCCGCCTGGCCGGCTGGTACTCGCCGGTCCGCCAGTCGTAGGCGAGAATCACCCGCTTACCGTTCTCATCCTTGGTCTTCTTGTAGAAACCGCCCCTGGTCTTGTTGCCGAGCAGGTTCTTCTCGATCATCTGCTGCATGAACTCGGGAACCTTGAACACCTCGCGCTCTTCGTCGTCCGGCAGCAGCTCGTAAGAATTGTTGCCGACATGCACCAGGGTGTCGTTGCCGACCAGGTCGGCGGTCCGGAAGGCGGCCGACTTGGGTCGGGCGGTGGCCGGACCGGCAATCGCATCAACCTCCTCAATCCCCAGGTCCATCTCCATCATGTGCTGGATGCCCTTGTAGATGGCGTAGACCCCGATCCGGTTGGCAATGAAATTGGGGGTGTCCTTGGCATGGACAATCCCCTTGCCGAGCCGGCAGGAAAGAAACTCTGCCATCTCGGAAACAACCTGCGGATCCGCATCCCGACAACCGACAACCTCCAACAGGCGCATGTAACGTGGCGGGTTGAAAAAGTGGGTCACAATGAATCGCCGCCGCAATGTCTCAGGCAGGGCATCAGCCATGGCATTGATGGACAAGCCTGAAGTATTGCTGGAAAGAACCGCACTCTCCTTGATGAAGGGAGTGATCTTTTCCAGCAGCTGCAGTTTGATCGGCAGGTGCTCGATGACCACCTCCACCACCCAGTCACACTCCTTGAGACGATCAAGGTGATCCTCGAAGTTACCGGGCCGGATCTGGGCCGCGTAGTCTTTCAGATAGAAGGGCGCGGGCTTCATTTTCATCAGCCCCTTCAGTCCTGCCGTCGCAATCCGGTTGCGAACCTTTTCATCCGCCAGGGTAAGTCCCGCAGCCTTTTCGTTTTCTTCCAGCTCACGTGGAACGATGTCGAGCAATTCGACTTCCAGACCGGCATTGGCCAGGTGAGCGGCGATGGTCGCCCCCATGACACCGGCGCCAAGTACGGCAACCCGATTAATCTGCCTCATGCTGTTTCTCCTTGGTGGTTCTGATTTGCGGTCGTCCCGTTCTGATCGTAGAGGGATTCGATCCGCTCACGGTACTTTTCATAGATAACTTTGCGCTTCAGCTTCAGGGTCGGAGTGAGCTCGCCCCCTTCCACCGAAAAATCACGCGGCAAAAGCACGAATTTCTTGATCGTCTCGTAGGACGGCAGCTTTCCGTTGAACTGCTCAATGCGTTCGGCAAAAACCGCCCGCACCTTCTCGTTGGCAACCAATTCTTCAATGTCGAAATAATCCAGATTTTTCTCGTGGCCCAGCTCAATCAAACGCTCCAGATTGGGGGTGATCAGTGCCACCAGGTAGGGTTTGCGATCGCCGTAGACATAGGCCTGGGAAATGTACTTGTCGAGCTTCAATTCGTTTTCCAGCGGTTGCGGTGCGATATTCTTGCCGCCGGCGGTGACAATGATCTCCTTCTTGCGATCAACGATATAGACGTAGCCATCCTCGTCGATACGGGCGATATCACCGGTTTTGAACCAACCGTCTTCCATCGCCTCGGAGGTCGCCTTTTCATTACGGTAGTAGCCCCTCATCACCTGCGGCCCCCGAACCAGCAGTTCACCATCCTCGGCCAGCTTCACCTCGGTATGCTCCAACGGCCGACCGACCGAACCGAAGCGGTTCTGCTCAAGACTGCTGAGAGTAATCGCCGGACTGGTCTCGGTCAGGCCATATCCTTCGAAAGCCGGGATACCGATAATCCACAGAAACTCGTTGATGGTTTTGTCGAGCGGTGCCCCACCGCTGATAAAAAATTTCAGCTGACCGCCGAACTTCTGACGAATCTTGGCAAAGATCAGACGATCGTAAAAACGGTATTTGGCGCCGAGCAACCCGGTCGGTTTCCTCTCGATATAACGACGATAGACATACTGACGACCGACCTCGACCGCCTTGTGAAACAGCTTGCGCTTGGGCGGCGACATCAGGTGGACATTTTCGTAAATTCTCGAATAGATTTTTTCAAACAGGCGCGGCACACTGACCATCGCCGTCGGCTGCACCTCGACAATATTCTCCACCACCTTGTCGACACTCTCGGCAAAGGCGATCCGGCTGCCGCTCATCAGGGCGGCGTAATACCCGGCCGTCCGCTCCAGAACATGACTCAGGGGAAGAAAACTGAGAAATGTCTCCCGGCTGTTCCGGCCACCGAGACGATCGAGACCGATCCGGGCATCGATCAGAAAGTTGGCGTGGGTCAGCATGACCCCCTTGGGAACCCCGGTCGTTCCCGAAGTGTAGATCAGGGTCAACAGGTCGTCCGGCCCGATTTCCGCCATTTGCGTCTCGATCTGCTGTTGCTCGGCGACACTGATAGGATGAGAGATTTCGGAAAGCTGGTAGAGATGGAAGACCGGCAAACTTTTGTCGCCGATGAAGCGTTCAAAAGCGATCACCGTTTCCAACTCGGGCAGCTGATCACGGACCGCGAGTAATTTATCGTACTGCAGGCGATTGGAGACAAAGACGATACGCGCTCCGGAATGTTGCAGCACATAAGATACCTGGGCCGCGGTATTGGTAGCATAGATCGGCACGGTCACGGCCCGGGCACAGAGAATACCGAGATCGGCAATGATCCAGCCGGCCCTGTTTTCCGACAGGATTGCAACCTTCTCGCCCGGCTCAACTCCCAGCTTGCCGAGACCACGAGCCGCCATCAGCACCCGCTGGTAAAACTGGCCGTAACTGAGCGATTTCCATTGCCCATCCTTTTTGTAGCTGAGGGCATCACGGTCACGAAAACGCTCACCGCAATCACGCAACATGGCGGGCACGGAAGGAAACGGCAGGTTCAACGGCTCAGTCTTCATCATCGGCTCCATAGCTACTTTCTACCTTACCTTTACGTTCACGTCAAGCACAATTTAAAACACCTTTTGATACATTATCCCGAACACCGGACAAAGCAATCGGAACATGAAAATTTATGCCATTATTCAAAAGATTTAGCCGGTCAGGACGGTCCCCCGCAACACCCCGGCACAGCAACCCTGGACGCCGCTGTCAGAACGATACCAAGACACGGCTCTTCATGTCTCCGGCAGGACCGATCGGCCGCCCAACATTCGGGCGACCGATCGAACACTGGATCAGAACAAGTAAGTCAACTGCACACTGGCAATATCGACAGAACTCTCGTACTCGCCCGACAAAGTCCCCTTGAAGAAATCTTCTCCATTGAGAGGATCGACTCCGGCCTGACGATTGCTCCGGGCATTATCAACAAACAGGTGGGCGTAGCCGACATCAAGCTTGAAACTTGTCCAGGCATAACCGAGACCGGTCGCGACCCAGATACGGTTGTCGCCCGGAATCCTCGGCGTCCGATAGTCATCCGGAATCGGCGTCTCATCGTAAGCCAGGCCGAAGCGCAGGTCGAGTGCCTCGCTCGGGCTGTACGTCAGTCCGGCCGAATAGCGCCAGGAATCATTCCAGTTCTCGGTCGTAACGGCATCGGCGCGGCCATCGGCGAATTTCACCCGCAACTCGTCAAAGCTGCTCCATTCCGTCCAGGTGGCATCGGCCATCACCGCCCACTGATCGTTGAAACGGTGGTAGACACTTGCCGAGGCGGTTGCCGGCAGGTCCAGATCCGCCTTGGCGGCCACATCGCTGAAAGCGGCCTTAATTCCACCGTCAAGCAAAGGGTCACCACTGATCACGTTCGGCACCTCGTAGTCGGCATCACCCTCCGCCGTGTAACTGATCTCAGAACGATAAGCGATCCCGAAGCGGGTATTTTCATCCACCTCGATCAGGGCACCGAGATTGAACCCGTAAGCCCAGTCATCGGCTTCCAGGGTCACCTTGCCGTCCCGATTTTGCGGCAGCCCACTCAAAGCCGAGTTAAAGCCGGACGTGGCATAGGCAATGGACCCGAAATCGATTGCCTGAGACAATTCGGCATCGACATACTGGGCACTGACACCGACACCGACACTGAAATGATCATTGACCTTGTAAGCAACCGAAGGGTTGATATTCACCGTCAACACATCGGAACGCAGGGCGTGATAACGCCCCTGCCAGCCGTCACCCCATTCCGTGACCAGCCCATAGGGAGAGTTGATGCCGAGACCGGCCACCCAACCATTGTCAAAATTAATGCTGTAATACGCATTTGGCACCACGACCGCCTCACCACCGTTACCGCCATCACCTCCGGTCAGAGCGCCGCCGCCAAGCAGAGGCGAAACGGCCGAGGACCCGTCATCCTTGAAATCGCTCTGTGGAAAAATGACATGCATACCGGCTGTCGCCTGCTGACCTTTAAGACGAGTCATTCCCGCGGGATTGTAAAAGATCGTCGTCGGGTCTTCAGCCGACGCCGCAGCACCGGCGAAAGCATTACCGAGGCCCGACACACTCTGCTCAATAACCGCAAACCCGGCACCGAAGGAAGATGCCGCCACCCCGAGCACCAACAGAACTGCCGCTCCAACCACTGACAATTGTTTCATCCTGCCAACTCCTTTGCTATAAATCATCACCAACCGCCGGGCCCCTCCCGACGCGCATATTTCAACTTGTTCATCAGGCTTATATACGACCTTTACGTTCAGGTCAATATAAAATAAAACAGATTTATATTAATATACTTTAGCGCCATTTTTACCAAATTGCACAAACCCCCTCGGACCCCTTCGACAAAACCGATCCCATAGATAAACAATCTTAAAATACATTATTTTTATGCGTTTTGCTGTTTTCTTCGGCAATACACACACTGCTTGATTGAACAATTTTTTACTTGCAAACATTGTTTTTTAAAAATAGAGTTGCAGAAAAATATCAGATCTGGTCCCCTATTAATGATTGACGAGCACGTAAGAATACATCCCTTCCAGAAAATCGAGGAAGAGAGGCCCCCCCACCGGCCAACGTCATTCTTTTCTCCTGCGGCCATCTTCCCTCTGCTCGCCGGGGCACTGCCCGGCCTGACTTGGGCGATCTTGATGACAACCGCGCCGGCCATCGGCCCGGCCCTGATGACCATCTGCGGCACCCTGGCTGTCTTCGGCTGGCAGCGAAGACAGCTCCTCGGGCAATGGCAGCAGACACTCAGGGAAGAACTCGCGCAGCAGCAACAGCACCACCGGCAACAATTGGCCGAACTGCGCAGGCAGCAAATCGACCTCATCCATAGCTTCCACGCCGGCACACACCTCATGGGACAGTCTCTCGACCCTCGCGAAGTCATGCTACTGGCCGCCGAGAACCTGCACAAAGTCTTTGGCTTCGACCGGGTCAACCTGTTGCTGCTTAATGAGTGTGGAACCGAAACCGAACTGGCCGCCAGCCACGGCAGTCCGACCAAGGCCATCAACCGCCCGCTCCCCTTCGACCATCGGGCCGGGATCCTGAAGCAGTGTGCCGACCAACGCCGCGCGTTGCTGGTCGATGATATCGTCGCCCTGCCCGCAGAGCTCCATCTGAGGGCGCCCCTGGCCGAGTTGCCGCAACTGCGTTCGCGCAGTTTTATCGTCTGTCCGATCATTTCCCGGGGACAACCGGTGGCACTGTTCGGAGTTGACAACAAGCAACGACGCATCGCCCTCGACCAGGCAGATCTCGAAACGGTGCAATTATTCGCCAACCAGGTTTCAGCCCTGATCGACCGCCTCACACTGCTCGACCGAAGTGACCAGCTGGCCCGCGCCCTGCGGGACACCTTTTCCGAGCTGGCCCGTTTCCGTGATGAGTACTTGCAACTCAACCAGGCCCTGCATGAGGAAACCGACAACGCCGCCAATACTGCCGGCAAAGTCACGGCAGCAGCCCAGACGACCGGCGAGCGAGTCACCGAAACCTGTTCCGCCACCCAGGAGATATCGACCACCGCCGCCCAGCTCTCGGAAAACATGACCCTGCTTGCCGAGCACATGGAGCGGGTCGCCGGCATTTCTGCCGAAATGTCAGCCGCCTCCGGCGAGATCGATCGCCACGCAGACCAGTCCCGACACCTGAGCGAAACGGTACGACAGGAAGCCAACATCGGTGTTGCCGAAATCGAGAAAACTCTCGCCGGACTTCACAAGATCTCCGGCGCTCTCGATGCCGGTGAAATCACCATCGCACGACTGACGCAACTGGGTGACAAAATCGAACAGATGGTCACCAGCATTCACGACATCAACGATCGCACATCCCTGCTGGCACTGAATGCCGCCATTATTGCCGCGCAGGCGGGCGATCATGGCCGTCCCTTTGCGATCGTCGCCGACGAAATCCGTGCTCTGGCCGGGGAAACCAACATTTCCGCTGCCGGAATCGAAACCCTGGTCGGCCAGATCACCCGGGCAACGCGGGCCATGACCGACGACTTCCGCAAAACCCGTACCCTCGTCAACGAGGAGCTTCGTCTCGGTGAACAGACCAGCGGACGTCTCGACAGCATCCTGAATCAGGCCACCCTGGCCGGCGAGATGGCCGAAAAAATCCGCCATGCCACCTCCGAGCAGGCCGACGGCAGCCTCGCCCTGAACCAGACCATCTCCGAATTGAAGGACCTGAGCAGCCAGTGCCTGCTCGCCATCCGGGAACAGGCCCGCGGAACCCGGCGAATCGTTGTCGCCATGGATGAGGTCGAGTCCCAGACGGCAAACGTCACCATCGCCGCCGAATGCCAGCAACAGGGGACCCGACAGATCAGCCGCATGACCGGGCGGATCAACGCCATGGCCGGCAGGATCTTCGCCGCACTGAGAGACCGGGAGCAGGAAGGCCGGCTGCTGATCGAACAACTGGCGCAGATGCGCCGACAGGACTGACCCTCTCTCTATGCACAGCACCGAAAAACTGCGCCAGCAGAACGAACAGCTGACCAACCATCTCGACCGTTTGCGCGAGCTCTTTCAGCGACTTGAAAACGCGACCGCGCACCAACGCAAGATCCTCTCCAGGCAACCGCGGAAGACCGGCGCACCTGCCGATTGAGTCTGCTTGACAGCCCCGGAGGGCTGTGCTAAGCAGACCCCATCGGCTCACGCCGCACGGCAACAGCCAATCTCAATTCTCAGCCACCGCTCCCCGGAAAGGGTTCGTCATGACACAGCAGACATCATCCGCTCTCTTCAATCGTGCCAAGCAGGTCATCCCCGGCGGCGTCAACAGCCCGGTACGGGCCTTCAAGTCGGTTGATCGCGACCCCCTGTTCATCAGCCGCGCAGCGGGATCACGCATCTATGACGCCGACAGCAATGCCTACATTGACTATGTCGGCTCCTGGGGCCCGATGATCCTCGGGCACTGTCACCCCAAGGTGGTTGAAGCTATCCAGCAGGCCGCTGCTGCCGGCGCTTCTTTCGGCGCGCCGACTGAAAAGGAAATCATCCTTGCCGAAATGGTCCGTGACGCCTACCCGAACATGGAAAAGGTGCGCATGGTTTCTTCCGGCACCGAAGCGACCATGAGCGCGATCCGCCTGGCCCGTGGCTATACCGGCCGGGACAAGATTCTCAAGTTCGACGGCTGCTATCACGGCCATGCCGACTCCCTGCTGGTCAAAGCCGGCTCCGGCGCGGCAACCTTCGGCGTCCCGACCTCACCGGGAGTGCCGGCCGATTTTGCCAAACACACCCTGACCGCCACCTACAACGACCTCGCCGACGTCGAGCAGTTGGCCGCGGCCAACCAAAATCAGATCGCCTGCATCATTCTCGAGGCCGTTGCCGGCAACATGGGCTGTGTTCCGCCCGCACCGGGCTTTCTCGAGGGGTTGCGGAGCCTCTGCGACCGGGAAGGCATCATTCTCATCATTGATGAGGTGATGACCGGTTTCCGGGTCGCCTACGGCGGCGCTCAGGAACGCTTTGGCGTCCGCGGAGACCTGAGCTGTCTCGGCAAAATCATCGGTGGCGGCCTGCCGGTCGGCGCCTTCGGAGGCAAAAAGGAGATCATGGATCACCTTTCCCCAGACGGCGGAGTCTACCAGGCCGGCACCCTGTCGGGGAACCCGCTGGCCATGAGCGCCGGTATCGCCACCCTGAAGCTGTTGCAGCAGGATGGATTTTACGACATGATCGAAGAAAAAAGCGCCTACCTGGAAGCCGGGCTGCGCGCCGCGGCTGAAAAAACCGGGGTGCAAACCTGCTTCCAGCGGGTCGGTGGCATGTTCTGCACCTACTTCCAACCGGGGCCGGTATTTACCTTCGCCGATGCGGCAGAAAGCGACATCAGCCGCTTCAGTGCTTTCTTCAGTACCATGCTTGAAGCCGGGATCAACCTGGCACCATCTCAATTCGAGGCCGGATTCATGAGCGCCGCGCATAGCCGGGAAGACCTGGACACCACCATCGCCGCAGCCGAAAAAGCATTTTCGGCACTTTGATTCTCACCTCTTGAATAAAGGAGCCTGCGACTGCCGGAGACAGCGGTTTCAACACCTGTCGCCAGGGCGCAAAAACGATTGACACCCCTGCGACCCCTATGCTAATAAATACGGGTTTTCCGGCAGATTGTATGCTGTATACAATTTACTATGGGCGAAGACCGACGCCAACTTATTAGATCTCTGGGCTTTTTATCGAGTGTCGGCATTTCCCTGGTTGCTGCCTGCTTGATCGGCCTGGCACTCGGTTACTACCTTGACAAGTGGCTTGACACGACGCCATGGATGACTCTGACATGGCTCGGCATCGGTATCATTGCCGGCTTTCGCAATGTCTACATCCTGACTCAGCGTGAACTGCGCCGACAGAAACAGGAGGACGACCAGGACAACAATGAATCCTGACGAGGATCTGCTGCGCCGCATGGCTCGGCGCAACTGGGTGATTCTCGGGCTACTTGTACTGTTCAGTCTGCCCTGGCTGTCGGCAAAGATCAGTCTCGGTGTAGCGGCAGGAGGCCTGGTTGCCATCTGCGGACACCACTGGCGACACCGTACCCTGCGGCGCATGCTGGACTGGCCGGAGCAGGCTTCGGTTGGCGGCTTCCAGGTCGGATACATGATACGCCTGGCAACCCTCGGCGCCGCCGTCTACCTGTTGCTGGTACGTTTTGAACTGCATCCCCTGGCACTTGCGGTCGGCCTTTTGACCGTGCTGATAAATATTTTGATCACAACCCTGCAACGTTTGAGATAACCGGAGGAGCCCTCGGTACCATGACTCATCCCTTTCTTATTTTCGGCTGGCTTAAAGAAGAGCTTCACCTGCATGTAGGTGAACACGTCCTCTATACCTGGCTGGTCATGTTGATCCTGATCATCCTCGCCCTGCTGGCTTCCCGATCCATCAAGCAGGTCCCGAGTGGTCTGCAGAACCTGATGGAAGTTGTCGTCGAGGGCATTTCCAACCTTGCGGAAGAAACCATGGGCTCCAAGGGCAAGGCTTACTTCCCCCTGGTAGCCACCCTTGCCCTGTTCATCCTGGTCAGCAATCTGATCGCGCTGATTCCCGGCTTTGCCCCGCCGACCGCCAATCTCAACACCAACGCCGCCCTGGCGCTGACGGTCTTTGCCATGACCCATCTGGTCGGGCTCAAAGAACACGGGATCAAGTACCTGAAACATTTCATGGGGCCGATCTGGTGGCTTGCCCCGCTGATCTTCGTTATCGAAATTGTCGGCCACCTGGCACGTCCGTTGAGCCTCTCGCTGCGTCTTTTCGGCAACATGTACGGACATGAAATCGTGCTGATGATCTTCCTCAGCCTGGTTCCCTTCCTGCTGCCGGTACCGATGATGCTGATGGGAGTCCTGGTCGCCTTCATTCAGACCTTCGTCTTCACCCTGCTGGCGATGATCTACATCGCCGGGGCGCTTGAGGAAGCACACTGATATTAAATTCACCCGGCCCTAATCAGATCTAGGGACAATCAAACCTTTCACTAGAAGGAGTAAGACAATGGAATTTTTCGCATGGTGCATGTTGGCCGCCGGTATCGGCATGGGTCTCGGTTCTTTCGGTACCGGTATCGGTCAGGGACTCGCTATCAAGAGTGCCGTTGAGGGCGTTGCCCGCAATCCCGGCGCTTCCGGTAAAATCCTGACCACCATGATGATCGGCCTGGCAATGATCGAATCCCTGGCTATCTACGTTTTCGTCGTCGCCATGATCATTCTCTTCGCCAACCCGTTCACCGAGCAGGTCCTGCAGCTGGTCGGCGCCGCTCACTAAACCGGGAAAGACACAAAATGAGAAAGAGGGATGTGGCGACACATCCCTCTTTTTTTGCGCCGTCCCGCCTCTCGGCCCAGATGCCGGAAAGCACAACCGCGCGCAATTTCCTGACATCAGCCCGGACAGCTCGGCAATCATTTTTTTATTGCATCAAACCCCAGAATCAGGTAACTTTTGTGCGCTCTGACAATTGTATACTGTATCCAATAAAGCAGACTCCCAGAGAATCCTCTCTTGCTTTATAGATTCCACCCAACAAAGGATTGATACCATGGCCAGCCTGAAAAATCTTTTTGCCTGGTGCAAACGTCACTACCTGCTTGTCACATTCCTGGGTGTGCTGTTCATCGCCGCCTTCGGATTCGTCAACATCCAGATACTGCATATGACCTCTGAGCCCGAGTTCTGCCACATGTGTCATCCGGCGCAGGGTTTCGGCCCGCTGGCCGAAGTTGATTCCTGGGAGCATTCCGCACATGGCGAAGCCGGCGTTTCCTGCCTCGATTGCCATGGTCGACCCGGCGTCGTCGGGTACATCAAGGCAAAACTGGGTGGACTTAAGGACACCTACATGCAGCTGACCATCTCCAAGGAAGAAAAGCTCGAAATCCTTGAGAACCCGAAAAAAGATCTGGTCCCCGATCAGCAGTGCCTTTTCTGCCATTCGGACAAGGGCAACCAGGATTATCGGAAACGGGTCAAGTTGATGAAAATCGTTCGCATGCGCCTGCTGGACGACGTTAAAAATCCCGAGTTCAGAAAGCACAAGGGCCTCCCTGACATCCTCACCGATACCTTTGTCGGCGGAACCCATTTTGATCACTCCATGCATCTTGAAGCCTTTGACTTCAAATGCCGCGACTGCCACTTCGGCCTGGTCCACAATCCGTCCACCAAAACCGACCGCATGAATATGTGCGTTACCTGCCACAAGGAAAATGAAGGCAGCGGCGCGCCGCTGGTGACCGAATGCCAACGTTGCCATGAGGCCCAGTTCGACATGAACAAGGGTGTCGGCGCCAAGGACGTGGCAGGAGAACCGGGACTGATGTGGGGCAACGGGGTGGTTTGCCAGGACTGCCACACCGGCGTTTCCAAAGGTATCTACCGACCGACCAGCGAGACCTGCAACAACTGCCACGATGACAGCTACGGTGAAATTTTCAACGAATGGTCTTCCGAGACCAAGGCCGAGATTGCCGACCTGCGCGAAATGCGGATCAATGTTGAAGACGCGCTGAAAGAAGCCGACAAAAAGAAACGCGACACCAAGGCCTATTGGACTCTCTACGAAAAAGCCCTTTACAACTTCCGCCTGGTTCGCAATGACGGTACCAATGGCGTTCACAACCGGGACTATGCCCAGGCGATCCTGGCTTCGGTTAAAAAGGACTTCCAGACCGTGCTGAACGACCTCGATCAGACCTGGTAGCCGGAACCGCGGTTCCATCCATATCAGACAAAAAAGGCGTCGCAGAAATGCGACGCCTTTTTTGTCTCCGCCGGGAGACCTCTCACAACAACCATAAAATCTTCAACCGGCCGAAGCTTACTGAAGATCCCGCTGTCTCCCCTCGTCTATCAATCCCGGCACCAGGTCCCTGCGGGCTCCGTCCGCCTGAAAAAGGATTGAAGCAGAATTCAAACTTTCACCTCTTCCCCTTTTTCGGCAGTTTTTTCTCTCTCTCCGGCAAAAGCGTCGAGCTTCTGCCATCGGGCCAGAACAACCGACTCAACCGACGCGACAATACCGAAGGAGAGAACACTCAAAAGGAGAGGAATCCCCTTGGTGCTGAAAAGATCGATCATAAAAACCTTGAACGCCGCCACCAGGGTGACGAGAATCGCCACATTCTTCAACTCCCGACTGTTACGTTTCCAGGCCAGGACCATCAACACCGCGATCGCGCTGTTGATAAGAACTGACTGCAAACAGACGAAGGCTCCGAACTGGTTGCCGGACATCTGGTGCAGGCCCCAGTAAAGCAAACTCCTGGCTTGAAAGAATCCGGCCGACAAGCCGGAAAGCAACACCAGGGCGGCACTCCGGTCGCAGGTGTCAAAATGTCCGAAGACCCGGCCGATCTGTAACGGCGGATACCGACGAGACCAGACGTAATGATATATGCCACCGATCGCCGTCAAACCGGTTCCGGCCAGGGTAATGAGCAGATTCTGCCCATCCGGATGATTTCTCAGGGCAACCACCAGGCCGAACCCGGCAGCGATCTGCAGCAGATAGGAAACCCAGCGAACTCCGGAATTCCGCCATTTTTCACTCATCCAGGCCAACCAGACGGCCACCCCGGAATAAACAGCCGCCGCGACAACCAGATTATGCGTTGCCAAGGGCAGACAAAGAACCAGCAACAAACTGCCGGCCATGCTCAGAGTGGTCCCGCCCGGGGTGTGATCAATTTTACGCTGCGCCAACATATGGATGAGGAAATAGCAGAGCAGAGCCGCCAGAATACCGGCAACCCCGAGACCGAAAAAGCTTGAACCGCCCCGCTGTAACACATAATGGGATGACCAGACCACCCAGACCACGGTCAGGGTCGGAGCAACGTTGTCAAACAGGGCGATCGGGCCGTCTCCGGTACGCCAGACACCGAAAAAGGAGCTGAAGATGAAACCGATGCCGTAAATCGCGACCAGGGGAAAGAACCAGTTCTCGGCCAGGGGCTCGGGGGGAATCTGGTCAGCAAACAGGTACATGCCGAGGCGCATCGCCCAAACCTGAGCGATCAATACCGTCATGCCAAAAACAAACCAGCGCAGCCAAGAGGTGTTTTTCAAACGCGACGCATTAAATGCCAGCACATTGGCCAGCAACAGCAATGGAGCCAGATAGGAGAAAAGCGGGGTGGGATAATCAATGGCAGCACCCGCCAGACACATCCCCAGAGTGCCGATAATCACCGGACCGGGTTTCTGAAAGCGTTGACTCTGCGCCCCCAGAGTCGCTCCGAGCATCATCAGAATGAAATACGCCGGTACCGGCGTCAGGGTTTTGAAATGAGCCTGGGTTTCGACCACCATGGAACAGAGCAGGAAGGCTCCGGCTCCGGTAAAAACCGGGGCGTTATCCCCCTCGCGGTGATAAAGAAACCAGCCCACAAGCACCAGAATCGCGGCGTAACTCATGCCGAGAATGGTCCCGACCTGCTGGTTGATCAAATGGTTGTCGGTTGCCGTACGCAATGCCAGGGCCAGCACCATGATGAAGCAAACGGTGGCCACCCGGGGAAGCAGCGCGGCCTTGCCGGCCCAGGATGACAGCCCACCGCCCCCGGACAAAACCGCAGCCTTGCCCGAGTCTTCATCCTGAACATCCACGGACACGCCGTCGAGACCCGTTTCCAGAAGGGAAAGTCTTTTCTGCAACCCTTCCAGTTGATGTTCAAGATGCGCAACGCGCGCTTCAAGATCCTGCTCAACCATCATCCCTTCCTCCCTCAGAAAGCGCCCGGGCCGACCTTGGCCGCGCACGGTGTCAACCGTTGATCATGATTTCGACCAGGCGGGATTGCAACCAACCATCCATCGGGTAATCTTTACAGAAATAGAACCATGGACTCGATATCGAAAAGTCGTTCCGGCATCTATAACGCCTTTTTATTCTATCAACATACCCTCCCCCGTGCGTTAGCCATGTTTCATATTAAAGAGCTTGAACATAACACCATTATACAGCAATCACCTTAGATAACAAATTGTTTTCACGATTTTAAAGTTGACAGCCAAAATTGACGGTGCTAAAGGTAACAATGTTTTATTATCAACTCTAGACAGGGGGTAGTGACGTGAAAGGACATGTTTGGCGACCACTCTACGTGGTCATCGGTATTGTGGTCTTGCTCTTGCTGTTCAGGTTTTTCTATGTGCCTGATGATTTTGGCATCCAGAAACAAGGGTACACCTTCGGCTTCCATCGCCTCTCCAATGAACAGGAATGGAAGGACTTTCCGGCCAAGTACAAGGGCACGGAATACTGCAACGAGTGCCATGACGACAAGGTCGCCAGCATTTCGGCGTCCCAGCATGAAATGATCCCCTGCGAAGACTGTCACGGCCCCGCACGGAACCATCCGGAAGACCCGGAAAAACTGGTCGTCAACCGTAGCCGCGAACTGTGCATTCGCTGCCACAGCAAACTGTACATGCCCTCCAGCGGCCGCAGCGACATTCCCGGCATCGACCCCGGCACTCACAACACCGGCATGGAATGCGCCGAATGTCACAACCCGCACAACCCGAGCCTGGAGGATATGTAACCATGAAGAGACGCGATTTTCTCAAGAGCACGGCGGTTTTCGTCGCCGGGGCCTCAGTCTCCCTCTCGGCCCTGGAACTGGTTGACCCCAAAGAGGTCCTCGCTTCGCGACCCGAGTTGCGCTGGGGCTTCCTGGTCGACACCCATAAATGTGTCGGCTGCGGCATGTGTGTCAAAGCATGCAAACTTGAAAACGATATCCCCTACGATGCCAACGTCACCCGTACCTGGGTCGAACGCTACGCGATGATGAAAAACGGGGAGGTCATCAAAGACAGCCCCAAGGGCGCCCGCGACGGCTTCACCAGCAAGCTGGTCGATCAGGGCGAAGCGGGCACCAGGCTGTTGCGCGACAAGGATATCGCCCAGGCCTTTTTCGTTCCCAAGCTCTGCAATCACTGCACCCTGCCGGCCTGCGTCCAGGTCTGCCCGGTCGGTGCCACCTACAAGACCGCCGACGGCGTGGTGCTGGTCGACCGCAAGTGGTGCATCGGCTGCGGCTACTGCATCATGGGCTGCCCTTACGGCGTCCGCTTCTTCCATCCCGTTGTTCATACCGCCGACAAGTGCACCTTCTGCTACCACCGCATCAGCAAGGGCGGCAACACCGCCTGCGCCCAGGCCTGCCCATTCGGCGCCCGGACAATCGGCAACCTCCGCGACCCCAACGATCCGGTGGCCAAGGCGGTCCTCAATGAACGGGTCGGTATTCTGCGCGCTGAATACGGCACCAAACCGAATGTCTATTACATTGGTTTGAACAAGGAGGTGCATTAGCCATGGTTGAACAAGTTGCCCACATGATGGTCCACGGCGAAGCCTGGACGGTCAAAGAACTTTTCGTCCTGCCCAACGAATATGTCTACTGGTCGATCCAGATCGTCCTCTATCCGTACATGACCGGTCTGGTCGCCGGCGCCTTTGTCCTGTCCTCACTCTACCATGTCTTCGGAGTGGAGAAACTGAAGGAGATCGCGCGCTTCGCCCTGGTTTTCTCCTTCGCCCTGCTGCCGGTGGCGATGATGCCTTTGCTACTGCACCTACAGCAACCATTTCGCGGCATCCACGTCATGATGACACCACACTTCACATCGGCAATATCGGCTTTCGGTATTGTTTTCATGACCTACGCCTGTATCGTCGGTTCGGAAATCTGGTTCGTTTACCGCCAGTTCATTGTTGAAAGTATCAACCGGCTGGAAAAAAAGGAGCGCAGAGGGATTGAAAACATGCTGCTGCCGATCTACAAGGTCGTCTCTCTCGGCGCCCGAGATCTGAGTCCCGAAGCTCTGAAAGCCGACCACAAGGCGGTCAAGTTCCTCGCCGGGCTTGGTATCCCGGTCGCCTGTTTCCTGCATGGCTATGCCGGCTTTATCTTCGGCTCAGTCAAGGCCAACGCCCTGTGGATGACACCGTTGATGCCGGTTATTTTCATCATGTCAGCGGTGGTCTCCGGAATCGCCCTCTGTATCCTCTGTTACGCTATCTTCATGGGGCTGAGACGCTGGGCGCTGCCGCGGGGCAAAACCCATTTCCTCCCCGACCACTGGGCCGGTGCCACTGAATTGACCCCCGAAGGGCTGCACAGCATGCAGGACTACGAGACCAAGATGACCTCCAAGTACCTGCTGATCTTCATGACCCTGGCGATTACCCTGGAACTGCTGGATATCATTTTCCGCGGCTATACCGCGGTCAGATCCTGGGATATCGTGCGTGAAGTCATCTACCAACGCGATTTCTTCAAAATTTTTGTTCTGCAGTACGGCTTCGGCAACGCCCTGCCGTTTATCATGCTGCTGCTTCCGGGCCTGACCACCCGTCGTGCCTGCGTCGCCTGCGTCCTGGTCCTGTTCGGCGTGCTGATGATGCGCTGGAATGTTGTTATCGGCGGACAGGCCTTCTCGCTGACCTTTGACGGCTTCATGGAATATCACCTGCCGATCATTCCTTACGACATGGAAACCTTCAAAGAGGGATTGGGGGGAGCCCTGCTGGTGGCGGTGACACCATTCGTCATCTTCTACTTTATCAACATGATCTTCCCGGCCTTCATCACCGACGACAAAGCCCACTGACGCCGGGGGATACCATACCGTCAAGCAAAAGGGCCGTCCTTCCGGACGGCCCTTTTGCTTGCGGCAGAAAAAAAGAACTGCGAAACCTTCAGCCGGGAGGCAGACGGTCCAGGGCCGCGAGTGAACTCTGCAGATTCTCTCCAAGATCCATGCGCTTGGTCAACACCCCGGTCAACCGGACAGTGGGCAGGTCCTTGAGCTTCATCTCTATGGTCATCTGGTTCCCCAGAATGACTCCCGCGAAGACCAGCATTCCTTCGGTCGCGTAACCGAGAATTCCGATCGGGTCGCCACTGTAGTGCTGAAAGTGGAACTCGCCCTGCAGTTCATGCCCTTTTTTCTGGTAAGAACCGACATAGAAATATCCGGTATCGCCGCCATGAACAACACCATCGGCGAACAGAAAGGTGCCGGCACCGTGATTCTCGATATTCGTAATATTGGAACGCCATTCGCCAGTCCAAAGGCCTTCGGTCATGGGATTTCCTCATCCTTTCTTTATCCCTGAATCAGTGAATCCCTTGTCGGCGGACAGTACCAAGTCATTGACCTGCCTGAGCTTCCCAAAAATAACCAGCGAACCCATGAGTGCGCCTCAGCTTTTTGGAAATCCCATCCAGGCCAAGCACTTGCACTCTCCATCCAACAGGAACTCACTGATTCAGGTTATCCTCAGCACTGAACCGGACCCCATCCAGGGTTACGGTTATTTGGATTTTAACAGGTTCCCCTGCAACAGCCAGCAACTTGACCTCTTTCAGCTTCAGGCTATGCTGGAAAAACCATGAACCGGATTGAACTGGACATCACGATCGATCACGCAGAAATCGAACGACTCAAACAGGCGATCACAACCTTTGCCGATCGCATGGGCCTGAAAAGTGACACCCGTTTCGAACTGACCATGGCGCTGGAAGAAGCGGTCGTCAACATTATTGAACATGGAGAGCTGACGCCTGCCACAGGCCACATTCACCTGGTTCTGCACTGCCGGAAGAGGATCATCCATATTGAACTGCGCGACAACGGCCGACGCTTCGACCCTCTGCAGGAAAGATCTCCGGATTTCGAAATACCTTTCGACGAACGGAAGGTCGGAGGGCTGGGAATTTTCTATCTGCGACAGATGATGGACAACCTTGCCTATCGTTATGCCGATGGAGAAAATATCCTCACCATGCAGAAACGAATTTCCTGATATACTGAGGGAATTACACGGAGGACAACACTGATGAGCCTGACATTTGAAACTCGGGAAGAACTTACCGGAATCTTCATCATCAAACTGAACGGTTCTCTCGACACCAATACCGCCGGATCATTGGAAACCGAAACCAATCGCCTGCTGGGAACCACTCCAACAACGATAATTTTCGACTTTGAGAACCTCGACTATATCAGCAGTGCCGGCGTCAGGGTGGTGCTGAAGACCAAGAAGGGACTGAAGGAGGTCTCCGGCAATCTTATGATGATGAACCTGCAGCCGCAGATCAAGAAGGTCTTCGAGATCATCAATGCCCTGCCCTCGCAGCAGGTTTTTTCCAGCATCAGCGAACTTGACCGCTATCTCGACAAGATGCAGAGAAAGATTACCGGCTGATTCCGGTCCGTTTAACCAACCGCGCCGCGAGACTGAAGGCCTCGTCCTGCTCACCAGTTTTGAGGACCATTTCATCTCCGGCCAGAGTCCCGACCAGGCTGATCTGTCCCTCGTCCACCGGTCCGAGAAGCCCGCTCGGGGGCCCACTGTAATGAGAAATCAGCAGCGTGGCTCTCACCTGTTCGCCGGCAAGGTGATATTCACCGAAGAAATAATAACGGGCACTGCCGCCGTAAATGCGCCCATCCCGAAAGATGAATACTCCGGCCCCTTCCCCGGCCTGGCCGAGGACTGTCGAGTCCCATTCCCCCGTCCAAAGTCCTTCGATCATAACTTGACTCCTTTGCACCGCCAGTCCGGTCTGACCTGACATCAGGCCCTCGACCACTGACATCCTCTCGTCGGGTCAAAACGGTTTGCGTTCCTGCGATTTTTTCTGGAAAGATACTGCAGTATCTGCCGTCCGGTCAGCTTGACACTGGCCGGGCCACTGCGAATATAGAAATCTTCCTCCTTGCCCTGACGCAAAAAAGCCGGCTCCGAGGAGCGGTCAACCTGAACCACCGCCACCTGCCTGCCGTCATGCTCGACCAGATCGAAATGCAGACAGCGCGAAAATTCCAGGCCGATATGCTGGGCCACCAGGTTTTTGAAATGAAGTCGGCACTTGTCCTCGTTTTGAAAGCCGTCGGCTTCCAGGCCGACGATATCACCATCATCGTTAACACCGATCAACAGGATTCCGCCGGCCGTATTGAGAAAACCTACCACCCCTTTCAGCCAGGCGATTTCAATCTCCTTGCCGGCCCGCCCCGACTTAAGGTTCATGCGCATGGTCGACTTGAATTCGACCCGGACTGATCACCGCCTGCAGCCAGGCGGCATCCGGGCGGGTGACCGCCGGGACAAAATGCCTCCGGAAACGCCTGAGAACGAACAGCAGGGCGAGGATGCCGATCAGCAGAATAACAGCGGCAACCGCAAGAAACTGACGACGGACACCGCTTAAACCGGGATTGATTTCACTTTCAGGAACCAGGATACCAATCCTGACCCGGGCGTTATCCAGCGACACCTGCTCCTCCCCGGCATACCAGGTGGTCCCAAGGAGGCTAAAGGAGGTCACCGAATCTTCGGGACGACGCACCTTCCGATAGGCGGCAAGCAACTGCCGATTTTCACTGCTGGCGGGTCCCGAGGCAAGATCATTGAGAAGGCCGTCCCTGGAAACGGAAAAGACGACCCCTGATTCCCCCAGTTCCGGAACCCGCAGGGCCTTGACCAGATCATCAATCAACAGATCGATGGCGGCAACCTGGAAGCCCCGCTTTCCTTGCCAGGCGATAGAGGCACTCACTCCGAAACGCTTGAGAGTATGAAACCGGTAGAGGCCGCTCCAGACAACTGTGCCCGGCTGTTTGCGGGCCGGCTGATACCAGATACGCTGCCGCGGATCAAAACTTTCCGCGGCATCCCACTGCCGCTGCAATGTCCCGCCTTTCCAGAACTGCCAATGCTGTGGAGCGCCCGACCCTCGTGAATGGCGAACCAGCCAACCGCCCTGGTTCCTGGCAAGAAAAAAATCCCGTCCTTCATCATCCGCCAGGGAGAGCCCGGCTATCGCCGGAAAATTTTCCACCAGCGGCAGCAGTTTCCGGCGCAGGCCGTCGACGTCCTGAGCAACCAGCAACCCCTCACGCCCCCAGCCGCTGAGCGTTTCCAACAGTCGATGGCTGCCTTCGATCTGCCGCTGAAAGCGACGCGATGCCACGCTGGCGGCCTGACGCACCATACTGACGGTCATTTCGCTGCGGGCTCTCTGACCGAGAAAGCTGAAGACCCCGAGTAGCCCACCGACCAGCACCACCAACAGCAGACAGAGCCAGACAACCAGGCGGAATTCGACCTTCCCCCCACTCGAACTTGAAATCCCCCGACTAATAATCATCGGCCACTGTCTGCACCGGCGATGCGTCTGTCGACGGGTTGTTATCCGCCGGGACAGCGCGACCGCCGGTCAGAAGTATGAAATAACCGAACAGACCGGAAATCAACGATCCACTCAGGATTCCGAGACGATGACTGAGCATATAGGTTTCGGCGTCCCCACCGACATGCTCGAACGCCAGTCCCCCGATAAACAAACTCATGGTGAAACCGATTCCACAGAGAGCCGCGACCCCGAACAGGTGGCGATTGGTGGCACCTTCAGGCATCGCCGCCAACCCGGTCTTGACCGCCAGAATCGAACAGCCGTAGACCCCGGCCAGCTTGCCGACCACCAGGCCGACCATGATTCCAAGCGGAACCGAATGAAAGAGGTCGCCCAATCCCATACCGGAAAGGGGAATACCGGCATTGGCAAAGGCGAATATCGGCAGAATCAGAAAGCTGACCCAGGGGTGCAGATCATGCTCCAGCTTTCCGGCCGGAGAGAAACTTTCGTCCCGGTTGCTTTTCAGCGGGATGGCGAAGGCCAGGGCAACCCCGGCGAGAGTCGCGTGAACTCCCGACTTGAGCACGAAGATCCACAGGAAGACGCCGACGGTGATATAGGCCGCCATCCGTTCCACCTTGAAGATATTCAGCAGGAACAGGACCACCAGGCAGATAGCCGCCATCCACAACATACTGATGGACAGATCCCCGGAATAAAAGAGCGCGATGATGATGATCGCCCCGAGGTCATCCATGATCGCCAGGGCCAGCAGAAAGATTTTCAGCGAAGAAGGAACCCGCTTGCCGAGCAGCGCCAGGACTCCAAGAGCAAAGGCAATATCGGTGGCGGCGGGAATCGCCCAGCCATTGAGAGCGGCGGAGTCACCGGCATTGATCAGCACGTAGCAGAGGGCCGGGGCGACCATGCCGCCGAGGGCGGCGATACCCGGCAGAATGATCTGCGCGCGGCTGGAAAGCTGGCCGACCATCACCTCCCGCTTGACCTCCAGCCCGACCAGCAGAAAAAACACCGCCATCAGGCCGTCATTGACCAACAGCAGCAGCGGCTTGGCAATATGAATATACCGCCCGAGGCGAACCTCAAAGGGGGTGTTGAGAATGTACTCGTAAACCGACTGCAGCGAACTGTTGGCGCAGACCATCGCCAGCACCATTGCCACCATCAGCAGAATGCCGACGGACGACTCCTTATGCAGGAATTCCTCAAGTTTGGACGACATTAAAAACTCCTCGAAAAGGGCAAGCCGAATACAGACAGGCGCCGAGAACTATCAGGGGGTTGAAAAAGACATGTTCCCGGTCTGAGCAAAAATGTCCAGATGCAAGGTGTCCGCACACCCGCGGAATAAGGCGTACCGGGAGGTACGTCGTTGACGCGGGGGAAGGATAACGCAGCAGATGGGCGTTTTTCATCAGCCTGCTATTGACGAACCCGGGTCGTGCCTCGGGCATCCTTGATCACCCGCACCCGGTCGCCGACCCGGTAAGCGGCATCGGCCTCCTGAACAACCACGATCAGTTCGCCGCTGTCAAGTTCAACCTCAAGCTCCACCCCCTGTACGGTGGTGACATTTTTTTCGATCGTCGAACCGGCTGCCGCCCCGCCCAGGGCTCCGGCCACGGTGGCAAGATTGCGGCCCTTGCCACCCCCGACCGCATGGCCGAGGACACCGCCCAGGGCACCTCCGGCAATCGCCCCGACGGCCGAGGACTTGCCCTCGATGGTCACCGGGTCGGCCCGCAGAATGGTGCCGTAGTAGACGGAATGGCTGGTACGAGCCTGGTCGCGGGTATAGACATTCCCCGAAGTACTCGGCGCGCAACCGGCCAGCAGAACAAAACAGCTCAATGAAAGAAAGAGACTGCTCCGGACAACTATTGTTTTCATTGTCAGCTCCTGACGGTTAAATGAAAGCTCCCCAAAGTCAAAGGGTACCAGTCCTTTACCGTTAGGCAAGACCGAACAGATCAGAAGTCCCCGGAATCCTGAGCCAGCAGTCGACCGGCATGGCGGGCGAAACCGCTGCCGGCTTCGGCATAGAGATCAAAGGTCACGACACCGAGATTTTCCAGTTCATCGATCTGATCGGCGAAATGGGCGATGCTTGCCAACCGTCCCCGGTAACCCCTTCCCCGTATGGTCGCTGCCACGGAGAGGTTGGCCACGTGCTTCGGCATCGCCAGCAGGCAGAGCTTGATCCGGTTGTCATGCGGCGTCCGGGCCCAGAAATCAGGATCGGTCGGATCGCCGTAGATGACATGACGCCCCTCCCGACAATGCCGGGCAACCTTCTCCTTGTTGTAATCGACCCCAACCACTTTGTCGGCATATCGCTTATGGAAATAATCATAAACCGCGGTCCCGATACGCCCCATGCCGAATACCGCGATGGAAACCTCTCCCGGCTCAAGCGGCTGGTCACTCGGGTGCCGGGTTCTGGTTTCAAACCGCTTCAGAGTGTCCTGCCAACGCGCATAAAGAGTGGCAGCGGCACTGTTCAAGGGGGCGGCAAGGACAAAACTGAGCGACAGGGCGATGGCCACGGCGACCAGCCACTGACTGTCGAGCCAACCGGATGAAACCGCGATGGCCCCGACGATCAATCCGAATTCACTGTAGTTCGCCAAACTGAAAGAGGCCAGCAGAGCGGACCGGGCGCGCAGCCGAAACCGGGTCAACAGCAGGAAATAAAGGCCGGTCTTAAACGGCAGCAGAAAGACCAGCAGCAGGGCGGTGACCAGCGTGGCGCCGTCGGGAACGCCGGAAAGGCCGATACTGAGAAAAAACCCGACAAGCAGCAGATCCTTGAAACCGAGCAGCGACTTGGACAGTTCCGAAGCGCGCGGATGCCCGGACAACAGCACACCCATGATCAGCGCTCCCAAATCACCCTTGAGACCGACCAGCACAAAGCCGGAATAACCGGCCACCAGGGCAAGAAAAAATCCGCACAGCACCAGCAATTCACCATGACCACAGCGATTGAGCAGGCGATACAGCAGGGGACGCAGCAGCCAGAGCAGGAGAGGAATGGCCAGGGCCCAGGGGGAAGGAACCTTGCCGGCGGAAATGGTCAGAAAGAGAACCGCGAAGACATCCTGCATGATCAGAATGCCGATCGCCACCCGGCCGTGCATGGCCGCCATCTCCCCCTTTTGCTCCAACACCTTGACCGCGAAAACTGTGCTGGAAAAACTGAGGGCAAAGGCAACCAGCAACGCAACCTGGAAATCAAGTCCGGCGAACAGACCGACTCCCAAAGCTCCGCATGCAAGAATGAACAGCCCTGTCAACAGCATGCTGAGCAACAGGTGCAGGCTGCTCCCGGCCCAGATTTCCGCCCGCAACAGGCTGCGGAGATCGAGCTTGAGGCCGATGCTGAAAAGCAGCAGGGTGACACCGAGATCGGCCATGGTCTGCAGCAGATCCCCCCCCTGGATTCCAAGTCCGTTGAGGACGAAACCGGCGATCAGAAACCCGACCATCGGCGGCAATCCGACCTGGCGCAGCAGATAGCCGCAGCCGAAAGCAATGGTCAACCAGAGAGGGTCCATCATCAGTCTCCAGAATCCCGTTCAATGGAATTCAATCAGGTAAAAGAGATCGATACCGCTGTTGATGCCGAGTACCGACTCGACCTCCCAGCGCTTGGCCAGGCGATGGCGCAGCCGCAACCCGCCCTCCCCGGAAAAAAGTCCCTGAAGATCAATATTGGTCAGGCCGATCTTGGAGAAGAGGGATTCGCCGGGAGCCATCAGGGCTCCGGTTCCGAGCATCAGCATCCCTTCATCACCACCGCTTGAAGTCGCCCGGCGACCTGTGACAATCGCCAGCAGGATATCTTTTTCCGGCATCGCCGGACGTGAATGGAGGGTGATGCGCGGCCTCCTGGCCGTGCCGCCGATCTGCACGCCGGCCTGAAGCTGCCCCAGGTCGCGCATCGCCAGAATATCCAGGGACGGGTTATTCAGCGCCGCGGACCGATAGCGAAGTCGCCCGTGACGGATCTTCAGACGCACCCCGTAGGCCGCGAAATCACCTTCGACGATATGAATCTCGCCATCGGCACGGGGTACTCCGCCAGCCGCGAGTCTGATATCGACAGTCCCGCCAAGACGGGCGTTCACGCCCCCCGCCGCCACCGTCACCCGGTCACCGAGAACCACCTTCAACAGCACTTCCGGCTGCCATGCTGTCGCGTCGGCAGCGACCGGTGATTTCGTTTGCAGGACCACCACGTCAGGACTGGGAGGAACCTCGGGCGCCGCCCGGACCCCACGCAACTCAAGGCGCGGCACCAGCACCCGGCCCGTGACCTGCAGCCGCTCAGCGTCACCCGTAAATTCAATCTCGGGGGAAAGCTCGACGACCAGCTCAGGCAAATCGGCGGCCAGGAAATTATCCCCCTGAAGCTCCAACCGGTAGCGAAAGCCTCCCTCTCCCCCAATCTTCAACCAGCCTCGCCCCTGCAGGGCACTGGCCCCGGACACGATGCGCAACGTCTCGATTTCGGCCCGATCTCCACTCAGCCGCATGTCCAGTTCGATCGGCCGCAGGCTGATACCAAGCTGCGGCAGGTAGGCACCGGCCTGCCGCAAACCGACCCGACCCTGCAGCGCGGGACGGTGCAGGGTGCCGCCCAGGCCCAAGTCAAGGACCAGCCGGCCGCTCAACTCCTCGATCGGCATCGGTAACAGGGCTTCGAGCATGCCGGTTTCAGCCAGCTCCCCACTGACGGCACCCGTCAACGGGGCATCTCGATCGATAACGGGCGGCCAGGCGGCGGACAAGGGCAAAACCAGCTCACCATTCAATCCTCCCCCATCGTTCAGGACCAGTCGACACCCCAGTCGCAGGGTCCTCTCCTGCCACTGCCACTCCAGGCCGGCTTCCTTCAGCCGTGAATGAAGCACACCCCGACCGTCACGCCAGGACAACTCGGCGCCGCTGCCAGTTGCTGTTCCGTTCAAGCGGAAACGTCCGCCGCCAAGCCAACGCCCTTCTCCTTCAAGGGCGACATGACCCCGCACCGACAGCTCCGCCGGCAGCCGGCGGCGCAGGGCGGCAAGCCGCAACCCGGCCGCGGAAAAATGAAACTGGCCCTCCTCGGGGAAATCCAGGCCGAGTGGCTGCCGGGCGTCACCGGAAAATTCCAGATTACCGCCCTTGCTGCCGACGGCCCGGACACTGAAGATCAGCTGGCGCTGATGCCAATCGAGGTTGAGATGCAATTCCTGCAGCGCTTCGTCCCAGGATTGATGCCGCAACTCCCCGGCGGCATCGATCTTCAATGCGAGCTGGACAGGGCGACCGGCCTGCAGTTGCAGGCTGAAGGAACCGGAACTTTCCCCCCGCAGGATCTGTTCCGGCAGCAGCGACGCCAGGCGCTCCAGTCGCAGCTTGCGCCAGGAACCGGAAATATCGCCGGCACGCCGTTCAACCTGGTAGTGTCCAGCCAGCCGCAGACTCTCACCGGCAGCCCCGGTCACCAGCAGCGGGGCAACCGCCCAGCGCCGCGCACTCCAGCGTACGGCAGCCGGATGCTGGAGCATCAGCGCCGCGCCATCAAGCAGCCTGGAGGTGAAATGCTCCACGGTGCCGCGCCATTCCTCTCCGTCCCAACTGCCGACCGCCGTCAAAGCCAGGGATCCTTCCGGCCCCTCCAGTCGCAAGTCAAGCCGATGATCCTCCGTGAGACCGGCAACAACCGCGTTCAGGGTTGAGATCTGAAGCCCTCCCTGATCAATATCCGCAGCACTGATGTTGATATTCAGCGCGTCCTCCGCCCCGGGATGGGCGGCGTTCACCTGCAGATCGCCGATCCGCAGCCCACGCCACTGCAACTGCTGTCCCGACACCTTGCCGGTACCGGCCCATCCGCCGTCGTCAAACCGCAGCCAACCGCCCCCGGCGATCTCCCCGGCAGCGCCTTCGAGCCAACGGGAAAGATCGTCCACCTTGAGTTGGAAATCGAAACGCTCGGCCAGATCACCCGCGGCCCTCAGCACCAGCCCCTCGGAACGCAACTGCAGATCCTGAAAGGAAAGCTCATCCCCGACCAGGCGGATTCGGCCACGACCGGTGAGCGGATATCCCTGCAGCTGTCCGTGCAGGTTGTCGACGGCCGCCGCGATCACCAGCGGAGCGGTATCCGGAACCTGGAGACTGCCGCTGCCGGAAAAGGAAAGATCGCCGGCCCTGCCAAGGACGGTTTCGGCCGGGTTGAGGTGCCCGACCGTCACCCTCCAGTCCATGCGGAAATCCCGACGCCAGTCAAGATCGAGCCGTCCCTGTTCCAATTGCCCCTGCAGCCAGTTGCCCTGAAGGTTCCGCAACCAGACCCCGTCGAGATTGCCGAACACCTCCCCCGCCAGGCTGGTCGGACCGTTCCGCAACTGCAGGGTGCCGCGATAGACCCGCCAGTCACCCTGAACCTGAAGCCTCCCGGTCGCGGTCGCCGGCAACCCGACGCTCCCCAGAGATTCCCCGGACACCAGCTCTTCCGGCAGGACCACCTCGGCCCGGTAGTCAAGACGCATGGTCCGCAGATCCCAGCGCAGGTCACCGGAAAGCTCAACGTAGGGAGACATGTAAATAGCGGGAGAGATCTGCAGCAGCCGGTCACGCAACTGCAGTCGACCTTCGATACGGTCGGCAATCACCGTCACCCCGTCGACGGAATGATAATTGAAGCGGCTCAGCCGCAGCTGCCTGATCTCGCCATGCAGCCAGGCGGGCAGCGGCCAGGGAGCGGGCAGCTCAAGCCGGGCGGCCGTCAACGGCAGTAGTGTCGTCAGTGGTTCGGAATCCGTCGCGGTCGTATCGACCCACAGATCAAGATCCGTCACCCGCAGCTGCCCAATATCCACCCCGCCACCGAACAACGCCCACGGGTTCCAGCCGAACTGCAACTCCGAGAACGCCAGCCGGCCACCATCCCAGGCAACCTGCACCCCCTGCAGGTCAAGACCCGTCGCCAATTGCCCCTGCAGCGAACCGACCTCGATCCGGACACCGCCGAGGCCATCAATCCGCTGCAGCAGCCAGCAGGCCCCGGAAGAGCTGTAAAGCAACCAGCCGCCGGCAACGAGCACCAGCAGCAACAGCGTCAGGGCCGCGAACAGGCCTTTTAGCCGCCGCGTCACAGGTCAAACCCGACACTGAAGTGAATGCGCCAGCCCGGGTTTGGCTCATGAAGCTGGCGTGCCAGGTCGATCTTGATCGGACCGACCGGGGTATAGACTCGGGCACCGACACCGGCCCCCTGGATAAAACGCACCTGCTGAAAAGCCATGAAAGAACTTCCGACGTCATAGAAGAGGGCGGCCCCATAGCGTTTGCTGAAGGCATATTCCACCTCCAGGCTTCCTCCGGCCAGACCGTCACCACCGATCACCCGCCCGGTTTCATCGGTCGCCCCGCGGGACTTGTAGGCGTAGCCGCGCACACCATTGTCGCCACCGACGAAAAACCGCATCGAAACCGGCACATCATTGAAATCACCATCATGGGCCAGCAGTCCGAAATAACTGCGCAGCAACAGGGTCCAGTCCTCCCCCAACGGCTGCATCAGCGCCCCGCCCCCGGTAAAGCGCAACAGCGTGCTGTCGGAAAGCAACGCGTCGTGACTGCCGGTCAGCTCCAGGCGATACTGAAAACCCCGGTTCGGATTGACCGGGTCATCATAATGTCGGCGTTGATAACGGATTCCCGGCAGCAGCAAGGTCGAGATATCGGAACGCCGGCCGATGGTGTAATCCTCACGTTGCTGGCGAAGGGAAAACGAGATGACGGCATCACTGCCGAGACCGTAAACCCGCTCGCCTTCAAGATGAATAATCTCGGTTTCATAGACATCGATATCTTCCTTGGAGAGTCCGGCGTTGATCCCCCAGGAATTTTCCTTATGGCCCGGCAGGGGGATGGTATAGCGGATGATGAGCGCCTGGGTTTTCTGTGCCAGGCTGAAATCGGCCTCGAAACGGTGAGCGCGCTGCCAGAGATTCAGCTCCTGGTAATTGAGGGTCAGGCGCGCACCGGTATTGGTACCGTAACCGACCCCGGCCCGCAGCCGGCGCCGGGCGCCTTCCTTGAGGCGGATACGGATCGGCACCAGCTGCCGCCTGGCAAGCTCGATTTCAGGAATCAGCTGGATATCATCAAACCGGTCGGCCTTGAGGAAATTGATCCGGGTACGGCTCAATTGTTTATTGGAGAAGATATCACCGGCGGAGAATTCAAGATAGCGCCGTAAAAAATCGGGAGGGAACGAATCGCCCTCCTCAATACTGATCTCACCGAAATAAAATAATGGACCGGTCTCCAGCTCCAGATCAACTTCGGCGCGATAAGCTTCGACGTCAACCTCGACCCGGCTGCGCCGATATTTCGCCTTGAGATAACCAAGATCAACCGCGGCCACCCGCAGGGCCAGCTTGGCATCCTCGTAAGCCTTGTGATTGAGCTGATCCCCACTTTTCAGCGGAAAACCGACAACCATCCGTCGCAACGGCAACCGTTCGGCACCCGGGCCGGTCACCGCCACCCGCACCCGACCCAGGCGAACCGGCTCACCGGGGTCGACCTGCACCCGCAACTCCTCCCGCTCCCGCACCCTGACCCGTTCCGCTTTGACTTGAACATGATAATAGCCGAGCGGTTCCAGGGCCTTGCGGGCATCCGCCGGGGCCTTCTGCAGCAGGCGCTCCAGCCAGCGACGATTGGTCCGGCCGTCGTGGACCAGCCCGCTCGGCAACTGCAACGCCGCCTCAACATTCTTGCGCAACGCCCCCTTGACCCCGCTGACAACCAGTCGAACATCGGCCGCGACCGCGAATCCGGAAAAAAGAGCCGTCCACAAAAGAACCGGAACGAAAATGCGCCCCCAAAAGAACTTCAAAATCGAACCTTCTGCCTGTCAAGCTCAGGGACAGGTATCCTGAAACACTGACCCGTTTCAAATGAACTCGTTGATTCAATCTATCTTATTGAAAAAATAAAAGAAAAGCTGTCCTGGCATGTTTGACATTCTAGCCGGTTCCGGCATATTTTCAATGGAACGCCCCGCTTATTCCGCCGCAGCGGCCTCACACATCCTCTCTAAGAAGCAGGTCATGTCGCCGGCCAAAAGGCAACCGGCCCGAGTTGTTAGTCAACTCGGGCCGGTCTTTCACATGGAACAGGAATACGAAAGGATTTTCAGAACTGGTAGGCGGCCATGATGCCGACAATCAGCTGCGAATCGGAACCCTGCTGATCAACCAGCGGGCTGTCGGAGGCATCACCGAGCAGGGATTTGAAGCCGGCGCCACCGACCAGTTTCCAGTGCTGCCGGGGATGATAGTCGACCAGCAGCGCGGCGGTCACATCCTTGAGGCCGGAAGAGGCCTTGAAATTGGGCAGGGTGGACGTGCCGCGGTTACCGGCATTGACGCCGAAATAGGTCTGCATGTAATCACTGTCGGCATAGGTGGTCGACAGGGTCGGCATCAGGGTCAGGTCCCGGCTGGGCACGTAACGATAACCCCCGCTGAGAGTCACCAGGCTGCCGTCATGGGCATCGGAGACATCGACGACGTACTGAATACTGGCGATCCAGTTGTTCAGGGCGAACCCGCCGAAAACACCGGCCTCGATGGCGGTATCGACTTCCTTCATCCGGCTCACCTGATCGTCATCGACATCATTATCCCGCTTGGCCCGGTACTGCAGCACAGGGCCGAGATAATACTGCGCGTTCGGCAGCAGGTTGACCCGCAACCGATTGGCGAAAAGATCAACGAAACGACCGCTCTTGTAATGGGACTGAAAGAGCAGCAGCGGCGCCGCGGTGTAATCGTCCGATCCCTCGTAATCGGGAACCATGACGAGACCGGCGCCGGCGGACATCTGAGTCGCCCCCCGCACCCCTCCTTCACCGGTTTCACTGTCAACGAAGGCCAGTGCCGACCCGGCAACACTGACCAGAAAAACCATCGCCGCCAGGGCAATCAACATCTGTTTCATTTTTTTCTCCATCCGCATGACATACTCTTTTCAAAATGAACGTCCCCATTTCCTCACGAACACGAAGAAGCCTGAAATGTCCTGGTTAATGAATAACATCAAATGAATGGCAACTAAACTTATCCTTCAGTCAAGCTGACGGCTCGAAAAACATGCGAACCCGGGCATCCATCTCAATCCGACAGCTTCTTTTTCAACAGCTCGGCGGCCACGTCCCGACTGAACTGTCCGAGCAGTTCACTCTCAGCCTTCACCAGCGATTCATAACCAGGGCCATCCAACGGCAGCCGGTAGCGTTTTCCGAGAACCTTCTCCACCTTGCCCGCGGCCGTATCGAAAACCGTCCAGCGAACCTTCAGGACCGCCTCGACACCAGGGGTTCCATCGAAACGCTGAATATCATAAACCACCCGGTAGTCGGGCCTGGCCAGACGATCCCAGGGATAGGTCACCACCCTCTCACTGCCGAGCAGATCCGTAAGATTATCGACCATGACCGCGGCAATATCCTTTTCCAGCAGACCGGCCCAGCGGTGGAACTCTGCGATCTGCAGTCTGCTGTCACTCTCACGGGTTACGATCTGCGGTCTTTTGAGATAGTCGGGAATAGTAATCGGCCCGACGCCGACGCTGAAGTCATAATGCGGCACAGCCCCATCCAATTCACCCAGTTCAGCCAACGGAACCAACTTGTAAAATGAGGTTTTCGGTGAATGCCCGGCACAGCCGGCGAGACCGATAACCAGTCCAAACAAAAGGCACCCTGATATCTTGTTCATAAAAAACTTGATCATTTCTGCTCCCCTTTCTTGCCGAAAATCAGGGCTTCAGGATTGCGCTCCAGGTACTCGGTCAGGGCCCGGATCGAGCGCACCGCGCTGCCGAGTTCATCGAGGGCGGTACGGGCATTGTAATTCAGGGGCGAATCACTGCCGAGGGTCGCCTTGATGTCGGACAGGGTTTCATCCAGCTGTCGCAGAGTTGCGTTCAGATCGGGAACCGTCTGCTGATCGACCTTCTGCAGCACCGCGTTCACCCGCGGAACGGTGGTCCGATCGATCTTCCGCAGCGCACTGCGGGCCGCTGCCAGGGTCTGGTCGAGATTGTGGCCGATACTGTCAAAGGGAATTTTTTCAACCTTGGCCAGGATCCGCTCGAACTTGTCGGTGAGCTGCTCCAGCGAACCGGGGACAGTCGGAAAAACCGGGTAGAGACCATCGTAATAGATCTCGGCCGGTTTCGCCTCCGGATGAATGTCCAGGTCGACATAGAGCGCTCCGGTCAGCAGGCTGCCGGTCTTCAACTGTGCCCGCAGCCCCCGCCGGATCATCTCCTTCTGCTTGGCCTTGCTGATGGCATCCCGGCCTTTAAGCTGAGCGTAAGTAGGCTCGGCCGGCTCATTGTCGTGGCGGTATTCCATCCGCTCCGGCTCGATCATCACCAACACCGGGATTTTCGCTTTCAGCTCCTCGGCATTGATCACCAGACGGACATCAACCACCTCGCCGACCTTGATACCGCGGAATTCAACCGGCGCACCCGGCCTGAGACCACGCACCGACTGATCGAAGTACATCAGGTAGTAGTTCTTGATGGTGTATTCCCGTTCCTGAATGCTCTGCCGGTCGGGGTAAAGAACAAAGCGGGAGCCTTCCGGAGCCGGCTCTTTTGCCACCAGGCGTTTCGGTGTGGCAAAGGCAATTCCCCCCTGAAGAATGGAAACCAGTGACTGGGTGTTGATCCTTATTCCCTCGGCATTCAACGTCATGTCAACACCGCTGGCATTCCAGAAACGGGTCGCCCGGGTGACTCGCCGGTCATGCGGAGCATTGATGAAAACCTCGATATTGACCGCGTCGCCGACATCATTGAAAGCATAGTCGATGACTTGGCCGACCTTGATCTGGCGGAAGTAGACCGGCGAACCGATATCCAGAGAACCAAGATTTTCCGAACGAAGCATGAACTTGCGCCCGGGACGGTCGGTGGTGATCACCGGCGGCTTTTCAAGCCCCTCGAAAACCTTCGTCAGCTTCCCCTCCTTAGCCGGATCGACACCGATATAGGCCCCGGACAGGAGGGTGCCGAGGGCCGAGATCTCACCGGCGGCGATCCGCGCCCGGATCACGAAGAAACGGGTCTTGTCGGTCAGGTACGGTTTGGCACTGGGATTCATCCGCGCCTTGACCGCCACCCCGTCAAGTCCAGGTTCAAGGTCGATCTCCTCAACCTTGCCGACCTCGACATCCTTGTACCTGACCTTGGTCTTCCCGGCCTCCAGCCCTTCAGCGGTCTTGAAGTGTATGGTGATCAGCGGTCCCTGCTCCGAAACCGCCTTGAAAACCAGCCAGCCGCCGATCGCCAGGGCGACCAGCGGTACCAGCCAGACAATCGAGAACCCTTTGCGGGTACGCACCTCGGCCGTCCGGACAACCGGCTGCTCCTTTTTTTCCTCACTCATTCGTCATCCTCCATCACATCCCAGATCAGGCGCGGATCAAAACTCTCTGCGGCGAACATGGTAATGATCACCACGCCGGCAAAGTAGGGTGTCGCCGGTCCGGCATCGACCCGGGCAACGGCACCCAGTTTGACCAGGGCGACCAGAATGGTGACCACGTAGACATCGACCATCGACCATCGACCGACCAGTTCGGTCAGGCGATAGAGGCGGGTTCGGTCGACCAGCCTCCGGCGCGAACGGCGCTGCACCGAAATCAGCAGGTAAATCAGGATCAGCAGCTTCATCAACGGCACAAAGACACTGGCGATAAAAATCACCAGCGCGATCGGCACCATGCCACTGTGCAGAAAGTAGATAACGCCGCTGATGATGGTATCGGTCTGGGTGACGCCTATCGCACTGGTGATGGTAATCGGCAGCAGGTTGGCCGGCAGATAGAGGATCACGGCAGCGAAGACCAGCGCCCAGGTCCGCATCAGGCTGTTCGGCTTGCGACTGTGGAGCGTCGATCCGCAACGGGGGCAACAGGCAACCTGTTTCTCGACGGGAACAGGCGCATCGCACAACAGATGGCAGTTGTGGCAGCTGACCAGGTTCTGCCGGCGCGCGGTCATGCCGGCGGCCTTCATCGCAATGCCTCCAGCCGTTCCCAGACCTGGTGGGGGTCGAGTACCGCGGCCTGGGCGGCAAGAACGAAGATCAGCACAGCGAAGGCCCACAGGGAGATCCCCGGGATCACTTCCGCCAGGTGCCCCAGTTTGACCAGCGAGACGAGAATGCCGAGCATGAAGACCTCCATCATGCTCCAGGGCTGCAGGTGGCTGACCAGGCGGAAGACCACTTCCGCCCGCGGCAGTCGACGACCGAAGTGAAGCGGCAACAACACGTAGAGCAGACCGAGAATACCGGCGAGGGGAAAGAGGACGCAGGTCAGCAGCACCACCATGGCGAGCAGCACCATCTTCTGCTCCAGCAGCAGCCAGACCCCGGTCAGCAGGTTGCTGTGCTGTTCGAAACCACCCGCCTTCATGGCCAGAAAGGGAAAGCTGACCGCCGCGATGAAGAGAACCAGACCGGCAAAAGACAGCGCCAGGGTTTTTTCGATACTGTTCGGCCGATCACGCTGCAGCAGACAACCGCAACGCGGGCAATGGGCACACCCCCCCGGCGGCAGTTCGGGCAGCCGGGTCAGCAGATCGCATTCATGACAGGCAATCAACTCGGACAAGGACATTCCCCGTCAATCAAATTCAAAAGGGACAACCTTAAACCGCTGATAGCTGAACCTTTCGGCCCGAAGCAACAGACGGTCGCCGGGAGAGAGATTGGTATCCCCGAGATTCAGCAAAGAAACGCCGACAAAAATCGCCCGGCTCGCTCCAGAATAACAAATTATTCGCTACTTGCAGTAACCGGGGAATGTTGGCGGCCACCACCGCGCCGCCTGACTGCCGGGAGAAATAAGGTCGCCGACCTCAATAAACCGGTCGTGAAGCGTGAAAGGAAAGGGCTGTGGCCCCCGAAGGAAAGGATCGTATGAAAGGAAGGGCCGACCGGGAACCTGCGGGCGCTCAGCAACAGACAAAGCATCCCCGCCGGCCGACGCATCGAGCTATCGCCGTTGCGGCGGAAAGGATGAGAGCAGGGTCCGCACGACACCTGGGATCTTGCGCCGGGCCTCGCTTTCATCGGCAATCGGCTCGCGGCCGGTCGCAGACCAGACCGGTTGCCTGGTCTGCGGGTCGAGCAGGAAGATGGTCAGCACCCCTTCGCGCGAGGAGCGACGGAACCAGTTGCCGCTGTCGTTCTGTTCCCAGGCCACCTGCGAAGTAAAACCGGTCGCCTTCGGATTGGCGTAGACCGCCTTGAAAACGTTGCCCCGGTAACTGACCAGCAGGTCGGGGTTTTCCATCACCAGCCTGAGCCCCCGGGATTCCAGCTCGTGAGTCACGGCCTTGCGCACCAGGCGCTGCATCGGATCCTGGCCGAGGAGATTGTCGGCCAGCACCGATTTCTCGTCCGCCCAGTTCCAGGTTTTGAAACGGGAAAAATCGGTGGTTAAACTGAAATTCTGCGAATATTCCGGCTTCGGAGCACAGCCACCGAACAGCAACAGCACAAGAACCAGCGTCAGGCAGAAAAAGAACGGACGGAACATCATCACAACTCCTTGTATAAACCCACAGACCTGAATCAATCCGGCAATTCAGGAATCACTCATGAAAATTATCAGGTTGCCTTGACGATCACAAGAGTAATGTCGTCCTCCTGCGCCTCCCTGCCGAGAAAATCATGCACCGCGCCGATAATGATCCGGTAAATCTCCTCGGCTGGAGCAGAGACGTTATCCTGCAGCAGTTCCAGGAACCGATCCTCACCGAACTGCTCCCCAGCCGCATTGCGCGCTTCCCAGATACCGTCGGTGCCGATTGCCAGCACATCCCCCGGACGCAGGGGCTCGCGACAGCTTTCGGGATAGTCGGCATCGTTCATGATGCCGAGCGGCACGCCGACCACCGAAAGTTCCTCGATGCTCCGACAATCGGCACGGTAGTAATAAACCGGACCGTGGCCCGCCGAAATCCAGCAGAGAGACTGTCGGGCGAGATCGAAACGGGCATAGAAGAGGGTCATGAAACGAGTATCACCGACATCCTCGGAAAGAAAGCGATTGAGCCAGCCAAACAGCTCTTCGAGATTGTCGCTGCCGGAGGCAACTGAAGAACGCAACGCTCCACTGACCGAGGCCATCAGCAGGGCGGCGCCGACCCCGTGCCCGACCACATCGCCGACCACGACTCCGAGGTAATTTTCACCCGAATGGATAAAGTCATAGTAGTCGCCGCCGATTTCATCACAGTAGCTGATGCCGCCGGCAATCTGCAGCCCGGGGAAATCGGGAACCTTATCCGGCAGCAGCAGCTGCTGAATCTCCCGCGCCACCAGCAGCGACTGTTTCATCTGCTGTCGTTCCTGCAACTGTGGACCGACCCGGTTGAAGGCCGCGCCGAGTTCTTCGAATTCATCCCCGGTGCGGATTTCGACCCGCGCGTTGAAATCCCCCTCGGCCAGCTTCCCGGCGGCAGCGGCCAGGCTGGCCACCGGGCGGGTCACGGCCCGCGCCCGCAGAACTGCGGTTACCACCACCCAGGCAGCAACGCCCAGCAGCAGAATCCCGGCAACCCGCAATCCCCGCACCACCTGCTGCAGGACATAGCTCCCGGCCTTTTCCGCCTGAGCCGTGACCAGCTCATAGGGAACCACGACCAGTGCCACCGGCTCCCCCGGAGCCGCTGTCGCGTAGGCCCAGTAAGCCTGTTCTCCACGATAACTGAGTTTGCGCACCCCGCCCTGCCCGTTGGCCAGGTCATCACAGAGGGCTGCCATCTTCTCCCGGTCGGCGGAAACGAGATAGTTTTTCGGCTCGGCCCGCCGCCAGAGGTAGCGACGCATATCCTCCCTGCCGTGGAGCATGATCTCCAGTTTTTTGTCCGGGGCCGCGTCCGGGTGAAAACTGAGGACCATGGTATCGACCGCCTGGGCCCATGCGTCGGGTAGCCGCCAGTCACTGAGAGGTCGATCGGAAGCGATGTCGATCCCGGTTACACCGGCAAAACTGCCGTCCGGGTTGTGGACCGGAGCCGCCAGCACCAGCATCAGCCGATGGGTGGTCGCGTCCCCGAGCATCAACCGCACCGGCGCGTCGGTCTCCTTGGCCTGACGATACCAGGGACGGGTGCGGGGGTCGAAGTCGGCCGGGATGCCGCCATGACCGGGATAGCTGGTATGCAGGCCGCTCTGCAGAGACGTATACTGCCACTGAAACAGGTCGGGACGCAGCCGACGGAAAAAATTGTAGACCTCCGGCATGTCCCCCAGGCGTGCCAGGCCGGCAGCGGATGATGACCCGCCCGGCGCGACATGGTAGGACTGCGCGCTGAAACTGACCGGCATCGGCGTCAGCTCGCCGTCCCGCCCGAAATGGAGGTGTCGTTCAGAGGGGGCCAGATCGGCCGGACCCCGGCCGGCGTCAAAATCGGCGACACTGACACTGGCCTGAAGAGCCGGCATCGACGGCTCCTTCGCCGCCAGCCGCCGCTCCACCTCCCGGACCTGGGAGTTCAGGGCGGCGGTCAGGAAGGTCCGGTCCCGCTGCAGCAGCAGGTTGTAGTTGTCAACCATGCTCTGCAGATGTTCCAGGGCGCTGCGCTCCAGGTAGGTACGGGTTTCGGCGGCCAGCTGACGACCCAGCTGCCGCATCGACAAACCATGCAGCACCGAACTGAGAATCAGCGGGGCCAGGGCGATGACCAGCAGCAGAGTGAGCAGCTTGCCTCGGAACTTGAGGGCCATGGGAGAAAACCTCAGGCCGCTGCGACCGGCGCCAGGGGGAAGCTCACCGGCTGGTCGGGAATCAGGGTCAGGGCCTGCTGTTCATGGCGGATATCAAGCCCCTGTCCGTCACGCAGCAGATAGGTCACTTGTTGCTGGTTCATCTCGATATCCAGCAACTGCCCACGGATCGTCAGCGAGAAACGCAGCCTGCGGATCGCCGGCGACAGGTGCGGCCGAAAGCTGATCTCGCCGTTATCATCGCGCATGCCGGCAAAACCGTAGACCACCACCATCCAGGTGCCGCCCATCGAAGCGATATGGCAACCGTCACGGACGTTGCCGCCGACATCGGCCAGATCCATCAGCACCGCGTACCGCGCGTAGCGCAGGGCTTTTTCCATATCACCAATTTCGGCGGCGACAATGCTCTGGATACAGGCCGAGAGAGAGGAATCCCCCGTAGTCAGGGGATCGTAGTAATCAAAATTACGTTTCTTTTCCCCGGCGGAAAATTCGCTGCCGAGCAGAAACATGGCCAGCACGATATCCGCCTGCTTGATCACCTGGTGGCGATAGATGACCAGTGGATGGTAATAGAGCAGCAACGGAAATTTATCCCTCGGTGTCTTGGTCAGGTCCCAGATCTCCCGGTCGAGGAAATTATCATCCTGCGGATGGATGCCGATTTCCTCATCATAGGGAACATACATGCGCGCCGCCGCCTTGCCCCAGTCACAGACCTCCGATTCCCGCAGCCCGGTACGATGCCTCAGAGTGGCGTAGTAATCGGGAGCTTCCTGCCGCATGCGGGTCACGGTTTCGGCGGCGAACAGCAGGTTCATGCGTGCCATCAGGTTGGTGTAGGTGTTGTTGTTGACCACCGTTGTGTACTCGTCGGGCCCGGTGACGCCATGGATGCAGAACTGCCCCTGCTCGCGTGGATTGAAAAAGCCGAGATCGTACCAGAGGCGGGCGGTTTCCACCAGAATCTCGGCCCCCTCATTGTAGAGCAGGGAGATATCATCGCTCGCCTCGACATACTTCTTCAGCGCATAGACGATATCGGCATTGATATGGTACTGCGCGGTGCCGGCGGCATAATAAGCCGACGCTTCTTCACCGTTGATGGTCCTCCAGGGGAACAGTGCTCCCTCCTGGTTCACTTCCCGAGCCCTTTTGCGAGCCCGATCGAGCATTGAATGCCTGAATTTCAACAGGTTGCGCGCCACTCGCGGAGCGGTATAGGTCAGAAACGGCATCACGTAAATTTCGGTATCCCAGAAATAATGACCCTCGTAGGTCTGCCCGGTCAGGCCCTTGGCCGGAATACCCGCGCCCTCGGCACGCGCCGAGGCCTGCAGAATCTGAAACAGGTTCCATCGCAGGGCCTGCTGCATCTCTCCCGCGGGGCGCTTGTGCAGCGCGGGGTCACCCTCGATTTCGACATCGCTGCGCGCCCAGAAATCATCCAGGTAAGCCCGCTGACTCTTGACCAGGCTGTCGAACCCGCCGGCGAGAACACGGTCCAGAGTCCGGTCGGCCCGTTCACAGAGCTCGGCGGTCGGCGCGCTGCGTGAACTGTGGTAGCTGATGAACTTGTACAGCTGAATCGGCTGCCCCGGCCGAGCGGTGACCGAAAAAACCACCTTGCCGCCCTGCTCAAACCACTCCGAGTCGACCTGGTACCGGCAATCGGTCTGCAGCACGTGGTCAACCCCGCAGGCGAGCGTCATGCCGCTGTTGGCCGCCCGGTGGGCCAGCATCAGGCGCTGATCCCTGCAGGACCGTTCCTGCGGGACCAGAACCTGGGAACCGACCCCCCTGGCCTGACGCGGGTCATCCGCCCCGGCCTGATTCGCCTGGCCGTCGAGAACCTTGGAGGAAAGCACCACCGGCGCCTCGGCATTGAGGACCGTCACCTGGTAGGAGATTGCCGCCACGTGGCGGTGTTCGAAAGAAACAAGCCGCCGACTCTCGATCAGCACCTGCTTGCCCGAAGCGGTTTCCCACAACACCTCGCGGTCAAGCGTCCCGGCCCGCATGTCGAGAACCCGCTCGTAGAGCTGCAGGCTGGCGGTCGGCAGGTAAAAGGGTTCGTCATCGACGTAGAGCTTGATCTGCTTGGCATCGGTGACGTTGAGCATGGTCTGTCCGGTTTCGGCGAAACCGTAGGCTTTCTCACCGTAAACGATCGGCCAGGTCTCGTGAAAACCGTTGATGAAGGTGCCGTTTTGAAAACTGGGGCGTCCCTCGACATGATTGCCTCGCATCCCGAGGTAGCCGTTGCCGATGGCGAAAATCGTCTCGGTCTGGGCCAGAAAGGGCTCATAGTAGGCGGTCTCGATGATCTTCCACTCGTTGATCGGATAGAGATGCGGTGGAGGATTGAGTGTTTCGTGGCGGATCATCGTTCAAAACTCCTGCGGATTCGCTGTTTCCGGGACCAGCTCTCCAAGGTCCTTGACCACGATATCGGCACCATGGTCGGCCAGTCGCTCGGCATCACCATGTCGGTCGACACCGATCACCAGGCCGAACCCCCCGGCCCGACCGGCCTGCACTCCGGAGATGGCATCTTCAACCACCACCGCTTTTTCCGGGGTGATACCGAGAATCTCGGCGGCCTTGAGATAGGTGTCGGGAGCCGGCTTGCCCGGAAGACAGAGGGCTTCGGCAACATGGCCGTCGATCCGCTGTTCGAACATTTCGGCGATCCCCGCCGCCTGCAGCACCGCCGGACAGTTCTTGCTCGCCGATACCACCGCGGTACGGATTCCCTGCTGCAGCAGCCAGCGCACCAGACGGATGGACCCCTCGAACACGTCGACCTGCTCGGCGGCGAGAATCTCACCGACCATGGCATCCTTGCGATTGCCGAGACCGCAGACCGTCTCCCGTTCCGGCGGGTCGTCCGCCGCCCCTTCCGGCAGTTCGATACCGCGCGAAGCGAGAAAAAAACGGACCCCGTCGTAACGCAACCGGCCATCGACGTAGGCCTTGTAATCCTGATCGACATCGAAGGGCTCAAAGGATTCATTGCGTTCAGCGGCGCGACGTTTGAGAAAGGCATCGAACATCCGCTTCCAGCAGATGGAATGGATTTTCGCGGTCGCGGTGAGGACTCCATCCAGATCAAACAACACCGCCTCATAACAGCTCCAGTCAATCTCGCTTTTCAGGTCATCCATGGGTTTCCTTCCTTTTCCCGGCTCGGTGATGAACTCGACCGGCTCAGCTTAACAGTTTAGCGGATAATGTCGAACCCGCATCCGTAATCCCGGGATCAATCCTCCCCGGCATCCCCCTGCGCGATCTGCATGCCCACCAGTCGGGCGACCAGCACCGTCAGGTAGAGCTGACCGATGATCGCCTCAAGAATCGCCGAAGATCGCGCCACCTGCGCAACCGGGGAGATGTCTCCGTAACCGAGGGTGGTCAGGGTGACGAAGCTGAAATAGGAAAAGGCGAAAGAGGAGGAACTCGGATTGGCATGACTGAAGGAACCGGGATGCATGACCTCGATCAGGCCATAGATGAAGGTCCAGCAGAGTCCGATCAGCAGATAGACGACAACCGCCGCATGAATCAGTTCCAGGGTGACCCGCCGGGACTGAAAAATGAACTTCAGGATACTGACCACCAGCAGCAGCAGAAACAGGATTCCACACGAACGGCCGATCAGCGTGAGCCAGTACAGGTGAATGAAATGAACGGACCAGGTATAGACCAGCATCGGCAGGGCCAGGACAACGCCTGTCAGGAGAATGGCACGCTGCCGGCTGACCGCCCAGAGGCCACCGAGAAAAACCAGGGTCAGAAAAACATCCGAGAGCATCCCCAGCAGCTTCATGTTGTCGAACAGGGGCGAAAGGGCAATGGCCACCAGAAGGACAACCAACAGGAACAGGAAGCGCTGATGACGATACCAGGATACAGCGGCACGGGTCCGGGAGAACTCTGTTGTCAACCGTCTACCCTCCATTCGCGGGTTCCAGCAGCATGTCTCCACCGAATGATCTGCCGGAGTGACGGCTCACCGAAACATACTTTTTTCGTTCGAACTGACCGGCCACACAGTTTAACCAAATTTCATCGGGAACTCATCCTCCCGCCGGAGATTCCACTTAATTATCTCAACTTTCGCACCATTCTAAATGGCGCAACAGGCTGAATGTAAATTGGTTTTCAAAAACATAGAGGCCGGAAGTAGCATTGGCCGTCGTAATAAGCCCGGTATCTGAGC
>NZ_PPFX01000026.1 GCF_002898515.1 Geothermobacter hydrogeniphilus | reverse complement strand
GAAAAGCCTACGGGTTTCGAACCCTCAAATGCCTGCAAATCGCCCTATATCACGAGCTTGGCAAGTTGCCGGAACCTGATTATCTCCACAGATTCTGCTGACGAGCCATATTTTTTTAATTCATTTCCAGCCAGGAGGTCCCCATGAAAAAGTTCTTTCAGATGATGCCAATGTTGCTTGCGGTACTGCTCTCGCTGACCCTGCAGGGCTGTGGAGACAGTGACACGACAACAACAACATCACGAGATGTCATGTTCCTCAGCTTGACCAATGGCAGCGACGGCTACGAACTGGTCAAAACCGACGGTACGGCCTCCGGAACCATGATGGTCAGTGATCTCAATCCCGGAGCGCCCAATTCAATGCCAAGAGATTTCATCAGCTATAAAGGCGAAATCTATTTTCATGCCATTGACGGCAGCAACGGCGATGAAATATGGAAAACCGATGGAACTGCGACCGGTACTGAGATGGTCAAGAACATCTGGACAGGGTACGGCAATTCGGACCCAAGGGAGTTGATTGTCTACAATGGTGAACTTTATTTCAGGGCCAGCAACGATACCGATGGCTCCGAACTCTGGAAGAGTGACGGCACCGCCGCCGGGACAGTGATGGTTAAGGACATCAAATCCATCGGTGGCTCTTCCCCTGCAAATTTCACTGTTTACAACAATCTGCTTTACTTCCGGGCCACTGACGACAGTCACGGTTATGAGCTTTGGGTGACAGACGGTACGGACACCGGGACTCACATGGTCAAAGATATTGCCAATGGCACCTTGCACGGCTACCCGATTGATATGAAGGTTTTCAACGGGCTGCTCTATTTTCGGGCCGACGACGGCATCCACGGCTATGAACTCTGGCAGAGTGACGGTACCACTGATGGCACCGTCATGACCGCCGACATCAACAACGGTAGTGCCAGTGCCAACCTGGGCAATTTCCGAACAACCGCCAACGGCCTCTATTTTACCGCAGATGACGGCAGTGGACAGGCCTTCTGGAAGCTGGATTTGAGCGGCTTCCTCAGCAGAATCTCCGCGGCCACTTTTACCGACAGCATCGCAGACGACAACGGCATCCTGTATTTTGGCGGCGAACTCAATGATGGCAGAGAACTCTGGATCAGTGACGGCACCGCCGCCGGGACCACCCAGATCATGGACATCTATCCCGGCGTGGGGACTTCCGGCGCCCCGAATTCTTCCTACCCGAGGGAGTTCACCCTCCTGAACAACCTGGTCCTGTTTACAGCCAATGACGGAACCAACGGCACTGAACTGTGGAAAACCGACGGCACGGAAGCCGGAACAGCGATGGTCAAGGACATCAACCCGGCAGGGGGTTCCTACCCCTTTGAGTTTGAGGTTCTCAACAATGAAGTTTATTTCTCCGCAAATGACGGAACCCACGGTTATGAACTCTGGAAAACCGATGGCACGGAAGCTGGAACCGTGATGGTTAGCGATTTCAACCCCGGCTCAGGCGATAGCTTTTCGGCCGATTGACAACCCATCTTTAAATCAGGGGGGAAAATACGAGCCCGGCACCAGATTGGTGCCGGGCTCATTTGTCTTCAACCTAATCACCAGCGAACCTATGGGTGCGCTTCAGATTTTTGGAAATCTCATCCAGACCAAGCACTTGCACCCTCCATCCAACAGGAACTCAGATTCAGGTTCAAATGATGATAAAAGCGGGTTACAGCCAAACCATCGGTGTCCTTAACGACTGCCTCAAACCCGTATCGGCGCCCGCAAAGGCGTCAGATGCGAGGCGTGCGACAGACTGAGGAGCGAGGCGTAGCGGAAGCTACGTCGAACGACGAAGGCCGAGCAGAACGAAGCAGGTGACGTCTTTGCGGGCGCCGATCAGCCGGTCATGGGGAGATAGCGATACAAAAACCCCGTCAACATGCTGAAAAGATCAAAGAAAAGCATCACCCCGACCACCATCAGCAGCAGACCGGTCCCAATCTCCACCAGCCGAATATGCTTGCGGAACTTGTTGAAGAAAGACAGAAAACTGTGAAACAGCAGCCCGGAAATCAGGAACGGAACACCGAGCCCCATGGAGTACATGGTCAGCAGAAAAACTCCCCGTCCGGTGCCACCGGTGGTCCCTGCCGCCATGGCGAGAATGGCGCCGAGAATCGGTCCGATACAGGGCGTCCAGCCGGCGGCGAAGGCGATGCCGACCAGGAAGGTGCCGACAAACCCTGTCGGCTTGCGCTGGATCTGCACCCGTTTTTCTCCGAGCAGAATGCCGAAGTGAAACAGACCGGTCAGGTGGATGCCGAAGAGAAAAATCAGCACCCCGCCGATTTTCTGCACCCAGAGAAGACCTTCGCGCAAATGGCTCTGGAAGGCGCTGGACGCCAGTCCGGCAATGGCGCCGAGGCTGATGAAAACAGCCGAGAAACCGAGAATAAAGACCAGCGAATGCAGCAGAATCGTCATCCGCACCTTGGCGCTGGGATGAGCCTCCTGGATCTGGCCGAAGGAGAGTCCGGTGATATACGTGATATAGGACGGAATCAGCGGCAGCACACAGGGGGAAAAGAAGGACAGAATCCCTGCCGAAAAGGCAATCCAGGTCGTAATGTCGCCACTGGAGGTCATGGGTCAGTTCCCGATCAGCTTGGAAAATTTGTCCAGCGTCTGCTTGTCGGACCAGTCACGTCCGCCGATAATATGCTCCAGCACCTTGCCGTCCTTGCCGACCACGAAGGTTTCCGGAAAGCGGAAGACACCGTAGCTGCTCTGCACATCCCCTTCGGTATCCATCAGCACCGGAAAGGTGTGCGGGTGCTTCTTCAGAAACTTCGGCAGAATTTCCTTGCCGTCTGCCTCGACATTGATGGCGAGGATTTCCAGTCCCTTCTTGTGCAGCCGCGCATAGAGCCGTTCCATGGAGGGCATCTCGGCCTTGCAGGGCGGACACCAGGTCGCCCAGAAGTTCACCAGGACAATCTTGCCGCGCAGGTCAGCCAGGCGGACACGGCCGCCGCCGACCCGTTCAAGGTCAACCGCCGGCGCCTGCTGACCGACCAGGACGGCACCTCCCGGCGCGCTTTGCGGCCGTGAGCTTCCAGCCAGAGCCCCCGCGGGCAGGCCCAGAACCATACACAGAAAAAAAGAAACCAAGACGCGCGGCATGAAAAATCCTTTCCGAATCAACAGGAACACAACCGGTCCTTTTTAGCCGTGCCCCGAACAAAAGTCAAGGCGGCAGACGGTCAGGTCAGGGCAGATCAATATAGTACCCCTGATTGCCGCGGACGACCAGAAACTGCACCGGCAGACGCCCGAACTGTTCTTTCATCACCCGCACATAATCGTCCAGATTTTTCACTTTCTCTCCGGCGACCTCGACCACCAGGTCTCCATGCCGCATACCAACCCGGTCCGCCGGTCCGTCATTGACAAGATCGGCAACCAGCAACCGCCCCTTGCGCTCTTCCACCGTGAAACCGAAGGTCTGCGAGGCATACTGCAACGCGTAGCCCGTCGGGAAGGCGGTCAGTTCAATTTCCTGCCGGTGTTCTTTCGTTCCTCGCAGATAAGTCATCTCCAGACGGTTTCCGGGGGCATACGAACTGAGGATGTTGAGCAGTTCCCCCGGGGTTTCAACCGGGACATTATCGAGAGAGAGAATCACATCCGCCAATTCCAGTCCTGCCTTGTCGGCAGGGGAACCGGGAACAATTTCTGTCACCAGCACCCCGCCGTAACCGCGAGCGGCGGCAAACCGGTCACCGGTCCGCCCGGGAATCACGCCGAGAAAACTGCGCCGCACACGACCATATTTCTTCAAATCCTCCAGTACCCGGCGAATGATATCGACGGGGATGGAAAAACCTATCCCCTGGGCCTGTTTGGCGATGGCGGTACTGATGCCGATGAGCTTGCCATCGAGATTGATCAACGGCCCACCGGAATTCCCGGGATTGATCAACGCATCGGTCTGGATGAAGACCGCCATGAAGTCCTCGCTCAGAGTCAGGGCCCGTAACGGCCCGCTGACGACTCCGGTGGTGATGGAGCTGCCGAGACCGAGAGGATTGCCGATGGCGATGACCGTCTCGCCGACCATCAGATCATCCGAGGTACCGAGGGGCAGAAAAGGATAGGCCTTGCGCCCCTGCCGGGGAATCCGCACCAGAGCCAGGTCGAGACGCTCATCCTTGCCGACCAGTTTGGCCTCGATCTCTTTGGTCCTCCCCTGCAGGGCGACAAAGATCCTCGAAGCCCGGTTGATGACATGAGCATTGGTCAAGATCAGGCCGCTGCCATCGATCAGAACTCCGGAACCAAGCGCCTGGGTGGTATAACTGCGCGGCGCGGCAAACCCGCGGAAAAACTCATCGAACAGGGAACCGCCAAAGCCGAAAAACGGCGAGCGATGACGCTCGACAATCTGCTCGGTACGAATATTTACCACCGCCGGTCCGGCCTTTTCAACGGCCGTCACAACCGGCGTCCGACGCTGGGCCTGCGAAGCGAAAACCGGGACGGTCAACAGCCCCGACAGAACGATAATCATCAGCAAACAAAACCGATACATGAAAAAAAACTCCGGAAAACTTGATTGTCCGCAGTCCGCAGCCCGCACCGGGCCTTGAGACAACCACCATCTCACATCTTATTTAATCCCGAACTTCTCCATCCGGTACAAAAGGACATGCCGGGGGATACTGAGGAAACGGGCCGCCCGCGACTGGTTTCCCCCGCATCGCTCAAGGGCCAGCATCACCGCTTCCTTTTCCAGCTGTTCGAGGGGATAGCCCTCCTCCGGCAACTGCAGCACGTTTCCCGATACAGGGCTGTCAGGCCGGAGAATGGCGGGAGGGAGGTCATCGACTCCGAGACTCTCCCCACGCCGCAGGACCAACATCCGCTCGATGCTGTTTTCAAGCTCCCTGACATTGCCGGGCCAACGGTACGCCCTGAACCGATCGAGAACTTCGGGATCGATATCAACCTCCTGGCCGCCGGCATAGCGCGCGACAAAGTGTCTTGCCAGCAGGGCGATATCTTCCGGCCTCCGTCGCAGAGCGGGCAACTGGATCGGAATCACGGCCAGGCGGTAATAGAGATCCTCCCGAAAACGGCCTTCGGCAATAGCTGTCTGCAGGTCGAGGTTGGTGGCGGCGATCACCCGCACATCGATTTTGCGCGCCACACCGCCGACCGGTTCGACTTCCATTTCCTGCAACACCCGCAACAGCTTCGGCTGCAGATCAAGAGGCAGGTCGCCAACCTCATCCAGAAAGATGGTCCCGCCGTCGGCCTGGATGAATTTCCCCTGACGATCCTTGACCGCGCCGGTAAAGGCCCCTTTCAGATGGCCGAAAAGTTCACTTTCCAGCAGTTCAGAAGGAATGGCGGCGCAGTTGACCGGAATGAAAGGCTCATGAGCCCGACCACTCCCCTGATGGATGGCGCGGGCGACCAGTTCCTTGCCGGTGCCGCTTTCGCCCAGCAGCAGGACGCTCGCCTCACTGGCGGCGACCCGGGAAATCATCCGCTTGACCTCCTGCATCGACTCGGAAACACCGATCAGGCTGTCCAGCGCATGCTGGCCGCGCAACTCTTCGCGCAACCGGCGGTTGTCCTTTTCCAGGCCGCGGAAGGTAAGCGCCCGTTCCACACAGAGCAACAGGGCATCACGGGAGAAAGGTTTGGTGAGATAGTCATGCGCTCCGGCGCGCATCGCTTCCACCGCCTTCTCCACCGTACCGAAGGCAGTCACCATGATCACCATGGTTTCCGGGGCCTCGGCGCGGATCGCGGCCAGCAGATCGTCGCCGGAAATGCCGGGCATCTGCACATCGCTGATCACCAGGGTCGGCTGCAGCTTGCGAAACAATTCCAACCCGCGATGACCGTCCTCGGCGGTGGCAACCCGATAACCGGCCTGGGAAAGCTGAAATTCAATGACCCGCCGGAGGGAATCATCATCATCAACAACCAGGATCTGTGACATCGCCTACTCCATCGATTCGGAACAGGGCAGAGAAAGAGTAAAGGTCGCGCCCTGCCCCGGTTCACTGTTGACATCAATCCGGCCGCCATGACCACGGACAATACGACCGGAAATTGCCAGGCCGAGACCGGTCCCCTCATGCCGGGTGGTGAAAAAAGGATCGAAAATCCGGTTCTGCATTTCCGCGGAAATCCCCTGGCCACTGTCGCTGACGGCAATAAAAAGCTGATTACCCTTCTGCCCGGTTGTCACCCGAAGTATACCGCCGTCCGGCATCGCCTGCATCGCATTGAGGACCAGGTTGAGCAGCGCCTGCTTCAACTGTTCGGCATTCCCCCGGCAGCAGGGGATGCTCGCCTTGTCCACCTGCAGCTCGGTTCGGCTTTTCTGCAGCATCCGCCCGGACAGGGCGAGAACCTCGTCAACCATCTGGTTCAGATCAACCCGGCCCGCCTCGATTTTACCCGGACGGGCAAAATCGAGGAAATCCTGCACCACCTGGTTCAGGCGGTCAACTTCCTTGATCAGGATAGCGGCAAATTCCTGATGGGGACTGTCAGCCGGGATACCATCACGCAGAATTTCGGCCGTGCCGCGAATCGATCCGAGGGGGTTGCGGATTTCATGAGCCAGCCCGGCGGAGAGTTCACCCAACGCCGAAAGTCGGTCGGCACGACGCAACTGTTCTTCAACTTCCAGCAGTTGATCGGCCTGCTCACGCAACCGGGAATAGCTTTCTTCAAGCCGTTCAGCCGTTTTGCGGTAACGCATCGACTGGGCCTGTTCACGGGCACTGAGAACACCGGTCAGCAGGCCGATGGCATTATAGAGCAGGATTTCCAGGTACTGCTCCAGGTTGGTTGCCGGATGGTGCCCCCACTGGAAAATCACGTGGGGAGCGTACAGAATGGAAATCAGCAACGAGGTGGCGACTCCGCCGCGAATCGCGTACCAGATTCCACCCAGCACGATCGGCAGGTAATAGAGCCTACGGTAGATGTCGTGAAACTCGTCGAGACTGGTATTGGTCGTATAGTGCAGGGCGGTGACCGCCCCAACCAGAACAAACAAGACGCAAAGTCGCAGCAGATGATTGGCACGCATGATCGGATTGTTCCCGATGAACCGCTAAAGTGCAAGTATTTTCGGCCCGTTTGCCAAAAATTCGGCGGCAAAAGATGTGGACCTGCCACCCGCCTCCGGGTTATATTGCGCCGCGGAGCGCCTCATGCAACTGTTCATCGATATCATAAATATTGTCCTGCCGGTCTTCCTGGTCATCGCCCTCGGTTTCTTCCTGCGCCGCATCGAACTCATCGATGCGCCGTTCCTCGCCACCGTCAATCGGCTGGTCTATTACGTCTGCCTGCCGCTGCTGCTCTTCTATAAAATCGGTACGGCTGACTTTTTCGCCAACTTCAATCCGATCCTGGTCCTCGGCTGCATGGTGGTGGCGGTGGTGCTGTTTTGCGTCACTTACCTCGCCGGCGGCATCATCGGACTGCCGGCGGCGGCCCGTGGTGTATTCAGCCAGGGAGCCTGCCGCGGCAATCTCGCCTACATGGGGCTGGCGATGGTCCTCAACGCTTATGGTGAAAACGGCCTGACCCGGGCCGGAATCCTGATGGGCTTCCTGGTCCCGCTTTACAACCTCGGCTCCATCACCGTCCTCACCCTGCCGCACCGCAACAATGGCGGGGGACTCAGCCTGAAATCCTGGCTGAAACAGATCCTGCTCAACCCGTTGATTATCGCTTCCGCGGCCGGTATTCTCTGGAGCCTGGCAGAACTGCCCCTGCCGCGGCTGTTCGTCAGCACCCTGCACATCGCGACCGGCATGACCCTTCCCCTGGCGCTGATGGCCATCGGCGGATCCTTTTCCCTGCGGCGCCTGCGCGGTGACATCCGCCTGGCGAGCATGGCCGGTCTGGTCAAGTTGCTGCTGATGCCGGCGCTCACCGCCCTGGTGCTGATTTCCCTGGGGATCCGCGGACTTGACCTGGCCGTCGGCCTGCTCTTATCAGGAGCCCCGGCCGCCACCGCCAACTTCATCATGGCCGCAGAGTTGAAGGGAGATGCGGAGCTGGCCGGCACCATTGTCATGCACACCACCCTGCTGTCAATGCTCAGCTACACCCTGATGCTGATCATCCTGCACGCCTGCGGCCTGTAGCAACCGGCTGATGAAAAACATCCATCTGCGGCGTTGTCCCTGCTCCGCATCAACGACCTACCTTCCGATACGCCTTATGGCGCGGGGCTGCGGACACCCGGCATCCGGATATTTTTGCTCAACCCGGGGAGCCCGATGTTTTCACTCTCCGGCCAGAAACTCGAAAAGGGATCAACTATGACTAGTGATCAATTTGAAATCGGGAATCTTTTTCGCATTGTCAAACCCGGCCTTCCCGCCCCGGAGGACCGGCGTATCAAGCTGATCATCGACAAGGGAGCCTTCGGGTCGGGTGAACACGAAACCACGGCCAGCTGCCTCGAAATGATGGAACGGATGCCCGAAATCAAGGGCAGTCGGCTGCTCGATCTCGGCAGTGGAACCGGCATCCTGGCCATCGGCGCGCTGAAACTCGGTGCCGACGATGCGGTCTGCGTCGACATCAGTCCGGATGCGATACGAACCTGTGAGCATAACTGTGCCCTCAACGACCTGCGGACCCGGGTCCGCCTCGTGACCGGCACGCTTGCGAGTCTCAAGGGTGAAGTTTTCGACCTGGTGGTGGCCAATATCTACGGCGACCTGCTGCTCGATCTCGCCGACCAACTGGTGGCAGGTGTCAGGTCCGGAGGACACCTGCTGCTGTCGGGAATCCTCTGGGAATACAACTTCGATGTCCGCCAGGCCTATCAACGACTCGGCTGCGAACTGGTTGAAAACAGGATGCTGCAAGAATTTTCCACCCTGAGACTTAAACGCGGGAATTGACAGTCGGCTGAAGAATCCGGGGCAGCGCGATCCACTATCCGGATTTGCTGCTGTCAAGCAGCCTGCGGATACCGCCGAGGAGTTCAAGGGGCGCAACCGGCTTGAAAATAATATCTACCTCTCCTTCTTCAATCCCGTGGTCCTCCAGTGCGTCGAACGTATAACCACTGGTAAAGAGGATTCTGACTTCGGGATCATTTTTGCGGATTTCCTGGAAAAGTTCCAGCCCCGTCATCCGCGGCATGATGATATCGGTCAAAACCAGGTCAATTTCACGTTCCCGCTGCCGGTAAAGATCCAGAGCTTCCCGGCCATCCACGGCAACCAGAACCTTGTAGCCGACCTCTTCCAGGACCGCCCTGGAAACCTGCCGCACGGCATCGTCATCTTCAACCACCAGTATCAACTCGGAACCACCGGCCGGCAGCAACCGGACCGTCTCTTCCGCCGCCGTCCCGACATGCTCGGTCAACGGCAGGTAAATACTGAAGACCGTTCCTTTGCCCGGCTTGCTTTCAACCCGGATATGCCCGTGATGCTGCTTGATAATCCCGTAGCTGATGGAGAGCCCGAGACCGGTCCCGCGACCCACCTGCTTGGTGGTGAAAAAGGGGTCGAAGATCCGATCAACGATCTCTTCCGGAATCCCCTCTCCGTTATCTGAAACCGTCAGTCGTACATAATTGCCGGGCGCGCCGAAGCCCTGCTGCCGGACAAAAGACTCATCGATGACAAGAGCTTCACTGCGAATTTCCAATCGCCCGCCGGACGGCATGGCATCCCTGGCATTGGTCGCCATATTGACCAGCACCTGCTCCAGTTGCGGCTGATCGGCAAGAACCATCAGCTTCTCTTCACAGAGCCGCGTGGCAAACTCAATGGTCTCGGGCAGCACCCGTCGGAGCATGGTTTCGATGCCGCAAATCGCCTGGTTGATATCGACCGCTTTCGGTTTGGCTACCTGCTTGCGGCTGTAGGTCAACAGTGAATAGGTCAGGTTGGCGGCTTTCTCCGTCGTATCGAGTATCTGGTTGACGATCACGCCCATCTCGCTGTCACGGGCCAACTTCAACTGCAGAATGCTGGCATACCCCATGATGGCGGTAAGAATATTATTGAAATCATGAGCAATGCCACCCGTCAGGGTCCCCAGGGCCTCGACCTTCTGGGCATGACGCAGCTGTTCCTGCAGTTTCTGGTGCTCGGTGATGTCGAGAATCGCGCCGACAATACCGTAGGGGGTTCCATCTTCACGCATGATGACCGCTTTGTGAATGATCACTCCGTGGCGACAGCCGTCGGCATAGCGGACTTCGGTGTGGTAGACCTGGGTCTCTCCGGACCGCAGCAATTCCAGATCGGCCTCTTCATAGACCCGTGCCAGGTCTTCCGGGGCGATGTCGTACATGTTCTTGCCGACGATTGCCGATTTCGGCAGAGCAAGGATGTCGCGGGCGAAGTAATCATTGCAGCCCTGGTAAATCAGCTCGGTGTCCTTGTAATAGATGGGAATCGGAATCGTGTCGATCAGGCGCTGCATCAGGGCGTCATGCTGGCGCAGGGTCATCTCCGTCTGGCGGCGGGAAATGCCGATGGCAAGGATATCGGCTGCGCCGGAGAGAAAGGCCTCCGACAACACATCCCGCGGCCGACCGGTCGGCAGGTAGACCGTCAGAACTCCGAGCAGTTCGTCGCCGGCCAGCAGGGGCAGGACATTCTGGTCCTGTTTCGGGTTGTTCAGCAGGCGGGCAAAGGGTTCCCCAAGCTGTTCGCCAAAATAGGCACGGCGTTCAGCGGCAACCTTGCCGCAGAGACATTCGCCGAACCGGACCCGGGTGCAGACATCGCGTTGTTCCACCGTGAAATGATAGTCAGCGGCCAAAAACATTTCCCGACCGTCACCGGCACAGAGAAAAATTCCCCCCTGGGGCAACAGGCCGAGCCAGGGCGCGAGAACAATCTGCCGCAATGACTGCTGCAGAAACTCCTGCTGGGAGATCGGCTCCAGCGCCAGCCGCAGCAAAGCGTTGCGAATTTCCTCTTCGCTCGCCTTGCGCTCCAGCAATTCGGCCTGTTGTCGTTCGGCGGTGATATCGTGACCGATGCTGAGAATCTCCCGCACCTGTCCGGTATCATCTTCGATGATCTTGTTGGTCCAGGCGATCCAGACCCGGCTGCCGTCACGGCAGAGATTCTGATTGACGTTATAGCGGTAGTCCTCGGGACGCAGCAGCAGCTGTTCCAGCATGCGTTTGAGGTTTCGTCCCGAATCATCTGTCACCGGGACGAAGGTTTCCCAGGCCGGGCGGCCGAGAACCTCCTTGCGGTCAAAGCCGAGCAACCGTTCGGCAAATTCATTGAAAAAGGTGACCCGTCCCTGCGGGTCGAGGCGCAGGATCACGCTGTTGGCGTTTTCAACCAGTTCCCGGTAGCGGCTTTCACTACGGGCCAGGGCCTCTTCAGCACGCCTGCGCTCCTGTTCCCGGGCAAAAACCCCGAGGGCATAGGAGGTATTCTGAGCCATCTCCTCGAACAGTCCGAGCGTGCCCCCGTGAAAATAGCCGGACGTCCCGGCATAGACAACCAGAATCCCTTCCATCTCGTCGCCTCGCCGCGACAAGGGGAACGCCGCCAGGGAAAAGAGTCGGTAATGCTTCAGGATGTCCCGCCAGGGAAGAAATCCCGGTTCTTCGAGCAGGCTGTCGATCACCAGCGGTCGGTTTTCAATCGATGTCAGGTTGCCCGCGACAGGCTCGGAACAATCGATATCGAAAAAAAAATCATGGATGGCCGCCAGGGCCTCTCCCGCCCAGGCCAGAGGTTCTATCCGGGTTGAGCCGTTCTGACGGAAACCGATCCAGGCCAGGGGAATCTCTTCCTGACCGGCCGCGATTTCACAGATCGTCTGCAGCAGGGTATCCTCATCACGGGCGTGCAGCAGGGCATGATTGACACGGGACAGAACGGCATAGAGATTCTTCAGCCGCAGCAGCTCCCGCGAGGCCTCCTCATGAGCGGTGATATCCCGCCCTTCGGCAATCAGGTAACCGACCTCCCCGTTGGAATCGAAGACCGGATTGAGGGAGAAATCGATGTAATGACGCTGACCCTGACGGTCGACATGACTGGTTTCAAAACGAACGAATTTCCCCTGGCAGGCAATCCGGATTCCTTCCCGCAGTCGTTGTTGTTCTGCCGGGGAATGGGACCACCAGGGGGTTTCAACGAAAGGAAGACCGACCACGTCGGCGAGTTCGACACCGACAAGCCTCAAGGCCGAGGAATTGGCGTCGGTGAGAATACCGTCACAACTTATCGTTCCGGAGAGTTGAAAGGTACCGTTGAACAGGGCATGATAACGACGTTCTTTTTCTTCGAGTTCCCGAAGCCGCTGCTGAAGGTCGGGAGAAACAGACTCTGACGGCGGAGTCGAACTCAACGGATTCCCTCTGCTTCGAAAACCTGTCGTCGGCACCGGGCACGACAGGTCGAATGACACCCGGAGACTCCGGGCAGGGGCCAGCTGACATCGTGGTCCCTGCCAATATCCGGAATCAGCGAACCACTGATTCCAGATATTAGCAAAAAAACATGGCCCCGCAAAAAGAGTTTCCCCAGCCTCTGTTCTTTTCGCTAACATACTTTGAATATTCTGAACAATCGACACTCCGACCGAACCACTGACAGGAGGCTCCACCATGCTTCGGCAACTGAATCCGATTGAAATCCGCGTTCTCGGCTGCCTGGCCGAAAAAGAACTCGCCACTCCCGACTACTATCCCTTGAGCCTCAACGCTCTGATCAATGCCTGCAACCAGAAATCAAACCGCGATCCCCTCATGCAGTTGAACGAAGAGGATGTCGCCGAAGCGATCGAAACCCTGCGCCCGCTCGGACTGGTGATGCTCTCAGGCGACGGCGGCCGGGTCGCCAAATACGCCCACAATCTGGACGGAAAATTCAACCTGGTTCCGGCAGAACTGGCCGTTCTGACAGAGCTGCTGTTGCGCGGAGCCCAGACGCCGGGCGAACTGCGACAGCGGGCGAGCCGCATGCACCCGTTCACCACACTGGCAGAGATCGAAGCGGTTATCAACGAATTGCTTGATCGGGAGGTTCCTTTGCTGACGCGTCTGCCGCGACAACCGGGACGAAAAGAACAACGGTTGACGCAGCTGCTGGCGGGGAAGCCGGACATCGAACCCGAGCCGACAACCGACGCCCCTGCGGTCCTGCAGGCGCACAACAGCCGGCAACGGATCGACAACCTTGAGCAGCAGCTTGCCGACCTGCGCCGGGAACTGGATGAATTGAGGAGTGATTTTACGGCTTTTCGCCGGCAGTTTGAATAACCTGAATCAATGAGTTCAAAACGACAGGAATCAACTCCCGACGTGGTCGGCAGAACTCATTGCTGCGTCAGGACCTCGGAACTGAGATTGAAATACGCGACTCTGAAACCACCCTGTTCCTCGACGAGATTCAGGGTCAGAATCGCATCGCCTTTCCGGTAACGGGCCTTCACCGTATATCTCACCAGCATCTGGTTTCCCCCTCCGGCTGTCGGCAGGGAATCGGTCTGGACAAAAACCGGCTCCTCCATCGACTGCAGCTCTCCCATCTGGGAAAAAATTTCGATAATCCGGGAAAACTTCTCCGGGCTGAGGGACTGCAGGGTCTGCTCGGTCATCAGGCTGCGGATGGCAACGGGATCCCACTGTGAAATCTCGGGAATGACTTTCTTGACATAGGGAACAGCGTCAACGGCATACTTGCTGATCTGATGCTGTTTGTAGACTTTGACCCCGACGATCCCACTGACAACGGCGATAACCCAGACAAGCAGAAAAATAATCAGTTTTTTCAACGACAACATCACTCCGAAAAAGGGGCGCCCGGCCCGAAAAAAGGCTCGATCCGGCGCTCCCCCCGGCAACCGGACCACTTCATCCCGTCAGCATAGCATGAATCGTCCAAAACCCGGACCGGGAAATCGCCCCGACAAAGTCGACATTACTCGACACAGACTCCATCGCCGTTGAAGAATGCCGGCGTGGTGGCTTCGGCGATGTTGCTGAATTCACCGTAAGATCTGATTTCAGGAGGTCCCGGATCATCAGTGCGCCAGGCACGCAACTGGTATCGGTAGGTGCTTTCCGGTTCGATCGCGAGCGTATCGGTGAAATTCGAGACCCCGGCCGGCAGTTCGGCGATCGGCACGAAGTGGCCGGTCAGGCTCTGCTTGTAAAGCAGAAAACCATCTTCGTCTCCCCCCGGCGGCGTCCAGTCAAGACGAACCATCCGGGAATTGACCGGCGTCGCTGACAGATCCGTAATCCCGCCGGGGTCGGTCCGCACCAGGGCCTCCCCGCTCGGTCCACTCTGCCAGACGCCGCAGGTTGACGGCTTGGTCGCCCGCACCCGGTAACGATAGTCCTGCGACGCGGCTGCCGATCCGTCAAGATACTGCCGGGAACCGGCCGCAACCGTTGCGACGACCGTGTACGAAGGGCAGCTGGATTCGAGGCAACGTTCGATGATGAACGACGCGTCCTCGTCGGCATTCCAGTCCCATGTCAACTGCACACTCCCCGCCGTTGTCGCAGCGCTCAGTCCGGAAGGTGCCTGTGGAGTCGGAGTTGCGGCCCAGACATCCTCGCTGCTGTAACCACTCTGCCAAAGGGTGGTAAACGTGTAGCAGCTGCCGGTCGATTCTTCCGTGCCGAGGCTGACGACGGCATCGTCAACCGCGGAACGAACCTGCAGACTGTGAATCACCACATCATGAGATGCCTGATGAACAGCCAGTCGCAGGGTTGCATCCTGGTTGTGAACGGCATCCAGCGAGGTGTCCATGAGCTGGGTCCACGCCTGGTCAGAGCTGCTGCGCACCAGGTAACGACTGCCGCCCGCCGGATTCAGCACGATACGCAACTGGTAATCGGTATAGGTGTAGTTGAAGAGCGGGTTGGGGAATTTGATCCCGCTGCCGTTGTAAATGGCAAGCCGTCCGTTGTCAAAATGAAAGCCGCTCGCCAGGCTGGAATAATAATAGCTGGTGGTCTGGTCCTTCTCCCAGCCGAGGGCAAAGTAGTTGAGACCGTCACTATCACCCGGCAGAGTCAGTTCGGCATAGAGTTCAAGCCCTGCCGAACGCTGGAATGTGGCCGTGGAGATCAGGGCCGACGACCAGGCATAGCTCGCCTGCAGATCGTAGAGATGCAGACCGTTGTCAGCTTCAAGATAGTTGTCGGCATCGAGCTCCACCCAGTCGGCGGGGTTGAGAAGCTGCCCGGTGAAATCCTCACGATAGAAAACGAATCGGTCACGGCGACCGGCGTCGGCGGCGTTCGGATTGCCGTAATAGAGGTCGATAGCGGCATTATTGCCGGTTTCAAGCAGTACCCTGGCCACCGCGTCGGCTTGCCCCGGCCGCAGAACTTCGACAATCCAGTAGGCCAGTTCCCGCCGCGCGGTCCGGTCGTAAAAACGCAGGTCGGCAAAATCACTGCGCATGTCACTGTCGTAGGGAACCGCAAGCTCGACCACCGAACCGGGGACAAAGGCATCAAACGTGAGCGGGACGCGTCGACTCCAGCACCCTCCGGCGGCAGCCGACAACCCCTCGCCGAGAGACTTGAGCCGATAACTGTAACTCGCACCGGCGCAGGCCGTGTCATCGGTAAAACCGGTGGCGCCGATGACCGCTGTTCCAACGGGGACAAAGCTGTCCTGGCAGGGATGGCCGCTGCAGCGCTCCACCAGGGTGCCGGTAGCGGTCGGTGCATTATTGTTCCAGGCCAGGTCGATCCGCGTAGTATTGACAGCTGTTGCGCTGACCAGCTTCGGCGACTGGATGGACGCCGCTATTTCAATCGGCCCCTGGTAACCGGTCTGCCAGCCTCCGTTGCAGACGGCCGCCTTGACCGCATTGACACGGTAGTTGTAGGTGCTGCCGGGTTCGAGTTCATCGTCCCGATAGCTCAGCACCGTCGCCGATGAGGCCAGGTCGGCGATGGGGGCGAAGTTGCTGCAGCCCGCCCCGATGCATCGTTCAATGACAAATTTATCTTCATCCTGATTGGTATCATTCCAGCCGAGATCGACCTCCACCTCAGAAATTCGGACCGCGGAAAAACCGGTCAACTCGGCAACCGTCGCGGTCGTGGTTTCAAGATAGACCCACCCGGTATCCCAAAGCGGCAGGCCACTGCTGCGCCGGGCCCGCAGCCGGTAGCTGTAGATTTGACCGGGGCAGAGGCTCGCGTCGCTGTACGCTTCGCTGTCCGGCGCCATGGTGACATCCAGAGCAGTAAAATTGGCATCGAGCGATCCGCAGCCGGCCAGACTGCCGTCACAGCGCTGCAGCTGATATTCGGTTTCGGAACCACTCTTGTCCTGCCAGGCAAGATCGACCCAGGTGGTTCCTCCGGCGACGACCGCAAACTGGTCCGGCAGCGGCGGGGCCAGGGTTGCGGCGGCCGCATCGCTCGCCTTGCTCCAGCCGCAGCCGCCGGTGACGCTCTTGGCAGCCGTCAACCGGTAGGCGTAACCGGTGGCCGGATCAAGGCCGGTATCGAAGAACCTGTAGGGAGGCTGATTGAAGAACTGTCGCAATTCAGCCGCATCCAGCGACCGGTCGTAAATAGCGACTTCATCGATCCGACCGATAAAAAAGGTGCCGGTCGCGTTGGCGCGCTTGCCGATGACCAGCGCCGCGCTGGAACCGTCGTAGCCGATCAGCGTGGTGCTGAACTGATCTTCGGCCGCCAACCCGTCATTTTTCATCAGCGTGCAACCGACACCGGGGGTGAAGGTTACGCTGAGCAGCTGCCATTGGTTGAGATCGACCGCCACCCCGGTCGAGCGCCGGCCTTCTCCGGTGTCGATGTACCAGACACCGTTGCGATGGCTGAGCCCCCAGTCGTAACCGCCATTCTCGCTGCTGAACAGATAACGATAAGAGTTGTCGCTGACGGTCGGATAGGCCCAGACGCTGAAGGTCGCTCCGCCGCCGGTCGCGCTCTGATCAAGCAGCAACGGTGTCTGCACGCTGCTGCTGCCATTGAAACTGCCGGACCGGTCGAAACGACCGGCGGCGGTGGTTGCCGTTCCGACCCGACTGCCGTGATTGCCGTTGCCGGAAGCGTCGAGGATCTCTCCGGCACTGCCATTCCAGTCCGGTTCATCCATGTGCAGCAGCAACCTGGCACCGCTGAAGCGCCCGATCTCAGTCGGAGAGGGACAGTTGAAGCCGGACCCGACGCAGCGTTGCAGCAGATATTCATCGCTATCCCCCTCGCCCCCGTCCCAGGCCAGTGAAATCTCCGATTCGGAAAGCCCGGCGGCGGCAAAATTCAAGGGCGGAGCGATCGTCAACGCCTGCCGCTCTGCCGTCATCCAGCCACTCTGCCAGATCGGGACACTGTCCCGTTCGGAACGCAGGCGATAGGTATAGGCGCTCTCGGCACAGACCGTCAGATCGGAATAGTTCAAACTGCCCCCGGGCAGTGTGACCGACGGACTGAAATCGGAGAATTCTGCATCCTCGTCACAGGCGCTGCCGAGACCGCTGCAGCGTTCAAAGGTCAGCAGCGTTTCGGTGGTGGTCGCCAGGGACCAGTTCAGATCGACCCTGGTGGTTCCGACCGAGTTGGCTGTCAAGCCGACGGGAGCGGACACCGGGTCAGTACTGACCGGCGTCGCAATTTCAACCAGTGGGCCTGATGAAGCACAACTGTCACTGCGCAGGGCCCGCACATCGAAACTGTATTCACTTGCCGGATCAAAGGTGCCGAGAGTCAGGGTATAGTTATGGAGATAACGATCCTGCACCTCCTGCGCGCTGAGCGGGCGCTGGTAGACAACGACCTCGTCAATGCGACCCTCGAAATGATAACCGCTGTAGGTACTCGACGCGCGCCGTCCGATCACCAGGTCACTGGTGCTGGCGTCAAAACCGATATTGCTGGTGGTGAAGACATCCGCGGGACTCAAACCGCCGTTTTTATAAACCCGCACCCCGCTCTGCGGATCGAAAGTGACCACCAGCTGCTGCCACTGGTCGAAATCGACTTTGAGCCCGGTGTTGTAGCTGGTATTGCCGGTAAACACCATCCAGTTGTTCAGGGATTGAACCAGCGACCAGTCATAGCCGCCGTTTTCGGTACTGATCACATGGCGCTGGCTATTGTCGCGCCGGGTCGGATAGACCCAGACCTCGAAACTGGCCCCGGGACCGGAGGCACCCTGATCGAGGTGCAGCGGTGTCTGCAGGTAATCATCATTGCCGTCAAAAGCCCCTGCCCCGCCCGAATGCCCGCCGGCGGCAACATTGAGGCCATTGTAGGAAGTCGTGTTGCGGTCATGCCCCGAAGAATCGAGGACATCGGCGGTGCCGTTGTTCCAGCCGGCCTCATTCATCCGCAGCCAGAGCAGATCCCCTTCGGGCAGACCGCTGACGGTGCTGAGGGTGAAGTCACTCGGCTGGCTGCAGCCGCCCGCGGTGGCGCACCAGCCGACCTCGAAACGATCGGCATCGGCCCACGGATAGGACCACTGCAGGCTGATCTCTCCTTCAGATACGCCTGTGACCGCAAGCGATGACGGGGCCGCCAGAGCGGGCACGTCGACTTCCACGGCCGCGCTCGGAGAAGATTCTCCCCATCCGGGGGTCTGCAGTGCCGTAACCCGGTAGCGATAGGTCTGCCCGGAACAGGTCGTGGTATCAAGATAGGCATCAGCCGTCGCCCCGAGACTGTTATCGAGAGTAATGAAACTGCCGCATCCCGTTCCCTCACAACGCTCGACCTTGAAACCGGTCTGGGTTGTCGTCCGGCTGACCCAGCTGAGCCGAACCCGGCCGTCACCCTCGACCTGTACCTGCAGGTCGGGCGCCGGTGGAACCGTCAGCACCTCAAGCCCCGCCGATGGCGCCGTCGGCCAATCGGCGGCACAGCTGCCGGCGCGGTCGGCCCTCACCCGGTAGGTGTAATCGCGATTGACGTCGGTGCCGGAATCATTGAAACGGGCGAGTCCCTGCTGATACAGGGTTGCAGCCTCGGAAAGAGAGAGCGGCCGGTTGAAGACCGCCACCTCGTCAACCTGCCCCTGGAAACTCCGGCGCTGATAACGATCCAGAACCTCGGCAGCGGTCAAGGGCCGGTCAAAGACCGTCACCTCGTCAACCAGTCCTTTGTAATAGGCACTGTTGCTGCCGGCATCCCTGCCGATGGTGAAATAATTGGATGTGCCGTAACCGATGGACTGCGGGGTTGAAGGGACGCCATTCTTATAGAAAACAACCCCCTTGCCGGGATCGAAAACCGCGACCAGGTGCTGCCAGCGGTTGAGATCGACCGTCCCGACATAGATCAGGCTGTTGCCGGTGGCGACCCGCCACTGATCATGGTACTGCAGGATTCCCCATTCATTGCTGTTGTTGTCCGTACTGAGCAGGTGCCGCCAGCTGTAGCTTGAGGTATCGGTCGGATAGACCCAGGCCTCCATGGTCACCCCGGCGGAGGAGGCGGACTGATCGATCAGCAAGGGCGTGGATACGTAATCATCGACACCGTCGAACTGACCGGCCCGACCGGAATGGCCGGTGGTGGTGTCGGCCCCGCCATAGGAGGTTCCGTCAAGACCTGCGCCGGAGCTGTCGACAACACCGGCGCTGCCGTCACTCCATCCGGCTTCGTCCATGTGCAGCTGCAGCAGCGTCCCGGCGGGATTATCCTGATAACCGACCTGCAGCGGGGCACTCGATGTGTCGAAACCGATGCCGGGATCGCTGAACTGATCACTGCCGTTCTTGAAAAAGCTGACTCCGCCCTGCGGATCAAAACTGGCCACGACCTGCTGCCAGGCACCGACATCGACAGCGATCCCGGTATCGATCGGTCCGGATTCTGCGCCGGTATTCAATTGCCAGGTGGCGCCATCATGCAGCAGGCTCCAGTCATTACCGCCGTTATCGCTGTCGAACAGGAAAAACTGGCCACTGCCGGCATCCGGTTTGACCCAGGCAGCAAAGGCGGCACCCGAGGATGCTGATGACTGGTCGATGGTCAACGGCGTACTGATCCGGCTGTCATTGGCGAAATGCCCCGACCGGCGATAGCGTCCGTAGGGGACCGTTGCGGCGTTCACGGACCGGCCGTGATTGCCGTTGCCGGAGGAATCGACCACCTCGCCGGCAAGACCGTTCCAGGCGCTCTCATCCATGCGGTAAAGAAGCTGCACGCCCGCCAGGGACGGAAGGGTGGCCAGGGGGGTGAAGGACGTGTCGGAGCAGTTGGCGGCGATATCGTCACAGCGTTCGATCAGGAATTGCTCTTCGGCAGCGGTATTATCCTGCCAGGAAAAAGCGACACCGGTCTCACTGACACGGTCGGCGGACAGCGCCGAAGGCGCCTGAGGATGCTGCGGGGCGACCCCGGCGGTCCCGGTCGGCTGGCTGTAGGCGGTCGACCAGAGACCCGGTTTACGGGCGAACACCCGGTAACGATAGACGTCACCGGCACAGGCGGTGCTGTCAATATAACGACCCAGTCCGGTGAGGCTGTCGACAACCGTCGCGGCGTCAACGGTAAAGCTGGTCATGGTACTGAAATCGCAACCGCTGCCGCTGCAGCGTTCGATCACGAACTCATACCCACTCGCCCCCGGAGTGTTGTCGATCCAGGTCAACAGAATGTCCGATTCATTCTGCAGAACGGCCGTGAGCTGCCCGGGAGCAACCGCGGCGGCGGTCTGCACCGACACATCGACCCAGCGCGAGGCGTCACCCGAAGTCGTGGTGCTGCGCAACCGGTAGCAGTAGCTGCTGCCGATGTTCAGTCCACTGTCAAAATAGCTTTCACTGCCCGCGGGCAGGTCGGCCAGTGCGACAAAGCTGCCGGGAGATTCACAATCGCCGAGGGCCCGCTGCAGCTGGAAACCATCCTCGCCGGTGACGATATCGAACCAGTTGAGCTGAACTTCGGAATAGAGCTGGGTGGCCCGCAGGTCATCCGGAGCCTGCAGCACCGGGCTGGGAAGACGAAAAACCAGCAGGTCGAGATCCCCGTTGCCGTTCAGGGTTGAACCGGCCACAAAGGTTTCCCCGACCCGGTTGGTGGTCACGGCAATCGGGGTATCGTCCAGGCCATCAGGGCTGTCATAACGGGTGGCGGCGACAACATCACCCAGATGGTTCCACTGGACCGCCAGCATATCATCCCAGCCGCCACCGCTGACAGTGGCGATCAGGGTGAGGATGCCGCTGCGGTCGATACTCATGGCGGTCCCGATTTCGTCATCGGGAAGATCGAGACGGTGACGCCAGATCTCCCGGCCGCCGCCGGCACCATCACCCGCGGGATCGAGCCGTACCAGCAGCAGATCGTGGTTGCCGGGGGCGGTCAGTACGGTCCCCCCGAGCAGCAGCGCGCCATCGGCCGGGTCGATGGCGACTCCGACGGCGGCATCATAACCGACGGCAGACCCGTACCACTGCTGCCACAGCAGCTGCGCACCAGCGACCCCGGTGCCGTCGGGCAGTCCGTCCCCGGCCCCGGAAAACTTGGCCAGATAGATATCGCCGTCACCGACATTGCGTTCCGAGGTCGCGGCGACGTACAGATCACCGGCGGCATCGACCGCCAGATCCACCACCCGGTCACTGCCGGCGGCGGGGCCGTCAAGAACCGCCTGCCAGAGCAGGCGCCCATCGGTTCCGTCATAACAGAGCAGCAGCAGATCGTCACTGCTGCCGTTGAAACTTCGGCCGCCGACGAAAATCCTGCCGTCAGGCGCGAAGGCGACCGCCGCCGGAAAATCTTCTCCACCACCATCCCAGGGCAGAGCGGCCCAGGACCGACTGCCGTCGGGATCATATTTGAGCAGGTAGACATCGTCATTCCAGGCGGCATTTTTTCCATAGCCGATGACAGCCGCCTCATCCTGCGGATTGCCGGCAACGGCAATCGCCAGCGACTTGTCATCATCCCCGGCGGGACCGTTATACTGGTCGGTCCACAGGGGACTGCCGCCGGCGGCGGGGTAACCGAGTGTATAGATATCATTGGTGTTGCTGGCCCCGCCACCCCAGAGCGAGGCATAACCGGTCACCAGCGGTCGGTTGCGGCTGTCGACAACGATGGCGGTCGCCGCGTCTCCCTGGTTGTCGCCATCGTTGTAGCGGGCCTGCCAGAGTTCGGTCGAGGGATTGCCGCGGTCGAGCTTGATGGTCAGGTAGTCGTAGCCTTCCAGGGGACTGAAGGTGGTCCCGGTTACCGCCGGCTGCAGATCGGGTCCGCAGGCGATCGCCGCCGGTTCATCATCGCCGCCGGCGGCACCGGCGAAACGGTACTGCCAGGTCGGTGGATCGTAGCTGATCAAGGTGGTGCGGGCACTCGCCTCGTTACTGTAGGGCGAGGCGCCGACCCCGCTGCGAATCGCCTGAACCCGATAGAAATAGCGGGTGTCGCCATTCAACCCGGTATGTTCATAACTGTTGGCCGAGGCCGGCAGACTCGCCACCGGCGTGTAAATGCCGGTGGCGGTACGTACCTCGATACTGACGGTTTCAGCCGACGGATCATTGTTCTGCCATTGGAGATGAATCTGGCTGTTGCTGACCACGGTCGCCGCAAGAGCCGTCGGCGGATCAACACGACCGGCATCATAACGCAACGCCAGCAGGTCGAAATCAGGATTCCCGGCGCCGCCCTGATCGCTCCAGCCGGCAACCAGCAGATCGCCGTCCGGAGCCAGGCCGATACCGACCGGCCGGTCATTGCGACCGTTGCCGTCATAGCTCGTCTGCCAGAGGAAGGCACCGCTCTGCCGATACTTGCACAGGGTAATGTCATCGAAACCACCCTGGGCGTCATTGTTGTAGCCAAGGACATAGAGATCGCCGTTCAAACCGGCAAGCACCCTGACCGGGACATCATTGTTGCCGTTGCTGCTGTTGCGCAGATCGGACCACTGCATGACTCCTGCGGCCGAATAACGGGCCAGGTAGATATCAAAGGCAGTGGAGGTGGTAAAACTCCGGCCGGCGATAAAGATATCCCCGGCAGCCGTGACCACCAAGGCCAGGCCCTCATCCTCGAACCCGCCATCATAATGATCCACCCAGACGGCCGGACCATAGACGGCCGGATATTTGATCAGAAAGAGATCCCGTCCGGACGGGTCGCTGCTGCCCGCCACATGACCGAGCATCACGACATCACCTTCGGCATCGACGGCCACGGCATTGCCGCGTCCGTTGCCGCTGTCGGTGTAACGCTGCGCCTGCGGCCAGAGCGGGCTGCCGGAATAATCGACCTTCATGGTGAAGGCATCGAAATCACCGGCGACGGCACTTTCGCTCTCGCCGGTCAGGGCCAGTCCGTCAACCCCGGCGGCCAAGGCCGTCAACCGATCATGTCCCCCGGCCGGTCCATTGTAGAGATACGTCCAGAGCGGCTTGCCGTCGGCCTCGGGACCATCGGGTGAAAACTTCATCACCAGGGCGTCGTCTTTGTTTCCCTGGCCCTGGACATAGCCGCCGACGTAGATATTGCCGAGCGCGTCGAGAACCACCGCGGTCGGATAATCGTCTCCCCCGGAGGGGCCATCATAGATATGCCGCCACATCAGGGTACCGTCAGTGCCACGATACCTGGCGGTCAGAATGTCAAAATCGGAGCCGTTGTGAACATAACCGGTGACGATAATATCACCACCGGGAGCGATCGCCACGGCAGTTGCCGCATCCTCGCCACCGGCATAATCGTAACTGACCATCGGCCAGGCCGCGCCGCTGCCATCCCCTTTGACCTTGAGCAGGACCAGATCCCGGCCGGCCCCGTTGCTGCTGCCGACCAGCACCAGGTCACCGGCATCATCAACCACGGCATCCGCAGCCATCTGGTCACCGGCAAGAGATTCAATCCAGGGCCATCCGGGCCGCAGTTCGCCGCCGGCCGCGACAACGGGGGAACAGGTTCCGACAACCATCAGCAGCACGACGAAACCATGCAGAATCGACAACCGCCGGCGGAACATGACCGATTTCAACACTCCCCCCCCTACCATGGTGTCACCTGGTTCCATTGCTGATCCTTGTAATTGCTGTAGGTCTCGGTTCCCCCTTTGGCTCCGGGTGACTGGTGACAGGGCTGATAGCGGTAGCGCAGGCGCGGAAAATGGCTCTGCTCATCGTACCAGCCCGGCTCGACACCACCGCTTTCGAGTTCACCGCGATGTTTCCAGTCCAGGCAATTGGTCCGCATCAACCTGGGCAGACCGGAGCTATGCGGTTGATGGCATTTGGCGCAGGGGAAACTGTGTTCAGCATTGCTGCCCCACCCCTTGACCGCCTGATGAACCCGGTCGCGGCTGCCGAAGGGTTGGCTCTTGTCCATGCCGGCGGTCAGGTTCTGCTGCGGATGGCAGCCGAGACAGAGGCCAGCGAACTGCTGCGGCGACTCACTGATATGGGTACGGTTGGTCAGATCGCCAAAGGCCTTGCGGTCGATCTGAACATGACTGCTGGTCAGTTGCGGCTGGGCCGAACGCGGCCTGACATCGGTCTGGGGATGGTCTTCCTTGTAGGGATCGGTCAGCCAGGTCCCCTTCAGCAGCGGGACCCCGTATTGCTGGTCACTGCCGAGGGTCGGGCTGACACCGTGCGGGTCGTGGCAGGCGGCGCAGAGACCGTTGACCTGTCGCCCGGCCGGATTGTCCAGCGGCGGCGACAGCTTGCTGAAATGCCCGCTGATGCCGGTCTTGCCGGCCATGAACGCCCAGCGGCCCTTGACGCCGTTGTCACCGCCGTCAAAACGGGAGGAATCCCGGTACCCCCGGATCGGCTCACTGGCGCCGAAGGTCGATTCAAATCCCCAGGGCTTTTCACCGGCGCTACGGGTCTCGTGGCAGTCGAAGCACTGGCTCGCTCCCGGGTTGAGCTGACTTAACGCGTTGCTTTCCGCCTGCGCCCGGTAGGTCACCGAATAGCCCCCCTTGCCGGCCTGGGTTTCCTTCAAATTGGCGCCGCCATGGCTGCCGTCGAAGGTCACGTAACTGCTGGTGATGCCGGTGGTGTAGGAACCGTGCGAACTGTGACAATCGAAACACTGGATATTCTGGCTGCCGTCGCGGGTATTGGGCAGGGCTTCATCCTCGCCGGTGGCCAGATCCCAGCCCCCCTGGTTGGCAACGGCGTTGCCATGGGCCGAAAAAGCCTTGGTCAGCTGTTTGTCCGCCAGTCCGGGACCGCTGTACTTGCCCCAGAGAGTGGTGCCGGTCTGCAGGTAGCGGGCGGCAATGCTGGTACCGTCCCAGGCATACTGGCGGGGAGTCTTGCAGTCACCGAAGGGCTCGGTCAGATTGTTCTGGTCGGAGTGACAACCGAGGCAGTGCTGGCTGACTTTCCCGATTTCCTGCCGTTCGTTGACAGTACCGATGGCGGTGGCGGAGAACTGGACCGCGGTGACGCCGTCCTGGTAATCGGTCGGGCGGGTTCCCGGCCCCCAGATCACCAGATCGACCGGCGCATTACTGGTCGAGGTATAGGTCTTGTTGTTGTAACCGGAGTGATGATCGCGGTTGATCAGACCCTCGGGCGTTGCTTCCCAGTGACAGGCGTAACAGTCACGGTTACTGATCGGCCTGCCCTGGACATGATGCGACTGGCCGTTGAACTGACGCATGATATCCATCCGCCCGTTGATCACCCCGTCGTGGCACTTGGTGCAGTCACGCGACTGGCTGAAAGCAGTGTGAGCAATTTCGGGCTTGTTCAGATGACAACTGTTGCAGGCCTGTCCGGAAGCGTGATTGTCCCGGAAACTGTGCTCGTGGCAATTGGTGCAGGGCCGCCCGGAATTGTGATCATCACCGAAATTTTTCTGGTAATGGGCGGTGCTGTCATGACAAACATTGCAGATGCCGTTGAAAGGAGGCAGGCTGCGGGCGAAATCCTTGCCGCTCAAGGTACGGGTAAAACTGACCTCGGCCCGGGTCTGGGGGATACCGTACACACCGTCGGTGGTCGTCGCCACCTTGTTCTGAATCATGTAGAGATTCTTGTCACCATGCGGATCATGGCAGTCCCAGCAGAACTTGCCGCCGCCCCAGACACCTTCCGAAGTGTACTTGTCATAATGCTTGTGACCGAAGTGGGTGGACCCTGCCTTGCTTGAGCCGGCAATGAATCCGGTCCCCGGATCATAACCGATACGGTAGGGGTTCTGCGTCGGGTCGCCGTTCCAGGTATGGCACTCGTTGCAGCGATTGTTGCTGTCATCATCATGACACTGCAGACAGACACCATTCATGATGTACTGACTGCGGACATCGGCCTTCTGCTGCGGGGTCCAGAGACCGGCTCCGGTCTTGTGCCTGGAGGCGTCGTCCGGATGGCAGAGGCTGGTCACACAGGACGTCGAGCCATCGGTGAAACCGGCATGATCCTGACTGAAGGGCGGACTGGTGATGGTCGCCAGTTGCGGAGCCAGGCTGTTGGCGTCGTTATGGCAGCCGAGGCACTCATTGTCGGTGCCCTCCATGTGACAGTAGACACATTCCTTTTCAAAGCGTTTACCGAACTGCTGATGCAGTTTCAGCCGGAACGGATTATCCGGCGTCTTGTGCAGCACATCCTGATCGTGACAATACCAGCAGGGGTTGCCGGGAAAATCGGCCGCCGCGTTGCCGCTCGGGTAAGGACCGGAGGACGCCGGCCGCCCATGCCCGCTGGTCACCCATTCATCCATATTGATGCGCGCCCGGATCCCGTTGAAGCTGCCGAAATCATCGACATCCGCCAGCGTGGTCCCATGACAGGTGAAACAGAGAACTTCGTTGTCGCGCGAATCCCCCCACTGGGGATCGGACCCGGTATGGCAGGCGGTATTGGAACAGCGCTTGGTTGCCGGGTCATAACTGCCGCCGTCCTTGAAAACGACATCCTTGACCTTGTTGACGTGAAAGGAGGCATTGACGTGACCGACCTCGGTCATGCTCCCCTGCGGAATACCGCCATCATGACAACCGGCGGTCTGGCAGGAACCGACCACGGTATTGGCGTGACAGTTCTCGCAGGAAAAGTTGGTCTGCAGGTGGCGCAGGTGAGAGTTGGCGCGGGCGGTGCCGGGTCCGCCGTTGGCATACATCGGCATGGCCGACTTCCACTGTTCTTCAGGAGGAAAGGCGGTCCGCCCGTCGCTGTGGCAGGAAGAACATTCACCGTCGGGATGTCCGTGACAGGTATTACAGTCGGCGTGTTTGCCGAGATCCCAGGCGAAATTGCGAACCTCGGGGTTCACTGTGGTGCCGTCGGAATGGCAGTAGATATTGCTGCAGACCTTGCTCTGCGCATCGTAATCGGGACTCTGCAGACCGTCGATCGCCCAGCGGGAGTCAAACACCACATCTTTGCTGAAATTGACATGCCGGCCGAGGTCGCGGATCTGACCGGAGGCGTCGACCGTATTGGCGTGACAGTATTCGCAGGGGTACTGGCGGATCCAGTTGCTGCTGGCCAACCGGTCATGGGCATTGCTCTGCATTTCGACGGCATCCCCGATGCGGCCGTTGTGACAGTCGGAACAGGTCGTCGGTTGGCTGTCGGACCAGGCGACATTCCGATTCGGCGGACCGCCGCGGCCATCACTGTGACAATAGGTCAGATCGCAACCGCGTCCGGACGTGTTGTAACTGCCGCCGACCGGTGCTGAAAAGACCACATCCTTGTTGCCGTTGAGATGTTTCGCCGGGTCGGCGATGCTGCTGTCGGTCCGGGCGGTGGCGGCATGACACAGCGCGCACTGAAAATCGTAGGGCGTTCCGGTATGGCGGCCATGACGACCGCTCAAGGTCGTTCCCTGTCCCCCGCCATCATGACAGGAGGAGCAACTCTGGGCTGAACCTCCCCAGACCGGATTGCGGTAGACGGTCACGCCGTCAAAAGGTGACGCGTTGCTGTGGCAGGACAGATTGTCGCAACTGCTGTAGGCAGGCGTGGTCTGGTAGCCGTTCTGTTCGCTGAAACGACTGGTTTCATCGCCATCGTCATAAACCGCGCCATCCAGACGGGAATCACCGGGATCGAACCGGACTTCGGAAAGGCCATTGTTGTGGACGGATGTCTTGTGGCAGGCCGAACAGGCAAGCGGTTCCATAACGGTACTGCTGCCGGCATGGGCCGGGTGACTGTTCCATTGCGGCGGAATGTCATGACAACCGGTGCATCCCGGTTTGAAGGCATTGCTGTGCTGATGGCAACCGATGCAGTCTTCGCGATTGTGGTGATCCGTTCCCCCCGGCTGTCCGCTCAGATCAAAACGGTGAACATCGGTCAGGGTATGACAACCTTCACAGATGTGATTGGAACTGCTGCCGTCAGCACGGCTGTCATCGCCGAAATCCGCCGTGCCGTTGACGGCACTGGTGAAGCTGATCTGCATCCCGGCCGCCTCGATCGGCAGTTGATCGGTGGAATCGGGATCATTGACCCGAAGATCTTCGCGGATCATCTTGATATTGGTCGTCTGCCGCGAATGACAGGTCTCACAGGTATAGCGCCCGTACTTCCCGCCTTTCACTCCCCAGCCGCCGGCCGCCGACCAACGGGAAGACCCGGTCGACCGACTTGAATGGATCAGCGGATTGTAGGGGGCAAGGCCCGTGTAGGTCTGGACGATGTCGGCATTGTCGGGATCACTGAGAGTGACCCTCACCCCATAACTCAGGTCATTGCTCAACCCGGTGATCGTGTAGCCATAGGGACTCGCGTGGTGGGCGAGCTGGACACTGCCCAGGGGCGTACTCCAGTCCCCTCCTTCCTCGATCCACGCGATCAGAACCTGGTTGTCGCCGTTGTCATCACCGGTGTAAGCCAGAGACAACGTGATCGACCGGTTGCCGGGTGTCAGCAGCCAGGTGTCGGCACTGCTCTGCGGCGTGGCAAAGGCCACTGAAGGGATGGCCAGCACAAGAAAAAGCAGGCAGCCGATCACCAATCGACAAACCTGCTCAGAGCTTACGTTGCAAAACGGCCTCTGCCGCATCATCTGAACGTCCATCCGAACCCCTGACGACCAATTGTACTATTTAATTAATTTACAAATTTGAATGAAATGCACTTTACATACCCAGCTCTCATTTTCTTTACCAAAAAAATAGGGATAACGATCAACCTGTGAAAAACAGAACAGTTAAACGCTTTTAAAGCTTGGGGATCGAAAGGAGCAGAGAGGTGATAAAAATTGAATCCATGATCACCTGTGAAAAACTGGACACTAAAAGGATTTTCAAAAACTGGAATCAGGAAGGAAGGGAAACAACAAAAGAAAGGGGACAAACAGGCGGAAGTGTAATGACGGTTCCGGCACCGTGAAAAGCCGGGAAACGACAGCCCCTCCTGTCAGTCTCCCGGACAGGAATCCGGGAGACTGACAGGAGAAGACTATTCCAGCACCAGCCGGGCGTTGAGCGGCTGGGCCGGCCGGTTGTTCGGGCCACCGAGAACCCGGGAGAACTGCTCAACCTGTTGCCTGGAAACCGTGGGATGTTCTTTCATCACCAGCCAGATGACCCCCTGGCTGCAGGGAGGCGTGGTCAGTGAGCCGTTGAAACGGTAATAGTCGCGGTCTTTCGGCAACAGTTCGCCGGCCTTCACCTGCGCATTCAGAATCGCCTTGTCGCCGCTCTTTTCCGGCATCTGCGACCAGAGCCTGGCCAGCGCGTTGTTGGCATCTCCCAGCTCATAAAGAACAGAAACGACCGCCAGGTTGCCGTCCTTGTCAGCATGGACCAGGTGGGCTTCGAGAGGGTAGGACTTACCGTCAATCAGGTTTTCACTCGGGGCATGGAAGTGAAACTGCTTGAGTTCGAAGCCGCGGCCATCGATCACCAGGACGGTCCCGGGGACGTAGTTGGCCTGCACCGTATGACCGTTATTGAGAATTTCGAGCGCCATCCCCGAATAATTGAAGTCGAGAACGGGAAGCTCGGCATCAACGAACCCCCGCAGATCAACGGGAGACTGGTTCCTGCCGCTGCCGCAGATTGCATAGTCAGCCGAAAGAGAACTCCAGTTGGCAGGCGCACCGGGACCGCGATACCCCCAGTGAACGGTATCTTCCTGCCCTTCTCCCTGCATAGCGTTCTCATGGCGGGCATGCTGGGCAGCCATGCCGTGAGCCATCTGCTTGGCATGTTCCTGCTGTTCGTCAGATATTTTGGCGGATGAATTTTCGCGCGGTAGACTTTCAACAACCGCCGAAGGTGATGGAGAGGCCTTCACTGCTCCGGTGGCTGCAACCGAAGAGGAGGACGTATCCTCTTCCGGCGAGGAACCACCGGTGAGATAGATTCCAAAGGCGATCAGGGCGACAAAAACAACAGCAATGGCGGCAATACGCATAATCACTCCTAGAAACGGTCAGATTGGTTGGTCTAAAAACGTTACCAGAGAACAGATATTTTTCCACCGCAACCAGACCGGGCGACACCGGGTCAAATCCAAATCCACCGGCAATTTCGGGATTCAGCTGTCGTTACGGCTGAATCTGTTTCGTTGCCTTCACCGCTTCGGTGCTCAACGTAGCTCGGCTACGTCTGCGCCCGAATCGGCGCGGCGCCTCGCATCTCCACCCGTTCCGCCACCCTCGGTCCACAAAACAGCCGGTGGATTTGGGTCAAAGACAAAAAACCGGCCGGGTTCTGCAACCCGGCCGGCAGGGATGTTGACGATTCTGATCGTGGAGGGAAATTCCTCCGGCGTCAGGCGAGGACCACCAGCAGATCATCCTGGTCAACCTGATCCCCTTCGGCAAAGAGAATCTCCTTGACCGTCCCGGCCAGCTTCGCCTTGACGTTGGTTTCCATCTTCATCGCCTCGGTGGCCAGCAGCGTATCCCCTTCGGCAACCTCGTCACCAACATTGACCAGCAGCTTGAAGATCTTGCCCGGCATCGGCGCTCCGACCTGTTTTTCATCATCCGGGTCGGCCTTGACATGAGCCGTCCCCTCGGTCTCAACCGACAGGTCCTTCACCACGGCCGAACGCGGCATGCCGTTCAGTTCGTAATAGATATTGCGGGTGCCGTCTTCATGCACGCGGCCGATGGCGTTGAGCTTGATGATCAGGGTCTTGCCCTCCTGGATGTCAATGGTGACTTCCTCGCCGACCTCCAGGCCGTAGAAGAAGACCGGGGTCGGCAGCACCGAGGTGTCGGAATAGGTCTGCCGATGGCGATCGAACTCCTCGAAAACGCCGGGATAGAGGACCGCGGAGAGGACATCCCGGTCCGACACCTGGTGGCCGAGTTTTCTCTCCAGTTCAACCTTTTTGGCCTCGAAATCAACCGGCTCCAGCAACTCACCGGGGCGACAGGTGAGCGGCTCCTCGTCCTTGAGAATGATCTTCTGCAATTCTTTCGGGAACCCGCCGTAGGGCTGGCCGATCATCCCCTTGAAGAAGTCGATCACCCCCTGAGGAAAGGTCAATTCGTGGCCACGCTCCATGACATCCTCGGGTTCAAGATTGTTCTGGATCATGAACATCGCCATGTCGCCGATAATCTTGGAACTCGGGGTCACCTTGACCAGGTCGCCGAACATGTCATTGACCTTGCGGTACATCTGCTTGCACTCTTCCCAGCGGTGACCGAGGCCGAGGCCTTCAACCTGCGGCTTGTAGTTGGAGTACTGCCCACCGGGAATCTCGTGTTCGTAGACCTGGGCGGTGCCGCTGCGCAATTCGGACTCAAAAGGCGCATAGTAGGTCCGTACCGTCTCCCAGTAGTTGGCCAGATGCTGCAGACCGTCGCGATCGAGCTGCGGATCCCAGATCGACCCTTCGAGCGCCGCCAACAGGGCATTCATGTTCGGCTGCGCGGTGAGGCCGGAGACCGAAGAAAGTGCCGCATCAACGATATCGACTCCGGCCTGGGCGGCCATCATCAGCATCGCGCCACCGTTGCTCGACGTATCGTGGGTGTGAAGATGCACCGGGATGCCGATCTCGTTCTTCAGCGCCTTGACCAGTTTTTCAGCAGCAAACGGTTTGAGCAGGCCGGCCATATCCTTGATGGCGAGGAAATGGGCGCCCATTTTCTCGAGTTCCTTCGCCATGTCGACGTAGTACTGCAGCGGATACTTGTCCCGTTTCGGGTCGAGGATATCGCCGGTGTAGCAGATTGCCGCCTCGCAGACGGCCCCTTCTTTGCACACCGCCTCCATGGCGACCTGCATTCCCCTGGTCCAGTTCAACGAATCAAAAACGCGGAAGATATCAATCCCGCTTTGCGCCGCCTGCCTGACGAATTCCTGCACCACGTTGTCCGGATAATTGGTATAGCCGACGGCGTTGGAACCACGCAGCAGCATCTGGAAACAGATATTGGGAATCTTTGCCCGCAAGCGGTCGAGCCTCTCCCAGGGGTCCTCATTGAGGAAGCGCATCGAGACATCAAAGGTTGCCCCGCCCCACATCTCCAGCGAGAACAGTCCGCCGCCGAGATGCGCGGTGGCGTTGGCAATCCGATCGAGATCACGGGTCCGAAAACGGGTCGCCATCAACGACTGATGGGCATCGCGCATGGTGGTATCGGTCAGCAGCAGGCTCTTGTTGCCGCGAGCCCATGCGGCCAGGCCCTCGGGCCCCTTTTCACGCAGGATATCGCGACTGCCGCGAGGCAGCTGTTTGCCGTAAGGAATATCCGGGACTTCGGGCTCGCGCAGATCCTTGAACCGCAGCCGCTTTTCCGGCGCGATACCGGGATAACCATTGACGGTGGTATGCCCGATCCAGGAGAGGATCTTGTTGGCGCGATCCTTCTTGACCGCCAGTTCAAAAACCTCGGGATGATTGTCAAGGAAGGAGGTGTTGCAGTTGCTGGCCAGAAATTCCGGATGGGTGATGACATTTTCCAGGAACCCGATATTGGTTTTCACCCCGCGGATGCGGAATTCCTGCAACGCCCGATTCATGGTGCGGGAGGCCTGGACGAGGTCACGACCGAACGTTGAAACCTTGACCAACATCGAATCGTAATGGGGAGTGATTTCGGCACCGGCATAGGCACTGCCGGCATCAAGCCGCACCCCGAGACCGGCTGCGCTGCGATAAACTTTAAGGGTTCCGAAATCGGGAGCGAAGTTGTTGGCCGGGTCTTCAGTGGTGATCCGGCACTGAATCGCCGCGCCGCGTAGCTCGATGTCCTGCTGGCTCCTGATGCCGATTTCGGGATCGGAAAGTTTGTAACCCGCAGCCACCATGATCTGCGCCTGTACCAGGTTGCGCATGGTGACCAGTTCGGTGACCGTGTGTTCGACCTGGATACGCGGATTCACCTCGATGAAATAGAACTTGCCGTCACCATCCATCAGGAATTCGACGGTTCCGGCATTGGAATAACCGACCGCGTTACCGATCGCCAGGGCATAGTCACACACCTGGTCGCGTTGATCCCCGGTCAGCGAAAGGGCCGGGGCGACTTCGATGACCTTCTGGTGACGGCGCTGGATCGAGCAGTCGCGCTCGTAGAAATGAACCAGGTTGCCATGCTGGTCGCCGAGCAGTTGGACTTCGATATGCTTCGGGTTCTCGATATAACGTTCGAGAAACACGGCCGCGTTGCCGAACGAGGCCTCGGCCTCACTGGCCGCCGAACGCAATCCTTCCTTCAATTCTGTCTGGTTGCGAACGACCCGCATCCCCCGGCCACCGCCACCGGCCGAAGCCTTGATGATGATCGGATAGCCGGCATTCCTGGCGAACAGCAACGCCTCTTCTTCGGTCTGGACCGGCTTTTCGGTCCCCGGCACCAGCGGGACGCCGGCCTGTTGCGCGACCTCGCGCCCGGCGACCTTATCCCCAAGGTCGCGCATCACCTGTGCCGTCGGCCCGATAAAAGCGATACCGGCCCGTTCACAGGCCTCCGCAAACTCGGCATTCTCCGCCAGAAAACCATAGCCGGGATGAATGGCATCGACCTCCTTGCGGCGCGCCAGTTCGACGATCTCCTCATAGTCGAGGTAGGCATCGATCGGCCCCTTCCCCTTGCCGACCAGGTACGCCTCGTCAGCCTTGTAGCGATGCAGCGAAAGGCGATCCTGCTCCGAATAGATCGCGACCGTACCGATCCCCAGTTCGGTACAGGCGCGAAAGATACGGATTGCGATTTCCCCGCGGTTGGCCGCCATGATACGACGGAATTTTTTTACTGCCATGAAACCTCCTCCAGAGTATGGCCACTGTTTTTTGCCTCGCTAAAACGAAACAGATCAAATCCCGAAATATTTTATCGAAACTAAAATTCCACTGTAAAGTTAAAGACTTACAGCTGTATCAACAGTGCGATCATCTAAACAAAGCCCCCTGTTGCTGTCAATATAAAAAACTGTTTTACATTCTAAGTCTTTGATATCAAAAGGCTTTTATTACCGCTTTTCTCAGATAATACCCTTTAGCGAATTTTCCTTCCATATCTCGAATATTACCAGGAATGGTAATGGAAAGGTCAGCAGGTCAGGGCATTTCAATGGTCACGATTCGGAGGCTGGTTCGACATCATGTTTGCCGAACTCGATAAAGGGTTTGACCAGTTCGATCGGCAATGGGAAGAGTATGGTCGAATTCTTCTCGGTGGCGATTTCAGTCAGGGTCTGGAGATAGCGCAACTGCAGGGCGCCATTTTCCCGATTGATAATCTTGGCTGCTTCGGAAAGCTTGACCGAAGCCTGCAATTCACCCTCGGCATGAATGACCTTCGCCCGGCGCTCACGCTCCGCCTCGGCCTGGCGGGCCATGGCGCGCTGCATCTCGACCGGCAGGTCGATATGCTTGACTTCGACATTGCTGACCTTGACCCCCCAGGCATCGGTCTGTCGATCAAGAATCTTCTGCAGTTCGGAATTGATCTTGTCGCGATGAATCAGCAACTCGTCAAGCTCTGACTGACCGAGAACGCTGCGCAGAGTGGTCTGAGCCAGCTGACTGGTCGCGTAAAGATAATTTTCGACGTCAATCAGTGATTTCTCCGGTTCCAGCACCCGGAAATATAGCACCGCGTTGACCTTCACCGAAACATTGTCGCGGGTAATGACATCCTGCGGCGGGACATCCATCGCCACCGTTCGCAGACTGACCTTGACCAGCTTATCGATCACCGGGATGATGAAGCGCAGCCCCGGTCCCTTGACGCCGGCAAAACGTCCAAGACGAAAGATAACCCCGCGTTCATATTCAAGCAGTATTCTGACCGCGCTGCCGATCAGAAGCACCACGATCGCAAACGCGACCGCCCATCCGACCAATCCGACTGGAATCATCATTCAGGTCCCCTTTCGGTTATTCCCGGATTTCTGTTGTCATCTGCGCGACCAATCCTGAGCCGCATATGGGGCAACATGCCCTGGACCACGATCTTGTCTCCCGCACTGATCTCATCATCACCAACGGCATCCCAATATTCTCCATGGACAAAGACCCGGCCTTCACCGGGAAAGGGAGTCAATGCTTCGCCGACATCCCCGACCATGCCTTCACGCCCCGCGACAGACAGCGTCTTCTGGGTGCGCACGACGAAAAACATCGCCAGCAGGAAGAAACTGCTGAAGACAGCAACCGAGGCGGCGATCACCACCCTGGAAATCTGCAGGGCGGGGTTATCACCGCCGATCAGCATTAACGAACCGAGTGTCAGGGCGAGGATGCCGCCAACGGTCAGCATGCCGTAGGAAGCAACCTTGACTTCCAGAATAAACAGTACCACGCCGACCAGAATCAGCAGCACACCGACGTAGTTGACCGGCAGGGTCTGCAGACCGAAAAAGGCCAGAAGCAGGGCAATGGCGCCGATGGCGCCGGGAAAAATCACACCCGGCTGGGAAATCTCAAAAAAGATGCCGAGAATACCGAGCATCAACAGCATGTAGGCGATGTTCGGATTGCCGAGAGTGTTGAGAATCTCCTGCCGCCAATCCATCTGCCGGTAGTCGATGTCGGCACGACCTGGAGCAAAAATCCGCTCTTCCCCCGACCGCTGATAGCTGCGACCCGCAAGGGCTTGAATCAACTCCGGAGTACTCTCCGCCATCAGGTCGACAACGCCCCGCTTGACCGCCTCACTGGCCGGCGTGGAAATACTTTTTCTGACGATTTCTTCCGCCCAATCCAGGTCGCGGCCGCGCTGTTCGGCAATGCTGCGGGCATAAGCGACAGCATCGTTGACCACCTTGGTGGTCATCACGTCTTCCCCGCCCTTGTCATCTTTTTTATTGCCGACTCCGGGACCGATGGTGACCGGATGCGCGGCACCGATATTGGTACCTGGAGCCATGGCGGCAAAATCAGCCGCCAGGGTTATCAGGGCGCCTGCGGAAGCCGCCCTGGCGCCGGACGGAGAAACATAGACAATGACCGGCACCCGGGAGCCGAGCTGGGCCTGGATAATCTGGCGCATGGCGGTATCGAGGCCGCCCGGGGTATCCAGTTCGAGAAGAAAAGCGACATTTTCACGATTGGCCGCGGCGATCTGTTCACTGATAAACTGCCCGGCGACAGGGTTGATGGCACCGCTCCAACGTACCGCGCGGATACTCTTGTCTGCGGCAGCCGGTGAAGCAACCCATAACAGGGGTGCCAACAGGGCCGTGAGAACAAGGAAAAACCTCATGTTGAAAGTGTAACAACCCGGAAGGGGGAGTCAAACCCGACCGAAAGATTGTTCGGGATTGCAGAAACGGGAGTTTTGATGTTAAGCTGACCCCGTCAATGAAATGACGGACCAGGGGGAGTGATGAAACAACTGGCACAGATTCTTCTCATCGATGACGAACCGCACAACCGGGAAGCACTATCCCTGCTGCTGACCGGAAGCGGCTTCCAGGTCGAAGCGGTCGGCACCGGCGAAGAAGCCTTGAAAGTCCTTCAGCAGACCCCGTACGCGGTTGTGATCACGGATCTTTTTTTGCCGGGCGTCAGCGGCATCGATATCCTCAAACGGGTCAAGATCGACTATCCCTACACCAATGTGGTCCTGATTACCGGCAACGCATCGGCGGAAACAGCCGTCGAATCGATGAAGGAAGGGGCCTTCGACTACATCACCAAACCGATCGATTTCGAAAAACTGAAGATTATCGTCACCAAGGCCCTGGAAAAAAGCCAGCTGGTGGCGGAAAATCTCTATCTTCGACAGCAACTGCGCGGCAAATACGCCTTCGACAACATCATCGGCCACGGCCCGGCCATGCAACGGGTCTTTTCCCGGCTGGAGAAGATTGTTCACACCGATTCAACCATCCTCATTCTCGGTGAATCCGGTACCGGCAAGGAACTGGTCGCCCGCGCCATCCACTTTAACGGCACCCGCCGCAACAAGCCGATCATTGCCATCAACTGTGGAGCGATCCCGGCCGAGCTGCTCGAAAGTGAGCTGTTCGGACATGTCCGGGGTGCTTTTACCGGCGCCGTTGCCGACAAACCGGGTAAATTCGAGTTGGCCGATGGCGGTACTGTTTTTCTCGATGAAATCGGCACCATGCCCCCTCCCCTGCAGATGAAACTGCTGCGGGTCCTGCAGGAACAGGAAATCGAACGGGTCGGCGGCAGGAAGCCGATCAAGATCAACGTCCGGGTTATTTCGGCAACCAACGCCGACCTGGAAGCCGATGTCAGGGCGGGGCGGTTTCGGGAAGACCTCTACTACCGTCTCAACGTCATCCCGATCCTGCTGCCGCCGTTGCGCGAACGGCGCGAGGACATCCCCCTGCTGGTCAGACATTTCCTGCAGAAGAGCTGTCAGGAGATGCAACGCAACCTGATGTCGGTCTCTCCCGAAGCCATGCAGGCGCTGGAAAATTATGACTGGCCGGGCAATGTCAGGGAGATGGAAAATGTGATTGAACGCAGCGTCGCCCTGACCGACGGGGACCGCATCGGCAGAGCGGATCTGCCGCCCGATATCGGCGGGCTGGATGAGGATGCCGGCGACGACCGCATCGCCCCCCGGGTCACGGAAAGAGGGATCGACATGCCGGCGACTGTCGCCGAGATGGAACGAGAACTGATTCGCGACGCACTCAGAATCGGCAACGGTATCAAGGCCAGGGCTGCCGCCCTGCTCGGTATCAACCGCACCACCCTGGTCGAGAAAATCAAGCGGCTCGGGCTGCAGGAAGAGCTGTCAGACCCCCGGAGCTGAATTCGCCGCCTTCCGCATATGGACCAGGAAGGCTTCGGCCAGGGGAGAAAGCTGACGTTTTCGACGCTGAACCAGGTAAAAGGAACGACGCATGCGCGTCCCACGGACCGGCAGGGCGACCAACTCGCCGCGATCCAGCTCAGACGCCACCGCCCGCAGGCTGAGAATCCCCGCGCCGAGTCCGGCCAGCACCGCCTGGCGCACCGCTTCATTGCTGCCGAATTCGGCTACGATCCGCAGACTGCCGGGATCGCAACCAGCCTCGCGCAGGGCGGTTTCGGAAAAAACCCGGGTTCCGGAATCAACCTCCCGTTGCACGAACGGGAGATTCCCGAGTTGCTCCGGCGGCAATTCCGGCAATCCCGCCAGCGGGTGACCGACCGGCAGAATGACAGCCAGTTGATCGTCCCACAGCGGTTCGAACGCGCAGCGTGTCTCGCGAAAGCGGCTTCCGGTCAGGCCGAATTCATAGTCGCTCTCCAGCACTCCCTGCACAATCGCACCGCTACCGGCAATCCGGATCGAAATCCGGCAGGCGGGATACTGCTGCCGGAACTGCTGAATCACGCCGGGCAGGATATAGGTGCCGGGAATGGTGCTGGCACCGATGCTCAAAGTTCCGGCCAACTCGCCCCGGAAGGTGGCCATCGCCTGCCGGGCCTCTTCCCGCAACTGCAGGATCTGCCGCGCATAGGGATAGAGTTTGCGACCGGCCGGGGTGGGGACAACCTCCCGCCCCATCCGGTCGAGCAACCGTTCGCCGACCGATTCTTCGAGCAGCCGCAACTGTTCACTGACCGAAGGCTGACTCAGATGGACCGCTTCAGCGGCACGGGTAAAGCTTTTCAGTTCAACAATCTTGCAGAACAGGGTCAGACGTTTGATATCCATCGCGCAACAATCCTCAGATAAACACCTCAGGCCGGCAGGAGCCCCTGCTACAATCGCCCCAATGTGCCACAAAGAGGCCGGGGATGCCAGAAAGACCTTTTTAACGCGGGCGCTGAGGAGGATAGATCACAGAAAGAACCGAACATCGATTTTGACAATTCCGTTTTTGAATCCGCTGGTTTTTCCTTGAATCTGAAGACAAAAAACAAGCAGCTGCGCAACCATGCCGAAACAATCTTCCGGGCTGCTGTTGCCGCCGTCGATCCGGCGGTCGCGGTCAAAAACAGCCTGCGGCTGCTGGTTGATCGAACCCGGCTCAGACTGCTGGACGTGGAGACTCCCCTCCCTTCCGGCCGCATCTTGGTGATCGGTGCGGGCAAGGCAGCGGCGCCGATGGCACGGGCCGTGGAAGAGATCCTCGGGCCACGGATCAGCGAGGGACTGATCGTCACCAAGGATGGCCACGGGCTGCCCCTTGATCATATCCAGTTGCGGGAAGCCGCCCATCCCATCCCCGACCGACGTGGAGTACGGGCCACCCGGCAGATTCTTGAACTCGTGGACAAGGCGACCGCCGACGATCTGGTCATCACCCTGCTGTCAGGCGGCGGGTCGGCGTTGCTGGCCGCCCCGGCGGAAGGTCTGAGCCTGGCCGACAAGGTCATCACCACCGACCTGCTGCTCGCCTGCGGCGCCGACATCGGCGCAATCAACTGCGTCCGCAAACACCTTTCCGCCGTCAAGGGGGGGCAACTGGCGCAGCGGGCGGCACCGGCCACGATGCTGACCCTGGTGATCTCGGATGTCATCGGCGACCCGCTCGATGTTATCGCCTCGGGGCCGACCGTTCCCGACCCGACCCGCTATGGCGAAGCCGAAGAGATTCTTCGCGGCTACAAAATTCTGCAACGCTGTCCCCGAACCGTCAGGGACCACCTGCACGCTGGCCGGATCGGGCAACGGGCGGAAACCCCGGAACCGGAGGAGTTCCCGGCAAACGGCCGAACCCGGATCATCGCCGGCAACGCTTCCGCGCTGGAGGCCGCGCGCCAGAAGGCCGAAGAACTCGGCTATGAGTGCCGGGTTGTCGATCACCCGTTGTGCGGAGAAGCCCGAGAGGCGGCCCGGCAACTGGCCGCGGCGGCCTCTCGACCGGTTTGCCGACCGACCTGTCTGCTGGCCGGCGGGGAAACCACCGTCACCCTGACCGGCAACGGAAAAGGCGGTCGCAACCAGGAATTCGCCCTGGCCGCAGCGCTGGCCATCAACGGCCGGGACAACATCGTGATCCTGGCCGCCGGCACTGACGGCACTGACGGCCCGACCGACGCCGCCGGTGCCATCGTCGACGGCGGCAGCATCGACCGCGGCCGGGAGATGGGACAGATCGCGGAATCCCGCCTCGACAACAACGACAGCTACCCTTTCCACCGCGCCACCGGCGACCTGCTGATCACCGGGCCGACCCGCACCAACGTGATGGACATCTACCTGGCGCTGATGACACCTGAGACGTGAAACACGTCAGGATTTCAGCCGCTGATCGGCGGTAAAATAACTCCGGTAACCGATATGCAGGATGAGCAGCGTGGTCAGCGCCACGGCACCGGTGATGGCACACATGATGGCGATCTGGTAGCGGACCGCGATGATCGGCGCGGTGCCGGAGAGAATCTGCCCGGTCATCATCCCCGGCAGGGCGACGATGCCCATCGCCGCCATGGTATTGGTGGCCGGAATCATGGCGGCCCTGAAGGAGCTGCCGAGCAGCGGCGCGACCGCCTGCCGCGGGCTGGCACCGAGACAGAGAGCGGCCTCGATTTCAGCCCCTCCCCGACGGATCTGAACGGCAAGACGTTCGGCGGCGAGCGCGGCACCGTTCATCGAGTTGCCGACAATCATCCCCGCCAGGGGAATCAGGTAGCGCGGCTCGTACCAGGGTTCCACACCCACCACGCCGACGCAGAAAAACCAGGTCACCAGGCCGCAGCCAACCAGCAGCGCCCCGGCCATGACCCGGTAGAAATACGGCATCTTGTCCTGCACCCGGGAACCGATCACCTGCAGGGCGAAAAGCCCCATGACGGCCAATATCGCCGCCACCGCCAGCGGATGGCGCAGGGCAAAGACCCCTTCCAGCAGGTAACCGACCGCCAGCAGCTGAACCACCATCCGCAGTGAGGCCCGCAACAGTCCTCCACTGCCTCCATAACCCTGCCACCTGACCAGTGCCGCGCTCAGCAGCACCAGACCGTAGGCGAGCCCCAGGTCGGCCATGTTGAGCTGCAGCAGATCACCCGTCATGATGCAGTGCCTCCTTCTGCCCGGCAATGAAGCGGCCGATGCGGTCCTCCACCCCTCGATTGAAAAAGGCGGCCGCCGGACACTGCAGCTTCAGTTCTCCCGCTTCCATGAACAGCACCTGGTCGGCATGATTGCGGACCCATTCGAGATCGTGGCTGACCAGGATGATGGTCACCGAGCGGCGGCACAGATGGCGCAGGGAACGGCCCAGGGCCTCGGCGGTCGGTCGATCGAGAGCACTGCCGGGTTCATCGAGCAGCAGCACCTCGGGCTCAAGACATAGAGCGCGCGCCAGGACCAGCCGCTGCTGCTGACCGATGGAGAGCTTCTCGGCGGGTTTCGACAAAAGATCCGGCGGGAACTGGCTCAACGCGCAGAGTTCGCTCAGCCGTTGTTGATCGGTCGGTACGATGTCGGGATGAAACCGCAGGCCGAACAGCAGGTTGTCGCGGGCGGTTCCGGGGAAGATATGGGGTTGCTGGGGAACAAAAGCGACCGTGCGCCGCAGTCGGCGCGGTTCCCAGCAGCCGAGATCACGGCCGGCATAGCTGACAGTACCCGCGTCGGGAGCATCGAGACGATTCAACAAACGCAGCAGGCTGGTTTTTCCGCCGCCAGAGGGACCGACCAGGGCATGCAGCAACCCTTTTTCGAAACAGACGGTGACATCATTGAGTAGAGATTGGGGACCTTCATCGCCGGGTATGGCCCGGCAGATATGCTGCAGTTCGAAGGCATTCACTCCCCCCTCCCCTCAACCGGCGGTGCCATCAAGACGACGCATGACCTGTTTCACATCCTCCCAGACTTCCCGCTTGGCGGTCGGGTTGCGCAGCAGATAGGCGGGATGAAAGGTCGGCATCAGGGGAATGCCCTGGTACTCGCGCCAGTGCCCCCGCAGCCTGCTGATCGCGGTCTGGTCACGCAGCAGGGCCTGAGAGGCGATGCGGCCGAGGCTGATGATGACCTGCGGAGCGATAGCGGCCAGCTGCCGTTTGAGGAAGGGTTCGCAGGCGGCAATCTCATCCGGCTCCGGGTCGCGATTGCCGGGCGGACGGCACTTCTCGACATTGCAGATATAGACCTCCGAGCGCTGCAACCCCATGGCGAAGAGAATACGATCGAGCAGCTGACCGGCCTCGCCGACAAACGGTTCACCGCGACGGTCCTCCTCGCGGCCCGGGGCCTCGCCGACCAGCACCAGGCGTGCGTCGGGGTTGCCGACCCCGAAGACGATGCTGTTGCGTTTTTCACACAACTTGCAGCGTCGGCATTCGCCGAGGTCGGCTCGAATCTGTTCCAGCGTTTCACGGACATCCGCCTGGACGGGAGAAGGGTCGGTCGCAGTCTTCGACATCATCTCCTGCGGCGGCAGACTGATCTGCTCGATACCGAGGTTGGCGAAATCCTCGATCAAACTTCGAGTCTGCCGTACCAGTTGAAAGATTTCCTTGTGCAACTTGTCGACCATGGCGGCTTTACTTACCCCGTCTGCTTGTCTATGCTTGACCTGAACCGGTTCCGAATACTGGTCCAGACTTGTCTGAAACCACTTTTCCGCCCCGTCCCGGCTTGTCAATTCAAACCTTCGACCGCCGAACGGGAGCGCACCCCGGGACTCCCTATGGCACCACTGATTATCGGCCTGACCCTGCTGCTGGTGGCCTTCCCGAGCCACTGCTGGGCCTGGGGAATCGGTTTTCACCTGCAGGTCGGCTCCCTGGTGCTGGAACGCATCGGACTGGTGGCACCTCACCTGCAGGCGCTGCTGACCGCCTATCCCAACGACTTCCTCTACGGATGCATCAGCGCCGACATAACCCTGGGCAAGAAATTCACCCATTATCTGCGACACTGCCATTCCTGGCGCGTCGCCAAGCAACTGCTTGCCGCGGCGCAAAATGACCCGCAGCGAGCCTGTGCCTACGGCTATCTCAGCCACCTGGCCATGGACACCGTAGCCCATTCCTATTTTGTTCCCTACAAGCTGGTGCGGACCTTCAATACCGTGATGCTCAAACACACCTACTGGGAGATGCGCATCGAGGCAAGCGTCGATCCGGAAACCTGGTCCCGGGCGCGAACCATCGCCCGCAAGAACTTCAGCGACAACGATGCCTTGTTGCGCAGCGTCATTGCCGACACCATTTTTTCCTTCGGCACCAACAAGCGGATTTTCAATTCACTGCTGCTGCTCAGCCGTCTGCAGCATTGGCAGAAGATGATTCGCTCACTCGGCAGCAATTCCCGCTGGGAGATCAGCGACAGCGATCGCGAGGAGTATTTCACTCTCGCCCGGGTCGTCACTGAAAGCATACTCGCCGAGATGGAACTGAGCCCTTACTGGAAGGCTGACCCGGCCGGAGAACGGGCTCTCAACGCGGCCAAGATGATTCGCAAAAACCTCAACCTGCTGTGGCTCGACGGCAAGTTGCCGGAAGCCGAAGCAGAACGTCTGCTGACGGAGTTGAAACCTCGATTTCGCGAGGGGATCACCTGCCCGGAACGTCTACTGGAAATGCTCTCATCCTTCTGACCGCCGCCGTTTGATTTCCAGGGCTTCATCAAGCAACCGGTCAGCCAGGGCGGTCTTGCTCATCCGCGGCAGTTCAAGGTTGCGGCCGTCACGGTAGAGCAGACGGACAATATTGGTTTCGACATCGAACCCGGCCCCCTCGCGAGTGACATCGTTGGCGACAATCAGATCGAGATTCTTGGCCTTCAGTTTGGCCGCGGCGTGAGCCACCAGCTGGTCGGTCTCGGCGGCAAACCCGATCAGCAGCCGCGGGCCGTTGAGTTCTCCGAGTTCCGCCAGAATATCCGGATTGCGCTCCAGTTCCAGCAGCGGCGCCTCCCCGGCCCCCTTCTTGATCTTCCGTTCGGCCCGCTGGATCGGCCGATAATCCGCCACCGCGGCCGCCTTGAAGACCATCCCCGCCTCGCCGACCCGGTTCATCACCGCGTCGCGCATCTCAACAGCACTGGTCACCGAAATAAATTCCGCCACCGCCGGCCGCGGCAGACAGGTCGGCCCGCTGACCAACAACACCCGCGCGCCGCGCCGGGCCGCGGCGGCGGCAATCGCGTAGCCCATCTTCCCGGAGGAATAATTGCTGATGTAGCGTACCGGATCGATCTCTTCACGGGTCGGACCGGCCGTGACCAGCACGGTTTCACCGGCAAGATCGGCCGGCCGCAGCAGACCCCGGGCCGCCTCCAGAATCGCCTCCGGTTCCGGCAGCTTGCCCTTCCCCTGCCAGCCGCAGGCCAGTTCACCGACCACCGGCTCGATAAAATGGTAGCCCAGGTCGACCAGAGCCGCCTGGTTGCGCTGATAGAGGGGATTTTCATACATGTTGACGTTCATCGCCGGGGCGAACAGAACAGGGGCACGGGTCGCCATCAGGGTCGTACTGAGCAGATCGTCGGCAAGTCCGCCCGCGACCTTGCCGACCAGATTGGCGGTGGCCGGAGCGATCACCATCAGGTCGGCCCGGTCAGCAAGAGAAATATGGCCGATTTCACGCTCCTGCAACAAGTTGAACAGCTCGCTGTGAACCGGGTTACCGCTCAGTGTCTGAAAGGTCAGCGGGGTGACAAACTCGGCCGCGTGGCGGGTCATCACCACCTGCACCTCGGCACCGGCCTTGACGAACAGGCGAACCAGTTCGGCAGCCTTGTAGGCCGCGATGCCGCCGCAGACCCCGATGACGACCTGTTTTCCGGAAAACATGTCCAACTCCTTTATTGAACCTGATTCAGGCTGTGAATTCAGCCGCCGATAAACGGATTGACCTGTTTCTCCCGACCGATGGTGGTATCAGGGCCATGCCCGCAATGAACGACGGTGTCATCCGGAAGAACCAGCAGTTTACGGCGGATGCCGGAAATCAGCTGCTCAAAGTTGCCACCCGGAAGGTCGGTTCGGCCCACCGAACCGGCAAACAGCACATCGCCCGCGAACAGATGGCCCGCCCCGTAAAGACAGATGCTGCCGGCCGAATGCCCCGGGACATGGGAGATGTCAAAATGAAGACTTCCGACGTCGATCCGGTCTCCTTCGGCAACCAGGCGTGTCGGTTGCGGCGACTCCGAGGTCTGCAGGCCATAAAGGGCCGCCTGGCTCACGGCCAGTTCGATCAGCGGCACATCATCAGCATGCATGCACAGTTCGGCGCCGGTCTCCTCGACCAGTTTGCGGTTGGCGCCGATATGATCGAAATGGCCGTGCGTGTTGACGATCGTCCGGACCTTGAGTCCGGAGTCGGAAATTCCCTTCAGGATAAGCTCCGCGTCACTCCCCGGGTCAACCAGCATCGCCTCCCGGGTTTCTTCGCAACCGACCAGGAAACAGTTTACCTGCAGGGGACCGACAGGCCAGGCATGGATAATCATGTTTCATCCTCGTCATTGGAAAAGAGGTTGAGGCTCTTGCCCTTGAGCTGTTCTGCCAGGGAGAAACTGAGAGGGTCGCTGTGCTTCTCCCGACTGTTTTTCTTCACCTCACGCGTTCCCGGAATCTGCGGCAGCGGCCGGACCTTGGCGGAAGGTTCACAGCTTTCTTCATCCGCAGTATTGTCGCCCTTGAAAAAATAACGGTCGTAAAGCCGATGGTAACTGGTCCAGCTTCCTTCGCGATGACTGTCTTTTTCAATATGACTGCGAATACCGTTCATCTTCGAATCAAGGTCGTCAATGAAATTCAACACCACCGCTTCAAGGGTCTTGGGGCGTTTGGGGGATCCGTATTCATACTGACCGTGGTGAGAAAGCAACAGATGTTTCAGATGCACCGCCAGAGGCCGGGGAAAATCATCCAGCCGGACAAGGCGTTGTTCAAGCATTTCAACACCGATGATGATGTGGCCGAGTAACTTGCCTTCATCGGTGTAATCAAAGCTGCGGCGATAACTGAGTTCGGCAACCTTGCCGACATCATGCAGCAGGGCGCCGACCACCAGCAGGTCACGATCCAGCTCGGGGTAATGCCCGGCGACCTTGTCGATCAGCTCGGCAATCGACAGGGAATGCTCCAGCAGGCCACCGAGATAAACATGGTGCATCGACTTGGCTGCCGGCGCGCTGCTGTAGCCCCGCAAAAAATCCTCATCGGCGAGAAACAGTTCCATCAGGGCCCGCAGATGGGGATTCCGCAGCCCGTCGACCAACCGCCGCAAGTGTTCGATCAACTGTTCGGGAGATTGACCGGATGTCGGCAGGAAATCCCCCAGGTCAACCTCCGCTTCCGGAAGCTTGCGCAGATCCTGCACCACCAGCTGCATTTTCCCGAGATAGACGCTGGCCTTGGCCTGAACCTGAACGACATCGTCCTTCTCGAACCGGGCGGCGATTTCATCGACCCCGTCCCAGACACGACCTTCGACTTCTCCGGTCCGGTCCATCAGTTTCAGGGTCAGGTAGGGTTTGCCGTTCTTGGCCATGGCCGTAACCTTGTCACGAACCAGGAAACTGCTTTCAACCCAGTCCCGCTCACGAATCGTGTTGACAAAAAACTTTTTCACAAAACCTCCCGGTTTCTGACCTGCTTGATAATCTGTTCGGCGGCTTTAAGTCCGTCCAAGGCCGCACTCATGATACCTCCGGCATAACCGGCTCCTTCACCGGCCGGATAAAGACCGGGATGTGAGAGGGATTCCCCGGATACATTTCTTACGATCCGCAGCGGGGCCGAGGTCCGGCTCTCAATCCCTATCAACACCGCCTCGGCGGTCATGAACCCCCGCATCCGTCGATCGAAGTGGACAATTCCCTGCTGCAGGGCGTCGACCAGATCGGACGGCAGCAACTCCCGCAGGTCGGCCGAGGTCAACCCCGGTCTGCAGTCACCACACAGCGGCCCCTGTCCGCGACCAAGGAAAGCCATCAGGTTCTGGGCCGGAGCCCGATAGCCGCCGCCACCGGCCTTGAAGGCCCTTTCTTCCAGTCGCTGCTGGTAAAACATGCCGGCCAGGACCCCGGAGCCGTAATCGCGTTGATCGACACTAACCACCAGGGCACTGTTGGACCGCTCCGAGTCCCGCCGGTAATGGCTCATACCGTTGACCGCCAGGCGTCCCGACTCGGAGGAGGCATTGATCACCTCGCCGCCGGGACACATACAGAAACTGTAAACCCCACGACCACTCTTCGCGTCGTTCCATGCCAGCCGATAATCGGCGGCCGGCAGCTTCGGATGACGATCGAGACCGTACTGAATACGATTTATCAGGACGGCGGGATGTTCAACCCGCAGCCCGAGGGCAAACGGCTTGGCTTCGAGCTGGACGCCGGATGACGACAGCATAGCATAAGTATCCCGGGCACTGTGTCCCGGCGCCAGGACCAGGGCATCACAGGAGACTTCATCGGCATCATTGATCAGGCCGCCGACAACCCGGCCACGGGAGACCTGCAGCCCGCTGAGGCAACTGGAAAACCTGACATCGACACCGAGGCGCTGCAACTCCCTGCGGAAACGGACCAGGACCCCGCGCAGGCGGTCGGTGCCAACATGGGGTTTGGCATCGACCAGGATCGATTCGGGGGCGCCGCAGTCAACCAGGGTCCGCAGGATGGTGCGAATGCCGGGATGGTTAACGCGGGTGGTCAGTTTACCGTCGGAAAAGGTTCCGGCCCCCCCCTCCCCGAACTGAACATTGCTTCGTTCATCAAGACAACCGTCCGTCCAGAACCGTTCGACATCCGAGAGGCGCTCTTCCACCGGCCGCCCCCGTTCCAGCAGGGTGACCGAAACGCCATGGCGGGCAAGATTCCAGGCGGCAAAAAGACCTGCCGGCCCCATGCCGACAACCAGCACCCGCAACGGAGCGACGAGATGGCTGACAGGGACCGGAATGATCTCTTCTTCCCTGGACAGACGCCTGTTGCGCAGTTGGCGCCGCAACAGGGCATCCTCATCGGCCACACTGAAGCGAACAGTAAAAACCCGCAGCACCCGTGGGCGTTTGCGGGCATCAATGGAGCGCCTGACAACCCTGAAATCAGACAATTCTGCCGGGTCAAGGTTCAGCGCGCGGGCCGTCTCAACCGGCAGCTCCGATTCATCCTGATCCAGCCGCAAAGCGACCTCACGCAACTGAAGGGCCATAACGTATCCCGTGGCTGCCGTCAGGCAACCGGCAGTTCGATCAGGAACCGGGCGCCGGCATCGACTGCGTTTTCAACCCGGATCCGCCCCCCAAGGGTCTTGACGATGCGCAACACTACCGAAAGACCGAACCCGGTCCCCTTGCTCTTGGTCGTGAAAAAGGGATCGAAAATCTGGCTGAGATGCTCCTCCGGAATCCCCGCGCCGGTGTCACTGACCTCAACCTGCAGCACTTGATCGGTTCGACCGAGATGAATTTTAAGCCGACCGCCGTCCGGCATTTCATGCAGAGCGTTGGCGATCAGGTTGGAAAAGATCTGTCTCACCTCTTCCGGATCGGCCATGAACGGCTCGGCGGGAACCAGGGCGACATCCAGATCGATTTTCTGAGCCCGCAGCTGATCGCTGAAAGACTCCAGGACCGAACGGATCAGATCCGGCAGGTCCACTTCGGACCGCGGTCCGAGCGGTTGGTTGCTGGTCGCCAGCAGTTTGACCAGCAACTCGTCGATGCGATCAACCTCGTTGATGATCTTGTCGGCGTAGGTCACCAGCTCAGAGTCGTTCTGCACCGCACCGCGCAACACCTGGGCAAACAGGCTGATCGAATTGAGCGGGTTGCGTATTTCATGAGCCATGCCGGCCGAGACATGGCCCAAGGCCGCCAGCTTCTCGGCCTGCAGAATTTCCGCGTGGGCCCGTTCCAGTTCACGGCTTTTCTCTTCGACCCGGTGTTCCAGCTCGAGGTTCCACTCTTCGACCTCGCGCAGCAGCCGCTCCCGCTCGCGACGCAATTCAAGATTGTTCAGTTCGATGCGGCGCAGGCGCAAGACCTGCTCAATACGATCAATGAGGTCGTGATTGGAGAAGGGCTTGAGAATATAGTCCGAAGCCCCGGCCTTCATCAGTTCAACAGCGATTTCCTCACTGCCCTTGCCGGTGAACATCACCACATAACTGGCGGGGTACTCCTCACGGATCAACTTGAGAGCTGTCAGACCGTCCATTTTCGGCATCATATAGTCGAGCAGAACAACACTCGGCTGATACCGACGCACCAGCTCAACCCCGGCAACACCATTTTCGGCGGTGTGAACTTCGTAACCACGGCTGGTCAGAATCATCGATGTCAGTTCGAGAATGATGCGCTCATCATCGACGACGACAATGCAATCTTTCATCTCGCTGTCCACCCTCCCCATCCAAGAGAACCCGAACCTCCCAAGTATAATCGCTGATTCTGGATAAAGACACAAGATACCCCCTGTTTCAGCATTCTGACAAGTGGAAACAGGGGGTTGAGTCGATCAGGAAAGGCGGGTGGCGGTTTTCATCAGGCGGGCGGCACCATCAGTCATCACCCCGGCAGTGAACCGTCATGACCGGAACATGCGACTTTCGAACCACCTTTTCGGCGGTGCTGCCGAACAGGACATGGTCAAGACCGGTTCGACCGTGGGTGCCCATGACGATCAGATCGGCGGATATTTCAACGGACTTCTTGATGATCTCATCATAGGGGATCCCCGGAACGACAAAGGTCGAAACCGCTTCGTAATCACCAACATGCGTTCGACAGAATCGCTCCATCATCTTCTGCGCGCCCTGCTCGATTTCCTCTTCGAGTTTTTCGAAGGTGATGTGGGGTACGTAGAAACCGCGAAGATCAACCGGTTCGTTGATCACATGAATAATTCCCAGTTGCGCGTTGAATTTTCGCGCCAGCAACAGGGCATGGCCAAAGGCGAAGTCTGAGCTGTCGGAAAAATCCGTAGCATAAAGAATGGTCCTGAAATCTTCCATGGCTCTTCCCCCTTCTTCCCCGAAACGACGACGGGAAATTCAGTTGGCGATCTTGCGCATGACCGACTTCAACTCGTCAAGCTTGACCGGTTTATGGATATATTCGAACGCCCCCAGGTTCATGGCTTCCAGATAGGATTCGACGCCGCCATAGGCGGTAATCATGATGACATGGGTTCCCGGGTGATGATTGTGAATCTCACGCAGAAAGCTCAGACCATTCATCTCCGGCATGTTGATATCACTGATGACCAGGCTGACCGGTTCCCGACTGAGGTATTCAAGTGCTTCCCCGGCATTGGCGGCGCTACTGACCTGGTAACCTTCCTGACTGAGCAGTTTGCTCAGCCCGATACGCGCATTTTCTTCATCATCAACGATGAGAACTGTTTTGATTTCCTCTCCCAATGACAATCTCCCGGTTAGACTCTTCTTTAACAACCCTAGCATGACACTGGCCGATGTCAATCACGCGCCAACGCGATCACGGCAACATTTTCCGTTTATTTTTCAACATGTTGGATACATTCAATGAAAAGAACACCAGTTTTCCAGCAAGGTTTCAAACAACTGCCCGAACGGCCCGGACGAGGAGGCGCCGGCCGCCAGCACCTCCCGGTGGTCGAGGCTTGCGGTCGCCAGTCCGGCGGCAAGGTTGGTCACCAGCGCCAGGCCGACAACCTCCAGACCGCAGGCCGCCGCCATAATGGCCTCCGGCACCATCGACATGGAAACCACATCGGCACCGAGCCGACGCAGCATTTCAATTTCAGCGGGGGTTTCATAGCTCGGTCCCGACAGGGCGGCCAGGACTCCCCGCCGCAGGTTGATCCCCGCCGGTCCGGCGACGGCAGCCAGACAGTCAAAAACATCCTGTCGATAAAGACGGCTTAAATCGACAAACCGCGGTGGAACCTCTCCGGCAAGAGGGTTGTCGCCAAGCAGATTGAGATGATCGCGGAGCAGGACAAAAGTTCCCGGCGTCATCTCCCGCGAAATTCCCCCGACGGCGCTGGTAATCAGCAACCGGTCAACCGCAAGGGCTTTGGCGAGACAGACGGGAAAGGCCGCCTGACGGGCGCTCAACCCCTGGTAACAGTGGAAACGGCCGGCAAAGGCCAGAACGCGACGATCGCGAAACCGCAGACAGAGAAGGCGGCCGGCATGACCGGGAACAGGTGCGGCCGGAGCACCCGGAAGGTCGCCGAAGGGCAGTTCGCCAAGAACTTCACCGGAGGCGGTGACATCAAAACCGGAGCCGAGAATAACAGCCAAGTCATAGTTGATGCTGCCGAACCGGTCACGTACCAGGTCGGCAGCGACTTGTATCTGAGGCATTTTCAGGAGTCCAGGAGGCGATTGACCCGTTGCAGAAGGTGTTCGGGCCGGAATGACTTGTTGAGGAAATCGTCGGCGCCGGCCAGGGTGACCTTGCGAACCTCTTCTTCACCACGGAACACGCTGCTCATGGCCAGCAGACGGGTATTTTTGATCACCGGATCGGAACGGATCGCCCGGATCAGCTGATAGCCGTCCATCTTGGGCAATTTCAGGTCAAGAATCACCAGATCGGGCACTTCCCGCCGAATCACCTCAAGGGCTTCCGCGCCATCTCCGGCCTTGAAAATTTCGATATCGAGCGGCTGCAGAATGTCAAGCACCACTTCACGGAAAAAACGCGCGTCATCGACCACCACCACCTTGCTGCGACGCCTGCAACTGCCATGGGTTCCCGATGCCTGATCCGCTGATTGCCGCGCCCTGAGACTGACCTCAAAACCGGTCTGGCATTTCGGGCACTTGACGCGCGCCACCTCGCGACTGATTTTCGAGGCGTCGATACGGTACCTGGCGGAACAACTGGGACATTGAATAATCATGGCGCGCAAGTCTCACTCAACCGGGGCGTTACGGAAACGGCTCATAGACATGTATCGGATAACGGGAGGGAAAGTTTAACAGAACCTGGCAGTCACTTCCAACCTGCATCAGCATTTCCTGCTGACAACAGCGGGGCGATCCTCACTTCAACAGCTTCAGATACTGGCCGGCGAGGCGTCCCCGATCCGATTCCGGGGCGATATTGACGACCTTGTCAAACTCGTCCCTGGCCTCCTTCATCTTTTTCTGCCGCATGTAGGACATGCCGAGGCGGTAGTGCGCCTCAAGATAATTCGGCACGAAAGCCACGGCTTTCCGGTATTCAACGATAGCGAGCTCGGGCTTGTCGAGCGCATCGTAAGCCTCACCGAGGTAAAGACGGGCCTGGGGATACTGGGGATCAATCTGCAATGCGCGCTGGCAGGATTCAACGGCGTCGGCATATTTTCCCAGCTTGATCTGCGCCACCGCCATGCCGGTCCGGGCAACCTCGGGGGAGCCGAACAGCAGGTTGTCGGCCGCCAGCCGGAAATGCCGCAGAGCATCCTCCCAGCGCCGCATATCGAGATACAGGGCCCCGAGGTTGTTACGGACCTTCGGGTCGCCATGGGAATATTCAAGAGCCTTGAGATACTGCCCCTCGGCCAGTTCAAAGGCCTTTTTCCGGTGATAGGCCTGGGCCAGCCCGGAGCGGACATCGGGGTTCTCGGGATCATCTTCGACGGCCAGCAGGAATTCTTTCAGGGCCTTGGTCGGATTCCCCTCCTGCAGGTAAGAGAAACCGAGAGTTTCGTGAACACTGGCATCCTTCTTCACGTCGGCAACCGGGGTGCAGGCTACCGGCAGCAACAGCGCCAGGATAATCAGAAGACGGAGCACCATGGCATCCCCCTAGAGCATGCCCAGAAGGCGCCCGAGATTTTCGATGAAGTTACGACGTTTGATCTTCATTTCGGCAACTGTCCAACCTTTTTTCAATGGCGAAACCGGAGCCCCCCCGGAATCAGCTGCTTTCCCATCGACGTCTGGCGCCATCCCCGTCGGAGCCGGCACTCCCCGCATGAGTGGGAGAGATTGCCAGAACCGGTCCCGATCCGGCTCCGGCATGCGGACGAAATCAAGATTGCCGAGCATAAACCCGAGCGTCTCGGCAAAATGGTTGGCCTCCCCGAGAACACGGCAGGCCTCGTCCTTGCCGAGCGGGCCCTCCCTGTTGAGGTAAATCGCCAACCGGCGGGCTTCATGCAGATGCAGAATAATCGCCACCCGGAGTCCGCCGGAAACATGAAAAACACAAAGGTAAGCGGTGGCAGGCTGAGGCTCAAGCCCCGGCAGGCTGACCTGGACATCGCTCAGGGAACGTTCCAGCCTGAGGACCTGCCGGGCTGGAATATTCAACCTCAGTCGTTTTTCATCCCACTGGAACATCACCCTGATCAGAGTCCTTCAAATTCAGTGAGCAGCTTGAAGCGCCGAAAACGCTCTTCGATATCACGGTACTCAAGATCCCGGAGTCGATCGAGACTGAAATTTTCCACAACAAAGGAGGCCATGACGCTGCCGAAAATAATGGCTTGGCGAATGCTTCCGTCACCAAAATTCCGGTTGGCAGCCAGGTAGCCCATAAAGCCTCCGGCAAAGGTATCGCCGGCGCCGGTCGGATCGAATACCGTTTCCAGCGGGTAGGCGGGAGCGGCAAAAATCGTATGCTCGCTGAACATCAGCGCGCCATACTCACCCCGCTTGATGACCACCGTTTTCGGCCCCATGGAAAGAATGGACTGAGCGGCCTTGACCAGGTTGGCCTCTTCAGCCAGCTGCCTGGCTTCGGCCTCGTTGATCATCAGGATATCGACCCTGGTCAGGGTTTTCAACAACGCCTCACGTCGGCCCGAAATCCAGAAATTCATGGTATCACAAACCACCAGTTCCGGATGACGCACCTGGTCCAGGACCTGGGACTGAAGTTCGGGGTCGATATTGCCGAGGAAAACAAAATCGGCGTCCCGATAGGACTCCGGCAGTATCGGCTTGAAGTTCTCGAAGACATTCAGGCGGGTGTCGAGAGTTTTGGCCTCATTCAGATCATAGCCGTACTCCCCCTTCCAGCGGAAGGTTTCTCCGGGGACAACCTTGACGCCTTCGAGATTCACATTGCGGGCCCGCAGAAAATCAAGATGCCGCTGCGGAAAATCCTCGCCGACCACCGCGACCAGGTTGATGTCGGCAAAAAAACTGGCTGAGGTTGAAAAATAGGTCCCCGAGCCGCCGAGAACCTCCTCAACCCTGCCAAACGGGGTCTGTACCGAATCGAAGGCCACAGAACCGACCACCAGAATACTCATCACCTGCTCCTGATGCGGAAAAATCGTCCGGTGGTCAGTCACCGGATTACGAAGTTCATGTATACCGTTTTCATCTGACGACCGCAAGCTCCATTCAGGAGAGATGTTTCCCCATGATCACGGCCAGTTTTTCCCTGGTTGCCGCCGGGATCAACGCGCGGTCGGTCATGATGGCGTACTGTAGCGCCACCCCGCAGTTGCAGCTCCGCTCGCCGGTCAGACGCTTCACGGCCGCGGCGATAATGTCTTTCGCCATGGCGACATTCTGCTGAATCAGGGCGACCACCGCCTCGACCGAAACATCCTCGTGCCCTTCATACCAGCAGTCGTAATCGGTCGCCAGGGCGATGGTGCTGTAACAGAGTTCGGCCTCGCGGGCCAGCTTGGCCTCGGTGCTGTTGGTCATGCCGATGATGTCAACGCCCCAAGCGCGATAGATACGCGACTCGGCACGGGTTGAAAACTGCGGTCCCTCCATGCAGAGGTAGATCCCGCCTTCGTGAACCGTCGCCCCCACCTCGCGAGCCGATTGTGCCAGGATGGCAGCCAGGCGGTCGCAGACCGGGTCGGCAAACTGGACATGGCCGACGACTCCTTCACCGAAGAAGGTACTGTCGCGGGCAACAGTCCGATCAAAGAACTGGTCAGGGATGACAATATGGCCGGGAACGATCTCTTCCTTCATGCTGCCGACAGCCGACACCGAGATGACCTGGTCGACACCAAGTTTTTTCAGGGCGTAGATGTTGGCGCGAAAATTCACCTCGGACGGCAGCAACCGATGGCCGCGGCCATGACGGGGCAGAAAGACCATGCGGACATCGCCGAGTCGACCGGTGACCAGCACATCCGATGGATCGCCATAGGGGGTGTCGACCTTTTCCTCGCGGACATCTTCAAGGCCTTCCATGGCGTAAAGACCACTGCCTCCAATTACTCCAATCGTCATTTCGTTCATCAGGCATCTCCCTCTTTTTCCTGCCCGGGGCAGGTACAGTTTTCCAGTTCACCCTTGAGTTGCCCGCAAGCGGCCAGAATATCCCTGCCCTTGCTCGCGCGACGCACCGCCACCAGACCGTGGTCCAGCAGAAAAGTCTGGAACCGGCGGATGGTCCGGTCATCCGGGGTCTGAAAGGGAGACCCCGCGTATTCGTTGAAGGCGATCAGGTTGACCTTGGCCTTCACGCCGTGCAGCAGCCGAACCAGCTCCCTGGCATCGGCCACCGCGTCATTCACTCCCCGCAGGAGGATATATTCGAAGGTGATCCGCTCCCCCGGCTTCAGCGGGTAATTGCGGCACGCCGTCATCAGCTGATCAAGGGGATAGCGCCGATTGATCGGCATCAGCCGGTCACGCAGGGCATCGTTGGCGGCGGTCAGGGAGACCGCCAGTCCGACCCGGATGCGACGCCCCAGCTCCTCCATCTGCGGCACCAGCCCGGAGGTTGACAGGGTAATCCGGCGCGGGCTGTAATCAAAACCCTCGGGGGCGTAGAGGATCTGCAGGGCGCCGATGACATTATCAAGATTGTGCAGCGGCTCCCCCATCCCCATCAGGACGATATTATTGACCGGACCGTCCTTGCGGGCGGCACAGACCTGGTTGACAATTTCTGCGATCGTCAGGTTGCGGGTCAGGCCGAAGGAACCAGTGAGACAGAAAGAACACTGCATGGCGCAACCGACCTGGCTGGAAATACAGAGCGTCGAACGCCCCCCCTCCATAGGGATACGTACCGTCTCCACGGTTTCACCGTCAGCAAGGCGGAACAGGTACTTGCGGGTGCCGTCACGGCTGACCTGCACCGTCTCAGGCTCCCAGTCGGAGATCACCGCGCGCTCGGCGAGATCTTCGCGCAAGGCCTTGGAAAGGTCGGTCATCGCGGCCAGGTCGCAGACCCCGCGCTTGTAGATCCAGCGCAGCAGCTGGCGGGCGCGAAAGGCTTCCTTGCCGAGTCCCTGGAGAAATTCGGTCAACTGTTCAGGGGTTAAATTTTTCAGGTCAACTGGCGACATAGAAATATCCGGGGATTGGGTCGTTACAAACCATCGGCCAACACCACACCACAGCGTCAAGACGTCAAGGCGTCTGATTTTTTATCAAATCAAGGCGCTGCCTCGATGAGCGCGGAGGCGTAGCGGCAGC
>NZ_PPFX01000025.1 GCF_002898515.1 Geothermobacter hydrogeniphilus | reverse complement strand
ATTTTCGGTTAGCACAACCCCTGTTTGCTGGTCAATTTTAGGTTAGCATTACTAGTTGTTGGAGCTTCTTCGCCCTGAATGGAAAAAAGAAATTCGCAGGTTGGAAAGTTCGCCTGGCTTTTTAAAGCACATGGTGATTCGTAACCATAAGGCGGACGTTACCGATGCCGATGGGAATTTTATATTTCAGGGGAAGACGACTAGGGCAGTCAGGGTTGATGTTGGAGAAGAGACGGTCGAATTTGACCGTGCTTTGCAGAACTATCTGCGGCTTGGCTATGCAGCCGGAGTTTCCAGGGGGCTGAAGGGGCAGGCGATCGGTTTCGTCATGACTACGTATCGCAAGCTGGCAGCATCGAGCTCCGCTGCAATTCTAGCGTCTCTGGAGCGTCGTCTCGAGAATCTACGTTCAGGTGATTCCTTTGTGCAAAATCCGCCTCTTGGCGAGGAGTCTGGTGAGTTCGATTCTCGATTCGAAGGAGAAATGCTTGAACAGGCCGGGTTGTTTGATCCTGCCTTTTTTGATGGAGAGATTTCACTTCTTGAAGATCTGATCGACAAGGCGAGGGCGCTTGTTGCAAATGACAGGAAACTCAAATGCTTACGGGACGATATTATTCCTGCAATACATAGTACCAACCCGGAAGAGAAGATCCTTATTTTTGCTGAATACAGGAGTACTCAGAATCACTTGGCGGAAGCTCTGCGGGAGAAGTATGGTGAGGATTCGGTTGAGTTGATCAACGGTTCCATGAAGCACCAGGATCGAAAGGCAGCAATTGCACGCTTTGAGGATAGGGCTCTGTTTCTTCTTTCTACCGAGGCTGGTGGGGAAGGGATCAACCTGCAGAGAAAATGTCATGTGATGATCAATTATGACCTGCCATGGAATCCGATGCGTCTGGTACAGAGGATTGGACGTCTGTATCGCTACGGGCAAAAGAAAAAGGTTGCGGTTTTCAATATTCATGCTCCGAATACGATGGATGAGGAGATCTTGGGATTGATGTACGAGCGGATTTCGGCTGTCGTGAAAGATATGGCCCAGGTCGGAGAGGAGTTCCGTGAGGGACTTGAGGATGACATCCTTGGTGAACTCGCCGAGCTGATCGATATCCGTGAGGTTCTGGAAGAATTGCCGCAGGGCGGTTTGGCGCATACGAAAGAGAAGATCGAGGAAGCATTGGCCCGAGCTCGGGAGGCATCATCTAAACAGCGGGAACTTTTCGAGTATGCGGCCTCTTTTGACCCGGAAGAAACAAAGAATGAACTGCAGATCGGTTCTGAGCACCTTGAGGCGTTTGTGCGCGGGATGTTCAGGCAGTTGAGGATCGAAATCGTCGCAGAGACGCACCACGGATCAGTGTTGCAGATTCGGGTTCCGGATGATCTGGTTGAGAAGGAGCCGGGTTTGAAGCCACGCTTTACGGTTACCTTTGATCGTGTCATGGCGTCCTCGCGCCCCGGGGTTCAGATGCTGGATCTTGACTCCCCGCTGATGGGAGTTTTGTTGAAAGAAGCCAAAGCCCACGATTTTGGCGGGCAGAGTGCTGCCAGTAGTGGTTTAGAGGGAAACGTTTTGTTGACCGGGGTGTTGCGCTGGCAGGATGACCAGGGCAAGCGGATGAGACAGGAGTATGCAGCGGTCTTATGGGATGGAGATGGGAAGGTTCGTCTCAACCCTGCTGGTTTTGGAGAATGGCTTAAGATCTCAGCGGGCTCCCGGGAGATTCAGCCAGACAAGGACAAGGCGAGGAGGATTTTTGAATCCCTGGAAGCAGCTGCAGATTTCCGTCTGGCGCAAGTTAGTAACCGAGATCTTCATCCGGAAGGAAGGCAATGGGTTTCTTGTTTGTGGTTGGAAAATAATTAGATAAGCCGCTTGGCCCCGCAAACGATTTTGTTGGATATGTCGATAAAATCTTAAATTATCGACATGTTCCGGTATTGTGTCGATTGTGTGTCCATGTCCAGGGCATGCCCGCACGGTTGTTTCTCGCTTTGTCTAATCTGGTTTTCTGCTGTGGCTAGCGGTAGTGGGATAGGGCTTTTGTCAGTCGATAGCTCGTGCAATATATGAGAGGACTGATTCTGAAGAAGGCGGAAGTTTGTTTTCACTCAACGTGAGGCGGAGGGAGAGTAATGAATCAGTCTTCGACAGTTCTGGTCAATACGACAACCATCGAGTCAGCGACAGGCCTGCGGTCGATTAATCTCTATCATGGAGATCTTTGCTCCGCCCAGGATGAACTCATCGCTATTTCAAGTCATGCTGGAGCCGGCAGTTCACTGACCGGGATGGTGGTTAAATCTTTTGCTGCCAGATTCGATATCAATTTCTCTTCTTTTTATCCCCTGCTGGTTCTGCCAGGGCACCCCACCGTGGGGACTTTCCAGGTTCCCGTTGAGCCCACAGCTGAAAATTATCCCGGTAAAGCTCTCTTCGTTGTCAGAATCCCAGGTCCTGCGGCGATAAGAGACTTTTCCACCGAGCCGCTCGATGTTTATGACGATGTGGTCTGGACACTTTTTGGTTCTCTTGCGGCCCTCGAGCAGAAAGACGTGGTCTTCTCCAGCCTGGCATTGCCTCTCCTTGCCGGGCGGCGAGGCTACCCGGGACAGAAGATTATGGAGATACTCCTGAAGCGTGCTACGACCTGGCTCAAAACATCCCGCAACATGAAAGATGTCAATTTCTATCTCTATGAAGAATCCTCTCTCGGGAACTGGAACGAAGCGATGAACCAGGCCTTGGGCCGCAAGGCCATCGACTCGGCGAAGGGCAGCGTCGTTCAGGCATTAAGGGAAGAGATCCTTGTGTTGTTGAAAGGGTGTTCCAAATTCAATCAGGGAGAAATGGCGGCCCATATTGCGCCGCTACTGACAGCCTTGCAGGACAAGAAGATTTACCTGCAGCTGGTTTCAACCCTGGGTCGCAAGCTGGTCGAGACAATGGTCAGAGAGCTTATTTCCGAGCGCTCTTTGGAGGACAAGGGACTGCTTGTCCATAACATCACCATGCTGAACTATGAACAGGTGGTTGCCCCCTGGATCGCTAGCCATTTCCATGCATTGCGGGTGTTTGGCAATGAAGCTGTACATGCCAAAAATGAGGTCAAATACAAACCTAAAGAGCTGCGGGAGGAGGATCTGGTTGCAGTTCTGACAAGCCTGAGAAGCGTGGTGCAGTTTTATGCGGAGTGGTGAATTGGTTGCTACCGGTGGGATGGGGAGGTCAGGTTATCCGCTGACAAGGTCGTGACGGTCGCATGTTTCTAATTGTGCTGTCGGCTAAGCATCTGACATCCTCAATTTGAGAAATTTTTGAGAAATGGTTCTTATAATGCCCTCTAGGTTTACAATTGTTGGCATAAACTTTTTTAAAAAACACAAAATTATTTACCCTTGAGGCGCTGGTCTTTTCTTTTCTGTCGGGAAAGTCTTTGTATTTGCTTGTTGTTTCCTTTTTGCTTCGCTTGGCATGCTCTTCGCTTTTAGCATCAACTCAAGCATAATCATTTCCTCTTGCGGGGAATGCCACCTGGTCATTTTTCTGAATTGTTCTGCCATCGAGTTCGTCATCCAGGAGGAATAGATGTACTTCGATCAAAAAACAAAAATCAGACTGCATGGTTTGGAGAAGAGTCTTCAACAAGCCATAAGACAAGGCGAATTTCCCTTTTTGGGCCATTATGCAGATTGTTTATATGAGGTCTTGAAAGAATCAATTGCCGCAGGCTTGAAGGCTACAGGACGTCCTTTAAGGCTGTACTTGGATTGTCTGCAACGCTGGCCTGCCGTATTTGCAACGTATCTGATCCAATATGTTGCAGAAGGCTTCGGTACCCACGGCAATCATGAAGTTTATCCATTTATTCAGAAAGCCCTTAAGACAGAACTTACTCTCAGGGAAAAGGAAAAGCTCTGGGAGGCGGTCCGTAGTGCCTGTCTCAGGCTGGGTATGTCGGTTTCTCCTCGGCGTAGCGGCAGTAACTACATGGTCGAGGAGTATCTCAGACAGGCTGGCGTTCCCCTGCGGTATGTTGAAGAACTGGCACAACAAATGTCATCTCATGCTGGAGATGTCGGATGCCCGGATGATGACGATCCGGCATCGATCCTTCTTTGGCAGCAGGGTCTGCGTCATCGAGTCCGATATATGTCCAAGTCGGTTCAAAAGGCGATAGAGGCAGACGATGAGGGCTTTTATACACGCTTGTTTTTAAAAATACGGGATGGCTTGTATCTTCCGGACGAGAACTCGCCAGAGATCGAAAAACGTCTGGCACTCGGGCTCGAAAAAAGTCAGGCCAAAACCCATAGTGGGCAGAGCCCGGTTCTGGCGATCCCCAAAATTCTTTTCAGGGATGGCCTTCTGGGTGTCGAACTGCCCCCGGGGGAAGACTCCACCTGGCGAGTAGAGTGCAATGGTTGCAAAGAGGAGCATGCGGGGTTGCTTGAAGCCAGGTTTGTTCCGTTCAGTGAATCACTACCGGGGAAAGTTGCGGTTTCTGACCTGCACAGCGGCAAGCAGACCTCGGCCGAGCTTTGGGAAGATGATCGAAATAACCGTTTTCTTGTTTTCTCAGAAAACGGTGATCTTAAGGGCAGGGGGCGTTTGGGGCAGGAAGAAGCCCTTCTTCTTGAGCCTGGCGAGTACGATTTGCTGTTACGATTCGAACCGTCAAACCTGGATGACCAACTCGAGTGTCTTGCAGACGAGCACGAACTCTTTGTTTATCGCATGAGCCTGGACCCAGCTGGGTCGTTCGAGATCCAACGTGGTCCCGCGAGGGCTTGCTTCAAGGCAGATACAAAGCCCGCATTGGTTTGGACTGGACAGAAATATCGCGGGGTCCAGGGAAATGAGTTGTTTGCTTCACATGGTCTTTGTCTTGATGTCAAGGTTCCGGAAGAACTCTTTGTTGATGCAGACACCCGGTATGTATTGAAGCTTCAACCGGGGACTCTGGGTCCCGCGGTGGAGGTGCCCGTATGTTTTGAAGATGGAGGGCGCTTTCGGATTGATATGGAAGACTATTGCACTCAATGGTCTCCTGGGCTGACAAGACTCCTGGTTGAATTAAAGCGCGAGGGGTTTCAGCGTGCGGAAACCCGTTCGGCGATCAACGTGTGGAACGGGTTGAAAGGGGTCAGAAACAGGACGCAATTTATTTGTACGAAGTTACCCCCTGAAACGAACCTTTTGTTCCCTGAATGCGACAATGTCAAGGTGGATCACGACAATGGCCTGATTACATTCCGAAACGAAGATCAGCGCCTTTTCCGGATGGTTTTTCAGGTCACGGACCGTCGCAAACAACCTTTCACATGGTCTGTTCCCGGTGTTTTTATGCAACTGCTCGACTACCAGGACCAGGGAACGATCGAAAGGCCCTTAAAGAAAGGATCGACCCTTTCAGTTTCAGTCCGATCCCGTGAAGTATTGGAAATTTTCTCCAGCAGCAATGGTGTCTTCCAGCTCGGGAAGTATCGTAAGCCTGCTGATTTCGACCGGGTCGGTAGGGTGCGTATTCCGCTAGCAGGCCTGGTTGACTTTCTTGGCCCAGGTGCCGATACGCTCATTTTCATCGACCACAACTCCCAGGTACACGAAGACCTGCTTCGGCTTGTCGCCCCTCATCAGATTCTTGATTTCCGTACATCGCAACACGTGGATAAGTATGTTCTACGTTTTAGTACAAGAGATGAAGTGGAAGAGGTCAGTCTCATAATCAAGGACATGATTACCGGCTGGAAAAAGGAGTTGTCAGTTAGGTGTAATGCATCCAAGGTCCAAGGTGATGGCAGCTTTTCGGTCTGGCTGTCCTGTTCATCGAGCCGGCAGGACATGACGCATGAACACGAGCTGGAGTTTTTTCTCGAGAATTGGCCGAATGGCGCCTGGATTATTTCCTTGAGTGGAAAAATCAATGGACGGTGGGGACGTTTTTCAAATGTTCGTAATGACCATTATGCGGTTGGTCTGCCAGTTGTTGGAAACCAGATATATAAATCCGCTGAGGTGAACTGGAGCTACATCAAGGACCTGTCGACCGCGGAAAAAGAAAACATTCTCAAACGCATACATCGGAGACTTTTAGATTGCTACGCCCCCGAGGCATGGAGAGAGATCGAGTGGCTCGGATTTCTGTGGGCCAGGCTCACCGATGAATTTGCTGATGAAGAAACGCCCCGCCTGCGGATCATTACTCTGGCGGAAGAAGTTCATGATGATTCCAGTGACCCGAGTTGGGTGCCGTTGTTTTCCCTGGTGTCAAAATTCCCCAAACTTTATTCACAGCTAGGCAAGACCTACCGAAACCTGCCCAACCGACGCCAGTTGATGAGCCTCAAATGTCTCATGGTGCTGGGCGAGATGAAGTACGGGGTGTTGCCTTTGCTTCAGAATGGGACCCTCAACAATATGGCTGCCTTCGGGTTTTCCAATCCGAGGGAAATGCAACTTGGAAGACCCCCGAAAAAATTCTCCTTATCCGGGTTTGAAGAGGCGCTGAAAATGGAGGATCTGTCGGAAAGGCTCAGGTTGTTAAGGCAACACGAATGGCAGCCTGGTGAGGGTGACTACCTTGGCGCACTGCACTATCGGTTCGCGTCAGAAAAGTTAACTCAGAACTATCGCGCTTCCATGACGGGCAACGAGTATCGGCGTGGAAAGGCACTCTCCCTTTGTCGAAATCTGAGGACCATCTCTCTGCAAGGAGCCCCGAGTCATCTGACCTCAGGCCCAGGATTCCTCAATCTTTCCACGGCTATCTATGACGAAGAGGCTCAGATTTCAGTTGAAGAAGACCACATTGAACATATCACGCGGTTTCTTTCCCATTATGCGCGGGCTTGTCGCTGGGAGATCCGATGCCCGGGAACTTTGGAAACAGTGCAGCAAAAGGCCATCGAGCACCTTGGTTCCAAAGAGGATTTCGACCTTGTTCTCGGGTACCTGCTCGTTCTCGGAAAGGATTTGTTCATGTTTTATCTGATGATGTGGGAGGCTGCCTTCAAGGCCGATGTCGATCATCAAGAAGGAGTGATCTATGTCAGACAGTAATCCGCTCGTTCTCTTTGAAACGCTCCGGGAAACTCTGCGGCGTTACATCCCGACGACGTTGCCTATCAGTCGGCGCTATCCCTCTCTTCAGGAAGAATTCCGCTCCCTGCTCAATGATCAGACTCTCGTGAAAGGGCCGTATGTTGAGGCCTTGCCTGATTTCGAGAAAGGGCAATCGATCGCGGATTTTCTTGATGCCGGCTATTTGCATGAAGGTTTTCGGGCCTTGCCCGAGGAATGGCTTGAACGGCCCTTGCATAAACACCAGGAAGAGGCTCTGAAGCTCGCCTGCCGCGACCGAGAAAGTCTGATGGTCGCCACCGGTACCGGCAGCGGTAAAACAGAATCGTTTCTGTTTCCAATTGCCGACCGGCTTTTGCGGGACGGGAATCTGGAAAGTCCGGGGGTCCGCTGTCTGATTGTTTATCCGATGAATTCGCTGGCGAATGATCAGCTCTACTACCGGATAGCACCTTTATTCGGAAATTTTTTAGCAGCCCATGGAATCCGTTTTGGGCGGTTTACCTCTCATGTCAAGGCCAATACCCCGCGTCGGGATGTTGAGAGCCAGCTCAAGAAGAATGACAAATTGATGGCGGCCCTTCAGAGTCGCTCGGTCCCGTCGAATTGGCTTCTGACACGGGAGGAAATGCTGGAAGCTCCGCCGCATATTCTGATTACGAATTATGCGATGCTTGAACATCTGTTGCTCCTGCCACGCAATGCGCCCCTTTTTGCACAAAATACACTGAACATGATCGTGCTGGATGAGATCCACACGTATGGCGGGGCCCAGGCCACGGAGGTTGCTTATCTCCTTCGCAAACTCAAAAATCGCCTCGGCTGTACCGAACCACTTCAGGTTTTTGGTACCAGCGCAAGTTTGCCCGAAGGGCAGGATGCGGATGAGAAGATTTGCCGTTTTGCGTCAGACCTGTTCGGAGAAAAGGTCGGTCATGTTGTTCGGGGTAAGCGCATTCCGCATGAACATATTCGTTCCCAAAAGGCGTCGTTCAGTCTGGATGTCGACACCTGGATCGCTATTGGAAAAATCCTGCAGGGGATGGTTGATAGCGGAAAGCTTGATGTCAGGACATGGGAAGACCATCTAGCCGAAAATGCACTGACGGAAAAGCTTCCGAGTCTGAACTCAGCCAATTCATTAGGTGTCGAGCTTCTTAACATTTTTGCGGCTAATGCAGAGATCCATCGCGTATCGCAATTTCTTCAGAAGAATGGTGTGAGCCATTTTCTCGATGTCGCAAGGTCTGTTTTCGGTGAACAGGACGTGCCCCGGCAGAACTCTGCCGCATTGAGCGCCGTGCTTCACGTTGGGATGCTTGCCAGGAAAGATGACCAATCTTTCCCGCTTCTCCCCTGCCGTTATCATCTGGCTGCCAACAGTATTGAAGGGGTTTGTGTCTCTCTTTCGGAAAGCTCCTCTGAAGGGTGGGGGAGTCTTAAGGCTTTTCGACATTACCAAGATGCTGACGGGAAACCGTTTTTCCCGATGCTTGTTTGTCGAAAGTGTGGTCAGCCCTATTTCGAAGGCTTTGAAGCCGGTGGGCAATTGCACCCCCGGTTACCCGGTGATGGTTCCACTGCTTTTCGAAGAGTTTTTTGGTTGGGGAGTCCCCCGGAAAACCCGACTGCGGATGAAATTGATGACTTGAGTGAAGAGCCAGAAGCAGAGCTGGACTTGGCGGGTAACAAGGTGATTAATCCACTCTCTGGCGAGCTGGACCCCGCAGAGGGACCCAAAATGAAGATCTTCGAGGTGCCAACAGTTCGCAACGAGGATGATGAGGGCGATTATGTTAGAAAATGCCTGGCTTGCGGGGGCTCAACGGGCCTGACGGACATGGAAGTTGTGACCAGGATGCATCCTGGCAACGAGGCCTTTGGTTCCGTCATTGTTCAAAAGGTTCTGGAGGCCTTACCTCCTTCCCAACATGATCGGCCCATGAAGGGAAGAAGTCTCCTTACCTTTTCCGACAATCGTCAGGATGCGGCTTTTTTTGCCCCGTATTTCGAAAGAACGGGTGGCGATTTTGCCTTGAGAACAGCGATCCACCAAGTCTTGATGGCTGCTGATCCCGATGACGATCCCATGGATCTTGAATTGCTGGCTGATAAAGTTTTCCGTTATTGGCACAAGCATGGCCAACCGGGGATGATTGTCGATGACGGCCGATTTGTTTCAGACCGCCGCAAGATCAAGCCGTTGCTGATGGGGCGCATTGCTGCAGAGTTCTGTACTCCAACAGGACGAAGAAACTCCCTGGAGGCAATGGGCCTGGTCCAGGTGACCTATCCCAAGCGAAGCATGCAACGCTTGATAAAGACGCTTCAGGAAAACACGCCGGCAGAATTCCACGACCAAATTGACAGCCTGGCACATCTTTTTCTCGAAACAATTCGACGTGAAAAAGCCATTGGCAATCTGTTTGACGTAGATTTGCGCGATCCATTCATCTGGGGTGATGTCTTTGCCCATAGCAAGGCATTTCAATTCAAGAAAACAGATCCGCGCATCAAACACACGTGGAGCCCACCCGAAGGCGATAAGGTCCACAATAGAAGGAGTTGGTATCTTGTCGAACAGCTTGGTTGGTCATGGTCTGAGGCAAGAGATTTTCTCGCCCTCTTCTGGGAGACGATTGACGAGCTCAATCTTTTGATCAAGCTTGACAGGGGCTTTGGCCTTGACGGAGAAAAACTGCAGTTTTTATCGGCAAGTCAGACACCTCTCCACATTTGCAACAGCTGCGGTTTGCTGCAAAGGCATGTCGTCAATTCCCGTTGCTCGGCTTTCAGGTGCAAGGGGCAAACCCATCAATTCACCGGTGAGGAACGTGAAAGATTAAGAGCCCAAAATCACTATGTCTACAGCTATGAGTTTGGAAAGGGGATGATCCCTCGGGCCAAAGAGCATACTGCGGCCCTCTCCACGGATCTGCGGGAAAAAATTGAGCAGGAGTTTGCCGAGGACAAAATCAATTTATTGAGTTGCACGACAACCATGGAAATGGGGGTCGACCTAGGAGAACTGGAAGCAGTCGTTAACCTGAATATACCGCCAGGTATTGCCAACTATCAGCAACGGACCGGGCGTGCCGGGCGCCGTGCTCAGGCAGCCCCTTTCTGCGTCACGGTCGCTAAAAATTCAAACTACGATCAAAATTGTTTTCGTGAATTCCGTGCCTACCTTGAGGGAAAGGCCCCAATCCCCTTTTTCCTACTCGATAACCCGCAGCTTTTTCGCCGCCATCAGAATGGCATAGTTTTGTCCGGCTTTTTGAAACATCGCATTCAGGACATCAGCAAGAATGCTCCTTCTTTGTCCGATTTCTTTGATGACTCCTTTGGTGCCTCAGAATTTCAAGCCTTCAGTGAAGATCTCAATTTCTGGCTTGAGAGCGAGGCCGGTGCAGGCTTCCTCGAAGAGGCGGAAAATCTAATCAAACTCTTGCCCGGACATATACCTTCTTCAATTGGACTAGCGAGTTCCGAACTGAGGCAACATTTTCGCCAGAATCTGATGAGGTTTGCGCAGGAAGTTTACGAGCGCTGGGATCGCTATCATGAAAAGTTATTGGAATGTGACAAAGATGAAGCTGCGGCAGTGACCATAAATGAAAGACAGAGGGCTGTCGGATCAAAACGGCACTGGTTGAACATGCAGAGTCAATTTATGGGGCAATTTCTAGTCGGACAGTTATCTCAAAGAGGGTTGATACCGACCTATAGTTTTCCGGTTCACAGTTTGAGCCTGGAGGTGGTTAAGGAAAAGGAGCAGTCCTTCGGTTTTGGTGAGGGAGAAGTTGTCTTGAGTCGTGATGCGGCCTTGGGGATCAGTGAGTATGCACCGTCCTCAGAGGTTGTTGCCAATGGTCGTATCTGGAGAAGTTCAGGGTTGGCTTATTACCCCAAAATGTTCATGCCGACTGAGTACTATGTTGCATGCTCGGAGTGCCATCATGTTGATGTAGCAATCGCTCGCGAGGATGTTCCTGCCATATGCAGCAACTGTGGATCCAAAAAACAAAGAAATATTCGTTCCTATATTGAGCCCAAGGGGTTTGTAACACACTATGACGAAAGGATCGGCAAAGATCCCGGTATGCACCGTCGTCGCCCCAAAAAGGCAGACGAGGCCAGGTTGATTACAATCCCACGGGATGAGTTGTTTACAACGACGGATCACCCGTCTGTTCGCCGGGCAGTTTTGAGGGCTGTGCCTGTGGATGAGGGGCAACAGGAGGGTAGGCTGGTCATTCTTAATCGGGGCCCAAGGAAGTATGGTTATCATATTTGTCCGCGGTGCAACTATGGCGAACCTGCCTCAAAACCTGGTGGCGTGACCCGGGAGCATCGGGATCCGATTGGGGGAAGGCCCTGTAAAAATACCAAACTTAACTACACATTGGACCTTGCCCACACTTTTGAAACAGATGTCCTTTTGCTGAGACTGAATCGGGAGATTCCGACGCTTGGTGAGGGGGTAAAGGCTCAACAGAGCCAGGAAGCTTTCGCTCGTACCCTGGCTGAAGCGATGAGGTTTGCTGCTGCGACTCTGCTCGACATTCGAGCTGAGGAATTAAGGGCGACATATCGAAGGTCCGGCCGCTACATTGAAGTCATTCTTTATGATGCCATCGCTGGTGGTGCGGGGTATTGCATCAAACTTTCCGAATCGGTGTCCTTGCAGGATTTGTTGAAGTCTGCTCTGAATGTCTTGGATTGTAGACGAGACTGCAGTTCGGCTTGTACATCGTGTCTGTGTGATTATTCCAATCAGCTTTCGTGGGATCTCTTCGATCGACATGCAGTCATTCCCTGGCTGGAATCCTTCACGACCGAAGAGCTTCCGGGGCCCTATGAAGAAATGGGTTGCTCCCTTTGGGAAAAGCCGAGCTTGGGAATGTTGGGAGAGCAGCTGTCCGGCATGCAGCATGTCACCCTGTTGGGTTATTCTCCCCCTTCTGACGAATCTTGTGACGCCAAAACGAGGCAATGGCTTGTGGATTGGTTAAATCAGGGGAATACTGCCACCATGTTGTTTCGGGATAAGCCTGTACTTTCCGCTGGGAAAGTGCCTGCGAAATTCAGGGAAGTTTTGCGCTATTTGTACCCGTTTGCCAAAGACAGCCGTTTTCATGTCGGCTGGCTGGATTTAAAGGAGCTTTCTGACGCGGAGCTTCTTCCCCGACTCTTTGCAGGGGATGAAAAGAGCTGTTTTTCAGTTTTTTCCGACCGGCCGGCTGTTTCGATTCTTGGTCCATTGCTGCCCGACCCCTGCTACACAAAAAAAGCAGGGGGCAACCTGGCTGCTCGAATGATGTCGCTCAAAAACGCGACGAAATATTTCTCTCCGGAGGAGCTGTCGGAGCACGCACCGGTTCTGCGCTGGGGCTTAAAGAAGGGAGCGCCCCGAGAATATGCTCAAATTTTTGATCCTATTAAAGAGCAATATGTGCAGAATCTTACAATTCGAGACCCATATTGTGGAATCGTTGGGTTTCAACGGGAAGCTCTTATAAGGTTTTTGGCAACGATCATTGAGATTGCTGAAACGGTTGAGAAGGTCACGGTTTTTTGCAAAGAGCAGCATTTCAAACATGAACGGTATCAACAGTCGTTTATTCTTCAAAAGGAACTGTCTGGGCAGCTAAAAGACAGGTTTCCCTCCATCAAGAAATTTGTTGTGAATGTCATACCTTTCACCCACGCGAAAGGGTTTCATGATCGTTTCATGGAATTCGAAGTTGTTTCCGCCGATGGATGTACTGACAAGCATTTTTTTGATATGTCAGGCGGCCTTGACCACCTGTTCGATCCTCGTCGAGATACGACTGTTTACTATTACAAATGATCTCTGGAATATGAAGTGATTTTGTATTGCTGCCATGGGGATGTTCCATGAGCCGAGGGGAAGGCAGGCGGATTGCCCGGGAGGGGGGACCGGTCTAAATTTTTCTTACATTAACAATTTCAGAATGCTTTTGATCTTGTCTTGCTCAATTGCGCCGATTTTTGAAAATTCACCGAACAGATAAGCTATGGCTTTCCCCTTGTCGCTATGACTTAAGGAAGATCCACTGCTCTGCAATTCTTCCTCAAGCGCAGTGACAGTATCGGCCAGCAGTTGCATACCGTATTTTTCTCCCCCTCCTGCCAGGAACCAGTCAACCGTCTTGTTTGTCTCTCTTGATGCCTGGATGAGATATTTGTAGGGGACGGATTCCGTTTTCTTCCATTTCCAGAGCACCCCCCTTTTTATATTCATCTTTTCCGTGAGTTCACCTTCATTCTTAGCCTGGTAGGCATCCAACAAGCGCATGATTACGGTAGCTGCTCCTACACCGGCAGCGACCGTCCCCGCAACGGCCGGAAGCACCGGAGCCGTCACGCAGGCCGCCAAGACCAGGTGTGAAAATGCCTTTCTGGAACGATCTTCCAGGGTTCTTTTAGGAGGGGTGTCGCCCAGTCCCAGAACCTCTGGGTCGATTCCAAATTCATGCACCGCTAGTTTTAAAAGAGTTTTTGTCGGCTCACAGCGTTTCTTTTCAATCGCAGAAACCTGCTGGGCGCTGATGCCTAAAATGTCTCCCCACTCTCCCTGGGTCATGCCGAGGGTTTGCCGGGTCGCTATTAGTATGTCTCGAGGATCAGTCATTATTGAATTAATAAAAAAAGTGAAAAAGGTTGAAAAATATTACGGCCTGTGTAGTATCTCTCATATGTGAAGTTATTTCAAGTTGGTTGGTAGCCGCTAGTGGTGGCTAGCTCAAGGGAGGTTGCTAGGGCAATGGATGGCATCCGGGTCACAATGGATTTGGGCAATGGGAAGAATCCGGAAATAATCGTGGGTGCCAGCAGTGCGTTACTCAAAGGTTTTGACCAGCTGGTAAAAATGCTTCCTATCGAAGCAGCAGCGCTTGTTGCGCCTGAGGTTGACGTTCTTCAGGCTCAAGGAGGGGTCATAAAATTAGTCATTCAGGTCAATGAATTTCGTTCCAGTGATGTTGTTCCAATTAAAAAACATTTCAATAGCGAAGTGTCATGCGAGTATGTTGTGAAATTGCTTGAATGCTATATTCAACATCAGACAGTTTCCTTGGATTTGCTGAAAATTGACCCAAAAGAATTTGAACCAGCTCTAGAGGAAATTAGCAAAGAATATCTTGAAGAAATACGTAATTTTTTCATGCGGTTACATAAACATGTAGGGCATGTCCCGATTCGGATATCTGCTAACGATATTTATTGCGACATCCCGCAAGGAACTAGCCCGTTCTGGAAGAAGATTGAGAAGATCGAGCCTCATATGACTTTGGCTGAGTTGGAGCGTCAAGCGGATGTGTTTGATGTCTGTTTGCGAGTTGTTGACGCTGGCAACAGGAAATGTTGGACAGGCACTGTCAATGATGACAAAATCTGGAAACTCGAGTTCACTGGAAAAGCTCTTGCAGTTCACCTTGCAGCCATATCTGACACAAAACTTGAGATTTGGGGAGTTTTTAGGCGAGGGAAGCTTTTGATTCTCGACATTTTAGATATTAAGTACCCGGAGGGGATGGATGTTGATTCCCCAGAGGCCGCTCAGCTCGCCTTGGAGTTTGAGCAGTAACTGTCAGAGGTGTTTTTTTTGGGGGGGGATTTGATGGTTTACAAGTGCCAGCACAAATCGCCAGCCGCCTGAAGCAATGGCTTCCCGGTCCCCTCTTACACTTTGTCGTTCCTGCATAACTTTTAGAACCACCAATCCTTTGCCCGGACCGAAATCCTTTTGTTTGACCTGTTCCTTGGGGACTCTGAGGGCCTCACTCCAAGTTTCAATGATCCTGTCTCTCTCCTCCACTGTTTGTGATCTGGAAACGCGATAATGGGCCTCAAGGCGAATGCTTGAGAGATTCAACATTTCAAGAAGTTTCCGAAGTTCCTGCGCCTGCTTGAGGCTGTCTGTTACCAACCCACTGTGATCCACATCGTAGGTTTCGGCAAATTTCGGAATAACTCTTCTCGCAAACATCATGCGACGACTTTTAAGGTCTCTCAGTCTTTCGTACATCAATTTAGCCATGGTCGCATCCGTTCCGGAGGGTGGTGACATAAGATCTGAGTTGTTTTGAGCCGCTTTGAGGTACTCTCCAAGAGCCATCGCCCAGGGAGGCAGCCAGAAAATATCCTCAGCAGTTTTCTCATGCATGATCGGCGTGGGTGTGATGCTGTCCAATTTCAGTTTCCACTGACTCCCCCAACGTTGAACCTTGTTGTGGAGTTGGTTCTGAAACATTGCCGAACGAGAAGGATTCTCGCGTTTGCATTTGAAAACGCCTTGTTCGGAAAGTCCTGCAAGTTGGCCTAACGCCTTGTTCGATACCATTGGCAGGCAAATGTCTTGTCGTTTGAATACGGCAAGGAGCCAGTCGGTCAGGTGAATGTAACTACGGAAACTCATCCCGTACTCAGCGTGGCCAAGGAGCATGGCAATGGCGTGAAGTTTTCGTACCCCTTGCTGTTGGTTGTCAAGCAGGTCTTGTGCGAGCCTGGTACGGGCGTCGAGGCTGAACGACTCGTCCCGGAGTCCCGCCGGAAGGTTTTTTACGTTTAGATCTTTCGGCCAAACAAGTTTTAGCAGAGTGAACGTAGCAAAGGCGTGACGGAACGAATGGAATGAGAGAGTCGTATCTTTCGTGACGGAGCGCAGGGCATGCACCACCGGGTCGAACAGGCGATGGGGCGGGATTAGACAGTCTCCGGTCTCCGGATGCTGGAGAAGTGGTTGGGTGCGGTCCAGTTCCTCGCACTGCCGTTTCTTCAGCCAGTTACTGACAATTTTCAGCTCATTTGCAGGAAGCAGAGCGTAAAGGGGAATACGCCGGTTGCCAGTGACTGATTTCGGGTCGCGAAAGCGGCCCGGTCTGATCCGTATCTCGGCCCGCACCAGGTCCTTGATGTCTGCAATCTGCAAACCGTGGATCTCGCTTCGCCTGAGACCGCAACGGAATGCCAGGATCAGAATTACAAGGTAGATTTCTTCCCAGCGTCCCCGTCGGGAGCGATCAAAACCGAAGGATTTAAGGAGGGCGCGATACTCCGCGAAGGTGATAATGTTGGCCTTGACACGTTTCGACGGTAGCCCGTAGCAAGCGAATATCTCATTGAAATCGACCTCGCTGATGTCGCCAAATTTGGCCGTTAGAAATCCATGGAACTGTTGCAGCCGCTCCGCCATGCGGATCTTCTGGGCGGTAGTGTGCGGGTAGGAGAGAACAGTTTCGTAGAGGATTTCGAATTCAAGTCCGGTGAGGTCACGCAGCTCATCCGTGTCGATATTTTCCAGTACTCCGGTGGAGATGAGGGATAAATAGGTCGCGATTGAAGAAGGGGCGAGGGGTGAACCTTTCCGCAGTTCGAGGGGAGAGCTCGCCTTTTCGCAAAGACTGATACCCCATTCGAGGAGGAGGCGTGCCGCGGGCGTGAGATAGGGACGGCCGTGTCTGAGCACCGAATTGATGGCTTTGAGGGTTTTCGCGGTGGTGATTTTCTCCCAAGGGGACTGGTTGCTTTCTGAAAGTCCTGCAATGGCGCGGGCTGATTGACTGCGGTGTCTGATGAAGGACGTCAAACCGTCGATCAAGCGGATTGATTTTTCGACGTTCGCAGACGGTTGGGTCTCTTCTGCAATTCTTTTGTGTTTTCGCTGGCGGGCTGTTGTATGCGGCAAGAAGGTCAACTCTTCGCGCGGTACCTCGCCGGTGAAAAACCTCTGTAGCGAACTTGGCGGCAGGGATGTGCAGGGAAGGTGCCCGGACTGGTATTCGACGAGAAAACCGGGCAGGACATCGATGTCGCGACTGGAGGCTATCCCGGATAGAGAGTGCACCAGCTGTTTGCCAGGCGGCTTTTCCCAGCCAATGTATTCAACTGCGGCCTTGAGGATGTCTTCAGGGGATTCGCCTTTGATTTTTTCGTGTTCGTTCGGAAAGTGCTGGCGCCAGTTAAGTATCAGCAGTTCGGTGACCGGGTCCGCGACCCAGGTCCGGTTGAGATTCCAGCTTGTCATGCGGTGCGAGCGTTTTCGCTTGGGGGCGTCCTGTGGACGCCACTCCAGGTGGAGCCACAGCCAGTCTCCCCATATGTTGGGGGCCTTGGCCAACGAGCGCAGCCATGCGTTCAGCCAGCGTTTTTGATGGAGTCCGCCGTAAAGAATCGCGGATAGCAGAAGAACTCCAATGCGCTGGGTTGTTGAACTCCCTTCCCAGAGAGACTTCAGTCGGCTTAGGAATAAATCTTCTATTTTTTGGAACTGTTGTGCAGTTTCGACCGAGTCAGGGGTATATAGAGAAGGGGTGTCGCGGATATTGTGGTGATGGTCGGGGATTGGAACATCCCAGCCCAGGGACCTTATCCCAGTAGTGAAACCGTCCGCCAGAATATTCATGGCTTTTCGAAACTGGCGGGGAAGTTCCCTCTTTATCGCTGCTTCGATTGTGGAAAATTCATTTTCCGAGATTGCCTGATCTCGCTGCCCATCCCATATCGCGGGGACTCGCTCGGTAAGGACTTTTTCGATAACTGCCCAGAGGTGCTTGTGGCCAGTTTTTCCTTTACCTGGTTTGGGGGCTGATTTTTGATACAGACTCTTCCAGGGGGGCTTCATTAATCCCTCCCGAGACCGCGGACACTCGTCCATCCATCTTCTGTCATAAGGGTTACGAGAAAGTCTTCCATCGTTCTCTGGTAGTCCGAGGGGTTAAAGGCCGATGATTTTGACCATGGAGCCTGGCCTGCTTCTGCATGGCCAAGGAGGGCATCGACCGACTCGACTGGGCAGCCGGCTTCCAGGAGATTCGATCGCAAATAGGGACGGGGCCAGTTGCCACGCACCTGGTAGCCAGTGATCTGGAAAATCTCGTTCCGTAAATCCTTAGGAGCCAGGAGGTGGGCATTCAGGTTGTCTGCAAGTGTAATATGTCTGGTTGAGTCGCCAGGAAGGTGACGGCCGAATGCTTTGATAAGTGTGGGCGATTTTGGGACGAGTTCGTTGTAGAGCAGGCGAACATGTTCAACCAGAAATTGTATCTGTTCCATCACGAAGGGAGGCAGCCAGGCGCGCCGGCTCGTAGAGTAGCTCCCCCCATCCTTGTCGCAGATGACGGCGAATGAGGTTGCGGCATTGATGCGCTGCCACGGCAGGGCGCAGTCTTTGACCGCACGCATGGCAACCGCCATGTTGATCATGCTTGATGAATAGGTGAGAAAGGTGCGGTGAAACTGTGGCAGCGTTGTCGGGTCTTCCAGGTACGCCTGGTAATCTTCTTCAATGCGGTTTTTCAGTTTTCCGATTATGTCTCTCACCACCTCTCTTCGTAACCGAAACGGTGTACCGAGATAGGTGCTTTGCTCCTCTTGTGTCGGATGGAATTTGAAGTTGGTGGGCGGGTCGCACGAGAGCCAGATGGCCTCAATCTGGCGGACTGCGTCGAGGTACTTTGCCTGCAGTGAGGCGACGGTAAAACTGCTGTAATGAAGCACAATGTCGGTCCGCTCTTCATGCTCGGAATCATCCGAAGAGTCTTGCTCTGGGGCCTTGGGGGCAGTCATTTCACCCAGTGCCAGTTGGGCCTGAGCCCTGTCCGAGCTGGGCAGTCGTTCGATCTGGAACGCCAGGTAGCGACTCAGGTTTGTAAGTGTGATTTCCGTGTCGTGCGTTTTTTTTAGTGTGTCGAGAAACTGTTGGCAGGCCGCCTTGGCTTGTGAAGGGGATAGTGTAAACATCTGTTGGGGCCCGTCCTGCCCGGAGAGCCGTTCCTCGACATAAGGGGAAAGTGTTTCGGATGTATGTAATGTGAGCGGAAGCCTGATCCATTTAATGGTTCGACAATATTGATGAAGGGTCTCCACGGCGGGAGGCATGATCGTTGGTCCAGGGGAAGGGAGATACCAGTACTTCTCTTCTTCATCCCAATAAAGGAACGCCTGGCCCCTGCCCACGTGAAGGGGACGGGTACGGGTGATGATGAAGTTTGTTGTTTCCTGCAAGGTGTTTCCGGTCAGCAATATGGTCAGGAGGAGCGCCTTGATTTCAGTGTCGGTTGGCAAGCGTGAGTCCTCGGATTTGCCGAGGAGAGAGTCAAGGAGAACGTAGAGATCGTTTTGGCTGATCTCGTTCAGGTCGATTGGGAGTCTTGCATTTCGCCTGATGATGGCGTTGCGTTTTCCTTTGGCCCTCTGCCTGCTCTTTTCAAGTTCAAATCTGTTGATGCGGTTTTTTCTGCGTTTGTTACCTCTTGCACTGGGCGCACGGGGCGGAAATTCCTCTGTCGGTTCAGTTGTCTCGATTTCATCTTCGCCCTCAGGGATGTCGTCCTTGGGGAGATGTCTTTCCCGGGGTTTCTTTATTTCAAGTGAAACTCGAAAAAATTGAAGCAGTTTGGGGAAGGATGGAATCTTGATGTCCGGTGAAAGTCCCTCGAGGAAGTGTAAATATTCCTTTGTTGGAATCGGTTCGGCGGGAAGCCGTAAGAGGGAATCAAGATGTTGAAGTTCTGAAAGTTCCCTGATTGCGCGGCAGGCACCCTCAATAGTCGATTCCCCAATTCGATGGTGCCTCCTGTCTCGTTGGAGGTGGCAGGTCAGGAATTGTGCAAGTAGAACCCGATATCTACTATGAGAGTTCGGCGTGGGGTCTTTGGGCTTGTGCCCAAGGGCAGAATAAACCGGACACTTTTCATATATGCCCTCCAGGTTGGAGTCAAGTGCCCTGGGGAAATTCGTGTAATAGGTGTCCAGTTCCTGTTTGGAGGTGTTTGACAGGTTGGGGGCTTCTTCGACGATCCGTTTCAGTAATTTGAGAACGGGTTGGCTGAATTGGCCGTCGGGAATTTTTACTGTGAGAGGAAGTATGAAAGAAAGATTCGCCAAAACATAGACAAGGCCGTGCAGGAGGTCCGGGTTCTGAAACAGCCATAAAAAAATCTGGAATTCTTTGGCCGAAATGCTTGTGGTCCTCTCCAGCCTTCTCATGAAACTTCTGGTTGTCGGAGAGATTTGAGGTCTCATGTCTTCTGCCTGTGTTTTTGCAGGGTGCGTTCCGCAATTTTAAGGTGTCGCGAGATGGTCCGCTGTGATTTGCCAAACAATGGGATGAGGTTTTCCAGGTTGAATCTTTTGACAAGGCTGAACGCTGTCGGGATAGGCGAGGCTACGGAACCCTGCACCAGGTTGATAATCTCAATTTGACGGGCAAAGGAAATGACGTCCTCAAGGGATGTTTTGGTCGGCAATACCCCTACTTGAATTTTGATGTCTTCAAGGCTGTTATTGCAGCACGCGCAGTATGTCCGCAATCCTGCAATTGCCATTTTTTTCCAGGTAAAGATAGGGTGGCTGTGGGCCAATAAGATGGCCGCCTCCGGGCTGAGTAAGTGCCCTTCTGTGGTGACTGACGGAAGCTGATATCGAATTGAGGACAGGTCGAGCTTGTCCAGGTACTCGGCTGGGGGAGGGAGGATGTCGCCAAGGCGAATCTGAGTGTATGAGATCAGAATGGCCATGCATCAGCATAGCCCAAAACAGCCTAGTGTGCAAACATCAGTTCGTAGATTACTTTACTCTGTGCCCATCTAGATAAAAACAAAAATAAAAAATGCCTTTGTCATTGAGGCTGGAAAGGCTTTGCTAGGTCAGTTTTTATGCGGTTTTTGTCAGATATTGTGGGGAGGTGATTCGGGGAAGCATGAGACAGATCGGCCAGGCGGCGGCGAGGCCTTCGCGGAGGATGGAGTGCTTTTGCTCAGCCGGCATGGCAGGACTCCCGTGCCCTGGTCCGCTGGCCCCTGCCGGCAAGGATCACACCACCGAGAATCAGTCCGCCGCCGGAAAAGAGCGTCGGGGTGACCGGTTCATTAAGGGCCAGGACACCGGTGACGACACCGACCAGCGGCAACAGGTAGAGCAGGTTGTTGACCGCGCTGGGACCGAGATTCGGGACCGCGCGGTTCCAGAAGTCGTAGCCGACAACCGAGCAGATGACGGTCAGGTAGGCAAAGCCGATCCAGGCGCCTGCGGTCGGAAATATATAGGGTGTACGGGCCAGTTCCCAGACCATGCCGGGCAGTAGGGTGAGGGCGCCGTAGAACATGATCTGCCGGGTGAGCAGTAGGCCGGGATAACGTCCGGCGAACCGGTTCACCCCGAAGGTATAGGCGATCCAGCTGGCAACGGCCCCCAGCATCAGCAGATCTCCTTCGGGGTCGGCGACACCGTCCTGCTGTCCGACCAGGAGAGCCACACCGGTCAGCGCCAGTACTGTTCCGAGCCAGGTGGCGGCGGTCGGCAGCCGTCTTTTCTGCAGGGCGGTGACGATTTCGGTGCCGAGGGGGATCAGGGCGATCAGCAGGGCGCCATGGGAGGCGGAGGTCAGTTTCAGACCGTGGTTTTCGAAACCGAAATAGAGGGTGATGCCGGCCAGGGCCAGGCCGCAGATAGCAAAGTGGTGCTTCAGCGGCATCCGCCGCGCGCCGAAGCGTCCGCGGGTCAGGGGCCAGAGCAGCAGGGCGCCGAACAGGTGTCGCAGGCAGGCGAGGGTCAGCGGCGGGATCTGCTGGACCGTTTCTCGGATCACTGCGTAGGATATCCCCCAGACCAGGACGCAGAATAGCGCCATGGCCAGAGGGATCAACTTGTTGTTGGTGGCGTGCGGCATGGTTTGGGGGCGGCGAAGGGGTTGATATGAAGGGCGGCCAAGGGCTAAGGGCTAAGGGCTAAGGTGTTGCGTGGTTCTTGTTTCTGCCTTCTTGGCGTTCCTTTAACCTTTCGCCCTTGGCCGCTTTTTTCTCTTACAATATCTGGCTCAGAAAGAGCTGGGTCCGCTCGTGTCGGGGATTGCTGAAGATCTGCTCGGGGGCGCCTTCTTCGACCAGTTTGCCGGCATCCATGAACAGCACCCGGTCGGCAACCTCGCGGGCGAAACCCATCTCGTGGGTGACCACGACCATGGTCATTCCTTCTTTGGCCAGTTGTTTCATGACGTCAAGCACCTCGCCGACCATTTCCGGGTCGAGAGCGCTGGTCGGTTCGTCGAACAGCATCACCTTCGGATCCATGGCCAGGGCGCGGGCGATGGCGACGCGTTGCTGCTGGCCGCCGGAGAGGCGACTGGGGTACTCGGACTCTTTCTCGCCGATGCCGACCTTGACCAGCAGTTGGCGGGCTTTTTCCTCCGCTTCTTTCAGCGTCCGTTTGCGGACGATTTTCTGCGCCAGGGTGATGTTGTGCAGCACCGTCTTGTGGGGGAAGAGGTTGAACTGCTGGAAGACCATGCCGACCTCGCGGCGGACCTTGTTGATGTCGGTCTTCTTGTCCGCCAGATCGACACCGTCGATGACGATATGGCCGTCACTGAACTGTTCCAGCCCATTCAGGCAGCGCAGGAAGGTCGATTTTCCTGACCCCGAGGGGCCGATGATGACCACCACTTCGCCGGGGGCGATTTCGGCACTGACACCGTCGACGGCGCGGACCACCTGCCCGCGGCCGGTGAATATCTTGGTAACGTTGCTGGCTTTAATCACTGACCGCGAGCCTCCGTTCCATCCAGGCGATCACCTGGGACAAGATCCCCGTGAGAATCAGGTAAAGGGCCGCGACCGTGAACCAGATTTCAAAGGTGGCGAAGGTGGAGGTGATAACCTCGCGACCGCTCTTGGTCAGGTCGGTGATGGCGATGACCGAGACCAGCGAGGAGTCCTTGATCAGGCTGATGAACTGTCCGGCCAGTGGCGGCAGGGTGCGTTTAAAGGCCTGCGGCAGGACGATGTGGATCATGTTCTGGGTCGCGGTCATGCCGAGCGAACGGGCCGCCTCGGTCTGTCCTTTGGGAATCGACTGGATACCGGCGCGGATGATTTCGGCGACATAGGCGCCGGCGAAGATGGCCAGGGCGGCGATGCCGGCGACGATCCGGTCGAGGTTCAGGACGGTGCCGACAAAAAAGTAGAAGATGAAGATCTGTACCAGCAGCGGGGTACCGCGTACTAACTCAACATAGGTGACGGCCAGTCCGCGCAGGGTTGCGTTGCGGGAGATGCGGCAGAGTCCGGTAATCAGCCCGAGGACCATGCCGATGATGCCGGCGAAGAAGGAGATCCAGAGGGTGGTCCAGAGCCCGAGGGTGAGCGGTCCGAGCCGCCACTGGTGGGTCGCGCCGAGAGTGTCGCCTTCGAACAGCAGATCGTCTTCGCTGACCTCGACGGCATCGGCGTCGACGGTGACGCGGTCCTTTTCTCCGGCATCGCCGATCAGTTCGATGACGGCGGTTTCTCCCTGCCTGGTGATTTTGCCGACCCGGCCGTCAAAGGGTGCCTTGTGCAACTCTTCGTTCTTGTAAACGAAATATTGCGGCACCCGGTTCCAGCGCCAGGTGTAGTCGATTTTCAGAGTGGCGCCATAAAGGCCGGCGGCCATCCCGAAGAGGATGACCGCCAGCAACAGTTTGGCGCGCCAGGTTTTATTATCCGGGTTCACCTTGGGTCCTTTACTGCAGTTCCCGCATCCACTTTTTGCCCTTGATCCACTTGTTGTAGATCTTGTCGTAGGTGCCGTCGTTTTTCACCTGGTTGAGGAAGTTGTTGAGCCAGTTGAGGAAATCGGGGTCGCCCTTGCGCACGCCCCAAGCCAGCGGCTCATAGGTGAAGGGTTTGTCGAGGAATTCAAGTTTGCCTTCGCCTTTCTGGGCGTTGGCGACGGCGCAGAAGGGAAGGTCGTAGACGAAGGCGTCGGCCTTGCCGTTGACGACATCAATAACGCCTTCCTGCTCGGTTTCGAAGGAGATGTAGGTCGCCTTGGGGATCAGGCGCTTGACCGCCTGCTCGCCGGTGGTTCCCAGCTTGGAGATGACCTTGTATTTCGGGTTGTTGAGATCCTTGTAGGATTTGATGATGCCGGAGAGTTCCTTGCGGATCAGGATGGTCTGGCCGACAACGATGTACGGGTCGGCGAAGTTGATGCTCAGATTGCGCTGCTGGGTGACGGTCATGCCGGACATGATGATATCGAACTTCTTGGTCATCAGGGCGGGGATGATGCCGTCCCAGGCGGTGCTGACCAACTCCAGCTTGACGCCCATTGCTTTTGCCATGCGCTTGGCCATGTCGACATCGAAGCCTATGATCTGGCCTTTCTTGTTGGTCATTTCAAAGGGCATATAGGCCGGTTCGAGACCGACCCTGAGAGTGCCGCGTTTCTGGATATCGTCGAGAGCACCGGCACTGGCGATCAGCGGCAGGGTCAGAAAAAGCAGTGTCAGGATACCGGCAAACAGTTTTTTCATTGTTTCCTCCTTGAAAGAATGGGTCATGGGGTGAGTATTCTCAATAGGATTTACCTTCGTCAAGCAGTTCCTTGATGTGCATGCGGATGTCGCAGTGGGGGCACTTGGGCAGGTCGTCGCAGGGCAGGTAGGCGATCTCAGTATAACGGCATCTCGGGCAACTGACCTCAATGGGTTCCTTTTGGCCTCGCTCCATGATAGACTCCCCCGGTTTTTTCTGTTTTGTGAAACAACAATTTGGCCGCAATGAAGGAGCTTATAGCACAGCCCGGGAAAAAGCATCAAGAATTTCCCGGTCGCGCGTGACTTCAGTTCCGGCGATTGACCCTTGGCCCTGTGATTCCATGACTCCTGTGGTAGAAACAAACGGGCCGGTTTCCCGGCCGTTGGCTGAATTCCTGCTGGTCACGGTCACCCTTTTCTGGGGGGGCACCTTTCCCCTGGTCAAGATGGCTCTGGACGAGATTCCGGTGATGGCCTTCCTCTGGATTCGGTTCGCCCTCGCCGCGCTTCTGCTGGCGGTTTTCGCCGGGCGCGGTTGGAAGAGTCTTGACCGGCGCGGTGTCGGATTGGGGATTGCCCTGGGCGTGTTGCTGTTTCTTTCCTACCTGTTTCAGACCCTCGGGCTGGAGCGGACCAGTTCCAGCAATACCGGATTCCTGACCGGACTGAACGTGGTCTGGGTGCCGCTGCTGGCCGGCCCCCTGTTGCGCAAGGCTCCCGCGCCGGGAGCCCGGATCGGCGTCGGCATGGCGCTGGCCGGGTTGCTGCTGCTGACCTGGCAGTGGCCCTGGCGTTTAAATCCCGGTGACGCCCTGGTCTTTGTCGCCTCGGTTTTTATCGCCCTGCATATTCTCGGCCTCGATGCCTGGACGGCGGGGTATGATGGGCGGGCGCTGGCCTGTGTGCAGATTACGACCATGGCGGTTCTCAGCCTTTGCGGCAACCTGGTTTTCGAGCCGCGTCTCTGGCCGCATCACTGGAGTGGTCTGCTTCTTGCGTCATTATTCATCTGTGCCGTGCTGGCGACGGTCTACGCGTTCTGGATCATGACCGCTTTTCAGCGCCTGACGACGCCGACCCGTGCCGCCCTGATCTACACCCTCGAACCGGTCTGGGCGGCCCTCTTTTCGATCCTGCTGCTTGGCGAACGCCTTTCAGTCCTGAACTGGGTCGGAGGTGTCTGCATTATCCTGGGGATGGTTTTCGCGGAGCTGGCCCCATTGGCGAGGAAAAGCAAACCCTGTTCTGAAAATGCCGGCTGATGGTGAATATTGGCCGCAATGGGTCGAAATTGGTCAATTTTGCGGAGTAATTGACTGTGTTTGGGCATATTAAAAATATTTTTACTGCAAATCGACGCTTTTAGCTTGACGCCCTTTGTGGTTTTTTCTTATACGGAATAGAATTGTGTCTTACTCAACTGCCATTCCGGCGAACTTGTGCAACAAAAAGAGGAGGAGAATCGATGCGTACCCTGAAAGTTCTGGCCACGGCCGCCCTGGTGGCTGCCCTTGCAGTCCCGGTCTTTGCGGCCGACACCATCAAGATCGGCGTCGCCGGTCCCCACACCGGTGACCTCGCCCCCTACGGCATCCCGACCAAGGAAGCCGCGCTCATGGTTGCCGAGCAGGTCAATGCCGCCGGCGGCATCCTCGGCAAGAAGGTTGAAGTCCTGCCGATGGATGACCAGTGCAAGCCCGAGATTGCCACCAACGCGGCGACCAAGCTGGTTTCCGAAGGCGTGACCATGGTGATCGGCCATGTCTGCTCCGGGGCCACCAAGGCCGCCATGGGCATCTACAAGGAAGCCGGCGTGATCGCCATCTCGCCATCGGCCACCAATCCGCCGCTGACCCAGAGCGGCGACTACCCCAACTTCTTCCGCACTATTGCTTCGGATGACATGCAGGGCAAGCTGGCGGCCGATTTCGTGACCGGCAAGCTGGGCGCCAAGAAAATCGCCATCATTCATGACAAGGGTGACTACGGCAAGGGTTTTGCCGATTTTGCCAAGAAGTTCATCGAAGAGGGCGGCAAGGCCAAGGTGGTGATGTACGAAGGCATCACCCCGGGCGCCATGGACTACTCGGCGGTTATCCAGAAGGTTCGTCGCGAGGGGGCCGACGCGGTCATCTTCGGCGGCTACCATCCGGAAGCGTCCAAGCTGGTTTCCCAGCTGAAGAAGAAGCATGTCAAGGCCGCTTTCCTCGGCCCCGACGGCATCAAGGGTGATGGTTTCCTCGAGATCGCCGGCAAGAAGGCCGAGGGCGTCTACGCCACCGGTCCGATGGATGTCACCAAGTACGCTGACAACCAGAAGGCCCGTGCCGCCTACCAGCAGAAGTACGGCAAGGAGCCGGGGACCTTTTTCGACCAGGGCTATGCTGCCATGGAGGCTGCTCTGAACGCCATCAAGGTTGCCGGCGGGACCGATTACGCCAAAGTCGAAAAGGCGTTGCGCAGCAGCTATGTCGACACGACCGTCGGCAAGATCAAGTTTGACAACAAGGGGGATGCCGTCGGTGTCGGCTTCTCCGTTTACCAGGTCCAGAACGGCAAGTTTGTCGAGCAGTAGGCCGATCTGGCGAACAAACCCGCAGCGGGGGACAGGCAGCGCAGCTCCTGTCCCCCGTCGTTTGTCCTTCATAAAGCAGATTTCTCACAACGGCTGAAACACGATGGATTATTTTCTCGAACTGGTCTGCAGCGGCCTGGTCCGCGGCAGCATCTATGCCCTGATCGCCCTCGGCTATACCATGGTCTACGGCATCATCCAGCTGATCAACTTCGCCCATGGCGAAATCTACATGATCGGCGCCTTTGTCGCCCTGATCGTTTCCGGGGTGTTGACCATTTACGGCTTCTCCGGGGTCTCGATCCTGGTGCTGGCGGCTCTGATCGCCGCCATCTATGCCGCTGCCTACGGTTACACCCTGGAGAAGATCGCCTACCGGCCGCTGCGTACCGCGCCGCGCCTCTCGCCCCTGATCAGCGCCATCGGCGCCTCGCTGTTCCTGCAGAACTATGTACTGCTGGCGCAGACGCCCGATTATCTACCGTTTCCGGAGCTGATCCCTGAATTCGCATTCATGGACCCGATTGCCCAGCGCACCGGGCTGGGATCTGCCGAACTGGTGATCCTGGTGACAAGCGCCGTGACCATGATCGGTCTGACGGTCCTTATCAAATACACCCGTATCGGCAAGGCGATGCGGGCCACCCAGCAGGACATGACCATGGCCAGGCTGGTCGGCGTCAATGTCGACCGGGTGATCTCGATGACCTTCGTCATCGGCTCGGTGCTGGCCGCCATCGGCGGGGTGCTGGTTGGTTCTTCTATCGGCCAGATCAATTTCTACATCGGCTTCATGGCCGGGGTTAAGGCCTTCACCGCCGCGGTGCTGGGCGGCATCGGCAATATCCCCGGGGCCGCCCTCGGCGGCCTGGTGCTGGGGCTGGCCGAGTCGCTGGCAGCCGGTTACGTGTCGAGCGCCTACGAGGATGTCTTCGCCTTCGGGGTGCTGGTTATCATTCTGATTCTGCGCCCGGAGGGCCTGCTCGGCAAGGCCGTCAAGCAGAAGGTCTGACGGGAGGGATCGAGAATCATGTTGAAAAATATCAAACAATCGTTGTTGATTGCCGCCTGGTTTGTGTTCCTGACCTTTCCGTTGATGGTGGTCAAGGTCAATACCCTCAAACATCTGGTCGAGTGGCGCTGGCTGAATATGCTCTGGGTCGCGCTCGGCGCCTTTTTCCTCAGCTTCATCTGGCGCTGGGCCATGGAGCGCAAGCAGTTGCGCAGCAAGGCCGATGAGGAAAGCGGCGGTGAGGACGGTACCGGTCTCGGGCATCGTCTGCTGCACGATCCGAAGCTGTTCCGTCCGGCCCTGGTCGGTTTGGCCGCCGCGGCACTGCTGTTCCCCTGGGTGCTCGACGTCTACCAGGTCAACATCATGGTGCTGGCGCTGATTTTCGTCGTCCTCGGTCTCGGCCTCAATATTACCGTCGGACTCGCCGGCCTGCTCGACCTCGGTTACGTCGCCTTTTTTGCCGTCGGTGCTTATTCCTATGCCCTGATCAACCAGTATTACGGCCTCGGCTTCTGGACCTGCCTGCCGGTCGGCGGGATTATCGGCGCCTTTCTCGGGGTGGTACTTGGCTTTCCGATCCTGCGGCTGCGCGGCGATTACCTGGCCATCGTCACCCTCGGTTTCGGCTCGATCGCCAAGATCGTGATCGAAAACTGGGAGGACTTCACTAACGGCGCCAAGGGGGTGGCCAATATTCCCCGCCCGGGACTGTTCGGGATGGAGATGAATATCGACGCGGCCACCACCTACACCTATTACCTGATGTTGTTGATGGTGTTGTTCACCATCTTCGTCACCAACCGGCTCAAGGATTCACGCATCGGCCGGGCCTGGATGGCGTTGCGCGAGGATGAGATCGCCTGCGTGGCGATGGGCGTCGACATGGCCCGCACCAAGCTTTCGGCCTATGCCTTCGGCGCCTTTTGGGCCGGAGCGGTCGGCGTCATCTTTGCTGCTCGCAACACCTACATCAACCCCAACAGCTTCACGTTCATGGAATCGGCCATCGTCCTCTCCATTGTCGTCCTCGGCGGCATGGGCTCGATTGTCGGCGTGATCATCGCCGCGCTGGTGCTGATCCTGATGCCGGAATATCTCCGCGCCTTCGCCGACTATCGCATGCTGGTGTTCGGGGCGGTAATGGTGCTGATGATGATCTTCCGACCCCAGGGGCTGATTGCCAATGTCCGGAAAACCTACGCCCACCGCAAGCCTGCGGCGGAGGAGAACAATGGCTGAAACTGCTGAAAAACTTCTTGAAGTTCGCGAATTGACAATGGATTTCGGCGGGCTGCGGGCCGTCGACAGCGTCACCCTTGAGGTCGCCGCCGGAGAGATCGTCGCCCTGATCGGTCCCAACGGTGCCGGCAAAACCACTTTCTTCAATTGTGTCACCGGGATCTACAAACCGACGCGTGGTGAAATCCTGGTCAACCCTCCGGGGCGGAAGAAGCAGAAGATCAACGGCTACAAGCCGAACCGGGTGACTGGTATCGGTATGGCGCGGACCTTCCAGAACATTCGTCTGTTCCAGAACATGACGGTGCTGGAGAATGTCATGATCGGTCGTCATTGCCGGACCACCACCAGTATCGTCGGCGCCATTTTGCGGGGCCCCGCGACCAAGCGCCAGGAGCGGGAGACGATCGATCGCAGTTATGAACTGCTGGAGAAGGTCGGTCTGGTCGAGTTCGCCGACGAATTCGCCAAGAACCTTCCCTACGGTGCTCAGCGAAGACTGGAGATCGCCCGGGCGATGGCGACCGACCCGTTCCTGTTGCTGCTTGACGAACCGGCCGCGGGCATGAACCCGCAGGAAACCAGGGAACTTGACGAACTGATCGTCAAGATCAGCAAAGATGAAGAGATTTCCATCCTGTTGATCGAACACGACATGAAACTGGTGATGAATATCTCTGATCGGATCTACGTCATGGAGTATGGCAAGAAGATCGCCAAGGGATCTCCCCAGGAGATCCGCAGCAATCCGAAGGTCATCGAGGCCTACCTCGGAGAGGGAGGTGACGATGCTTAAGGTTCAGAATATCAATACCTTCTACGGCAATATCCAGGCCCTGAAGGGGGTCAGCCTGAAGGTCCACGAGGGTGAGATCGTCACCCTGATCGGTGCCAACGGCGCCGGCAAGACCACCACCCTGATGTCCCTCAGCGGCATCGTGCCGCCCCGCAGTGGCGAGATCGAGTTTCAGGGCAAGTCAATCCGGGGTGTTTCCGGCGACAAGCTGGTCGAGATGGGGATCATCCAGGTTCCGGAGGGGCGACGGATTTTCCCCAACATGACGGTGGTTGAGAATCTCGAAATGGGGGCCTACCTGCGCACCAACAAATTGCTGATCAAGCAGGATCTGAATATGGTCATGGACCTGTTTCCGATTCTCGCCCAGCGTCGCGGCCAGCTCGGAGGCACCCTCTCCGGCGGTGAACAGCAGATGCTGGCGATTTCCCGGGCCCTGATGGCGCGGCCGCGGCTGCTGCTGCTTGACGAGCCTTCCCTGGGTCTGGCGCCGATCATTATCCAGCAGATTTTTGACATCATCCGCAAGATCAACAAGGAGAACAACACCACGATTTTCCTCGTCGAGCAGAACGCCAACCAGGCGTTGAAGCTCGCCGATCGCGGCTACGTGATGGAGAATGGTGCCATCTCGCTGGCTGACAGTGCAGCCAACCTGCTGGCCAACGAAGAAGTGAAAACCGCTTATCTGGGTATTTGATCCGCCGGGATACGGGGATGACAAAGGTTAAATGATGAATTCTGTGGGCGCGAATGATCGCGCCCTTTCTTTTACCTGAATCAATCCGTTGGATTGCAATCCCTGATTTGCTTGTCCCCGGCCGTTGGCATGCTTTTCCTCGTTCGGGATGGTAGAATGATGAAGAATTTCTTCCGAGGAAGGTTGATTCTCACGTGCCTAAACCCCGGTTCAGCCTGAAAACCCGTTTTGTCTTCGGCCTGGGGCTGATGCTTCTGCCGTTGCTGGTGGTGATCGGTGTCAGTTTTTCCGCCATGGATCACCTGTCCGGAATCCTGGACCGTCTCGCGAAAGAGTCTGTTGCTGAAATCGGCCCCGTGTCCGAGCTTCAGGAACGTCTCCGCCAGGTTGAAGACGCGATGCGTCAGGAGCGGGTTCATCGGGAGCGGGCGACTGTGGCAAGCCTGACGCCATTAATCGACCAGGCCTATGACAAGATTATTTCCAGCAACCCGTTTTCTCAACGGGAAGAAAAAAACGCTGTCCTCGGTTCCCGGCATGCCTGGAGACAGGTCGTCAACCTCTGGAACCAGGGAGCGGGCGGCACGGTGGAGATCGACAAGCAGCTGCACCTGGCCGAACAGTTGCTGGGGCAGGCGCGGAATATCGCGTTGAATGAAATCAACCTGCTGCATACCCGGCAACGCAACAGCCGCTGGGCCGCGGATATTCTTCTGGGCGCCGTCCTGCTGCTCGGAGTCGGGTTGTCGGTTTTGATTGGTGTGGTCTTCTCCCGGGCGGTGCTCGGGCCGGTGCGGGAGTTGGAGGCAGGAGTGCGGCAGTTTGGTGATGGTGAACTGTCGGCGCGGGTTGCTGAACTCAGTCAGGACGAATTGGGTGACCTGGCGCGGACCTTCAACCAGATGGCCCGTAAGCTGGAGCAAAATCATCAGGAACTGGCCAGCCTGTCGACGGTCGATTTTCTTACCGGGCTGCATAACGTGCGGGAATTTTATCGCCTGTTTCACGACGAAACCCGCCGGGTTGACCGCTATGGGCATTGTTTTTCGCTGTTGCTCATTGATATCGACCGTTTCAAGGAGATCAATGATACCTTCGGTCACCAACTGGGGGATTACGTGCTGCAGGAAGTCGCCCGCAAACTGGGTGAGCTGATTCGGGCCAGTGACCATGCCGCCAGGATCGGCGGCGATGAATTCGCCGTGCTGCTGTCGGAGACGGACATGGATGATGCCCGGGATTTCGGCGAACGCATCCGCGGCTATTTTGCCGGACATGCGATTGCCCAGGTCGACCACCCGGATGAGGAGATCCGTATCAGCGTCAGTATCGGCCTGGCGAGTTATCCCGAGACGGCCCGTAATGCCAATGAACTGTTTGCCGCCGCTGATGCCGCCCTTTATCGGGCCAAGCAGGGAGGACGCAACCTGTTGTGTCAGGCCGGTTTGAACGCTGACCCGGATTCCCGGTCGGAAGGGTGAGTCTGAACGATGACGAAGCCGGTGATTCGGGTAAATTTTATCGTCTGTTCCGCCGAAAAGGGAAGCAGGCAGGCTGTTGCCTGAAGTCTGAACAGCGAATGGTTCAGGCTGAATCTTGCCACCTGGAGACGAATGATGACTGGACCCAAGGAACACCCGAGCGACAAGTATTGTCCACGTTTCGGTCACCTGGCCGTGGAAATGGGCTATGTGACACCTCAGCAGCTTAAAGAGGCGCTCAGTGAGCAGGTTGATGACAACCTTTCCGGGCGCCAACATCGTATCCTCGGGGCGATCTTCTTCGATCGCGGCTGGATGACACCCGGGCAGATCGATGAAGTTCTCAATCGGCTGTTTCGTTCGATCAAGGACGAGGCGTCCTGACTGCCCGTCAGCATGCATGCCGATGTTGACTTGACGTACGAAACGGTGGCCGGACTGTCTTATCTTTGGATGGTCATTTCGCTACCAGTTGTGGTATGTAAGGTCAGGCGTTGATTATTGACCCGGATCCGTCGTCTCGGTTGCCGACGGCCCAGTGCAGGTGTTTGTCTGCTTTCTCCATCCGCCACGGGATGGCTGACCCGGGTTCATGTGTCCACAGGCGAGGGTCATCCTGTCTTTCCCATTTCAGTCACATGACCGGTGCCTGGTCGGAGTCGCTTTGCGAAAACGACGCACGATTCCGCTGTTATGGAGTTCTGCATGACCCGACAGCCGACATTGCGTACCGCACTTCTCTGGCGTTTTCTGCTGCTTGCCCTGCTGCCGTTGGTCCTGATCGGCCTGCTGACCTTTCGTACCGTCACTCATACCATCACTGACAGTCTTGAAGCCAAGAACCTGCTGCTGGCGACATCCCTGGCCAGGGAAGTCGAGGAAACCTTGCGCGAGCCGCAGACGGTCCTGCGCCAACTGGCGTCGGTCATGCTTGATTACAATATGGCCAGGGGCACGGTGGTCGATGGTCTGCTCGACAATGCGGTCAGCAATGCCAGCTATTTCGAGGCGATTCTGCTTGTTGATCCCTCGGGTAAAGTGTTGCATGTGGGACTGCCGGACAGTTTGGCAGACCGACGAAATGATTATCTCGGGATGGATTTGTCGCAGATGGAACCGGTTCGTCGGGCCGGCCGAACCGGGCAGGTTCTCTGGTCGGACGCTCTTCTTTCTCCTCCGGGAAATCACCAGTACCTGTGCCTGGTTTATCCTTTCGGCAATCGGCTGCTGGTTGGAAACCTGAATATCGCTTATCTAGGTCAGCTCAGCAACCGTGAGCGTGCTGAGTCCAGCCTCAGTTTTACCATCCTCGATCACACCGGGACCCTGATTCTGCACTCCCGCCTGATGCCGGAGGGCCGGCGTGCCAATCTCAGCCGGCTGAAACCGGTTCGAGAGGGGCTGGCCGGGCATCAGGGTACTTTTCCCTTCACCTGGCAGGGGCGCGACCTGGTCGGTACCGTCGTCAGTATCCCGACCACCGGCTGGCTGGTCCTGGTTTCCCAGGATGTGGATGTCGCCTACGCCGCCAGTTTTCAGGTCCGGAATTCCTTTTTCATCGGTTGTCTTCTGGCGCTGGGATTGGCATTGGGGGTCGCGCTGGCGTTCAGTAACCGGCTGGTACAGCCATTGCGGACCCTGGCGCGTGAAGCTCAGGATATTGCCATCGGCGATTACCAGGTCGGCATAGCACCGCAACTGCACCAGGAGACAGAAGAACTGGCCGCCAGTTTTCGGGGCATGGCGGCCGAAATCAACCTGCGGGAGAATGAGCTGCTTGAGAGCCGGGAACATTACCTGCGGCTGTTCAATTGCGGCAATGATGCGGTGTTGGTTTTTGAACTGGAGGAGGACGGGACGCCGGGGCGGTTCGTCGAGGTCAATGACATCGCCTGCGAAGCTCTTGGTTTTCTCCGGACCGAGTTGCTGACCATGCGGCCGCGGCAGGTGCTGAATGTTTTTGCGGAAGCCTCGGAACAGGCGGATGAGGTGGTCTCTCGCGGACGGCGGCAGGGGCATGTGTTGTTCGAAACAGATCTGATCACCCGCACTGGTGAACGACTGCCGGTGGAACTCAACGTACGTTTTTTTGATCGTGAGGGAAAAGCAACCGCCCTGGCCGTGGCACGGGATATTCGAGAACGCCGTGAAGCCGAACAGGCTCTGCGACAAAGTGAAAAAGAGCATCGGTTGCTGGCGCAGCAACTCCGGACACTGTTTGACGGGATACCTGACAGCCTGGTGCTTTACGATGAACAAATGCGGATTCTGTGGGCCAATCGCGGAGCCGCGGAACTGCTGCGCTGTTCTGAACAGGACCTGGTCGGGCAATGTTGTCACCAGGTCCTGTATGATCGCCGGCAGTCCTGTGGTGATTGCGCGGTGGCCAGGGCGCTGGCCAGCGGTCAGCTGGAAATGGGGCAGTGGGAGCGGGCCGAAGGGCGACTTCTGGAAGTGCGGGCTTTTCCGGTTGTCAATGACCAGGGTGCCGTCATACGGGTCATCGAACTGGCTCAGGATGTCACGGAAAAATTACGCGCGCAGCGGGAGACGATTCGAACCGGACAATTGGTCGCCATCGGTGAATTGGCGGCCGGGGTCGCCCACGAGATCAACAACCCGATCAACGGCATCATCAACTACGCGCAGATCCTTGCCAACCATGCCGAGCGTGGCGGCGATTCTCCGGACCTGCCGAACCGGATCATCAAGGAAGGGAATCGGATCGCGGCGATTGTCAGCAGTCTGCTCAACTTCTCCCGCAGCAAGAAAGAGGAGATCATGCCTGTCCCGCTGCACGAGATGGTCAATGATGCTCTTACGCTGATGAAAACCCTGTTGCGCAAGGATGGTATCGAGGTTGACGTGCGGCTTCCCCCGGACCTGCCGCCGGTCGCCGGTCGTTATCAGCAGCTGGAACAGGTCCTGATCAATCTGCTCAGCAATGCCCGTCATGCTCTCAACAGTCGGTATGACGGGCACCATGAAGAAAAACGGTTGGAAATATCGGCGCTTGAACATGATTCCGGCATGGTCAGGATCATGGTATGGGACCATGGTGTCGGCATCCCTGAGCCGCTCGTCGAGCGGATTCTCAATCCGTTCTTTACCACCAAGCCGGCCGGGGAGGGGACCGGTCTCGGCCTTTCCATCTCCCACGGCATCATCCGTGAGCATGGCGGACGCATCGATTTTGAAAGCAAAGAGGGGGAATATACCCGGGTGCTGATTGATCTGCCGGTTTACAGCCGGAAGGACGCCTGAATCATCCCGTGCATTCCGGTAACGGGGTCACGAATTCGGCTGGTCCAGGTTTCGGTTTGACGAATGTCGGAGATTGGTGACCCGGTCCGTGGATCGACCCCGGGGGTCAGAAGAGACTGGCCCCTGTTGTCGTCATGGTCAGTTTGCCGTGCTTGACCCCCTTGGTTCCGATCAGTTCATCAGCCAGTCGTTTCACTTTGCGGCTGGCCCCCCGGACGACAACCACTTCCAGACAATGGTGGGCGTCGAGGTGAACATGCAGCGCCGAGACGATGGCATCATGGTGCGAGTGCTGGTGGTCGGTCAGTTTGTCCGCCAGGTCGCGGGTATGGTGATCGTAGACCAGGGTGACGGTGCCGACGGTTTCGCTGTCATCCTGGCGCCATTCCTGTTCAACCAGGGCGGCCCGGATCAGGTCCCGTATGGCCTCGGATCGGTTCGCATAGCCCTTGTCCCCGATCATCCGGTCAAAACGGCTCAGCAGTTCCTGGTCGATAGAGATGCCGAAGCGGGTCAGGTCGGTCATGTTCGCTCCTCCGGTACGTACCTGATTGTAAACGGCGTTGAGCGCGGTCGATGAGGATCACATCGGGAGACGTCGGCCGGTCAACATCGCCCGGATACTTTGTCACAGCCTCCTGGAAGGGTCAAGGATCTTGCCTTCTTAGCCGTTGCTGTCCCCTTTTTATCCACAGGTTTCCCACGCTTCATCCACAAGATGTTGGGTGATGGTGCAGGGAAAATCCCAAGATGTAGTGTTTTTCCCCTTGACTCCCCCACCCCTTGTGCTAGATTGAAACCGTTTCCGTCTGTTGATGCTGTTTTGCTGGAGGGAGGGCCCCATGCTGGAATTCATTCGCAAACGTGATGGCCGGTTGGCCGCTTTCGAACCCGACAAAATTATCGAGGCGATCCGCAAGGCAGTGCAGGCGGTCGGGGGAAGTGACCTCGAAAAGCCGAAACAGATTACCGCCCAGGTTTCCGGGATTCTTGAAATCATCTACAAGGACGGTCGGGTTCCGACCGTGGAGAATGTTCAGGACCTGGTTGAAAAATGCCTGATCGAAAATGGCCACGCCCGGGTTGCCAAGGCCTATATTCTGTACCGGCAGCAGCACGCCTCGCTGCGTCGCACCCAGCAGTTCATGCAGGAGGCCGCCGAGTCGGTTGATTCCTATCTCACTCAGGAGGACTGGCGGGTTAACGAAAACGCCAACATGGGGTATTCCCTGCAGGGGCTGAATAACCACATCGCCGCCAACATCACCAGTAATTACTGGCTGAGCAAGATCTATCCGGGGTACATCGCCGACGCTCATCGCAACGGCGATTTTCACATCCACGATCTCGGCATGCTGTCGGTCTACTGTTGTGGCTGGGATCTTAAGGATCTGCTGCTCAAGGGGTTCACCGGGGCCTACGGCAAGGTTCAGAGCGGTCCGGCCCGGCATTTTCGCACCGCTCTCGGTCAGGCCGTCAACTTTTTCTACACCCTTCAGGGCGAAGCGGCGGGGGCCCAGGCCTTTGCCAGCTTCGACACCCTGCTGGCGCCCTTCATCCGCTACGACGGGCTTACCTACGCCGAGGTGAAGCAGGCGATGCAGGAGTTCATTTTCAATATGAACGTGCCGACCCGGGTCGGCTTCCAGACGCCGTTCACCAACATCACCATGGACCTGGTACCACCCTCCGGGCTCGGTGCCGAAGGCGTTGTGATCGGTGGTGAAATCCAGGAGGCGACCTACGGCGAGTTCCAGGTCGAGATGGATCTCTTCAACCGTGCCTTCTGCGAGGTGATGATGGAAGGCGACAGCTCCGGCAGGATCTTCTCCTTTCCGATTCCGACCTACAACATTACCCGCGATATCGACTGGGACAGTGAGCGGCTCAAGCCGGTCTGGGAGATGACCGCCAAGTACGGAATCCCCTATTTTTCCAATTTTATCAACTCCGATATGGATCCGGAGGATGCCCGTTCCATGTGTTGTCGGCTGCGTCTCGACAATCGTGAATTGCGTCGTCGTGGCGGCGGGTTGTTCGGTTCCAATCCGCTCACCGGATCGATCGGCGTGGTCACCGTCAACCTGCCGCGTGCCGCCTACCTGGCCGACAGCATGACCAGCTTTTACGCCCGCATCTCGGAACTGATGCGCTTCGCCTTCGAATCGCTGGAGATCAAGCGTAAGCAGTTGGAGCGGTTTACCGCCGAGGGCCTCTATCCCTACAGCCGTTTCTACCTCTCGGGGGTCAAGGAGCGTTCGGGGCGCTTCTGGGACAACCATTTCTCCACAGTCGGTCTGCTCGGCATGAATGAGGCGGCCCTGAACCTGCTCGGTTGCAGTATTGACAGCGAGGAGGGCAAGTCCTTTGCCGAGGGAACTCTCAAGTTCATGCGCCAGCAGCTGGAGAGCTATCAGGAGGAAACCGGCCATCTCTACAACCTGGAGGCCACCCCCGCCGAGGGGACCAGCTACCGGCTGGCCCGCCTCGACCGTGAACGTTACCCGGATATCCTGGCCGCCGGTGAAGAACAGCCCTATTACACCAATTCGAGCCAGTTGCCGGTTGGCTGTACCGAGGATATTTTCTGGGCGCTCAAACATCAGGATGACCTGCAGACCCTGTATACCGGCGGAACCGTTTTTCATGGTTTCCTCGGTGAACGGCTTGAAGACTGGCGATCGGCCCGTCTGCTGGTCAGGCGAATTGCCGAGAATTTTCACCTGCCCTATTTCACCATCAGCCCGACCTTCACCATCTGTCCGGTGCATGGCTATATTTCCGGCGAACATTTCGCCTGTCCCCATCATCGTAACGAAGGCGCGGCGGCCTGACGAGGTTGAATCATGTCCGATTGGCAAGGACTTTACTGGAGCGCGGTCGCATTGACACAGTCACAGAACGGTGTGTACCCGCTCGCATCCAGAGGAGGATCAGATGGCGACCAAGTGCGATGCAAGAACGGAGGTTTACTCAAGGGTGTGCGGGTTCTTCCGCCCGGTTCAGCAGTGGAACAAGGGGAAGAAGGAAGAGTTCAAGGACCGTGCTGAATACCTGGTGGCCCAGAAGAGCAAGGACTGATACCGGGACTGATTATGGCGATTAAAGGTTTTCAGGGAACAAGCCTGCTGGATTATCCCGGCAGGATTGCTTCCCTGGTTTTTTTTTCCGGCTGCAACCTGACCTGCCCCTTCTGCCACAATCCTTCCCTGGTCCTTGCCCCGGAAACCCTCGACGATTATCCGCTAGAGGCGGTGCTGGAGGACCTGGAATCCAGGCGCGAATTTATTGACGGAGTGGTGATGACCGGCGGTGAGCCGACTCTGGCGCCGGAGCTTGACTGCCTGGTCGAGCAGGTCAAGGATCTTGGCCTGCTGGTCAAAATCGACACCAACGGGTTGGCGCCCCAGGTCCTGGAATCACTGCTTCAGAGGCGATGGCTTGATTTTATCGCGCTGGACCTGAAAACCTCCCCGCAACGTTATGGGGAGCTTCATCGTGGGCCGGTCAGTCTCGGCGTGTTGCGGCGTACCGTCGAGCTGTTGCTGCGGGACGGGGTGGAATACGAGCTACGCACCACCTGTGTTCCCGGTCTCGTTGAGGAGCGTGATATCGAGGCTCTCGGCAAACTGGTGAGCGGGGCTTCGCGCTGGGTGCTGCAGCAGTTTGTGCCGGAGCATGCTCTTGATGATGGCTGCAGTGCTTTGCAGCCACATTCTCCCGAAGCCATGGAAGATCTGCGGTCTGTTGCTGCCGGCTATGTGGATGAGGCGGTGTTGCGGGGACTCTGATCCGGATTTTCAGGGGGCAGGAATCACACAGAAAAGCCGCGGCCCGAAAGGTCGCGGCTTTTCTGTGTCAGTGACAACAAAGACATGGCTGGGTGGACGTGGTCAGGAATTCAGCCACAGCAGCAGGGAAAAGAACAATACCACCAGGACGCTTCCGGCCAGGGTGTAAAGCAGATAGTTGACAATGTTGCGATCCCGATTCGATGGTGCCATGGGTCCCCCTGGAATTAGGTTTTCCTTAAAATGCAACAAGGATGCCATTTGCTGGAGGTGGCTCAGTTGCAGGTCAAACATGCCGTTATAATTGAGAAAAATAACAGTTCCTTAGAGAAACCACGAGGCTGTCGGGGGAGGGCTGTTACGGTAAAATGTCGAAATTGGTTATTTGGCCGGACAATCAGTGTCGGTGATTTCGTCAAGATAAATACAGATGGGGGGGGACGTCGCACAACAACGAGGTGCGGGCTCTCTGCGTTGCCGGCACATGAATCAGTGGGTTCATGCCGGCTGAAGAGGGTGATTGCCTGGATTGAAATGCGACTTTCCAAAAAACTTGCGGCGTCCCCGCAGGTTCGCCGCAGTTTTTGGAAAGCGCAGGGAGGTCAATGACTTGCACTCTTCGCCGGTGCTGAGCTTATCAGCGTTCAGTGAGCTTGTGGCAGAAGAGACAGCGAAATTTGGGCGGATGCTTGGGTGGGAAAGGAATCTTCTCTTCGGTGTGGCATTCTTTGCAGAATTTTTCCCCCGCTTTTTTCCCTTCGTTGCGGATGATGGGGTAATACTTCTGGTGAATGTTGTCAAAGGGTACTCTGGTAGTTTTTTCCTGTCCCGAGATCAGGAAAAAAGTACCGAGAACGGCAATCATAATAGCAACAAAAATCAGATCACGTTTTTGCAAGGCCATGATTTCATAAACCCTTCGTTCCAGCTCTCACGTTCGTCTGGTTGAGGTGATGACGTTAATCCCCGCTACGCAGGGTGTCGAGGAAGCCTTCCAGCTTCATCCTGTTGGCGGCGTCGAGTTCCCCCGGTCGCTGGTTGAACAGCGTCAGCAACGGATACCTGAGCTGCTGACGAATGAGCATTTCTCCAATCTGCTGCACGGGTGCACTGTTGCTGAACAGCAGGATGCCGTCTGTCGGGGTGTGATCAAGATCATTCCGGCAGAAACTTATCCGGGTGAAGATGTCATACGGCAGGGTGAATTGACGGTACTGTTCGACCAGGGAATCACTTTCGAAAGGCATGGCGGCCTGTCGACCCTGCTCGCAGTAAATGATGGCCGCACCCTGTTCCTCAAGGGTTTCATAAAGGTTGCTGCAAAGGGGGATCTCACCGATACAGGCAAGTTGCAGTTGTTGCGGACGTCGCGGTTGATGCTCCAGTTCGGTGAGCCGGCTGTCAACCTGATCCGCAAAGGCCTGCGGATCACCCTGCATGTCACAGGTCGCCAGCAGCAGTTCGATGACCTGCCTGCTTGAACCGCGTTGCTGTTCGCGAAACAGGCGATCGATCCGGTTGATTTTGCCGCGAATCCGGTTCAACTGCTGCCGGGCCTGGTCGATGTCGGCCGGTGCGGCGCCGAGATGTCGTGCCAGTTTCTTTATCTCCAGGGCCAGACTTTCCGCCGAGCGGTCTGCCGGATAGGTGAAGGGAAAGACTCTGACATCGTGCAGGCTGAGCAGGGAGGCCAGTTCGCCGATCCCGGGCTGGTTATTGGTGACTACGATGACTTCCCGGATGCCATGACGCAGAATGCAGCTGTAAAAGCCTTTGAGCCAGGGGTCGCAATGGACCGGGAAGCCTGCCAGTTCGGCCTCGTCGATCAGCTCGCCGGGATTTTCGGCCGCCAGAAAGAGCTGCCGCAGATCAACCGGTTGCCTGCCTGCGGCGATCAGGATTTCAAGCGGAATCGTAGCGGTAAAGCCAATCATGCGGTGGTCTTCCTTTCGACTCAGTCGGACTTGATGAACAGCAGGTAGATCATCAGCCCGATGATGACGACCCCGCCGCCGATGAAGACCAGCAGCGTCGAATTGGATCCCCCCTGCAGGTCGGTTCCCTGCTGCAGGGTATATGAGATCAGCCAGACGAAGCCGGTCAGGCCCATCACCGATCCCAGGAACCCGTACCAGCGTTTGAAAAGGCAGAGAGCTGCGATGATGCCCATGGACCCGAGAAAGGCCGGATTTTGAACAAGTTCGGCGAGGTTCATCTGCCGCAGCAGTTCCACCAGGTGTTCGGTCTGCAGACTTTGGAAAAACTCCTTGAGAGCTTCCATCTTGGTCCCCTTTGCTGTGGTCGGCAGTCAGTGAATCAAAATTGAGCAATGGTAAATCATTGCCATCGCAACCGCAAGTCTCTGTCGTGAGAGGTCCCGGCTGTGAGTGCGCGGAAGGGATCGCGGTTGACATTTTACAAGGGGCACACTAGCATCATACATTCGCCCTCAGGGTCCCGTCTCTTTCTTCGGGCCCCTTTTCCCAGGTCCTGTCGGAAGAGATAACTGGCACGATGGTACAACAACCCATAGGTATTTTTGATTCGGGTATCGGTGGCCTGACGGTTCTCAAGGAGGCGATGCGGCTGTTGCCGGGAGAAACATTTGTCTACCTCGGTGATACCGCGCGCGTGCCGTATGGAACCAAGAGTCCGGCGACTGTCATAGGCTATGCCGAGCAGGCGGCCGGATTTCTGGTTTCCCGGGGGGTCAAACTGTTGGTGGTGGCCTGCAACACCGCCTCTGCCGTAGCCCTGCCTCATCTGGCCGCCTGTTTTCAACTGCCGGTTGTCGGCGTGATCGAGCCCGGAGCCCGTCAGGCCGTACTGGCTTCATCGCGTGGGCGGATCGGGGTGGTTGGAACCGAGGGGACGGTGCGCAGCATGGCTTACAACAAAGCGATTTTGCGGGTCGATCCGCTCGCCAGGGTGGTGAGTGCCGCCTGTCCGCTGTTTGTTCCCCTGGCCGAAGAAGGCTGGGCCGGACATCGGGTGGCACGGATTGCCGCTGAAGAATACCTGGAACCCCTTCGTCGGGAAGGGATCGACACCCTGGTACTCGGCTGTACTCACTACCCGTTGCTCAAGCCGGTTCTGTCGGAACTGCTGGGCACGGAAACAGTCCTGGTCGACTCGGCGGCGGCAACCGCCGTTGCGGTGCGGGACCTGCTCAGAGAGCGGAATCTCTTCTGTCGGAGGGGCAGGGGGGGAGTACGTTTCCATGTAACCGATCTGCCCGATCGTTTCTGTCGCGTCGGCAGTGCGTTTCTCGGTGCCGAGCTTACGGGAGTCGAGCAGGTTGAGCTTGACGGAGGTGTTCAATCGTCCGTCGTCGGGGACGAACGCCTGATGGCTGAAGCTGGGGGAGTGGTCTGATGGGACGGCGGCTGCTGCTGATTGCTTTTCTGCTGGTTCTTGGCGTTTTGGGCGGGCTGCTGGCGCGCAGGTACCTGGTGAAGACGTCGGACCAACCCGCCCCGACGATTGCCCGACCCGTTCGGCCGACGGTCATGAGGGAAGTACTGCTGTATTTTACGACGGCTGACGGTCATCGTCTGGAAGCCGAGAACCGCCAGGTCGAGGATTGTCCGAATGACGAAGAGTGTCTTCTGGCGATCCTGCAGTCTCTGGTTGACGGCCCGAACGGTGACCGTGTTCCGGTCCTCCCCGATCGTACCCGGATTCGGTCGGTGAAAATCGAGGATGACCTGGTAACCGTTGATTTCAGCCGTGATTTTATTGTCGCCCATCCCGGCGGCAGTCATTCGGAACTGTTGACGGTCTATGCCGTTGTCGATACTCTGGCAGTTAACTTTCCCTATGTCCGGCAGGTTCGTTTTCTGGTCGAGGGAAAGGCTGTTGATACAATCAAGGGACATGTTGACCTGCGGGCCCCGGTGATCGCCGACTTTCGTTATGTCCGGTCGGATAGCCGCCTTCCTGAATTGCCGGCCGAGCTTTTCAATGCTCCGTCTGGTGAGACGCGGCGTGGTCGCTGAGGCCGGAGCATGGTCCGGGCTGGTTTGCGTCGATTCCGGTCTGCATACAGTTATTGCATTGATGGATCAGGATCTTGTCTTTTGATGTGGGTTGAGGGTTGTCATGATAGTCGGGTTTAACCACAACTTTCGTTACAAGGGTGAACTCTACCATGTCCAGACCGAGGATGGTGGGCTGAAGTCGCCGACGATTGTCACCCTGCTGTACTGTGGCGGGACCATCCTCGCGTCACAGAAAACCTCTTATGCCGATATCACCAAGGTCGACAACCTCGGGCAGGTGGTTGAAGACCTGATGAAAGAGCAGCACAAGGAGATGTTGCGGCGACTCAAGGACGGTGAGTTCGATGACCGCCTGCAGGGTCACCAGCCGATCGTCAATCCCGCGGTGGCGCCGGAATCGGAAGGGACACGGGCTCCCGACGCCGCTGTCGCGTCCGGGGGGGCACCGCAGCGGCAGGGGCGCGCCGCCGCGGCACCATCCCCCCGGAAGCAGGCGTCCGGGGCCGAGCCCCGGGTCGCCAAGGCAACAGACAAACCAGCCGTTCCGGCTGCGCAGAAGGTTCCTCCTGTCTCCCCCGGTCAGGCTGCGGAGACTGCCGAACCGGGACTTGATGACATTATCCTTTCCTATCTGGTCGGAGATGACGAAAAGTAAAGGTCCTCTTTTCCGCAACCACCCGCTGATGCCCCTGTCGGGAGTGACAACCACGCCTGTGACGCGAATGGAATCGACGTGATATTCAACAGCCTGGTCATACGGGTGATCATCCTCAATATTCTGCTGGTTGCCGTGGTTATCGGTACCTTCACCATGTTTCACATCCGGCGCGAAGAACAGCATCTCATCCAGTCGACTCGGGAAAGCGCCAAGCTTCTTCTGACCACGGTTGAAAAATCGATTTTCAATTCCATGAGGGTCGGCAACAGCTATGATGTGCAGGCTATCCTGGAAATGGTCGGCCGCAGCCACCGGCTTACCAACGTCCGCATCTTTCATCCCGACGGTACAATTCTCAAATCGGCCCGGCCGGATGAAATCGGTCGGCAGATCGACAGTTTTGATCTCAATCTCTACCAGAACAACCGCAGTGAAGGGGTGTTCAAGACCGATGGCGGTGAAGTGTTGGGGATGGTCAAGCCGATTGTCTCTGACGAGCGCTGTTTCATCTGTCACGGTTACGGCCGCAAGGTGGTCGGCGTTCTCAACCTCAATTTTTCACTCAATGAGATGACCGGGCAGATTTGGGAATCGTACCAGTTCTTCATGCTGCACATGGTGGTCTCAATTGTCATTCTCTCCGCCGGAACATCGTTCCTGCTTCTTCGTTTCGTCAAGCGCCCCATTGAAACCATGGCGGAAACCATGGCCAAGGTTGAAGAAGGGGATCTGTCGGTGCGGCTTGAGCCGAAGTATGCCGATGAGATGGGCAGCCTGGTACGCAGTTTCAATTCTATGGTAGACAATCTGCAGAAGGCTCAGGCTGAACTTGAGGAGTACCATTACCAGCAGATGCAGCGGGCCGACCGGCTGGCCTCGGTCGGTGAAATGGCAACCGGCCTGGCGCACGAAATCAAGAACCCGCTGGCCGGGATAAGCGGCGCTATTTCGGTCCTGGCCGAGGACTTTCCGGAATCCGATCCGCGTCGTGAAGTGGTTGACCAGGTCCTGGCGCAGATCGCCCGTCTGAACAAGACGGTGACTGACCTGCTTTATTTTGGACGCCCCGGAAAGCCGGAATTCTCCTGGGTCGATATCAATGGACTGATCAAGGAAACCCTCTTTTTCGTCGGCCAGCATCCCGAAGCCCGGAACATTCATCGGGTCAAGGAGTTCGCTCGTGACCTGCCGCCGGCCTGGGCCGACGTCAAGCAGATTCAACAGGTCTTCTTCAATATCATCATCAACGCGATCCAGGCGATGGAAGAGGGAGGAACCCTGACGGTCCAGACGTCGCGGGTGATCAATGCCGCGGGGACGGATGTGCTGCGCGTTGAAATCAGTGACACCGGACCGGGAATCGCCCCGTCGGCCCTGGAACGGATTTTTGTTCCCTTCTTTACCACCAAGAACCAGGGGACCGGGCTTGGTCTGCCGATCTGCAAACAACTGGTGGAACAGCACGGTGGCATGTTAAAAGTCGTAAGTAAAATTGGCGAAGGGTCGACATTCATAATAGAGATCCCCGTTCAACAACACCCTTCATTCGAATCGAAAGAGGAACCCCGTGTCGAAACATAAGATTCTTGTCGTCGATGACGAACAGTTGATCCGCTGGTCGCTGGAGCAGAACCTGAGCAAACAGGGGTACGAGGTTGTGACCGCCGCTTCGGGAGAAGATGCCCTGAAAATGGTTCAGCAGGAGGCTCCGGACCTGATGTTGCTCGATATTCAGTTGCCGGGCATGAACGGCATCGAAGTCCTGGAAAAAGTCAAGGAGCTTGAGGATGACATCATTGTCATCATGGTGACCGCTCTCGGTGTTCTTGAAACCGCGGTCAAGGCGATGCGACTCGGTGCCTTTGACTACATCAATAAGCCGTTCAATCTTGAGGAACTCGCCATTGTCATCAAGAAGGCTTTTGAAACCGGTGAACTGAAACGTGAGGTCGCTCACCTGCGATCCGAGCAGACCGGGAAGTACGGGCTCGATAAAATCATCGGTACCAGCCGGCATATGGACAACGTCAAGGCGATGATCCGCAAGATCGCCCAGTCCGATGCCAGTACGGTATTGATCCAGGGGGAAAGCGGCACCGGCAAGGAGCTGGTTGCCAAGGCGATTCATTATGAAAGCGCGCGGGCCGACAAGCCCTTCATGGCCATCAACTGCGCCGCGGTGCCGGAGGCGTTGCTTGAATCGGAACTGATGGGGCATGAAAGGGGGTCTTTTACCGACGCCAAGACCCAGAAGAAGGGGCTCTTTGAAATCGCTGACGGCGGCACCATCTTCCTTGACGAGATCGGCGACATGGAGATGGGTATGCAGGCCAAACTGCTGCGCGTCCTTGAAGAACGCAAGTTTCGGCGGGTTGGCGGAACCCGTGATATAACGGTCGATGTCCGCATCATCTCGGCAACCAACAAGGATCTCCTCAAGTCGATTGAGGAAAAAACGTTTCGTAACGATCTGTACTATCGCGTCCAGGTTATTCCGATCTATCTGCCGCCGCTGCGGGAGAGGCGTGAGGATATCATGCCGCTGGTGCAGCATTTTATTGACCATTTCAATCGTGAATTCGGCAAGTCTGTGCGGGGGATTTCCAAGATGGCGGAACGATTCCTCAGCGAGTACTCCTGGCCGGGAAATACCCGCGAGCTGAAAAATGTCATCGAGCGGGCAATTATCCTTGAAAGTGAGGAGACCCTGCTACTTGAACATCTTCCCCAGGAGATTGTTGCCCGTACCGGGACCGCCTCCAGCGGTCCGATAAGTTTCAATCTGCCCCCTGAAGGAATCGACATTGAAGATGTCGAACGGGAACTGATCCGCCAGGCCCTGGAGATATCCGAGGGCAATCAGTCCAAGGCGGCCAAAAAGCTGCACCTCGGCATCGATGCTTTCCGTTACCGGATGAAGAAGTTCGGTTTTCTCTGACCTGTTTCAGGTCTAAATTCCCCCTGTTGATAAAATCCGGAACGGGCCTGTTTTTCAGGCCCGTTTTTTTGTCGCTGCCCGTGCATCTGCACGGTCGTAACGGCGCGTTTGCGTCCTTGGTATCAAGTTTGCAAAATCTCTGAGTGACCGAAAAAACCAAAAAGGTCCTAAGCGGCTGAAAATATTAAGCAGAAGGCGTAATTTCTCGCCGATCAGGAGGCGTCCATATGAAAGGGTCCTTGAAGATCATCAGTCTAATGGCGGTTATTTCCCTGCTCCTCGGGGTTATATGGCTTCCATTGTCTTTCGCGGCGACGGTGCCGACCTTTGCCTCCCTGGGGATGTTGGGTACCAAGGGGCAGGGTGCCGCGGGTGATTATGCCAGCCCGATGGGAATCGCCATGGACGCCGCCGGAAATTTCTATGTTACTGACGGGTCTGTCATGACCCCGCCGCGGATTGCTCCGAATCAGGACCGGATCATCAAGCTTGATACTTACGGCAATAAGATCGCCGAATTTGCCTCGCTGGAATTGTCGGGACCGATCGCGGTCAAGAGTGACGGTAGTGAAATTTATGTTGCCATCGGCGCTTCTGACAATGGCCCTGGTGGTGGGCCGGGTGTTGATGGTGTGCTGGTCTATGACGGAGCAACCGGAGTTCTGAAGCGTTCGGTCGGTGCCAATAACGGTCCGGATGGTCGTGGCGAGTTTGTGGCCGTTGCCGACATCAAGCTGGACAGCAACGGTTGGCTCTATATTGCTGACGCCGGTGCCGGAGAGGTCAAGGTCTATGACCCGAGTGAGGCATATCAGTACAGCATCGGGGCGGTGTGTGTCGGGAACGGTTCGAGCAATGCCTGTGAGGCCGGTGAGTTTTCGAGCATTACCAGCATGGCTCTGGATGAGGCGAACGGCGAACTTTTTGTCGCGGACCGCAGTTCACTAGCCTACTCTCCGACTGGCACTGATACCGGCAATATCCAGGTTTTCGATCTGCAGAGCCGGACCTACAAGCGGGTCATGCTTGAAACCCAGATGGGCGGACCGATCAGTTCGACAACCTCTTTCAGCGAGTATTACGGGTTGGCTCTCGATGGCCAGGGGCGTTTTTATGTCACCTATGGCCAGTTGGGAGCTCTGCGGGCGATGGACACATCCATCGCCTATCCGGCGGATGCTTTTCTTGCCGGGTTCGATCTCGGCAGTGCGGCTTATCGTTCCGTCTATGACAGTGTCAATCGTCGCCTGGTTTTTTCCGGGGACCAGGGCCTCATTGTCGTCGGTATTGACGGTGGGTCCAATCCCGTTGCCCAGAATGATGCTCCGCCTGTACCGACTCAGGTTTCCCCTGTCGCCGATACTGTTGTTGCAACCGCGGCCCCGAGTCTCGACTTTTCTGCTGTAACCGATCCCAATGGTGACGCGGTCAGCTACCAGGTCAGTCTTGCGCAGGTCGGTCAGGCCGCGGTGGTCTACGATGTTCCCGCCGGGGCGACTTCCTATGTTGCCGGCGGTCTGGTTGAAAACGCTCAGTATGCCTGGAAGGTGCAGGCGGTTGATGCTAAAGGTGCGGTTTCGGGATGGAGTGCCGAAGGCACTTTCTGGGTGAATGCGGTCAATGAGGCGCCGTCGGTGCCGCAGTTGGTTTCGCCCTTGAACGGGGAGTTGCTGGGTCCTTACGATATGTTGAAATGGCAATTGGCGAGCGACCCTGATCCGGCGAACAAGGTCCGTTATCGTTTGAGCCTGTCGCCAACGGCGGACTTCTCAGCGTCAGTTCTGGAGGAGATCCGCTGGGGCAAGGCTGTTCCCCTGCAAAAGCTGAGTAACTATTTGAATATTGTTGCTGGGACGACCTACTTCTGGCGGTTGGAAGCTCTGGATGGAAAAGGGGGCTGGTCTCAGGTGAGTGCTTCCGGATCCTTTGTGCTTAAGGCGACGGATCTGCGAGTCGATACGAATATGCCGGGTACTCGGGTTTACCTTGCCGGCAATCGAGCAACTCATGGGCGGTATTTGGGGATGACGCCGCTTGTAGTACGCAATCCGAGGCCCCTGGGAATGAATGAACTGGTCTTCGAACGGGCTGGGTTTGAACCGCTGGTCAAGACAGTTTATGTCAAGCCGCTCGCCGCAAAGAGCTTGAGTTACTCGATGTCTCCGGCGCTGACGCCCCAGGTTGGACCGGTGTTGGGATATCGATTTTATTATCGGGGACAAAATTCCTCCGGACAGACTGTGAGCTTCTTCCTCGGAACTCAGGTTAAAGATTTGCGTAGCGCCTTTGTGGTGAATATTGACAGGCGTGGAGGCGAAGATTTGGTGTCTGTGCGGCAGGACGGTGCCGTTGTATTTTTCTCCGAGATTAAAAAGGCATCTTGGGGGGGGACTCGATATAAGGTTAATGCTTCCCAGGTTCTTCTCCCTGCTGGATCAGCCAGTTCCCTGTTTGCGGTGGATTGGAAAAATGTCGGCAGAATCGATCTGCTGGCAGGTGGCAGTGATGGTCGTCTTCGGATTTATCATAACTCTGGGCGGACAACTCCGTTGTTTGATCAGGTGCCTGAAGTTCTCCAGGTGAATGGTCAGGATCTGGTGTTTGGAAGTAATCCCGTACCTGCCGTTATCGACTGGGATGGTGATGGTCTGAATGATCTGCTGGTGGGTGATGACACTGGTAAACTCTACTTTGTTCAAAATGTAGGAACCCTAAATGCCCCGGTGTTCGTTGCCCCGGTTGTTGTTTTTCAATCAACGGTTCCTGTTGCTCCCTGTATGACGGATTGGGATGGTGATGGGGCCATGGAATTTCTTTTCGTTGATGACAAAGGTGTTTCTCTTTATGAGCAGCAGGGGGCCGGTCTGGTTTACATCGAGACTCTGCCGCTTAAGTATCAGGATGGTCGAACCTTCGATGCTAAAGTAAATACCCGAATTTTCGTGATGGATCTTGATGGTGCCGGCGGGAAAGACTTGATTATGGTTGACGGTTTGGGACGTTTCATGGTTGCGTCATCCAGCAGCAGTCAACATGTCTCCTCCTTCCAGCCAGCCCTGCTCGTCAAGACCGACCAGGTCCAAACCCTGGTAGATGCTCAGGCGCCTGCCCAGTCGAATCAGGTCGGTGCGGTCCGGGCTGCCATTCAGTCCGCTCAGAATGATGATTACACGGCTGCCAGCCTCGAAGTGGACAACCTGCTCGCCGGTCTTGACCCGGCCGGTTCCGCTTATGCGGCAGCCAGTGAATTGAAGCAGCTCCTTCAATAAATAAACGATAACGATCAGAGTTGATAAAAGGGTTCAGGGGCCGAAGTTATGAAAATAAACAAAGTGATTATACTGCTGGGATGTGTCGCCTTGGCTGTTGCTGTCTTTGCCGGGGAGGCGTTGGCGGTCAGGGGACCGCAGGGGGTGGCGAATACGTCCCACAATCTTTCCACGTCCGGGAATATCGCTCCGTCCAATAATGAGGACGAAATCTGCGTTTTCTGCCATACCCCGCATGGCAGCAGTACCGACGGCCCCTTGTGGAACCGGAACAATTCTTCTGTGGTCTACACCCATTACACCAGTTCGACTTTATCAACATTCGTGGCCAGCACCCGGACCGCCAATGTCAATCCCGAATCGATGCTTTGCCTCAGTTGCCATGACGGCAGTATTTCCATGTACACGGTTATCAATCCGACCAATGACGTCGGCCAACCGACTCCGGCTGTCGGTGACGGGACCATGCGCGATGGGTTTTTGAATATTCAGGGGCCGAAGATCGGTCAGGGGCGGAATCCCGACGGAACGGTCAACCCGGTCAGCAATGACCTGTCTGACGACCATCCGATTTCCTTCAAATACCAGGCTGTTCATGATGATACCACCAAGAACAATGCCGCGCGTCTGCACACGATTGCCGAGGCCGAGGCCGCCGGTGTCCGGTTTCTGCCGGAAAACGCCCCTGATGCGGATAAGCGGGTCGAGTGTTCCTCGTGCCATGACCCTCATGTCGATTATGGTATTTTTACCGGCGACCCCAATTACAAACCGTTTTTGATTACCCCGAATACCGGCAGTGCGCTTTGCCTGGCTTGTCATATTAAATAAGTTGAATTGTGTTGCTCGAGTTAGGGCTTAACAGGATGATAGGAGCTTTGTTCATGAGGCGGAAAACCTGGATCGGCATTTTGTTTGCTGTAGCGTGCGTTCTCGTCAGTGCGTCGTTTGCCACTGCGAACATCCGCATGCATGACTTTGACTGCAAGGAGTGTCACACCTCGACCCTGGCAGTTAACAGTGTTGACAACAACGTATGCCTTAAGTGCCACACTGGAACCTTGCCTCAGGTCAATTCGTTTGCCGACCCGGCGAGGAACGGCAGCTCCGCACACAGCGCGTTTACCGGTGGTGATACCAGCGACGCTCTGGGATCCGTAACCGCCAAGGGACTTACTCCCGGCAACCAGACCTCCCATTTCTGGGCGGGAACAGCCACCAAACCCGAGGCCGGAGCCCAGGAGCCGACGACCTTTTTCTCTGAAGCCCTGCAACGTCCCCTCAGCTATTCCCGCGGTTCGGTGACCTGTTCGCGTTGTCATGATCCCCACGGATACTATGACACCAATCCGCAGTTGCTGATGAGCACCAGTCTGTCGACCCCGACCAAGGAACCGCTCTGCCTCGATTGTCACCGTGCCTGGGACAACCAGAACAGCCACGGTATCACCACCCACCCGATGAACGTTGATCTGGCCGCCGCCGCCGCCAGTTTTCCGAACAAATACAAAGCGACTCCTGATAATACGAATGTAGCCAACGGTAATGTCACCCTGGTCAACGGCAAGGTTTCCTGTTCTTCCTGTCATGGTGTCCACGGGGTTGATTCAGATGCTTCGACGGTCGATGGCATCGGTACCAACAATGTCGGTGACGGCCTGCTGCTCAAACACAATGGCCCCGGAAAAGAAACACCCGATACGTCAATCTGTCAGTCCTGCCACAAGTACAAGGGACATGGGAATATCGCGACCGGTACTCCGCTCGGATGTCTGACCTGTCATGGCGGTCATGAATACGACCCCAATGGTCAGCCGAACGTCTATATGCTCAAGAAACAGATCACCCTCGACACCACCAAGATCAAATCGACCGGGTCGGTTAACGACACCGTTGCTCTTGATTACACCACCTATCCGCCGGCACCCAATTACGACAATGGCGGTGGAAACGGCAGCCTCTGCCTTTCCTGCCATGATTTCCCAGCCGGACATCAGGCGGGCGCTACCTGTTCCGACTGCCATTCCCACGACAATCAAAACGGTACCTTTGCTGCCAGTTGCGGTTCCTGCCACGGTTATGCTCCGTCACTCAATGCTCCGGGTGACACCAATCAGGGCGGTTACGCCAAGTCAACCCAGACGACCAATGACTACAGCGCATCCGGTGTGTTCAAGGATGAATCCGCGACCCCGCACGCAACCCACGCCAACGGTGCTGGAAATTACAGCTACGGTTGTACTGTCTGCCACGGGGATGCTTCCGGACAGCTCGGCTCAGCCGACCATGATGCCGGGACGTTCCAGCAGGTTATGGACTCCGCCGTCGGCACCCTTGACCCGCTGACCACCAACAACGGCGCGACGTCCCCGACGTACACCGCCACCGGATCCGGCACCTGTAACGCCACCTATTGCCACTCCAATGGTGCGCCGATCGGTGGCGTGGCCTTCCAGTCGGTTTCCGTTTCCTGGGCGAACGGCAAGGGAACCATCTTCACCCCGACCAATACCACTGACAACGAGTGTCAGCAGTGTCACGGCAATACCGCTGCCACCATGAACGGCAAAGACTCCGCTCTGCATCAGCAGCATCTTGGTGCCGGCACCATGCTCGGCAGGACATTCGACTGCTCGGTCTGCCATTCGACCGTTGCCGTCAGTAACACCGAACTTCAGTCGATTGCCATCGGTGGCGATCATGTCAACGGCAGCAAGGATGTTTCCTTTGACGGTAACTTCTCTCTCGGCGCCGGTACTCTCGGCGGTGGTTCCTACGGGGCCGCGACCTGTTCCGTTTACTGCCATTCGAACGGTAAAGCCGGGGGGGAAAGCTCACCGAACTGGACCAATTCCGCCAGCGGACAGTGCGGCACCTGTCACCAGGTCAATGCGACTGGCGATACCGGCGCGGCTCTGACCGGCGCCCACGCCAAGCACCTCTTCGATGCCAATGGCCCGCAGCTTTCCTGTGATGACTGTCATGGCACCAATGCCGCTGTCGGAAAACATGCCAATCATATCAACGGCGCGATTGACGCTCCGGCCCAGGCTGTCTGTGACGCCTGCCACGGCGCGACGTCCGGTCAGACCGCCGGGCCTGATCGCGAGCCGATCTGGACTGACGCCACCAGTGTTGATTGCGAGACCTGTCATACCGGCAGTGCCATCGCTGTCGTCAAAGGAAAAACTGCTCCGGCTCAGAACAGCTTCGGCACTCTCGGTCACGGCAAGGCCAGCATTGCCGGCCCCACTTGTACCGGGTGCCACGACACCACGGCCGGAAAGCATTTCGACGCCACCAGCGGAGATCCGCAGTTGACCGGTGGTTCCACCGTTGTTGCTGATGACGCCTTCTGTCAGACCTGTCATGGTCCCAAGGCGGCTCACTTCACCGCTACGGTCAGCACCAATGCCAATACCTGCTATTTCTGTCATGAGCCGCATGGCAACGGCGTCGGCGCCGGCTTCGATGCCATGCTGCTGAGCAGTGTCGGTCCGGCCGGTGCCAAGGCCCCTGCTGCCGTGACCGGATTCACAGACAAGACCCAGGCTTCGAGCTACTGGAATGCCAGCAACACCGGTATCTGCCAGGTCTGCCATGATCCGGCCGGCGGTACCGGCGGTATCAACCACTACAATCGCACCACCGCCGATGGTCACAACAGCACGACTGTCTGTACCACATGTCACAACCACAACGACGCATCGGTCGCCTTCAAGGCCAGTGCAACGACATGTGAAGGTTGTCATGCTGGCACCATTGCCAGCAACGGTCACCCGGCGCATGTCAACAAGAACGGTGGCATTATTGACGCCGACAAGAGTGACTGTGCGGCCTGCCATGGTGCCCAGGTCAATGGCGCTGACCCGTACACCCTCACCGGCGGCGGCGGCGGACTGCATCAGAATGGTACGGTTGATTTTGCGGCCGGCATCGCTGACGGCGGCACCACTCCGGCGGTGACCTGTAGCGCCGCCTGCCACAGCACCACCAGCGGCAAGGCCGCGGTCTGGAACAGCGGTACCATCGCCTGTGACGCCTGTCACGGCCAACCGCCGGCAGATGGTGGTGGCGACGGCCTCGCTCACAGTAAACATGTTGCCCTGACCGGTGTTGACTGCACAACCTGTCATGGCGCTCCGATGCCGACTGATCAGACACATGTCAGCAGTGTCGCCGGCACCGACCTGCAGATCCTGCAGGACATGGCTCAGGCTGTCGCTGATGAAGCCAATGTCGTCGTCACCACCTGGGATGACGCCAACAACACCTGCGCCAATACCGCCTGCCACAATCCTTCCGGTGACACGCATGCTGCCGACTGGGATACCAGCAACAGTACCGGCAATTGTACTCTCTGTCATGGCGGGCTGCCCGCATCCGGTGATGCCATGGCCAGTAATGCGCATGGATCACATGTTAATAATGCTGCGGAAATCGGTGACAATATTGACTGTTTCAAGTGCCATGTCGATACGACAGCTGGCGGAACCAATACCGCGCATCTGAACAATACTGTTGATATCATCGCCAACGCCGATCCGCTTATCGGTCTTGGTTATAACGGAGATACCGGAGTAGGTGCTCCTTATGGTTCCTGTAATTCCAAGGTTTGCCATACTGAAGGCGGCAATGCTCCCGGAGGACCAAACCCGGGCAGCGTGATCGCTTCTCCGGTCTGGAACGGTACCGGGTTCAACTGCAGTACCTGTCACGTGGATACCGGCAATCCTCCGGCAGCCGGAAATCCCTGGCCTGCCAGCGGTGACCATGCCGCTCACATGGGTGCCACCCGCGTCAGCAATGGGATGGCCTGTACCACCTGCCATGCCAATACCGCTGCCAGCAACAGCTCGATCAAGGCTGGTGGCAACCACCTCAACGGCAACTGGAATGATTTCGTTCCCGGCGGTAACTACAACGGTACCCCTGTCACCGTAGGAACTTACACCGCCGGAGTTCCGTCCTCCTGTAACAACGTCAGTTGTCACGCTGCCGGTGGGGTTCGAACATGGCAACCGGCCAGTGGCTGTTCTTCCTGTCATGGTGATCTGAGTTATGTCGGACCGACCCATACGGCCCATATTGATATCACCGGTTCGATTGATGCTGATGTGTCTGAATGTGTCATTTGTCACGGACCCGATGTCAATACCTACACCCCGACAGGCGGTGATGGTGGCAGCGGTACCCATCAGGACGGCACTATTCAGCTCCAGCCGGGAATTACCGCTGCTGCCAGCGGATGTGCTTCGGCCTGTCACGGTTCCAGTGCTGCGGACGGTTTCTGGACCGATACCAACGGCCTGAATTGCACTGCCTGTCACAACAACGGTACCAATGACAATAATATTGCCAATGCCGCGCCCGCGACCGGAGCCCATGCCGCCCATGTGACGACTCAGGGGCTGACCTGCGACAACTGTCACAGCGCCGGAACAACCCTGCCGACGGATACCAGCCACATCTCCGGTCTCAACGCTTCCGGTGCGGCCGGTGCCAACCAGGGTGAAACTCTTACCAACAAGGCAACCCCGGTGGCCGATAATGCCACTGTCGATGACAGCAGTTTCGATCAGGCCGGCAACACCTTTGACGATGTTAACAATACCTGTTCGAACACCTATTGTCATGATCCGTCCAACAGCACCCAGAGTGCTGACTGGGATACTGATGTAGCGTCCTGTGCACTCTGTCACGGCGACGACCAGCCCGGCACCAAGATGGCGACCGGAACCCACGGCAACCATCTCAACGCTACGGCGACTTTCGGTCTGACTGTTACCTGCGATAAGTGTCACCCCGACAATACAGGTAATTATGGTCACTTCATCAAGACCACTGCCCCGACCACCGTCAACCAGGCGGTGCAGTTCGGCGGTACGGTGATCACCGGTGCCCAGCTGAGTCCGGTCGTGGATGGCAAGTACTCGGGTGAAGTGGCCCTGCCGAATAGCGGCTACGGCTCCTGCGGCACCACCGCCTGCCACAACAACGGTCAGGGCGGTGCCCCCAACAACAGCACCTATACCTGGGGCACCACCAATATCCAGAATTGCCTGTTGTGTCACAACAACATGCCCACCACCGGTGCCCACGCGACTCACCTTGACGGCAACATCAAGTACGGGCCCTATGCCAAGGTCGGCGGGTCCACCAATTGCGGCCGTTGTCATGCCGCCAATGCCGGAAACACCAGCATGGCCGGACAGACGACCCACATCAACGGCACCATCACCTTCGCCGGCGGTGCAGAAGTTGCCAGCGGCGCTATCGGCACCGATACCACCGTTACCGTCTGCGATACCTGTCATGGTGGGACCTCGGCGGTCAACCTTGCCGCAACCGGTGCCAAGGCGACCTGGTCCGCCGGTGGGCCGGTGGCCTGCGAATCCTGTCATGGTGATTACAACCAGGCGAATGTTGACGGCGCCCTGGCCCCGGTTCGGGCCGGCACCGCCTATGACAACAATGGTCACGGCAAGACCGGAGTCGGCAAGGCCTGCGTCGATTGCCATGACCACGCCGGCGACCATATCGGGTACACCACCAACCGCCTCAATACCATCGGTGGCAAGGATTACAACGTCGACCCGAACGGTTTCTGCAACGCCTGCCACACCGGCGTGCCGAATTCCGCCGTTCACTATGCCAACACCCAGACGGCCGGTGGTACATCCAGTGATGCCTTGACCTGTGTTACCTGTCACGATCAGCATGGTCAGAACGGTGGTCAGGATGCGATGATCGCTTCCACCATCCAGACCCGCACTGTCAGTGGATTTGCTGATAAAACTCTGCGCAGTAGTTATGCCAATGCCGCCAATCAGGGGGTCTGTCAGGTCTGCCATGATCCGGCCGAGGTGCAGCACTTCAACCGCACCACCGAGCAACTGACCACGCACAACGCCGGCCAGATCTGTACTACCTGCCATAGCCACACCAGCACCCCGATCTTCAAACCGAGCGGCTGCAACGGTTGTCATGGTGGCGGTACCATCGGCACCAATGCCGCCAACTACTGGCCTGACGGCAATGACGGAGCGGCCGGTCCGGATGACGCCGGACGTCACCTCAAGCATATGAATGTTCTGGCTGAGCGGGTTTACGGCATGACGGCGGTGCAACTGCTTGACCAGCCGACCGCTGATGCCGCGCAGAAGGCGCTCTGTGAATACTGTCATGCTGCGAACACCAATGACAGCGATCATGGTTCCACTGCCAACCTGCCGGCCGAGGTCTTTGTCGACAAGGACAATGTGCGTCATGCCAAGAGCCTCTGGGGGGTTGCTGATCCTGACGCGTCCTACGCGGCCGGCAGTTGCTCCAATATCGACTGCCATAACAGCAAGGTGACCGGAACCGGAACCTACGGTTGGTACGACGCCGGCACCAGCACCTGTACCATGTGTCATACCCCGGGTGCCGCCGGAGCCAACCCGAACACCGGTCTGCACACCGTGGTCAACAACCCGACCGAGGTTCAGGTTCATGACAATACCCTCGGTACCGGCTGTACCGAATGCCATAACAGCCTGCCGGCGATTGACAACACCGGCGCTTCAACGCACATCAACGGGACCTTTGCAGCCGACAGCGCGGTCAATACTGATCGTGGTATCAGCGTCAGCGGTAATATCACCGCCTTTACCCAGGCTGCCAGCGGTACCGACGATTCCTGTGCCTCCAACTGTCACAGTGATGGCGGCACATGGCAGCGGTTGTGGAGCAAGGATGCCGATTCAACGTCTAATGCTGTCGGCGCCCCGCGCTGTAACGTCTGCCACGGTTATCTCAATAACTGGCGGGCCGGTATGACCCCGGATCACAGCACCAAGACGGCGATCAATAACGGCACCCACGGCAACTGTTCCACCTGCCATGTCCGCCCGAACGCGCCATACGATGTCGCGACCTATCACGATACCAGTTCGCCCCTCGGCAGCCCGACTGAACTCGGGACTCCCGCCCATGCGGTGGAAATGAACGATACTGTCGGCTACGACATGGCGGCCGGCAACTGCACCAATATCTGTCATACCAATGACGCAACACATACGCTCGGCACTTCGGCCCACTTCCCGGCCAATGGCCTGGCGGGCCCGGCGGCGGACTGCAACACCTGCCACCTGGCCACCGGCGGCAGCAACAACTCCAATACCGTCGGCAGCTATACCTTCAATAACCGCGTCGGGGCTCATGCCAAGCATGTCGCTTCGGCGGCCACCGCCTATGGTGACACGGTGGATCACTCAACCGCTGCCAACTATGACTTCGGTTGCGGACTCTGTCATCCGACCAACAGTGCCAACCACCAGAATGGTATCCTGGATGTGGTCCTGACGCCGTCTGATGCCCCGAGCAGCATCAAGGGCAAGAATGACGCGTCTGCCGCCTACAGCGGCGGCACCTGTTCGGCGATCTACTGTCACAGTGATGGTGTCAATGTCGCTGCCGGCAGCAGCCCGGACTTCCTGACAGGCAGTTTCACTAATCCCAACGGCGACTACTGCCAGAACTGCCACGGCAACCAGCCGACCACCAGCAGCCATCCGAAGCATGTCATCGGCATCCACAGCGATGACGTTTACAGCGGGACCACCGGCAAGCTGGCCGAAGCCGGTGCCAGCGGTGCCGGCCATGGTGATGTCGGGACCGCCCTGACCATCACCTGTGCGGTTTGTCATAACAGTACCGTCAGCCAGTGGTACAACGGCAACAACACCGCCTGCGTCAGTTGTCATGGCAGCACCGGATCAGCGACCGACAAGACCGTGATCACCAGTGCCGACTTGGACAAGTCCTTCCATGTCAACGGCACCAAGGACGTGGTCTTCGCTCCGGTCAACCCGTTGCGGTCCAAGGCCCAGGTTCGTAATTTCACTCCGGGCGAGCCGGAACTGAACAACAACTGGACGCGGACTAACGGCTACAAGGCTGGTGCCACTTCTCATGACCAGGGTGTCAAGCTCGACACCGCGACCATGTGGACCGGCACCACCAAGAACTGTACGGTCACCTGTCACAACGGTAACCCCGCTACCTGGGGGGCCACCGGGGCATCCTGTGACCTGTGTCATAACCAGCTTCCCAAGTAAGGAGTGAGACCAGTGCGCGGTCTGAAACAGCTTGGGAAGATCAGCCAGAACGCCGGCCGGGGGGCTTCGGTCCCCCGGTTCCTGGCAACTTCCCGAAGGAGAATCTGAACAATGAAGAGACGATTTCGGGACGTTTTTTTGGGCTCATGCAATCGACAAGTGAATGAAGAAACTGTGAATAAAGTAAACGATAATGAGGTGAGGACGGCTATGAAGGATGGAATCTGGAGGAAAACCGGGATGTTCAGATTTGCACACCTGGCCTTGGTGGCCGTTCTGACTATGGTTCTCTTGGGAACAACCGGCATGGTCGGGTCAGCAGAGGCCGTTTTGTATTATGAAAAACTGGCAACTGGCACCCTTAATGGTCTAGCTTGGGGACCGACTGACAGTGGCAGTGCCTGTTCTTTGACGACTCCGAGTGATTTTTACAAGGCAGAGTTGTCTACCAATTCAGGTGACCTGTGCGCAACTAGCTACCGTTTTACAAATGCAACCAGTCCAACCTACAGTGAATCGGTGCTTCCGACCCCTTATGCATCTGCGACAACTGTAACCGGTGTTACCTATACGGCAACCCCTCGACATAATATTAATAACTGGGTACAACTTTTCGCATTGGACAGCAGTGGCAATGAGGTTGCTGCTGCGTCCCAAACTGGATGGACAACCAGTTGTGCCGATGGGACACGCTGTCCGGAAGATATTGATATCTCGGCACAGTCAATCACCGTTCCGGCCGGCGGGTATCTTGGTGTTCGTGTTGGTGTGGCACTCGATGGCACGGGTGATGAAAGATTTTATCCCGGTTATGACTATACTGCTCCGAGTGGCCGTAGCGGGGGGACTTTAGAGGTTACCGAAACGGCTGCCTGCTCTGCCTCCGCCCCCACCGACCTGGCTGCCAACGCCACCAGCCCGACCCAGGTCGACCTGACCTGGACCTACGACGGTACCAACAACGACTACTACACCATCTATCGCGGTGGAACCCAGATCGCCACCAACGTCACCACTGGTTCCTATACCGACAGCACTGTCGCGGCAGGAACGGCTTACAGTTATACGGTGCGTGGTCACAACAATACCGGGGCCTGTGACAGTGCTGATTCGAATGTCGCCAATGTCACGACACCGGCCTGTACCGAGTTGACACCTTCCTCGATCAGCTTCAATGGCGTCAATACTGCGGCAGGTGATTTCAGCGGCGCGAGCATGGTCACCCCGGTAGATCTGATGAATCTCGAATTTCGCGTGACCGAAGGTACGGGTGGCGGGGCACCGTTCAGTCAGACCGATAATTTTGATGCGAACAACTTTGGGAACTGGATACCCTCAGATACCAATACCTCCAACAACTGGTTGTTGGACGCCAATACCACCCCTTCCAGCAATGTGGGGCCGAGCGGAGACCATACGGGAGGAGGGTATTACGCATACACCGAGTCAAGTAGCGGTTCCTATCCTGAAACCTACTGGCTGACCAGTAATGTCCTTGATGGTTCGACCTATGCGCTGAATCTTGACTTCTGGTGGAACATGAATACCGATACGGATCTCAGCTGCGAATTACATGTCGACGTTTCCACCGATGGCGGCACCAACTGGACCAATTCGGTCTGGTCTCGAACCAACAATCCCAATAGCGGAGATGTCTGGGTAAATCAAAACGTCGATCTGTCCGCCTATACCAGCAATAATTTGGAGGTGCGATTCCGTACAATTTCATCAAGTTGGAGATGTGACACCGCACTGGATGATATTGTGATTTCAGGTCCTGCCCGTGCCACTGAGGTTGAGCGCCTGGCCTGGAACCCCGACCCGCAGGAGGCCTCAGCCATCCTGACCAACGGCAACAGCTACAATCTCTATGCCCGTGGCACCGACCCCGAGTGCGGCACTGTTTACTATGTCGGCGGCACCACCACTCCGGGCAACAGCCAGGCGTTCACCTGGAGTTCCTGCACCGAGACCGCGACCCTCAACGCCCCGACATTTTCCCCGACCACCACGCCGATTACCGGCCCGGTTACTGTCACCGCGACAGGTACCGCTACCGGTATCCAGGTCAGCTGGAGTGAGGACGGTGGCGCGACCTGGAGTGCCTGGTTCGCCAATGGCGCCACCTACACGCCGACTTCCTGTATCACCGGCAACGTCATTTTCCGTGCCCAGGGTACCGGAACCTGCGGCACCTTGACGGCACAGTCGGCGGCGGCCGCCTTCGATACCACCGACAAGGACGTGGCGACCCTGACGACCACCAATCCGAGCCCCGCGACCGGCGTGGTCACCATCCAGACCGCAGTCGGCGTCGAGACCGCCCCGGCGACCCTGACCGGGGTGAGTGTCACCATCGGCGGCAGCAGCGCCTGTAACGTCACCGGTGCGGCGATGACCTGGAACGGCACCACCTCCCGCTGGGAATACAGCTGGGATACCAGCGCCTGCGGCACCTCGGCCGCCGAAACCACCGTCACCATTGATGTTACCGGCACCGATCCCGACTGCGGCACCGTGGTCAACGCCGTCCAGCTCACCGGGGTCACCATCGACAACACCTGTGTTGACGGCACCCCGTCGACCATCACCATCGCCCCCGGCCAGACCGTCGGCGGCACCGCGGTCGATCTGACCACCCTGTTCAGCACCACCGGCAACGTCGGCAGCTTCACCTACAAGATCAACGGCACCACCGTCACCAGCCCCTGGGATTCCAGCGCCTATGGCACCACCGGTCCGCAGGCGGTCACCTTCGAAGTGACCGGCACCGACCCCGACTGTGGCGACATCGTCGGTCCGGTGAGCAACAGCATTACCGTCAACAACGCCCTCGGCACCGATGCCGGTGTCGCCGGCGTGGCCAGTAAAAACAAGCAGCTCGATGTCACCGCCCCCT
>NZ_PPFX01000024.1 GCF_002898515.1 Geothermobacter hydrogeniphilus | reverse complement strand
CAGCCTTACTGGTAAAGTCTTGAACGCTTCAAGCTAAGACTTTTGCAAAAGGATGCATAGTTCCTCCACCTTGGCCTGTAATTGGAAATACATCTGTAATTCTACTTCTTTCCATTATTTTTATCGGACAATCGCTCAGTCACCCGATAGCCATTTTCAGAGCATTCCGAGGTGTGTTTTCAAGACTGATACCACACCACTACCCGCCGCTTTTGCCGCGCCTTCCGCGAATTTCTTGACTATATCTTTAAATTCATTTTTTCTTTTCTCTGAGTTTTCTTGCTTCTTGATTTCCTCAAATCTTTTCTTGAATATTTCTAATTCAGAATTGTCAAAGAGAGAATCAAGAACGTTAAATAAGCCTTCTGTAGATACTTTTACAATTTCTGTATTGAAGGAATAGTCAAAAATTATTTGATTATTTTTGAGTTGTCCTTGCAACCAATTTTTGGCTAGAGAATCTTCTATGATTAGACATATTTTTTTCCCGTCAGATTCTAATGTGGCATTTGCGAGAGCCGCGAGGAGACGGCCCATTGCTTGGTCTTCAATGCGACCACCAAACTTTAAAGCAGCGTCATATCGAAGTTTCTTGATTTTATTGACAGGAGTTTTAAGTCGCTCACTTACCGCTTGATTACTGTAGTTGGAAAGAGGCCCTGAACTGTTTACTCCAAATCGATCGAGCAAGTGCATAACAAGAGCATCAATATCTGATTTTGGCATAGAACCAAGGCCAAACTTAAGATAGTTCTCAAGAAACTCTTGCTCAAAATTACTCATAAATATTGCTCTATCAATTTCTAATTATTAGACAAAATGTTTCACACGTAAACATAACATCAGTGTCACTCAACCATTAAATATTTACCTTAAATTTTCTCCATCCCCCCGTAGGGTCTCATCCTTTTTCGGCCTTCAGTACATAGCGCTTGCCACCCTGAGAGATGGTCAAAGAGACAGACCCATAAACGCAAAAAGCCGCCCCGGCTGCGTCGGCAGCGGGTACGGCTTTCTGGTTCTGGCGCGGAATTTTACCGCTCATGCCCCCTCCTTTACCAGCGAATCAATAAAACGCTTTTTTCTAGCATGTTTTGCCGTCATAAACAAGAAACATCTGCCGCCGCCGGCAACCGGGACGGCCCGCACCCCAATGAATCTCGCAGAGTCACGTCTTGAATCATCAAGTTTTCAAGCCACAAACCGCTCCGCTTGCCCCCCCAACAAAAATCTCTTCAGCCCTGACACACCGCCACCCTGTTATGCCACTGCTGCCTTTCAAAAAACAAAGAGAGCAAAAACTTCCCGCACGGCTCCTTGGAAGCGATTTCCTCCAGGTGCTCTTCATAGTCCTCGATCTTCTGACCCTTGGCCACCAGGGTCCGCAGCAGGAGTTCATTCTGTACCTGCATCGGCTTCGGCGCCTTCTCACTCTCCCAGCGGGAAACCTGCTCGGGCCTGACATGCATCTTCCTGGCGAAATCAGCCTTCGACCAGCCGAGCGACTTGCGTAAAAACCGGATTTCCTCCGGCGCCAGCCTTTCCGGCTTGTTGACCAGCACCATCGCAATGCTGCGGTGCAGGCCGGAAAGGTTGGGGATGGAAACCAGCCGGTTGCCGCACCCGTCACACTGCCTGACCAGCACATCCTGCAGGACAACGCCACTGAGGCCGCACTCCTCAAAGCGAATGGTCTCGCGCTTTTCCACGAGTTCGACAGTTTTACAATCAGGGCAGATCATTTGATTCTCCAGGCCGTCAGGATCAACACCTCGTCATCCGAAAGGAATTCCACAACGACAACGATTTTTCGGGATCGCACCCGGTAGCGCCAACAACCTTCGACCAGTTCCGGCTCTTCCACAACCCCCGCCCGCATGACGTTTTCACAATCGAGGATGGAAATGGAACGTTCCTTGAGCCGATCAAGGGCATGAGGCTGTGCGTAGGTGACAATGCCGCCATCCAGTATCCGGCGGAGCAATTTTCTGGCGTCAGTTGGACTCAGGGGCTGGTTCATTTACAGAGTACCCGAAACATGGACTGACAACAACCCAAGAGTTGTCTTTTTATCAATACTTGTTTTCAGAACAACAGATGAAGCAAGAACAAACTGTCAAGAAGCTGTTGCCTGGAGCCCCAAAAACCTCCCCGCAAAATCGGCATACATCGGCACATGCTCCCAGTAGGCGACATGCGCCAGGCCCCAGGGTTTGCCGAGTTTGAGCTCGACGTTGTCTTCGGGGTCGATCCGGTAGAGGTTGAGCCGGCCGCTGACCGGGTCCTGGCGGTCCCAGTAGTTGACCCAGGGCAGGTCGGCGAAGACATGCTTCACCGGGTCGTCGAAAGTCACTGGCGGATCATTGAAACAGAGCGGCTTCGATTTGAAGGAGTGCAGCTGGCCGAGAATCTGGCCGCGCAGCCACTGCTCTTTGCCGGCGTGCTGGCGGAAGAAGAAGGCGATCTTGTCGAGCGGCGAACCGAAGGTGATCAGGCCCTTGATCTTGTCCAGCGGCAGCTCTTCGGCCTCGGGCAGGGAGGCTTCGATCTGCAGCCGGTTGAGGGTGTCGTAGGCGATGACGCTGCCGAGGGAGTGGCCGCAGAGAATCACCCGCTCGACCTCTTCGTCGGCGAGCACCGCCCTAAGCATGGCAAGGCTGTCGCGCAGAATCTGCTGCCGCAGGTTGAAGAATTTCGACTTGCGGTCGGTGGTGGTGTAGATGGCGACGTCGCCGAGGTAGCCGGTGAGGTAGGGGCTGGCCTTGTCCCCCAGCCATTTCAGCGCCACCTCGCCCCAGCCGCCGGTCAGCCGACTGAGCGGATCGAGCAGTTGCAGCGCGGCGCTGACGGGCGGATAGAGCCGGGCGCCCCAACGCAGCTTCTTGTTGAGCTTCTGCAACTGCTCGACCTGGTCGGCCTGCTCGTACTCGCGGATCAGCTGCTGGTTTTCATCGAAGAAGGTCTTCACTCCGGCCAGGGTGTCCTCGAGCCACTGGCGGATCTCGGCGGCCGTGATCTGCTCTTCAGTCAGGTAGGCCCAGTAGACCTCGTGGATGTCGATGGCGCTCTTGCCGCGGTTTTTGGGGGAGATGTGCAGAAAACTTTCGGTCCAGCCCTCCTCGGGATGGCGCTTCAGCTTGTGGGCGAGCCGGTAATTGATCCCCTGCCGGTCAAACAGTTCCAGCAGGCCACGCCCGAAGCCGTCAAGGGTATCGAACGGATTCTGCTCGCCGATGCCGTGGATCACCACGAACGCGGTACGACCGGTCGGAAAACGTGCCATCCCTTCCCTCCTCCATGTGGAAACAGCCGAAAACACAAGAAGCCGCCGGTCAGCTCAGGCTGACACAGGCGGCTTCTTTTCCGGGAGAACCTCTCCTATAACCCCTCCAATAAACAACAACTTAAACAATTCAACTGGTTATAGCGCCACCATGAGTCCGCGTCAAGAAATTAAACCTCATCAAGAAAATCATTTATTCTCACTGCCTTCCCTCATTGCTCACTCAATACGTAAAGGACGCCAGGGAAAAAGCGAAAGCAATGGGACGCTGATTTCGCAGATGAACGCAGAAAAACCTTCAAAGTCTGCAGTTTTTCACGCCTTTGCCCTATCTGCGTTCATCAGCGTTCATCTGCGGCCAATTCTGATCTTGTGCCTCACACCCTTATTGTTCCAAGAGCTTTCGCGCCAGGGTATGCAAATCGTCATTGGCCAGCGCCACCACCTTCTTCTTGACCGTGCGCGAGTAGTATTCCTGCTCGGTCTTGGTCATGGGCAATCCATCCAGCCTCTTTTTGAACAGCTCCTTCTGCTTCGGGGAAAAAACCTGGGAAAGAGCATATTCCAGGGAATATTCCTGCAATTTTTCCCGCTTGCGCCGGCCCTTTTCGGCGGTCTGCTCGAAATAGAGTTCGAACATCTCCCTGAGCCGCCGAGGATCGAATTCGACTCCTGCCCAACCGAAGGGCCGGTCATTCCGCAGCGACTTCTTCCAGGCAGCAAGTTGCGTCTTCCTCTCCGCGGAAAGCTCTTTTTCAACCTTGACAGTCCAGGGAAAGGACAGGTCATACAGGGCATAGACCGCCAGCGAAACCAGGACCAGGCGCCGAAACAACAACTGCAGGGCGTTCTCCGACAATTGTGCCTCGACCTGCTCGAAGGAAAACCGGAAATCCTCGGCCGCATTGGCCAGCAACACCGGAAACCCTTCCCACACCCGCATCTCTTTCGCCCTGACCGCCCCGGCGAGGGTTGCGTTGGCATCCAGCGCTTCGCCCGGGGCAACAAACATCGGCAGGCCAAGCCTGGCGAAACTGTCGAGCAATTGTTTATCCATCATAGAGTCCATTGTCTCGCAACAAATCAATGAAGGCGGCGATATTCGGTCGTAACCGCACCTCCGCAACATCATAGATGACCAGATCGTGAAAATGCCCGACCAACCGGGCGATATCGACCTCATCGCGCCGTTTCCGAACCAGCATCAGACAGTCATCAAAATCGACTCGCGTACCACGCAGCAATTTGCTCGCAATCAGGTCATAGGGATTCAGGACACCAATATACAGCCGGGAATACTCCATCAACCGCGTGTTACGCCCCTCTTCCAAGGGCGAATCCAGCAACTCGGTGGTATGAATACGATTACCGCGAAAGAGATCAAACCGGAAAGGTTCGCCATCCCGCTGCCAACCCGAACCCGTCACCGGCCGATAACCGAGATTCGCCAGCCTGTTCACAAGATAACTGTACTCCACAAGTTGCGGCACCATGAAGTCGACATCTCTGGTCGAAGGTTTCACGCCCATCAGGGTCATTGCCGTCCCGCCGCAGGCAATCAGATGGACCTTCCGCCGCAGTACCCGGTTCCACCCCTGCAGAACTTCAAGCAACTCCTCCGCTCCCAGCCGACAATCCATAGAACAATCCACTCCTTATACATATTTTTGTATATTTTTATACAATTTATTGTCCATGTCAAGGAAGGCGTTAACTTGGGAAACCAAAAACAGTGCAGCCGCCGATTGCGCTGATGAACGCCGATAAAATCTTTAAACCCCGACCAACTGAAAGGGGACATCCCTTTTGCAGAGATGTCCCCGTGGTGTTCGTCATGAAATGGCTGGTGAAAGGCTGAGGTGACTATCCGGTCACGGAAAATTCGGATTCAGGTCCGAAAAGGCAGGATTTCAAGCGGCAGCAGGGCTTATGGCTCTAACTGCCGGCGACACGACCAGGCCCGTTTTTCCTCAGCCCGCTAAACCCGCACCAGTGCCGCCGCCCAGGTCAGTCCGGCGCCGAAGGAGACCATGCCGATCAGGGTGCCCGGCTGCAGTTCGCCGCCGCGGCGCAGTTCGTCGAGGGCGATGGGGATCGAGGCGGCGGAGGTGTTGCCGTAGCGGTCGACGTTGACGCAGACCTTATCCATCGGCAGCTTGAAACGTTTGGCAACCGCCTCGATGATACGCAGGTTGGCCTGGTGGGGAATCAGCAGGTCGATATCCTCCCCGGACAGGCCCTGCTTCACCAGCGCCTGCTGCAGGACGTCGGCCATGGCGACCACCGCGTGGCGGAAAACCTCACGACCCTCCATGCGGATGGCATAGAGATTGGCCGCGACCGTCTCGGCGTTGGGCGGATTGACGCAACCGCCGCCGGGGTTGTAGAGCAGCCCGGCGTGTTCGCCGTTGCTGCCGAGGCAGGTCTGCAGCAGGCCGCGTTCACCGTCCGAAGGACCGAGTACCACGGCGCCGGCGCCGTCGCCAAACAGCACGCAGGTGTCACGATCCTGCCAGTCAACCATCGAGGTGAGCATCTCGCCACCGATCACCAGCGCGTGCTTGTAACCGGCGACAGCCATCATCCCCTCGGCGACCTGCAGGCCATAGAGGAAACCGGCGCAGGCGGCGGAGAGATCAAAGGCGACGGCATTTTTCGCGCCCAGTTTCTCCTGCACCAGGCAGGCGGTGGAGGGAAATTTCATGTCGCCGGTCACCGTGGCGAGGACGATCAGGCCGATCTGGTCGGCGCTCAACCCGGCGTCATCCAAGGCCTTGCGCGCCGCCTCGGTCACCAGGTCGGAAAGCGCGCTGCCCGGTTCGGCGACGTGGCGCTGCCGGATCCCGGTACGGGCGACAATCCACTCGTCGGAGGTGTCGACCATCTGTTCGAGATCGGCATTGGTGAGGATCTTCTCCGGCACGGCGCGGCCGGTTCCCAGGATCATAACGCGTGTTTTCTGTGCCATCGGCGTTCTCGTTGCCAGGGGTTAGGACCCGGTTTCCTTCCGGGTCTTCCGGGGCGGCATCAACTATCTGACCTGAATCAGTGAGTTCCTGCTGGATGGAGAGTGCAAGTGCTTGGCCTGAAAGGGATTCCCAAAAATCTGAAGCGCACCCATAGGTTCGCTGGTGATTTTTGGGTAGCTCAGGAAGGTCAATGACTTGTGCTATCCGCCGATAAGGGACTCACTGATTCCGGTCTGAATAAATAGCACATTTCTCCCCTTCCCCTCAAGAACGAGTATAGCCCCAAATCCACCGGCAATTTCTGGATTCGGCTGTCGTTACGAGTGAATCTGCTTTGTTGCCGTCACCGCTGCGGTGCTCAACGTAGCGCGGCTACGTCTGCGCCCGAAGCGGCGCGGCGCCGCGCATCTCCACCCGTTCCGCCACCCTCGGTCCACAAAACAGCCGGTGGATCTGGGTAGCCGAAACACCCTCCTGAAACGCGGCCGGCAGGCCGCTCATCCCAGCCGCGCCATCCTCAGCCCCGGATGAAGGCGATCAGCATCAGGAAGGCCAGCGCCAGGCCGGTGAACAGCGCCAGGAAACCGAACCCCTTGAGGATAAAATCATAAACAACCCCGCTGGGTTTCTTGATCTCAAACTGCTCGATCACCCCGGCCTCCCGGTAGCGCCGCCACTGTGCCGAGCGCTCCTCGATGAACTCCTGGCGGGAAATCTGGCCGTTGAAGATCACGAAATCCATCGGGAACTTCTCCGGTCGCCCGTGGGTGTTGAAGAAGTGCACGGTGAAGATGAAGCCAGTCGCCAGCAGGGCCTCGTCGGAATGGATGATGATCGCCACGTTGAACACCCAGCCGGGCAGAAACTGCCCGAAAAATTCCGGGAACCAGAGCAACAGGCCGGAGCTGCCGATGGCCACCATCCCCCAGAAAACCGCCAGGAAGTCGAACTTCTCCCAGTAGGTCCAGCGCTCGAACTCCGGCTTCGGCCCCCGGAACAGAAACCAGCGCACCATCCCCAGCAGGTCCCTGGCATCCTTCCCGTTCGGCATCAGCGAGTCGGGCCCGAACAGCCGCTGCCAGCAGTTGCCCGACGGCTTTTTGGAGATAAACAGAAAATTGATACTCAACAACAGGGCGGCGACGAAATAGTAGAAGGTCAGCACGGCGCAGGCGCGGTGCAGCAGCCCCGCGTACGCGACCCCGCCATAAAAGGACATCAAGGTCTGGGCCCAGGGCTGATCGCTGAACTTGAGCGGCAGTCCGGTCAATGAAAGACCGAGAAAGCTGGTGATCACGATCAGGTGAAACAGGATGTGATGCTTCGAAAAGCGTCGGTACTGCTTGTGCGCGGCGTGAACCACGATGCCTTCGCCGCGGGCCGCCGCGGCCAGTTTTTTCCGGTTCTCCACAAACCCGCGAAACATCCACAGGACACTGTGAATCCAGAAAAAGGCGAAGACCCCAATCAACAGACAATTCATGGCCAGAAAGGTCCAGTACAGCAACGGATAATTATCGCGGTCATGGTGGTCGCCATGGGGGTAATAACGGGTGAATGAGGCGGTGGCCCTGGCGTGGCATTGACGGCAGGTTTTCACCAGGTTGCCACCATGCAGGCTGGAGGCCGGATCAGACTTCGGCAGCACCCGGTGCGCGGTGTGGCAATCGGCGCAACCGGCCGCCCGGCGGGTGCTGCCGAGCCGGTAACTCTTGCCGTGATGGCTTGAGAGATAGCTGGCAACCACACCGAGCCGGACCCCGTTCCTGGTCATTTTTTCTTTATCTGCATGGCAGGGGATGCAGGTGTCAACATTGAAAGCCTGGGCCTGTTCGGGAGAGAAAGGGGAAACCGCTCTTACGTCGTGCAGACCGTGGCAGTCATGACAGGAGGCCGAATCGGCATTGCCGCGCGCGACGGCCCGTCCGTGAACCGACTGCCGATAATCCTCCCGGTCATGACAGCCGAGGCACAGCTCGACCGCTTTTTCCTTGTTCTCCCGCCAGGCATGGAGACCATGAACCGGGGCATGACACTCGCTGCAGCCGACTCCGGCAGCCTGATGCACACCGGATGCGTAAGCCTGCGCGATGTCCTTGTGACAACGGTTGCAATCGACCGTCGGACGATAATCAGCAGCAACGGGATGACTCTCCCCTCCGGCAGGAAAGCGATGACAGCTGGTGCAGCCATTGGGACCATGCACCGAAGCCGGAAAGTCCAACCGGAAACAGTTTTCAGAATGACAATCGAGGCAGGATTCAGACGCGGATGCCGGGACGGCCGACAACAGGAAGACGATGAAGAGCCCTGCCCATGGAAGCCATGGACAATGGATTGAGTTCATATCCTCTCCCCTTTCTTCGTGAACTGGCCACAAAAAAATTGTTGAAAATGCAACATTATTAATCTTTTATCATTTCTCCTGCTATTATCCAGAAATCGAACAACCAAGTGAGAGGGGAAGCAGGTTGAAAAAAAACAACCACCGGCGGGTGGTCATTGCATTGAAATGAAAAAGTATTGATATTACTGGAAGAATTTCGCCGCGATATACGCGGTAACCGGGTAAGCGATAATGACGGCGGTAATCAGGGCAACGATACCGAGAACCAGGAGCAGCAGCCCGAGCCAGACATTCTTGAGTACACCGAAAAAACCTGTCCAGTGCTGATGGAGAGAAGCGGAATCCCAATGATGGTCGTGCATCCAATGCGTTACGGATCTCATAAGCCCATCCCCTTTCATTTATTTACTTTCGTTAATGTTCTATAATTTTTAGCCAAAAAGTCAATTTGTTTCCGCATAAAAAATGTTACAATCACAACAACCAAACAGACTGTTCTACGGTTTTATGCCGTCAATCAGAACACCACCACGTCATGGAGGACGAAATGAGAGAAATGCGGAAGGAATCGCTACGGATCTGCCTATTGTTGACCTGTGTACTATTATTTGTGACAGACGTCCTGGCAGCGGAACCGATGCTGCCGCAGATCGACGACGGGACGGTCGCTGTGACCGGCTGGCTGATGAGTGAAAAACTTGACGGAGTGCGCGGCCGCTGGGATGGACACCGCCTGCTGTCGAAACACGGGACCGTCCTGCATCCCTCCCGGGAGTTCGTTCAGGGTCTGCCGCCCTTCCCGGTCGAAGGTGAGATCTGGGGCGGGCGCGACAGCTTCGAGCGGACAGCGGCCGTGGTCCGGCGGCAGCGACCCGACAACGACTGGCTCAAGCTCAAGTTCGCCATCTTTGACGTTCCGGAAGCTCCCGGCGGGTTCACCGAACGTATCGCCGCGGCCGTCGCGTGGTTCGCGGCTCACCCGACCCCCTACGCCTTCGTCATCCCGCAACAGACACTGCGCGACCGGGCGCAGCTGCGACAGGAGCTGCAGCGAATCGAAAAGCTCGGCGGCGAAGGGCTGATTGTCCGCAGGCCGGACGCGCCTTATGTCTCCGGCCGCAGCCCGGACATCCTCAAGGTCAAGAGTTACCGGGACGCCGAGGCGACGGTGATCGCCCGGCTGCCGGGAAAAGGCCGCAATGAAGGACGGCTCGGGGCACTGCTGGTCCGCCTGGAGGATGGGACAGAGTTCAGAATCGGCAGCGGCTTCAGCGACGCCGAGCGGGACAATCCACCGCCGGTCGGCGCGGTCATCACCTTCAAGTACTACGGGTTCTTCAAGTCCGGCGTTCCCCGCTTTCCCTCTTTTCTCCGTATTCGGGCGGATCAAGGGCTGTAATAAATCTGTTTACATCTCCGCGTCTCCACCCGAGGTGGATTTCACCCCCGTCCGAAGCGCGTCTTGATACCGTACTTCTCCAGTTTGCGGGCCACGCTCGACTGGCTGAGACCGAGCGCCGCGCCGATACTCTGCTGGTTCGGCAGGCGTTTCGCCGTCTCCAGCAGCACCTGCCGCTCGACACTGGCGCGAATCTGCGCCATGCTCATCTCGGCCGGCCAGCTGCCGAAACGGGCCGCGTCCTCCTCGCCCGCCCCGGCGATCACCGTCTGCGGAAGGTCGTTGACATCGATCAGCTCGGTGTCGGACATCACCACCAGCCGCTCGCAGATGTTCATCAGTTCCCGCACGTTGCCGGGATAGGAATAGGCGCACAGCAGGTCGAGAGCGGCGACGGTCAAGCGGCGGGGAACCGAGCTGCGATCAGCGAAGTGGTCGATACAGGTGCGGATAAGGGGGACCAGGCATTCCTGCCGCTCGCGCAGCGGGGGAACGGTCAGGGGAATGACGCTCAGCCGGTAGTAGAGATCGAGACGGAACGTACCGGCCGCGACCATCTGCTGCAGATCACGATGGGTGGCGGCAAGGATACGGACATCGAGCCGGCGGCTGCGGGTGCTGCCGAGGCGGGTCACCTGGCCGTCCTCCAGAAAGCGCAGCAGCTTGACCTGTGAGGCGGGCGGCAGCTCGGCGACCTCGTCGAGAAAAAGGATGCCGCCGTCGGCCTGCTCAAGATAACCCGGCCGGCTGCCGGCGGCGCCGGTGAAAGCGCCCTTCTCGCAACCGAACAACTCCGCTTCGATCAGGGTTTCAGGAATGGCGCCGCAGTTGAGTTTGATGATCGGCCTGTCGGCGCGGGCCGAATGCTGGTGGATCAAGTCGGCAATCAACCCCTTGCCGACCCCCGATTCACCGAGGATGAGGACGGTCGAATCGACCTCGCTGACTTTCAGCGCCTGGCGCAGGGCCCTGGCCATACAGGGGCTGCGGGCGATGATCGGCAGGGATTCGAGCTGTTGCTGCTGTAGTTCAACCACCTGCCGGCGAAAGCGGTCACCGAGCGCCTGCTGCTCTTCCAGTTGCCGCTGCAGACGATCAATCTCGGTGATATCACGTTCGCTGACCACCACCCGGATCAACTCCCCGGCGTCATCGAAAACCGGGGTGGCGGTCGAGATCAGCTTGCGGCCGAAACGGTTCTCCTGCAGCAGGCTGACCTGCTCACGTTTTTCAATCGCCTCCAGCGCCGCCGACGGCAGGATCACCAACCCCTCGGCGGCGACATCCATATAATCACGACCGACCAGCTGCTCGGCCGTGGCCTGGTTGATCCGCTCGGAGGCCGGGTTGACGCGCAGGATCACCCCCTGCCCGTCGCAGACGAACAGCCCGTCGGACGAGGAGTCGATAATCGCGTCATGCTCCCAGGTCAGTTCCTGAATCGAGCGGTCCATGGGCCCTCACAAGATCTCTGCCGCCAAGTCGCCAAGGGCGCCAAGAACACCAAGAAAACCCTTACCGGAGAGACGCTGAACAGGAGAGTCCGCAGAGAAACCCCGATGAGTTTATTTAGTCAAAGCGACACCAGAAGATTATCGCTCATCAAGAAGCAATAAGAATATCTCTCCGTCTCTGCGTTAAATTGCCTTTGCCTTTCTTGGCGCACTTGGCGGCTTGGCGGCCCAAAACCTGCCCTAATGCTTCTTCCCCAGGTACGCCTCCTGCACCTTGGGCGAGGCGAGCAGTTCTTCCGAAGTGCCGGCCAGAGCGATCTTGCCGACGTCGAGCACGTAGCCGCGGTCGGCGAGCTTGAGGGCCGCCTTGGCGTTCTGTTCGACCAGCAGCACCGTCACCCCCTTGCGAGAGATCTCCTTGATCTGCTGGAAGATCGCCTTGACCAGGATCGGCGCGATACCGAGGGAGGGCTCATCAAGCAGCAGCATTTCCGGATTACACATCAGCGCCCGACCGATGGCCAGCATCTGCTGCTCACCACCGGAGAGGGTGCCGGCGAGCTGCTTCTTGCGCTCCTTCAGGCGGGGGAAGAGTTCATAAACCCAGTCCAGGGTGTTGCGATCAACTTTCGAGCGGGTAAAGGCGCCAAGCAGCAGGTTCTCCTCAACGGTGAGGATACCGAACACCCGTCGGCCTTCGGGGGAATGACTGATGCCGAGCTTGACGATCTTGTGGGCGGGCAGGCTGGTCAGCTCATGCCCCTTGAACCTGATCGACCCGCTCTTCGCCTTGAGCAGCCGGCTGATGGTGCGCATGGTGGTGGTCTTGCCGGCGCCGTTGGCGCCGAGGATGGTGACGATCTCACCCTTGCGGACCTGCAGCGAGATCCCCTTGATCGCTGCGATGCTGCCGTAGGAAACCTCGAGGTCCTTGATTTCAAACAGGATATCGTCACTCATCGTCGTCCTCGCTTCCCAGGTATGCCTCGATGACGGCGGGATTCTGCTGGATGTCCGCCGGGGTTCCCTCGGCGATCTTCCTGCCGAAGTTGATCACCGTCAGGTAATCGGTAACCTCCATCACCATGTCCATGTCATGCTCGATCAGCAGTACGGTAACCCCCTTGTCACGGATCTTGAAAATAGTTTCCAGCAGCTCAAGGGTTTCCTTGTCATTCAGGCCCGCGGCCGGCTCGTCAAGAATCAGCAACGTCGGATCGACCGCCATCGCCCGCGCCATCTCGATACGGCGCTGAATTCCGTAGGGCAGGCTACCGGTCGGCGTGGCGGCGTATTGGCCGAGGTTGAAGAAATCGAGCTGTTCTTCAACCTTGCGCCAGTTCTCCAGTTCATCCCGCTTCGACCAGGGGGTATGGACGATACCGTGCCACCACTTCTGGCTGCTCTTGATGTGGCGGCCGCTCATGATGTTCTCGGCAACCGACATCTGGCTGAACAGGCGAATGGTCTGGAAGGTGCGGACAATGCCGCGATCGACGATCTGGTAGGGGGTCAGGCCGCGGATTTCTTCACCGCGCCACTGCACCGAGCCCTCTTCCGACTTGTAAATACCGGTGATGCAGTTGAAGACCGTGGTCTTGCCGGCGCCGTTGGGGCCGATGATGCCGTAAATCTGCCCCGATTCAACCTTGAAGCTCAGATCATCGACGGCGACCAGGCCCCCGAAGCGCTTGGTGACATTGCTCAGGATCAGCTCATTACGCGCCATGGGAACCATCCTTGATCAGAAACTTGGGAATTTTACCGAAGGTCGCCGGAACGATGCCGCGCGGCCGCAGGATCATCGACAAGATCATCGCGAAACCGAAGATGAAGAAGCGCCAGGTGGCGAACTCGCGAAAAATCTCCGGCAGCACGAACATGACGAAGACCCCGAGCAGCACGCCGGGAACCGAGGAACCGCCGACGATGACGATACTGAAAAAGAGTACCGACTGGATGAAGTCAAAGGCCTCCGGGCTGACCGCGGAGTACTGGGTGGCGTAGACAGTCCCGGCCAGACCGGCGATACCGGCGCCGAGGCCGAAAGCGAAAATCTTGTAGACCCGGGTATTGATGCCGATGCTCTCTGCTGCCAGCTGGTCCTCGCGCAGGTAGTGCAGGGCCCGGCCGGCCTTGCTCTTCTCCAGGTTGTGCATCACCCACAGGGTCGCCAGCAGCACGGCGAAGGCGAAGTAGTAGACCGCGACCTGACTGGTCAGCTGCCAGCCGAACAGGCTCATGGAATCAAGACCGAAGATGCCGTTCGGTCCGCCGGTGATGCCGCCGAGGTTGTTCTGCAGCACCTGGACGAAGACGATGTTGAAGCCGATGGTGGTCACCAGCAGGTAGTCGCCGCGCAGGTGGACAATGGGACCGGCGAGGATGATGCCGAACAGCGCCGGCAGCAGGATCGCCAGCGGAATGGTCGCCAGCAGCGACCAGCCGAACTGGTGATTGAGAATCGCCGTGGTGTAGGCTCCCATGCCGAAGAAGAGCGCCTGGCCCATGTTGAACATGCCGCTCTTGCCGAGCACGATATCCTGGGAGAGGGCGACCACGGAGAAGATCAGGAAGGTGATCGCCACCGCCTGCCAGCGTGAATTGAGCAGGTGCGGCAGCACCGCCATCACCCCGAGGAAAAGGGGGTATCCAAGTCGTTGCAGCTGTTTCATCAGACTTTCTCCGCAACCCGCTCGCCGAGAATCCCGGTCGGGCGGACAATCAGGATCACGATCAGCAGGATAAAGGTGAAGGCGTCGGCCCAGGTACTGGACACATAGCCGGCGATGAAGGCGTTGAACAGGCCGAGCAGCATACCGCCGAGCATCGCACCGGGAATGTTGCCGATACCGCCGATAATCGCCGCGACGAAGGCGTAGAGGCCGTACTGCCAGCCCATGTTGAAGGTGATGCCGCGGTAATAGAGACCGATGAACAGGCCGCCGACGGCGCCCAGCGAGGAGCCGATGATAAAGATCAGGGCGATGATGCGGTTGACGTTGATCCCCATCAGCCGGGCGGCATCCTGATCGATGGAAGACGCGCGGATCGCCGCCCCGATACGGGTTTTTTCAACGAACAGGTAAAGGGCGACCATCAGCACCAGCGACAGCACCAGAATGATGACCTGAATCAGGCTGATCACCACGCCACCGAAATCCCAGTAGACCTGCGGCACCAGTTCGGGAAAGATGCGCATCCGCGGCCCCCAGATCAGCATGATGCCGTTCTGGATCACCAGCGAGGCGCCGAGCGCCGAAACCACCGCCGAAAGGCGCGGCGCTTCGCGCAGCGGGCGATAGGCAACCCGCTCAAGAATAATGCCGATACAGGCCATGCAGACCGCCGACAACAGGAAAATGGCAATCACCGCCGGCAGTGAGGTCGCCTGCCCCATCACCTGGGTGTAGATGGTCAGGCCGACGAAGGCCGAGGCCGCGACCATGTCGCCGTGGGCGAAATTGATCAGCCGCATGACCCCGTAGACCATGGTGTAGCCGAGCGCCACCAGGGCGAACATGCTGCCGATGGTCAGGCCGTTGGCCAGCTGTTGCAGGAAAATATCCATGAAACCTCTCTCCTACTGGATAAAGCGAAATTCTTGTTCTGCCTTGCAGACGCCAGGAAAGGACGTAATGGTCCCGCTCTCGCGTCTGAGGGGCAGATGCGGGAAGGGAGGAACAGGAGGGGGAGTTCTCCCCCCCTCCTGCCTCGTTCAGACCATGTTACTTGACGTATTCGTAGGAGTAGCTGCCGTCGGCCTTGACCATCTTGACGACATAGGAACCGCCCTTGCGGTTGCCGTCCTTGGCGAAGGCGATCGGGCCGGTGATCCCCGGCAGGGGCTCTTTCAGGTTGTGCAGGTAGTCAGCGGCCTTCCGGGTATCGAAGCTCTTGTTCGCTTCCATGGCATGAATGATGGCGCGCATGCCGTCAATGTTCATCAGACCCCAGATGGAAGCCGGCATCATGCCGTACTTCTTCTGGTAATCGGCGATGAAGGACTTGGCGATATCGTAGGGGAGGACGTCCGGCGACGGCACGTTGATGATGTAGGCACCCTTGGCGGCGGAACCGGCCAGCTTGACGAAATCGGGATTGTCGTTGGCGTCACCGCCGATAAAATCGGCCTTGATACCGAGCGCCACCTGCTGGGAGCGAATCTGCCCGCCGTCCGAGTAGTAACCGGCGAAGAAGATCACATCCGGATTCTTGGCCTTGATGCTGGTCAGGACCGGAGTGAAATTCTGCGAGTCGGCCTTGATCTTGTCACGGGAGACGACGTTGCCGCCGAGCTTCTTGATTGCCGCTTCGGTAGCATTGGCCAGGCCGTCGGCGTAGGTCGAGAAATCGGACAGCACGACGATGCGCTTGTACTTCTTGACGTTGACCATGTAGTTGGCGGCGAATTCGGCCTCGGCGCTGTTCGGGAAGGAGTTGCGCAGGAAGGTCCAGTAGCCCTTCGCGGTCAGGCTGTCGGCGGTGCCGTCCGAGGTCTGCAGCACGCCGGCGTTGAAGTAGGTCTTCTGCGCGGCTTCGGCGCAGGTCGAAGTGTAGGAACCGATAACCATCTTGACGCCCTGGTTGACCAGGTCCTTGGCACAGATGGCGGCGGCCATGGCGGTGCCCTGATCGTCGCAGACAATCACTTCGATCTTCTTGCCCAGCACGCCACCCTTGGCGTTGATCTGTTCGGCCAGCAGCCTTACGCCGTTCTCGATTCCCTGGCCCTCATTGGCATAGCTGCCGGTGATCGGGGCCTGAACACCGACCTTGAGGGTGTCGGCGAGGGCGGGGGCAGCCACGAGACAGAAAGCCGCGGCGGCCAGCATCAGTTTGCTCAGTTTGTGCATTGTCTACCTCCACATAAAAAAGGGTTGGATGGTGACGGATCTCGATCCGCCACCCTTCGAGGGTTGAACCGCGCGCCGGTTCGAGCCGGCAATTTCATTAAATCAAACAACGGTTTGACAGATACTACACATTCCGGACGCTATTTCCAAGGTTCTGATTTTACCCCTTAACCACGGCACAAAACCTATTTGGGCCGCCAAGGCACCAAGACGCCAAGAAAAACCTTTAACGGAGAGACGCTGAGAAGGAGAGGCCGCCGAGAAAGGCATGAGACTGTTAGGGGGCTTTACAAGCCAAAAGATTTTCTCTCCCTCTCTGCTCCTCTGCGCCTCTCCGTTGAAAGCGATTTCCCCCTTCTCGGCAGCATGCCTGCTCTTTCAGATTTTCCGAATGCCCAGCATCTGCCGCAGGGCATGCTCGGCAATGCTCGGGTTCTCCTTCAGCCGCCGGCGTGAATAGGGCAGCCAAGATTCCCCGTAGGGGACGTAGACCCGCATCCGGTGACCGGCGTCGACAATGATCCGCCGTAATTCCTCATCCACCCCGAGCAGCATCTGAAACTCGTAGCGATCCGTTTCCAGGCCATGTTTTTCGATCAGCCGCAGAGCCTCGAACACCAGCTTTTCATCATGAGTGGCGATGCCGACGTAGCCCCCCGCCGCGAAGATCCGTTCCAGGCAGCGAGTGTAGTTGCGGTTGATGACATAGGGATCCTTCCAGGCCGCGGTGCGCGGCTCGTTGTAGATCCCCTTGCAGAGCCGGAAGTTCATCGGCGCGTCACTCAGCGCGATGATATCTGCCGGGGTGCGCCGCAGGTAGGACTGCAGCACCACGCCGACATGGCCGGGAAATTCCTCCCGCAGGGTGCGATAGAAGTCGAGGGTCGCGTCGGTGCAGGAGATATCCTCCATGTCGATGCGCACGAAACTGTTGAGGTCCGCGGCACGGGCGACGATCTCGCGGATATTGGCCAGCGCCTGGTCGCGGTCGAGCAGCAGGCCCATCTGGGTCGGCTTGAGCGACAGGTTGGCATCCAGGCCTTCGGCATCGATGGTCTGCAGAATTCGCAGGCATTCTTCCTTGAAACCGCGGGCCTGGTCAAGGTTGGTGATGAACTCGCCGAGGACGTCGATGGTCGCCATGATGCCCTGGCCGTTCAGCTCGCGGGCCACCCGCACGGCATCGTCAAGTTGCTCGCCGGCGATATAGCCGCGGGCGAAAAACCCGACCAGCGGCCCCGGAATATGCATGATGGTCTTGCTGACCAGCAGGTTAAAAAGAGACATGAGAAAAACCTGTAAAATCGGCTAAAGGCTATAAAGTCGGGCTAAGGGCAAAGGGCTAAGGGCAAAGGGCTAAGGGCAAAGGGCTAAGGGCCAAGGGCTAAAGCGTTTATCTTTCGCCTTTAGCCTTTCGCCGCTTCTTATTGTTTTAGCCTTTCGCCGCTCTTGCAGTTTCCCTCAGCCGCCTTTTATTCACTTTCCATAAACGGATAGTCCGGCCGGCTCGGCGGCACAAAGGTTTCCTTGATGGTGCGCGGCGAAACCCAGCGGATCAGGTTGAGGATGCTGCCGGCCTTGTCGTTGGTACCCGAAGCCCGGCCGCCGCCGAACGGCTGCTGACCGACCACCGCCCCGGTCGGCTTGTCGTTGATGTAGAAATTGCCGGCGGCGTTCTCCAGCTTCTCAAGCGCCAGGCTGGTCGCGGTACGCTGCTGCGAGAAGATCGCCCCGGTCAACGCGTAGGGCGAGGTGCGGTCACAGAGTTCGAGGGTCTGCTCATACTCGGCGTCAGGATAGACATAGATGGTCAGCACCGGGCCGAAAATCTCTTCGACCATGGTGGTGAAGTCGGGTTTGGCCGCCAGGATCACCGTCGGCTCGATGAAATAGCCCTTGCTGTCGTCGTAACCGCCGCCGGCGATGATGGCGGCATCGGCGGAGTCTTTGGCCAGATCGATGTAACGGGTGATGGTATCGAAGGCCGAACGGTCGATAACGGCGTTGACCAGGTTGCGAAAATCCCTGACATCACCCATTTTGATGCGGTCGATCTCCTCCTTGAGACGGCGCTCCACCTCGGGCCAGAGAGAGGCCGGGATATAGGCGCGCGAAGCGGCGGAACATTTCTGACCCTGGTACTCGAAGGCGCCGCGCACCAGGGCAGTGACCAGCCCGTCGACATCGGCCGAGGCGTGGGCGAAGACGAAATCCTTGCCGCCGGTTTCGCCGACGATGCGCGGATAGGACTTGTAACCGGCGATATTCTCGCCCACCTTGCGCCACATCGACTGGAAGACCGCGGTCGAACCGGTGAAATGAATGCCGGCCAGGTTCTCGTCGGCCAGGCAGACATCGCCGACGTCGGCGCCGCGGCCGGGAACGAAGTTGATCACCCCGTCCGGCAGTCCCGCCTCCTGCAGGATCTTCATGAACAGCCAGGGGGTGTAGACGCAGCTTGAAGCCGGTTTCCAGACCGCCACGTTGCCCATGATCACCGGGGCGGTCGGCAGGTTGCCGGCGATGGCGGTGAAATTGAAGGGGGTCACGGCGAAGACGAAACCCTCCAGCGGCCGATGCTGAACCATGTTCCACAGCCCGCGGGCGTTGATCATCGGCTGCTCTTCGTAGATCTGCTGGGCGTAGTAAACGTTGAAACGGAGGAAGTCAATCAACTCACAGGCGGCATCGATCTCCGCCTGGAAGGCGTTCTTGCTGGTCGAGAGCATCGACCCGGCGTTGATCTGGTAACGGTATTTGGTCGCCAGCAGGTCGGCGGCCTTGAGAAAGATCGCCGCCCGTTCTTCCCAGCGCATCCGCTGCCAACCTTCGCGGGCCTGAAGGGCGGCGGCGATCGCCTGCTTCACCTCTTCAGGACCGGCCTGGTGGTACTCGGCCAGCTGGTGACCGTGATCATGGGGCATGACCACCTTGCCCATGCGTCCGGTACGCACTTCACGTCCGCCGATGAGCAGCGGAATTTCGATCTTCTGAGCCGACATCTCCTCAAGGGCCTGTTTCAGACCGGCCCGCTCGGGGCTGCCGGGAGCGTAGTTGTAGACCGGTTCATTTTCGGGAACCGGAACCCTGATCACCGCGTTGTTGTACAGATGCATTTTGTCACCTCGATGGATGTGAGTTCTTTCGGGACAGACAGAATTCTCTGTCCCGGGCCAACAGCAAGGCGGATGCCAAATAGCGTTTTGCCCACCCAAACAGGTTGCAATCAACCTGCCCCTGCCGGGATCTACGCAAAAATCAGTTTAGCACTGTTTTTCAGCAGCTTAAGCAGGTCGAAAGATTAATATCGTCCGCTCCGGACGCGAAAAGGGAATATCCGGACAATGTCAAGTTAAAATCGTGGTTTAGATAAAAAATACGTTTTTTGAAAAAAAGCGCGGGGAACGGCCGGCCGAGACGGTTGACCGACAGAAGGAGATCATATTTTTATTCAATTATGAATAGCGGCCCGAATCAGGACAGGCCGTACCTTTTCAATTTGCGCGCCACGGTCGGCTGGCTGACGCGCAGCGCGGCAGCGATCTTGGCCTGGCTGCGATACCGGCGGGCTGTCCGTCCCAGCACCTCGCGCTCGGTGCTCTGCACGATCTGGTCAAGACTCATCTGAGCCGGCCAGACGAAGTCACCCTGGTCGGGCAGCGGTCCGCGTTCCTGCAGCACCGCCGGCAGATCCGGCAGATCAATCAGGTCGGTCTCGGTCATCACCACCAGTCGCTCGCAGATGTTCATCAGCTCCCGCACATTGCCGGGATAGTCATAAGTCTGCAGCCGATCCAGAGCGGCGGCGGTCAGTCGCTTGTGAATGCCGAACTTGGTGCCGAAATGGTCGAGATAGTGACGTACCAGCGGCAGGATGCAGTCGCCGCGCTCGCGCAGGGAGGGGACGTGCAGGGGAATGACGTTGAGCCGATAGAAAAGGTCGAAACGAAAACGCCCCTCGTCGACCATCTGCTCCAGGTTGCGGTGAGTGGCGGCGAGGATGCGTACATCGGCGTGCAGCGGGCGGGTGCCGCCGAGGCGGGTGATGCGGCCGTCTTCGAGAAAACGCAGCAGCTTCACCTGGGAAGCGAGGGGCAGCTCGGCGATCTCGTCGAGGAACAGGATGCCGCCATGCGCCAGTTCGAAATGACCCGCCTTGCCGCTGCTGCTGGCTCCGGTGAAGGCCCCCTTCTCATAACCGAACAGCTCCGATTCGATCAGGGTTTCAGGAATGGCCCCGCAATTGAGCTTGATCAGAGGCTTCTCGGCACGGCTCGAATGCTGGTGGATGAGGTCGGCGATCAACCCCTTGCCGACCCCCGACTCACCGGAGATCAGCACCGAGGAATCGGCCCGGGCAACCTTCAGCGCCTGGCGCAGGGTCTTGACGAAACAGGGGGACTTGGCAATCAACGGCTGGTTGCGCAGCTCGAACTGCTGCATCTGCAGCATCTGCTCGCGGTAACCGTCTCCCATCGCCTGCTGGTCTTCAAGCTGACGCTGCAGCTGTTCGGTCTCGGTGATGTCGCGTTCACTGACCACCACCCGGATCAGCTCCCCCCGATCATCGAAAACCGGGGTACCGGTCGATATCAGCTTGCGGCCGTTGTGGTTGGTCTGCAGCAGGCTGACCACCCGACGCTCCTGCAGAGCTTCAAGAGCCGCCGAACGATCGACAAATCCCTGTTCCAGCAGCTCCTGCATCCGGCGCCCGACCACTTCATCAGCGGTGATATTGTTGATCCGCTCCGATGCCGGGTTGACGCGGATCACCCGCGCCTCGGCATCGCAGATCCAGAGTCCGTCGGACGAGGAATCAATGATGGCGTCGAGTTCACTGACGATCTCCCGCAACCGCCGCTTTGAACGCTTGCGTTCCATATTGCTGTCAACCATTGGCGACCTCCCCGAACCGGCTATCAACCCGACGAACGCGAATTATACAATTATGCATTGCTTTATTCAATCTTGTATTGAATTTTTCCCCCACGTATGTCGAAACTAGGAAGAAGCGGTTGCAACCGTTGAACTGACATGGAGATTGAATCGACAAGTCTCTGACCGGAGCTGGACTGAAACCGGAACCGGCAGAATGAAAGGGGCGACAACAATGGGGCCAGACCCGATCCAGGCATTGGTCGAAGAAAATGAAAAGCTGCAAGTCGGCAAAACCGTAGCGGTCAACTGGATCGACGCGCAGGGAGCGCATCACGGACGCGGTCGCATCACCGCCGTAAAACCGAAGCGGGTCCGCATTTCCCTGCAACAGCAACACGACCACAACCGCCGAATTGTTCCCGGACGCGTTATCGAGGTGCCGCGCATCACCGATACCGAATACTGGAGCTCGGAAAACTGCGTCACACTGGAACGCCCCGGAAACAAGAAGGGGTTTCCGGGGCGCTGAACAGCGGCATCAGGCCTGACCCAGTTCCTTCGACCGGCGGGTCGCCACCCCGACCGCGTCCATCAGGCTGGCCCGCAGGCTGCGTTCCTCAAGCACCCGCACCGCGGCGATGGTGGTCCCGCCGGGAGAACAGACCTTTTCCCGCAGCAGCGCCGGATGTTCGCCGCTCTCCTTGACCAGCTTGGCGGCACCGTACACCGTCTGCACGGCCAGTTCCTGGGCGACATCGAGCCGCAGCCCTTCCTGCACCCCACCGGCCGCCAGGGCCTCGATAAAGGTATAGACAAAGGCCGGTCCTGAACCGGAGAGGCCGGTGACGGCGTCGAGCTGGCTCTCGCTGACCTGCACCACCGTTCCGACGGCGCGAAACAGTTCACAGGCCAGATCGATGTCTCCCGCTTCGGCATATTCACCGGCACAGACCGCGGCGGCTCCGGCCCCGACCAGGGCCGGGGTATTCGGCATCGCCCGCACCACTCGCGGCGCGCCGCCGAGCAGGTTCTCCAGGGTATGGGTATGAACCCCGGCGAGGATTGAGATCAACAGGGTGTCCCGACCGAAAGCACCTTCCAGGTCTGCAAGTACTTCACGCACGATCTGCGGCTTGATCGCCAGCACCACGATGTCGTTGTCCCGAACCAGGTCGAGATTCCCGGCGACACTGCCGACCCCGTAACTCTCTTCAAGATGTTCACGCCGACTGGCAAACGGCTCATAAAAAGTGATATTTTTCTTCTTGGCCCCGGCGTCAAGCAGACCCTTGATGAAGGCCTCGGCCATATTGCCGCCGCCGATGAAGCCGATTTTTTTATCCTTGGTCATGAAGTCCTCTCCCGAATCAGATGTAAATGCTCCTGAATCGGTGAGTTCCTGTTGGATGGAGAGTGCAAGTGCTTGGTCTGAATGGGATTTCCAAAAATCTGAAGCGCACCCATAGGTTCGCTGGTGCTTTTTGGGAAGCTCAGGCAGATCAATGACTTGTGCTATCCTCCGACAAGGGATTCACTGATTCAGGATGCTGCCAGTAAATCGGCAACCGCCGGAATTGTCAAGGAAAGTTGCGCAAGGAGCGAATCCCGTTGACACCCGGGGGAGCGAACGCTATAAGGCAAGGCAAAATCGTTTCGCCGCCAGGACGCCAGGGACGCCAAGAGAGTCAACATCTTAACGCGGAGATGCAGAGAGGAAGAGGCGCGGAGAAAACCTCAAATCTGTTTTTCGGTACTAACCTGAATCAGTGAGTTCCTGTTGGATGGAGAGTGCAAGTGCTTGGTCTGAATGAGATTTCCAAAAATCTGAAGCGCACCCATAGGTTCGCTGGTGATTTTTGGGAAGCTCAGGCAGATCAATGACTTGTGCTGTCCGCCAACAAGGGACCCACTGATTCAGGTACTAAATCAAAAAGCTTGGTTTTTCTCTCCATCTCTGCTTCTCAGCGGCTCTCCGTTGGAATGATTTTCTTGGCGTCTTGGCGGCATTCCTTCCAGGAGCCCCCATGGACATGTGGTATACCGAAAAGCACAGCAAGGACGTCGGCATCACCCTGCGGGTGAACAGGACACTCTTCTCCGGCAAAAGCGAATTTCAGCAGATCGACATCGTCGACACCCCCGAATACGGCCGCATGATGCTGCTCGACGGGCTGGTGATGTGTACCGAACGGGACGAGTTCGTCTACCACGACATGATCGCCCACCCGGCGCTGTTCGTCCATCCCGACCCGAAGCAGGTGCTGGTGATCGGCGGCGGCGACGGCGGCAGCATCCGCGAAATCGTCCGCCATCCCGCGGTCGAACTGGCCACCCTGTGCGAAATCGACGGGCTGGTGGTGCGCAAGTCGGTGGAGCATCTGCCCACCTTGGCCAGCGCCATCGACGGCAGCCACCCGAAGGTCAAACTGCATATCGACGATGGTCTCGCCTACATCCGTGAACACCAGAACGCGTTTGATGTCATCCTGGTCGACTCCACCGACCCGATCGGTCCGGCGGTCGGCCTGTTCGAAGAGGATTTCTACCGGCTGGTCTTCGGGGCGCTCAAAGAGGACGGCATCATGGTGGCGCAGAGCGAATCCCCCTTCTACCACGCGGAAATACAGCGGGACATGTTCCGCAACCTGCGCGCCGTCTTCCCGATCGTCGAGATGTACCAGGCCTTCATCCCGACCTACCCGTCGGGACTGTGGAGCTTCGCCTTTGCCAGCAAGAAATACCACCCGGTGCGGGATTTCGACCGTGAGCGGGCCGCGAAACGGGATTTCCACACCAAATACTATAACGAAGACCTGCACCTCGGCGCCTTCATGCTGCCGACCTTCGCGCGGGAGAATATTGAAGAATAGGATTATCGGGCCGCCAAGTCGCCAAGAACGCCAAGAGGGTCAAGGGGCTCACTGATTCAGGTTAAAGCTTGGCTTTTCTCTCCATCTCAGCTTCTCAGCGACTCTCCGTTAAAAAGGTTTTCCTGGAGGCCTTGGCGGCATCAACAGGCTTTCTTCTACCGGAGCAGCACATGAGCACCTGGACCACTGACGATTCCGCCGAACTCTACGGCATCCGCCGCTGGGGCAACGGCTATTTCGATGTCTCCGCCCAGGGAGAGTTGACGGTCCGTGTTCCGACTGCCGACGGCAGCGTCCAGGTGGCGCTGGCCGAAATCCTCGACGGCGTCCGCCAACGTGACCTGCGACTGCCGCTGCTGCTGCGGATTGAAAACCTGCTCGACGCCCAGATCACGCGGCTCAATGAAGCTTTCCGCGACGCCATCGCCGAACACGATTACCCCGGCAGCTACCGGGGGGTCTTCCCGATCAAGGTCAACCAGCAGCGCCAGGTGATCGAGGAAATCACCCGCTTCGGCGCCCCCTACCGGCACGGTCTGGAAGCCGGCAGCAAGGCGGAGCTGATGATCGCCCTTGCCAACCTGCCGGCCGACGGCAGCCTGATCATCTGCAACGGTTACAAGGACCGGAAATTCATCGACCTCGGCCTGCGTGCCCGCCAGCTCGGTTTCCACTGTATCTTCGTCATCGAGACCCCGGCGGAGCTGCCGGTCATCCTCGCGCGCAGTCGCGCGCTCGGCATCGAGCCGCTGCTCGGCGTACGGGTCAAACTCTCCACCACCGTCGGCGGGCACTGGAACCTGACCAGCGGCGAGCGCAGCATCTTCGGCCTCTCCATCAGCCAGTTGATCGAGGTTGTCGACCAGTTGCGCGAAGCGGAGATGCTCAAGACCCTGCGCCTGCTGCACTGCCACCTCGGCTCGCAGATCCCGCAGCTCGACGACATCCGCTCGGCGGCGGCAGAGGCCTGCCGCTTTTACCAGGAGCTGATGAACGAGGGGGCGGCGATGGAGATGATCGATTTCGGCGGCGGACTGGCGGTCGATTACCTCGGCACCGGCTCCAGCGACAGCCAGTCCCGCGACTACAGCCTGGCAGACTATGCCGCGGCGCTGGTGGAAACGGTCATGACAAACCTGGCCGGCCTGGACCGGCCGCCGACCATCATCACCGAATCGGGCCGGGAAACAGTCGCTTACTACTCCCTGCTGCTGTTCAACATCTTCGACGTCACCCGTTTCGATCCCGCCACAGAAGGCCTCATTCCCGGTCCGGAGGCCCATCCCCTGCTGCGGAAAATGGCGTCCCGGCTGGAACGAATCGGAGCCGAGACGCCTCAGCAGAATTACCGGGAGATCGTCGCCTGCCGCGACCGGCTACATGAGCTTTTCACCGCCGGACAGCTCTCCCTGCGCGATCGCGCCCGGGCCCAGGAACTGCTGCTGGCCGCCGGTCGGCGCCTGCTGCGCCAATCTCCCGGGCAGCAGCTCCCCGCCGACCTGCAGACCCTGCGCGAGGATCTGGCCGCCATCTACTACGGCAATCTGAGTGTTTTCCAGTCCCTGCCGGACCACTGGGCGATCGGCCAGCTCTTCCCGGTGGCGCCGATCCGGCGTCTCGCCGAAAAACCGCAATGCCATGCGGTCATCGCCGACATCACCTGCGACAGCGACGGCCGCATCAGCCGCTTCATCGCCGACCGGGGTACCCGCGCCACCCTGCCACTGCACGAACTCGCTCCGGGCGAGGACTACGTGCTCGCCACCTTTCTGGTCGGCGCCTACCAGGAAACCCTCGGCGACCTGCACAACCTGTTCGGCGACACCGACATCGCCAGCGTCCGGATCGAAGCGGACGGTGGCTTCGTCATCACCCGGGAAGACCGGGGCGACAGTGTTGCCGACCTGCTCGGCTATGTCCAGTACGACGCCCGCGAACTCAAAGCCCGGTTCCGGGCCACCGCCGAGCAGGCGGTCCGCGAGAACCGCATCAACCTGCCGCAACGACAGGAAATCCTCGCCTGTTTCAACGCCGGACTTGACGGTTACAGTTATTTCGAGACCTGAAACAAACCGCGCAACGCAAAAAAAAGGGCCGCTGCGATCACCGCAGCGGCCCTTTTCATTTGACCCTTCACCCGAAGATCAAACTACGGGCGAACATAACCACGGGCGACGATATCCGTACCCAAGTCTTCCATCGAGTCGATCAGCAACTGGGCGATGTAGTCCGGATGGTGGATATAGCCGTGCGGTTCCTTGATACTGAAGGTGTAGTTGTAGGCCGCACGGATCATCGTGGTGTCGAAGGCCGTGTAGGCATTCGAGAAGGCGTTTTCCCCCGGATCAACCACACCGTTGCCGTTGGTATCGTTGAACCAGTAGGGATAGGTGGCGTCATCGTAGACCACCGGCACGTTCAGACCGGCCGGGTTGGCGGCGTAGGTCATGATGTCGGTCAGCAGATCGGCTTCGAGGGCACGAATCTCATCCTTGAGGGATTCGGTTATATTGCCGTTGCCGTTGTAGTCGGTGGTATTGAGCGGGCTGCGGATGCCGCTGAACTTGAAGTTGCCGGCATCGACATTCGGGTAGGCCGGCTGTGACGGATCAATGCCATGACAAGCGAGACAATCGTTGATCGCCGGCTTGACCAGTTGATGGGTCGATTTGCCGTTGCCGCTCATGTGACAGGCGGTACAGGTCACAAAGGCCCCCATCACACCGCCGAAGTTGTTCTGTCCGGCGTAGGTCTTGGCGGCATATTCGTAACCGCCCTGGGCATCAGTGCCGAACATCACCGCGGCAGCCGCCAGGTAATGCGGATTGACGCTGCCGAAATTGCTTCCGGGAACATAAGCGTCCACGTCAGCCTTCGACTTGCGACCCATGTGGCAGGCCATGCACATATTGCTGTCATTGTTCAGCGTCAGGGCCGCCCCGCTCGGGAAAACGACATTGGCCAGGGCGGTGTAGGTTGCCAAGTCATCATAGAGCATATCGGTGCTGCCCAGGTTGCCGTTGCCCATCTCGGGATCCTGGCCGTTGACATGGCAGGTGCCGCAGGAAAGAACCTGGCCGATCGGCGCGGCGGCGTCAACGGTGCCGTCCAGAGCCCAGTCCCGGAAGCCGACCTTGCTGTGACACTTGGCGCAGCTGGTCGGAATGGCCCCGTCGGCGTTCCAGTGGTTGAACGGGTCATCGGCGTAGTTGGCGTGGCCGGTCGCGGCCCAGCCGATGTACTCGAGGTTGGGGTCGCGCAGGGTTTCATCGAGATGACCGTCGGTCCCTTTCGGGAATTTCTCATCAAACTCGGCCTGCAGGGCATCGAGGGCCGCATCGTCGGCCGCGGTGTGACAACTGGTGCAGCCGTTGGGGACACCCGCCGAAGGCGATGTCGATTTGGAAGCCGCCGGCTCGATCACCTCGAAGGTGTGCGCGTGGATATCATACTTGAGCGCCGACTTGGCGGTTTTCGGCATATGGCACTTGGAGCAGCGACTGACACCGCCACTTGTACCGTCGACCTTGGTCGGATCATAGTAATGCTGGGTATGGTCGGTCACCGCCTTCTTGACCGCATCCATCTGATCGTTGAAGGCGCCGTTGGGGGTCATGTTGGCGACATCTTCCTTGGTCAGGTTGACAAAGGGCCCCGGCATCCCGGCATGGCAGGAAAGACAAAGGGTGTCATTGTCATTGGCGGTCGTCATCTTGACGCCGTCATCCACGCGATTGGTCACGACCTGGTGAGCGCCGGGATCGGAATTGTTGTGCATATCATGACAGGTGTAACAACGGGGCACATCGGGATCCGAACCGGTCGGAGAATGGGGGCCCTGCAGAATATCGATATATTGCTGATGATGCTTGACCGACGCCTGGAAATCACCGCTGGAGGGCTCTCCACCCCAGTACTGGCTGGTAAAGCTTCCGGCACCTGAGCCGTCACCGCTGTCAAAGCTGTAGAAGGTCGACAGGTCATCCAGTCCGGGACGGAATTTCATCAGGTTTCCGTCGGCGTCAAGCTTGGCCGGGAACGGCGCCTGTGCCGGGGCATCAGCGAATTCGTTGAAAGTGTCGATCGACTTGCCACGGATGTGGCACTGGCCGCAGACCATGTTGGCCTCAACGGGAGTCAGATCGGCGGGGTTGATAATGTAGGCCGGATTCTGGGTGCTGGCGTGGGCGCTGCCGGCGCCGTGGCAGGCCTCACAACCGACGTTGATCTCATCCATGCTGCCGTCGCCGTCGAAATCGACGGCACCGTTGATATCATCCACCGCGTCGGCGATCTCCTCACCGGCGCCGTTCTTGGCCAGTTGATAGCCGGTGAAATGACAACCGGCACAGTTGCCGTCGAAGGAGTCCTTCGAAGTCGGGGTCGCCAGGGCGTTGTTGGCCAGATCATACCAGCGTTGCCCGTTGTAATTGACCCATTTGACAGTCAGATCGGTTCCCCACTTGTCATTGTATTGCAACGGAGAAATGTGCTTGCTGGCACCAATGCCGGTCAGAACATAACGCTGCTTGTAGTTGCGCTCGCCGCCATAGGTAAACATGATCTTGTAGGTGGCGGTACCTGTTCCGGCCAGATTGGTGAACTGGACGTAATACTCGCTGCCGTTCTTACTGATCTGGGCCGCGTACTTCAGGGAGTAGGTTCCGCTTGTCGCCGGCAGGGCACCCATGCTGCCGGTCGCCCCCAGTCCGAGCTCATAATGGGTCTTCCAGGAACTGCCGTCGCTGTAGTAGGCAACAAACTCCCCATCCGGGGTCCCGGCGTCATTCAACCCACCGGAAGCCGTACCCAGTGAAAGCAGCAAGCCTTTGTTGATGGTCCCGGCGTAGAAACTTTCGGTATTGGCCTGGGCGGCAGAAAAATCCATCGGTGCCCGCAGCACCGCCTTGTGCAGGGTGTGCCCCCAGTTGGACTTGTCATTGTGACAGGAAAGACACCGGGTCGAACCGACGAAAGAGGCCGTCGCAATAACCTGGTTGGGAGTCTGCACGGTGCTTCCACCGCCGCCGGAATCACGGTTGCTGCCGCAGCCCCAGAGGGGCGCGATCACCAATGTTGCCGCTAAGAATGCGATCAGTTTTCTTGACATAAATCCTCCTGAATCCTTTAGGTTGGAGAAATTCGACTAATGGCACCGACGGCAGGTCTTGCCGCTGCCGGCGCGATCCAGACGTCCCTTGATATCACCCCAATCCGCGGGATGGGGATTGACTCTCAGCCCCGTGCGGGCACTGTGACACTGCAGGCAGATATCACCGTCCGGGTGACAGGCCTGGCAGGTCGCCAGGTTCTTGCGTGCCTCGCGGGAGTGGCTGCCGCTCCAGTCATGCGACGGCAGCACCGAGTTCGGATGGCAGGTCTGGCACTGGCTCTGATCGTAAAAACGGTGTTCCGGGCCCGAAGGACTGGTTTTCAGGTCGCTCCAGGCACGGCGATGGGACTTGAAGGCCAGATCAGCGCGGTTGAAGGTATTATGACAATCAGCACAGAAGCTGGTTTCATGACAGCTGCTGCAGAGCTGCGGATCGGTGCGGGCGGCGATCGGGTGACTGACCTGGAAATCGCTGCGATGCACATTGGCCAGATTGTTGCCGAACGAGCCCTGCTCGTCAGCGCGGCCGGCGTTGGTATGGCATTCGAAACAAAAGTCCTGTTCGTGGCACTGCGAGCAGTTGATGGCAGACCCCTTGGCCTCGGCACGATGCTGAAAAGCCCAGAGCGGACCGTGGCTGGCCAGACTCGGGTAATCAACCCCTTTGGCGAAATCGGCATCGTGGCACTGTTCACAGACCTTCTTGGCGGGAACAATGCTCTGGGCATCTGAAACATGGCAGGTCGAACAGGATGCACCGTCAACATAACCGTCATGCTCGCTATGGTTGAAGGTGACAGCCCAGGCCGGGGCACTGGCGACCAGGACAATACAGAGTGTCAACAGGATGCGAACCATATGCTTGCTCCTTTACTCAAAAGAGGTAATTCAGGCGCAAACGGCCCCGAAAATACTTATCCCACAGGTCGCTCTTGACCGTTTCGAGTTTTCCCTGAAGATTGATCTTCTCGGTCAGGTAGGCGGTCGCGTCGACCCAGTAACGCTGGCTGGTGGTGTCATCCTCATCGTTGTACTGATCACCGAGAAAGCCGATCTGCCGTTCAAGTACGTCGATATGAGCGCCGACACCGGCCTCGAACCGGGGATGGAAAAGATAGGCGACCCGGATCTTGATCCCCATAAGATCCTGCCCCTCATCATCCAGCCGGTATGTGCCGACCAGGTAACCGGAAAGCTTCGCGACCCGCTGCATCTCCAGCCCGGCCTCAAAGACATCGGCATCACTGGTGCTCTGGTAGAATTCATGGGTATAGCGGCCGTAGGCGTTCAGGCCGGTTCGGATCAGATAGTTGAATTCGAGCAGGGCCTCTTCGTATTCGTCGACGGCAAAGACCGAGTAGATCGAGGTCGAAGAGAAGACCGGCAGCGAGTAGAGATATTCGGCCCGCAACGACCATCTGGAATCCCGGTAATACTTGGCGCCGAGCAGAAAATAGGTGACTTCGTCGGTCAGCCAGCTGTACTGGGTCTCGCTGTAGAAGCGCATCAGGTTGGGCAGGTTGTAGTCGAGATCAAGACCGAACAGCTCGTAGCCGAGCTCTTCATCCTCCCATTTCTGCAGGTAAGAAAATCCCGCCGCGAGGTTCTTGATCAAGCGGTCGGAAGAGACCTCTCCGCCGACGATCCAGTCTCCGGTACTGTAGTTGTCGTCGAACTTGACGTCCCCGCCACCGAAGAAAGCGAGATCGACCGGCCCCAGGTTGTTGTAGTTGAGGTAGAGCCCGTCCATCACCGATGCCCCGGCGCTGGTGGAAATGAACTGCCGTCCCAGCTTGAGGTCGAGATTGGTGACCAGGTTCCGTTTTTCGAGGTACCCGTAATAGAACTCGGAATCGACGTCCGCCTCATCGGAGGGATCGTCCGCCAGGCGGCCGTAGCCCCTGAAAGCCCAGCCCGTATCGGCGATATCGGTGGCATTGAACAACAGGTACTGGTAGATCGGGGTGGCCGTATCCTCATCGGCATTGTCATACCATTCGAATTCGGTACTCGCGCGCCCACTGATCCGGGTCGCGGCCGAAGCCTGGCAGACCATGCCGACCAGCAGCACAGCTGCCAGCAAGGCCAAGATCCTTGAGCAATTCTTCATAGCGCCTCCTTACCAGAAAGTTTGGTGCGAACGGCCATACGGACAACATTGCCCATAAAACCGGTAAACCCTGTCAGATGAGATCCGGCCCGGCGACAAGATCCGCGTCCTTTCAATTTTTTTACTGGGAATCCCGGGAAATCCGGCATCCTCCCGATTACGACGGTGGCAGTCGTCGAAAAAAAACCAAAATGGTTCTATTTAATAATTATTTCCTAACAATCACCGGTACTTCTTTTACCGCAGATTTCAAAATTTGCAAGCCGATTGAAAAAATTTTTCCGCCTGATCTTCCCCCCGAACCATGCGTTGTTATTGCCCTCTTTCAATACAATCGGCAGCGCGTTGAAAAAGTTAAGTTTTTTTCTTGAATATCCGGAGTCGTTTTTACGGTAAACAGCTGGGAAAATGCAGTGGAGAGACCGGCCGATCAGCCCTCAGGCAGGTTCCAGGAAAGGAGCAGGCAGGGGAAATGAAACGGGCAGCGCCCCGGTCACAGATTGTTCTTCAACAGCACAACAATCAGGACCAGTTCCACCAGGGTGACCAGGGCGATACCCCAGAAGAGACTGGGGGAGAGTTTCCACTGGAAGGGGTTCTGTACTTCGGAGGTGTCCCGGACGGCCGCAATGACATGTCGACGGTCAACGGTACGGTCATTCTGACGGAAGCAGTCCAGCAGGGCCTTGTGGCAGAGAATATTGACCAGCCGAGGAACTCCCTTACTGGCCCGGGCCACGGCATCCATGGCCGGGGAGGTGAACAGGGCGCCGTCACGTCGTCCGGCGATCAGCACCCGGTGTTTGATATAGTCATGGACCCCGTCCCGGTTTAACGGGACCAGGTGATGCGCGAAGCTGATGCGCTGCCGCAACTGGCGCAGCATCGTCTGCTCCAGGCGCACGTCAAGTTCGGGCTGGGCGAACAGAACGATCTGCAGCAGCTTCCGTTTTTCGGTTTCAAGATTGCTGAGCAGCCGCAGCGCCTCAAGGCTGACATCCGACATCGCCTGGGCCTCGTCGATGCAGACCACGACTTTCCGGCCCTCCCGATTGAGTTCCAGGGCCCGCTGCTGAATCAACTTCTGCAGGTCATGCATGGTGGCACCCGCGGGAACCGCCCCGGCGACGATCTCCTCGGCGATCGCCCGATGCAGTTCAACCGGACCGAGCAGCGGGTTCGGCAGATAGGCGGTCTGATGGGTCGGGCGCAGGTTCTCCAGCAGCTTGCGACAGAGCAGGGTCTTGCCGGTGCCGACTTCACCGGTTATCTTGATAATGCCTTCGCCGGACTCAAGGGCCGTGACGAGAACATCCAGGGCACGTTGATGTCCGGGACAACCGTAGTAGAAATCAGGGTCGGGAGTCAGGGAAAAGGGGGCTTCGTCCAGGCCGAAATATTTCAGATACATGGTCGTTTTCAGATCAGGGACAGGGAGACCGCTTCCCGGGACGGCCTCAACAAAAAAGACAGTTCCCCATTTCTACCTGAATTTCAGAGCAATTGCCAGTAAGTTGTTGAAAAAACGGTTCAGCATAAATGAGAGAATCTATGACCAGAGATGAATTGCGACAGTGCGACGGACGGGACGGGCGCAGGGCCTGTTTTGCCGTCAACGGCAAGGTTTACGATGTCAGCGACAGCCCGTTGTGGGCGAACGGCGATCACCGGGGCGCCCATCAGGCGGGCAGCGACCTGACCGAAGAACTCAGGAGCGCCCCGCATGTCCGCAGTGTGATCGAACGCTTTCCGGTGATCGGCGAACTGGAAACGACGAACGCCCCGCGAGGATCCTCGGGACGCTGGATCGTACTGGCCGGCGGGATTCTGGCGGCGGGCGTCGTCATCCTGTTGCTGTTGAAATAATCCTGAGCAAAAACAGGACCCTCAGCCGGTCCCGGACCTGTTCCCGGCTTCCCGGAGCAGGTAGGCGGCAAAATCCTCGGCCGCCATCGGCTTGCCGAAGTAAAAACCCTGGATCTCCTCACAACCCCGTTCACGCAGAAATTCGAGCTGTCCCTCTGTCTCGACTCCCTCGGCGATGGTCGCCAGGTTGAGACTCTGCGCCATGGCGATGATGGCACCGGCAATGGCGGCATCGTCACCACCCCCCTCAAGATCCATCACGAAGGAACGATCAATTTTCACCCGATCGATAGGGAAATGCTTCAGGTAGCTGAGAGATGAATAACCGGTACCGAAATCGTCGATCGCCAGATGGACGCCGAGACCACGCAGCTTCTGCAACATCTCGGCCGTCCCGCGAGCGTCATCCATCAACATACTTTCCGTCAGTTCCAACTCAACCAGGTCCGGATCGACACCGGTCCGGTCCAGAATTTCGGCAATCTTGTCGACCAGATGCTTGTCTTTGAACTGGCGACCAGAAAGATTGATGCCGATGCGAATCGGCGGCAAACCCTGCAACTGCCAGGCGACACTCTGGCGGCAGGCCTCTTCCAGCACCCAGGCGCCGATCGGCAGAATCAGGCCGGTTTCCTCGGCCAATGGAATGAACTTCATCGGCGGCACCAGCCCGAGGTAGGGATGCTGCCAGCGGCACAGGGCCTCGGCACCGACCGGGTGCCCGTCGGACGTTCTCACCTGCGGCTGGTAATGCAGAAACAACTCACCCCGCTCAAGAGCATGACGCAGGCCGGTTTCCAGAACCAGCTTCTCCACCGCACCGGCATTGGTCTCCAACGAAAAACGCTGCCAGGTGTTGCGCCCCTGTTCTTTGGCCTGGTACATGGCGAACTCGGCGTTCTTCAACAGGGCATCCTCGTCCTGTCCGTCATGCGGATAAAATGCCAGGCCGATACTGACAGTGCAGAAAACCTCCTGCCCGTCAATATCGAACGCATCCGATAACGATTCCAGGGTCCGCTTCACCACCACGTGCGCCTCATCCTCAATATTCAATCGCGGCAAAACCACGACAAACTCGTCACCACCGACCCGAGCCACCAGATCATGACGGCGCAGACAATCCGCCAGCCGCAACCCGACCGCCTTGAGCAGCTTGTCGCCGACATTGTGGCCGAGAGTATCGTTGATGCCCTTGAAGCGATCCAGGTCAAGGAACATCACCGCGATCGAACAGCTGTCGCGCCCCGCCCGTTCGATGTCCTGGCGCAGGCGCTCCTGAAAAAGGAGTCGGTTGGGCAGTCCGGTCAACTTGTCGTAATTGGAAAGCTGCCGGATTTCATCCGCCGAACGGCACTTGTCGCTGACATCGCGCAGAATATAAACCACCCGACTGATGGCCCCGGTGGTGTCGCGCAACGGTGAGGCGATAGTCTCGAAAACCTCCTCATCCCCGTCAGAAGAAGTATGCAGATGATCGGTACATACCGTCTTCCCGGTGCGCAGCACCTCCCGCAACGCGCAATGATGCTCGCTGAGACTGCAGGGCGTCGGCGAATGGTGGGTCACCTCATGACAGGTGCTGCCGATCAGGTCGCTAACGGCGGAACCGGCAAATTTTTCATGGAAAGCCCGGTTGGCGCCCAGGATACAAAACGTTTCGACATCGAGCAGGCAGACCGGATCGGGCAGGCTGTCAAAGATCGCCGGGCAAAGATCCGTCTCCCTGTCGCCGTCTCCGTTCCGGCCGGGGAAGAGTACCAGCCACAGCGACCTGCCTTCCATATCCAGACGGCCGAGCAGAACCCGCTGCCGTCGTCCGCAGGGGCCGATGACCGAATCCTCCCGGACCGGCTCGGGGGCAACCACCTGCAGCACCGGCTGCAACCAGGGGAGGTTGTCTCCCGGGTGGATATCAAAGGAATGACGACTGGACAACGTGGACGAGTAACACTGTCGGAACAGGTGGTTGACAGCGATGACTTCGGCCGCGGCATCGGCCAGCAGGGCCGGCAGCGGCAGGCTCTGGAAAAACAGACTGTCCTCAGGTTTCGGCAACATGGCCGCCTCGTGGAAAAAGTTGGGGTGTTCATCCACCCGGAAACTCTTTCAACTCTTCGACCCGATACGCTCAGTTCTTAACCTGAATCAGTGAGCACAGCGATTGCAGGCTCACTCTCCCAGCAGGGATTGAATCCCACTGAAAAAATGACCGGCCTGTTGCTGCTGCTCCGCTTCACTGGCCTGACGCGGCACCGAAGAACTGCGCGCCTGCAGCAGGTCCTCGGGAATCTCGGCGAGGAAACGGCTCGGCTCGCGCTTGAGAGCCTTGCCGTATTTTTTTCGTTCCTCGGCACGGGTCAGCACCAGCTGCCGCCGCGCCCGGGTGATACCGACATAAAAGAGCCGCCGCTCTTCCTCGATCGGAGCGGTGGCCTCACCTCCGTCGGCCGCGGCCTCGAGAGAATTCTTGTGCGGCAGGTATTCCTCTTCCATCCCGACCAGGAAAACCATCGGGAACTCGAGTCCCTTGCTGCTGTGCAGACTCATCAGGGTGACAACATCCTCTTCGTCAGCGTCCTTGTCATCCTGCTGCTCATCATCGAGCAGGGAGACTTTTTCCAGAAACCCGGCGAGGGTCGGTTCCGCTTCGCGCTGCTGATAGGAAGCCAGGGCGTTGATCACGTCCTGCAGAAACTCGCGCCGTCGTTCCGCCTTGATCCGGTCATCGGTCGAACGGTTGATCTCCCCGTCCAGGTCGAGTTCCCTGAAGAGCTCGGCGACCGAGGCGGTCAGATCAAGGCTGTCGCGCAGCCGGTACCGCCAAGTTTCGATCAGGCGCACGAAAAGCGCCAGAGAAGCCCGCACCTGATCACTCAGATCGACACCCGACGGATCGCGCAGCACCTCCCACAGGGAACAGTCGCGGTCGCTTGAGCGTTGAATCAGGCGGTCGGCACTGGTGGCACCGATGCCGCGTTTCGGATAGTTGAGGATACGCAGCAGGTTGACTTCATCGAAAGGGTTGAGCAGTACCTTCAGGTAGGCGACGGCATCCTTGACCTCCTTGCGGTCGTAGAACTGCTGGCCGCCGACCAGCCGATAGGGGATATCCAGGTAGCGCAACTGCTCCTCGAAAGCCCGCGACTGAATGTTGGTGCGGTAAAGAATGGCAAAATGCTTCCATGGCCGGCCCCGGTAGTGTTCGACCTGAAGACGCTCGGCCACCTGCAGGGCCTCATCCTCCTCATCGCGGCAGACGATCATCTCCAGCGGCTCACCGGCCCCGTCACCGGTCCAGAGTTTTTTCACCTTGCGCCGGGTATTGCACCGGATCACCGCGTTGGCGGCAGCCAGAATATTGCCGGTCGAGCGATAGTTCTGTTCCAGGCGGATGGTCCGGGTCCCGGGAAAGTCCTTTTCAAAATCGAGGATATTGCCGAGATCGGCGCCGCGCCAACCGTAGATCGACTGATCATCATCACCGACCACGCAGAGATTGCCATGCGCCGCCAGCTGCCGCAGCAGCTGGTACTGAGCGGCGTTGGTGTCCTGGTATTCGTCCACCAGCAGGTAGCGGTAACACTGCCGACAGGCTTCCAGCGCCTCGGGATGATCCCTGAACAACCTGGCGGTCAACATGATCAGGTCATCGAAATCAACCGCGTTGTAGGCCTTGAGGGCCTTCTGGTAAATGGGATAGACCGTCGCTGCCGCCAGCTGATACTCATCACCATGGAACGGGGCGAAGTCCTCCGGAGCAATCAGCCGGTTCTTGGCGTCGGAAATGATCCAGAGAACGCGGGCGGCGTCGATCCTCCGATCGCCGCTGTTGACATGCCGGTCGATAAGATCCTTGATCAGCCGGACCTGATCGGCGGCGGCATAGATGGAAAAGTTTCTTTTGTAGCCGAGCCGATCGATATGTTGCTTGAGAATCTGCACGCAGAGGGAGTGGAAGGTGGAAATGGTCATGGCCGCGGTACGCTTGCGGCCGATCAGACCGGCAACCCGTTCGCGCATCTCACGCGCCGCCTTGTTGGTGAAGGTCATGGCGAGGATATGCCCCGGATGAATGTCTCGCTCAAGCACCAGGTAGGCGATCCGGTAGGTGATGACGCGGGTCTTGCCGGACCCGGCACCGGCCAGCAGCAGCAGGGGACCATCGCCGTGTTCAACAGCGGCATACTGTTCAGGATTGAGGGTATGGAAATCGATCAAGGGAACCTCTTGAAAAAACAAACCTGAACCGGCGAAATATTCACGGATTCAGGACAAAAACAGCCCTCTTCCAGAACTGGACGGGCCTTCGGTTGACACGCTGTGCGGTGTTGAAAAATAACATGAAACCGATTGTCGAAACAAGCTCCCGGTCGTCCTTCTTTTGACTTGATTTCCGACGCCGGTTTCGCTAGATTACCTGCCCATGTTGATACGTCTGCTGGTTGTTGTCATCGGCCTGGTCTGGGCCTCGTTGCTGCTGGTCTCCTGGGGGGGCAATCCCTCTGTTCCCGAGTCGTCCATCCAGACCACGACTCTGGAGAACCGCGGCTGACGCGACCTCTGTTTCCCTCCCCCTCTCTGCCCTGAACACGACCTTCGCCCCGGTTGCAGTTTCTGTTTGACAGCACCGCAGTCCCTGCCTTATTTTACAAAACACTGTTTGCCGAAATTGAATCCCGGTTTGGTATTGCCAATATTCCACCGCTAACGTCCAGAAAATGCAACCGTTTCGGGTACTTCGACTTTTCATTTGCCGAAAAGCGGTTAACATCGGTTATTGATGGCCGGGTCAACCCGGTTGTTTTCTCAACCCCCCAACGACAACAGAGGAGGAAACGGATGAAACTGGCAAAAATCATGGCACTGGTGATGTGTCTATCACTGCTGAGCGCGGGCCTCGCCTTTGCCGGCAAGGATCTCGACGCGGTGAAGAAAAAAGGCTTTATTCAGGCCGGCGTCAACGGCGGCGTGTTCGGCTTCGGCATGCCGGATGAAAAAGGGGTCTGGAAGGGCCTGGACGTCGACACCGCCCGGGCCATCGCCGCGGCGATCTTCGGCGATGCCGGCAAGGTCAAGTTCACCCCCCTGACCGCCCAGCAGCGCTTCACCGCCCTGCAGTCGGGCGAGATCGACGTCCTGACCCGTAACGCCACCCGCACCCTGACCCGCGAAACCCAGCTCGGACTGAACTTCGTCCATGTCAACTACTACGACGGTCAGGGCTTCCTGGTTCCCAAGAAGCTCGGCGTCAAAAGCGCCAAAGAGCTTGACGGCGCCACCGTCTGCGTCCTGCCCGGCACCACCACCGAGCAGAATGCCGCCGACTTCTTCCGCTCCCACAACATGAAATGGAAGCCGGTCGTCATCGAAAACACCACCGAGCTGGCCAAGACCTTCTTCGCCGGACGTTGCGACGTGCTGACCTCGGATGCCTCCCAGCTGGCCGGTACCCGCGCCGTGGCCCCGAATCCGAAGGACTACGTGATCCTGCCGGAAATCATCTCCAAGGAGCCGCTGGCACCCTGTGTTCGCCACGGCGACGACCAGTTCCGCGATATCGTCGACTTCGCCGTGCTGGCGATGATCAATGCCGAAGAGCTAGGCATCACCTCCAAGAATGTTGACCAGATGCTCAAGAGCAAGAACCCCGCGATCAAGCGTTTCCTCGGCGTCATCCCCGGCAACGGCAAGGCTCTGGGACTGGATGAGAAGTGGGCCTACAACATCATCAAGCAGGTCGGCAATTACGGCGAGGTTTTCGATCGCAACGTCGGCCCCAAAACCACCCTCGGCCTCGAGCGCGGTCTCAATGCCCTCTGGACCAACGGCGGCCTGATGTATTCACCGCCGTTCAAATAACCATTGCAGAACCGGGGGAGCCGTCCATAAGGTCGGCTCCCCCCTTTTCCATTCACATCGGTGCAATGTGCGCCGATTCAGCCTCAACCCATGACTCGAAAAATTGAAACGTGAGCAACGAACCCAAGGCAACACCTGACATCACGTCAAGTACCGTCCCCTTCTGGCGCAACCCGGAAAAACGCGGTATTATTTTCCAAATCGCCGTCCTGCTGCTGGTACTCGGCATCGGTTACGTGCTGTTCAGCAACACCCAGGCCAACCTGAAACGTCAGTCGATCGCCACCGGCTTCGGCTTTCTGCACAACGAGGCCGGTTTTGAAATCGGCGAATCGGTGATTGACTACTCGGCCGCCGACACCTATGCCAGGGCCTTGCTGGCGGGTGCCCTGAACACCCTCAAGGTCTCCTTCATCGGCATCATTCTGACCACCCTCCTGGGGGTGATCGTCGGTATCGCCCGTCTCTCGCACAACTGGCTGGTTTCGCGCCTGGCGGGGGGGTTTATCGAGGTGATGCAGAACATCCCGGTGCTGCTGCAACTGTTTTTCTGGTACTCCATCTTCTACGAGGCGTTTCCGGCTCCGCGCCAGGCACTCAACCCGCTGCCGGGAGTGTTTCTCTGCAACCGCGGCCTGATTTTTGCCGTCCCGGAAGCACACCCCGCCCATACCCCGATGCTGTGGGCTCTGGCGGCGGCCGTTGTGATCTGGTGGCTTCTTGCCCGCTGGGCACGAAAACGACAGGATCTCACCGGCCAGATCTTTCCGGTGGTACGCAGCGGCTTCGGTCTCTGCCTGCTGTTGCCGGCGCTGGTGTGGCTGGCCTACGGGGCGCCGACGGCACTGGATATCCCGGTCCTGCGCGGCTTCAATTTCCTCGGCGGGATGGCGGTCACCCCCGAATTCAGTGCCCTGCTGATCGGCCTGGTCCTGTACACCTCGGCCTTCGTCGCCGAAATCGTCCGCGCCGGTATTCAGTCGGTCAACCGGGGACAGATCGAGGCGGCGATGTCGATCGGCCTTCGTTCCGGGCAGGTACTGCACCTGGTGGTGCTGCCGCAGGCGCTGCGGGTGATCATTCCGCCCCTGACCAGCCAGATGCTCAACCTGACCAAGAACAGTTCCCTGGCCATCGCCATCGGCTTCGCCGACTTCGTCTCTGTCGCCAACACCACTATCAACCAGACCGGGCAGGCGATCGAAGGGGTCGCCCTGATCATGGCTGTCTATCTCTTTTTCAGCCTGTCGACCTCATTTTTCATGAACTGGTACAACAAAAAAATGGCCATTGTGGAGAGGTGAGAAAATGACCGACAAAAACGCCTCGACCAGCCGTAAATATCTCAAGCCGCCGGTCACCGAAGTGGGTGTCCTCGGCTGGCTCCGGGAAAACCTGTTCAACAACTGGTTCAACTCGCTGCTGACCATCCTGACCATCTACAGCCTCTTCCTGGTGATCCCGCCGCTGATCAAGTGGGCCTTTGTTGACAGTCTCTGGTTCAGCGATGCCGCCGCCTGCCGCGATATCGACGGCGCCTGCTGGTCGATCATCCCGGCCAACGCTCGTTTTATCTTCTTCGGTTTCTTCCCCGAAGATCAGCAGTGGCGCCCGCTGACAGCGATGATTCTGCTGCTGGCGCTGGTCCTCTATTCCCAGAACCGCCGCAGCTGGAACAAGCTGCTGTTCCCGATCTGGACCGCCGGCCTGTTTGTCATGGGCTGGCTGATGCATGGAGGACTCGGCCTGCCGGTGGTTGAAACCGCCAAGTGGAGCGGTCTGCCGCTGACCCTGATGCTCTCCCTGTTCGGCATGGTCGGCGCCTACCCGCTCGGCGTTCTGCTCGCCCTGGGAAGGCAATCGAGACTGCCGGCCATCAAATCACTGTGCGTGGTCTATATCGAGCTGATCCGCGGCGTGCCGCTGATCTCGATGCTGTTCATGTCCTCGATCATGTTTCCCCTGTTCCTTCCTGAGGGGATCACCATCGACAAGGTGCTGCGCGCCCAGGTGGCGATCATCATCTTCACCGCCGCCTATATCGCCGAGGTGGTCCGCGGCGGCCTGCAGGCGATCACCAAAGGACAGTATGAGGCAGCCGACTCCCTCGGCCTCAACTACGGCCAGGCGATGCGCCTGATCATCCTGCCGCAGGCACTGAAGATCGTCATTCCGCCGACCGTCGGTATCCTGATCTCCGCATTCAAGGACACCTCGCTGGTCGTCATCATCGCCCTCTACGATGTGCTGAAAACCACCAAGGTCACCCTCTCCAATCCGAAATGGATGGGTTATTCCAGCGAGGCCTATCTCTTCCTGGCGGTCCTCTATTTCATCTTCTGCTACGCCATGTCGAACTACAGCCGTAAACTTGAAAAGGCCCTGCACACCGGCCGCTGACCCGAGCAACGAGATTTGCCATGACTGATACAACCGCACAAAAAACCGACGCGACCATCGACCAGCCGATTATCGAACTGATCGGCATGCACAAATGGTACGGGGACTTTCATGTTCTATCCGACATCAACCTGAAGGTTGCCCGCCGTGAACGGATCGTCATCTGCGGCCCGTCCGGGTCGGGAAAATCAACCATGATCCGCTGCATCAACCGCCTGGAGGAACATCAGCGCGGCCGGATCATCGTCGACGGCATTGAATTGACCAATGACATCAAGAATATTGAAAAGGTTCGCACCGAGGTCGGCATGGTCTTCCAGCACTTCAACCTCTTCCCCCACCTGACCATCCTTGAAAACCTGACCCTGGGACCGATCTGGGTGCGCAAGGAACCGAAGAAGGAAGCTGAGGAGACGGCGATGATGTTCCTGGAAAAGGTCAAGATCGCCGAACAGGCCAAGAAATACCCGGGGCAGCTCTCCGGCGGCCAGCAGCAGCGTGTCGCCATCGCCCGCAGCCTGTGCATGAGACCGAACGTGATGCTGTTCGACGAGCCGACCAGCGCCCTTGACCCGGAGATGGTCAAGGAGGTTCTCGACGTCATGATCGACCTCGCCGACGAGGGCATGACGATGCTGGTGGTCACCCATGAAATGGGCTTCGCCAAGAGCGTCGCCGACCGGGTGATGTTCATGGATGAGGGCCAGATTGTCGAGGAGAACACCCCGCATGAATTCTTCGACAACCCGCAGAACGAGCGCACCAAGCTGTTTTTGAGCCAGATCCTGTAAACCCGCGGCCGCGGATTCATCCCGCCCGCCCCGGCAAACCGGAAACAACTGAACCCCGATTAAAAAAACGACGCCCCCGGCCTTTTGCTCCGGGGGCGTCGTCAGGCAGAGCTGAGTGAATCTCCGGGCACAGCGCCAATCGCACGCTCCTCAACCACCACGGATATCAACCCGGTTGTCATAGAAGGTGCTGCCGCCACCGAGATCGGTGAGACGCTGTGAAGTGAGGGCGTTGACGGTGCGTTCACCGGGAGCGAACTCGCGCCACCAGACCCCTTCGGCCACTGCCAGTCCGGGTGGCACCCGCTCATCCAGCCGCAGGGCAAAATCGACTTCACCCTGCTTGTTCCAGACCACCACCGGCTGCCCATCCGCCAGCCCGCGCCGTTCGGCCTCTGCGGGATGCACCCGGATGAACATCTGCAGCTCACGCAGTTCCTCGCGCTCGAAGAAGGTGGAATTAAGGGTTTTCAGCGCCGGTGCGGTGACCAATTGCAGCGGCAGTTCATCGCGGTACGGCTCCAGGTAGCACGGCAGGGGATCCCGCAGTCGCGGATTGAGAATCTCTATTTTTCCCGACGGCGTATGAAAGCGGCCCGCGCGCGGCGGGGAAAGAACCACCGGCCGGCCTTCCTGAAGCGCCTGTCGGTCGACCCCGGCCCACCAGTCGTTCGATTCGGCCAGCAGCTCAGCGATCAGCTCCTCGTCATCCCGGTAGAAGATATCCTCTCTGTAGTCCATGGCCGCCGCCAGCAGCCGAATCACCTCGCGGTTCGATTTACTCTTCCCGACCGGCGGAATCACGGGGAAGGTGCGCTGCACGCAGTAGCTGCCGTAGGAGCGAAACAGGTCGCCGTATTCGAGGGAACTGGTCGCCGGCAGCAGAATGTCGGCATAACGGGCGCTGTCGGTCAGAAAACGCTCATGCACCACGCAGAACAGGTCCTCGCGTGAAAGCCCCGCAAGCACCCGGTTCTGGTCGGGCGCCACCACCGCCGGGTTGGAATGGCTGATGTAGAGGCTCTTGACCGGCGGATCATCCAGCCGTGTCAGGGCATCGCCGAGCCGACTCATATTGATGCTGCGCGGCTGCCCCTGCAGCAATTCCGGGCCGGTGATCTTTTCCATCGGCAAGGCGGCCCCGGTACTGGTGCCGACAAAACAACCGCCGCCCCGTTCCCAGGCCCCGGTCAGAGCCGGGAGAACGACAATACTGCGCACCGTCATGGCACTGTTGCTGTAGTGCGCCAGCCCGCCGCCGAGGCTGATGAAGGGGGCCTTTGCCGCGGCGAAGGCATGGGCCATCTGTTCAAGCCGCTGCGGCGCAAGACCGGTCAAACGACTGACCCGTTCGGGGGAATAGTCGGGCAGGACGGAGGCGCGCAGCTCGGCAAAACCCTGAACCTTTTCGCGCAGGAACACCTCGCTGCAGAGACCATCGCGCGCCAGCAGGTGCATCAGTCCCAGCGCCAGGGCGCCGTCGCTGCCCGGCCTGACGCAGAAAACCTCGTCGGCCACCCCGCTGCTTGCGTTGCGGTAGAGATCGATCATCCAGACCCGGGCGCCCTGTTTTTTCGCCTGTTTGACCAACTGCAGGAAATGCAGGTTGGTGGCCGCGGCGTTGCTGCTCCAGAGGATCACCAGGTCGCTGTCAAGGACCCGGTCCGGAGCTGGAGCCGGGGTATCGCCCATCACCGCCCGCCAGCCTTCATCCTTGGCCGGGGTGCAGATGCCTCGCTCCAGCCTTGAGGCGCCCATGCGGTTGAAGAAAGGTATCAGGGCGTTGCGCTGCAGAACGCCCATGGTGCCGGCATAGGAATAGGGAAGAATCGCCTCGGCTCCCGACGTGGCGATAATCGTCCGCCACTGTTCGGCAATCCGTTCAATCGCCTCGTCCCAGCCGATCGGCCGGAAACGGCCGGAACCTTTCGGCCCACAACGCAACAACGGTTCGGTCAGCCGCCGCGGCGAATGCACCGTGCGTTCATAATGCTGCATCTTGGCGCAGAGGATGCCGCGGGTAAAGGGATGTTCGGGATCGCCCTTGACGCTGACAACGCGGCCGTCTTCGACCTCGACCAGCAGGCCGCAGGCGTCGGGACAGTCGTAGGGACAGACGGAGCGATGGATGGTTCCGGCCATGGTCAACCTCCCGCCTTTCCGGCCTGGTAGCCACGTTTCTTCAGTTCCTCCACCAGCAGATCGCGTTGGTCGGTCTGGAGCTCGATGATCCCCTCCCTGACTGTGCCACCGCAGCCGCAACACTGCTTCAACTCTTTAGCCAGCGCCTTCAACTCTTTTTCCGCCAGCGGCAGTCCGGTAATCAGACTGACACCCTTCCCCTTGCGCCCTTTGGTCTGCCGCGCCACCCGCACCCGGCCGTCGCCGACCGGCTCTCCGCTCGCGCGGCAAACGCATTTCTGCAACGTCTTGCCGCATTTCGGGCAACGGCTGCCGATTTCATCAGAATAAACCAGACGGTGGTTGTTCATGTCATCCAATCCTTGACCAAGAAAACTATTCTTCGCCAACCGTAAGTGCATAAATTTTGTCCCAAGCGCTGTCCCAGGCGATACGCTCCTGCTCCAGACGGACATTCTGCCCCCACTCATGATTTTTCAGTCCCCGGTACAGAGACTGCTCCGGCAAGGTTAAACAGGATATCTCGGGCGCGGCATGCGGGCGTTCTTCCTTGACCCACAAATCCCGATTGCGCAACAGGGTCTGCCGATCCATCAATAGCGATTGCAGCTGCGGCAGGTATCGGCGGGCGCGACCGAGGATCGCCAGTCCGTGGGTGTCAATATCCCCCCAGTAAAAACAGGCGGCTCCCTCAAGCCACGGCAGACCCCCGAGATCATCGACCCCGTAGCCAAGTCCCATGATGACCACCGCTCCGGGGAGGTCGGAAAACGCCAACCCGGTCTGCAGATTTTCGACGATAAAAACCGTCTGCGGAGCAAAATTCAGCTGTGCCAGTTGCTTGGCAGGGGCGGAGATATCCTCCAGCCCGCCAACCCTGCGGCGCAATTCCGGATCCAACAGGCGCAGGCGAAGCAGGCGCGGGGGCCTCCGCAGGCCGGTGAGGGTAAAAAAGTCACTCTCTTCCGAGGCCTGCTGCCGCACAACGGCAAGCAGATTGCCGAGTAACGAACCACGCGCTTCTAACCACTTGCTGTCGATCCCTGCCAGGGGGATCTGACGGGGATAGAGTTGCGTTTCCGGATGGTCAATCAGCCAAGCCAGCATAGAAAGCAGGCGCCGGAAATCTCCCTCGGCATAATCGGCCAGGACAGAAAAATACCGCGGCAACACAGAACCGAGCTGGGGCCAGCGTTCAGTCATCACCACATGGCGACAGCGGGCCCGTTGCCAGCGTTCACTCTCGTCAACCCAGGTGGCCACTTCCTGCGGGTTGTCGAGAACCAGGCGTTCCGGCAGGCGCTGGTTACCGAGAACCCGCCAGCGGCGCTCGATCCACAGCAACTGGCCGACACCGCGCCAGTCCTGCCAGGCCCGAATCCAACCCCGGACCCGCTCGGGATTCTCCAATCCTTCCTTTTCCGTCGGCCGCCCAAGCGCAATCGACATGGGCCAGACCGACCCTGCATCAGCAGGTTCCTCCGCCAGCCAGTTTTTCTGCTGGGCCTTGAAACGACGCTGGAGCAACGCCCTCACATCCTCAGGAAACTTCACGCTGAACCTCGACCGACTCCCGTTCGGGAAGCTGCAGGCGCTTTTGCCTCCGATCGTATTCGATAAGCAACACCCCAGAGATCTGCCGCTCTCGGATATCTATGAAACAGGCCCCACCGATGAAAGGTTCCAGTGTCATAACCGATTTCAATGGTGTGGCGACTATCATCTGAAAACCGAAATTGGCAAAAATATTCATTGCCAGAGCGGTAAATTCATTGTCGGCCTTATCGAAGGCCTCGTCCAACACCACCGGAGCATACATCGGCACCCCGTTTTCATCTCCGCCCAACTGATATCGCAAAGCGGCAGCCAGGCAGGTCGTGGCCAGCTTCTGTCGCTGGCCACCCGACTTGCCCGTGCCACTGCGATAAACTTCGATCTCCACCCCGGACGCATCGATTTCCCGGCCGATAAATTCAACATGCAGACGCACATCGAGTACCAGTTGGCGCCACCTCTTGGCATCCGGCTCCTGACTGGCAAGGCGCTCAACAATACCCCGCAGGCTGGTAAAGCGTTGCTCGGCAGCCGCACGATCCTCATTCCAGGCATGTTTCAGCACCTGTTTTATCTCACGCTTGAACTCCCGCACTTCGACCAGTTGCCGATCCTGGGCATCGATATGCAGAAAACTGGAACGATCATCCTGCTGGTTGAAGGGAACCTTGACCAGGCTTTCGTTGACCAACTCCATACGTTCCAGAATCGCCTTGCGGGCATCGTTGAGGTAGGTCGACAACGCCGCCAGGTTCTGGTGACTCTGGTTTTGCAGCAGCTCGAAAAAGCGCTGCTCATGGGCTGGAAGACCATCGGTTTCCAAGCGGGTCAGCTTGGCGAAGAAATCCTCGGCGGCGGCCATGTCGGCATCCAGCCCTTCGGCCTCGGCCGACCATTGGTGGATGAATTCATCGAAGCGCTTTTCGATAAACTTCTCGGCTTCGGCCTTCACCTTATCAGCCTGGCTCAGATCTTCATGCAACCCCTTGAGAACCGTCTTGGTGTGGCGATCGAGATTGTCGAGCCTTAACGGTTCTTTGAGCAGGGCATAACGCTCGACCAAGCCTTCCTCCTGCCCGGGGGTCAGGACAACTCCTTCAAGTCCCTGCCGCAGCTCGATCAACTTCTGCTCATTGTCGCGCCGCTCATTTTCCAACCGGTCCAGACGCCCCAGGGTCGCGCGCAAAGCCTCATCCGTAGCTTCAAGTTTCTGTTGCTGCCCTTCGATCTGCCTGGCAAGATCCTGCAAAGCGTGATCCTGTGACAGCATCCCGGCAATCTTGCCGGCGAGCCGTTCGATGCGCCGGGTCAATGAAAGGGCATCGATATCCTGCCACTGCAGGTTCACCAGGGTCTGGCAGTGCCGCATCCGCTCGCTGTGCGCTGTTTCGGCGTCATCCAACTGCGCCAGGCGGTCATTCAGTGTGGCAAGCTGTCCGGCCACCTGGCGCGCCCGCTCCTGAAACAGGGCCAGTTTCGCTCGATTGTCGAAGCCGAGCACCCAGCGGCCGGAGTCATCCACCGGGTGCCGATCATCCTTTTCATGCCGGGTGCGATTGTGCTTGACCTGCCCTTCGCGGGTCAGGGCCCGTTCCTCCCGGCGGAATTCCTGCAGCGAATCGACACAGGCATAATCGAACCGGCGGCGCAACTCGTGACTCAGCCATTCCCTCTGGGGGCAATCCTTGACCTGCAGTTTAAGCACCAGGGAGGCCTGGGCCAGGGGACGTTGCTGCCCAGCCCCGATGCGCCCACAACGATAATAAACCAGACGTTGGCCCAAATGCCGGGTATTGAGGTGGTTGCTCAGGGCCGCGTAGTGCCGTTCTTCGACCAGCAGAGAGAGAGCGAAGCCATGCAGCACTCTTTCGATGGCGCCCCGCCAGTCAGCCTGGTCCGGTTTCACCTCCAGAAGTTCCCCGACAAAGGGGAGCGCGCCTTCGGCGATGCCCAGCGCCTCACAGACCTCGCGGCGCAAGGCCAGCATTCGGGCCGGGATGTTGGAAGGCTGCCGCTCCAGAGCCTGAATCTCTTCGCGAACCTGTGCAAAATCGGTTTTGAGCCGTTGCTTTTCAACCACCAGTTCATCACGTTGACCACGCAATGTCCGACTGTCGATCTCCCAGCTCTCCAAGGTCCGGCGGGCCTGGCCGACCTGTTCGGCAAACGGGGCCGGTGCCTCGGCCAGTTGCCAGCCCAGCTTGCGACAGGCCTCTTCCGCGCTGCCACGGTGCCGCAACCGGGCATTACGTTGGCTTTCCAGCTCCGTCTGCTCCTGCCGCCAGGCCTCCAGTTGCCCGCCACCGCTGTCACGGTGACGCTGTTCCAGTTCGCGCAGGCTGCCACGTTCCTCCTCCAAGCGGGCGCGCAACTGCCCTTCCTCACCGCGCAGGCCCTCCTCTTCCACCCGGAGTTGGACCAGGCGTTCGTTCAACAGTCTCTGCCGCTGCAGTTCACAATAGGGATCGAGACCCAGCCGCAGATCTTCCAGCCGTCCAATCTCTGTGCGCAGGGTCTGGTGTTGCTGGTAGCGGTCGCGGGCAGGAGACAGGGTCTCGACCTGTTGCCGCGCGGTCACAACCGCCTGGTGGGCGGCGCTCAGCTCATCGAACTCACTGACCAGTCGTTCGGCAACGGTGAATGTGGCCGGCTTGTCGAGCATGAATTCACGCAGGAAGCTGTTGAGGTCACCGAGATTTTTGGCTGACTGGGTTTTGTGCAGCAGGCGCAGCGCCATCTCGTTCTCAATACCGAACAGGCGACAAAAGCGCTCACAATAGGGGCGGAACTCGCCACGAATGAACACCCCGGGGAAGGCCTGCTTCAATTTCCGCACATCGAAATTGCTCTGTCCGAAGAATTCCAGTTCCCGCAGGTCTAAATTCTGCTCATGAATCAGATACTGTCGCCGCACGTCGCTGTTGCCGTTGGCATTGCCACGTAGCCACATCAGCTGATTCAAGACCACCATATGCCCATCCGAACGCCGATAACTGAGCGCCAGCGCCGACCATGTGGTGCCACGACGCAGAAATCGTGTCGCAATTTCGCCGCTGCTTTCTTCCTTCTGTTCGGCCCAGGCACCGCGGATATAACTGACCAGGTTACGGTCCCGCCCGGTCTTGTCGGCTTCACGCGCGGCGGCGTTGAAATCGATCCAGCGCGGCGGCACCAGCAGGGTCGAGATGGCATCGAGCAGGGTCGATTTACCGGACCCGGAACGACCGACAAACAGAAAGCCATCCTCGGCTATCGGGATGTCATGCAGGCCGGAAAAGGTCCCCCAGTTGTAGACCTGAAGGCGACAGAGACGATATTGCTCGCGGGCAAAAAACAACCCGCTGGGTTCAGCCTGACTCATGTGAAATCTCCGATTGGACAGTTGATGTCGGCAGAGTGTTCAACGTCTCACTGGTCATGCGCTGATAGGTCGCCCGCAAGGCCTGAATCTCCTCGGCGGAGAAGAGCAGCTTCAGGGTCGGAGAGATTTCAAAGCGATCTTCGCTGGCCCTAATCTTACGCAAAAGGCTCAGCTTTTTGATCTTCTCAATTGAAGCATGCACCCGTTTCTCAAACCCGGCCTGATCGGTACTGCCGACCCGCCGATAGACCGACAGGGCTTCATTCAGTTCCCCTACCGAAACCACTGCGCGTTCCCCCTGGGCCGCCGATTGGGTCAGCCGCTGGCGCAGGTGGAGCAGCAGCAGGGAGTCGATCAGCGTCAACTGGGCACGGCGCAGCAGGATCGGCACCTCCAACTCACCGGTATCGGCCTGGCGGATAAAGGCGACCTGCTGTTCACGATCAATGACCAGATCGAGAAACAGATCGGCGAGACGGCGCCGTATCAACGTCTCATCACGGACCAGAACCGGCCAGAGCTTCGAATGGCGCCGGCCCTCGAGGGCCGGCCCGATAAGCAACTGGACCAAAACCCGCCGCGTCTCCAGTGCCAGCTCACCGCAGTCTCCCGGATAGAGGGCCGTCTCGGTTGCCGGCTCGGTCAGCTCCACCGTAGCCGGTTCTTCATTGCAGTCCATCACACTGCTCCTTGAGGAAGTAATATTTGGGGATCTGTGCAGCCCGCGTAACCCCGTCATCCCCTGTCCAGACCACCTGCTCCGTCTCCTTACCATCCATCCCGTGGCGGCTGGCAAGAGCCAGCAGACCGACCACGCTACCAAGCCCCTGGCTGGCCGGAAAAGACCTCAGAACTTCGGCAATGGTGACCTGGGTGCAATTCTCCAGACAGGCCAGGATATCGGCTTTCAGGCTGCGGAAATCGATCTCCGATTGGGCGACCAGTTCGCTGACCGTATCCAGGTCAATCGGCGCAGCCTCTCCATCACCCATAGGTTCTGCCTCGGCCTGCAGGCTGGGGTCGTGCAGTACCAGCTGGGAGAATGAACGCAAACGACAGCTGGTCAACTCCAGGATGTAATGCAGATCCTCGGTCGCTTTGACCTCCTCCTTGAGGAGCAGGGCCGCCTGCTGGGCCTTCTGCAGCAACTGGTTGATACGCCGTTGTTCAAGAAACTCTCGGCTTTGGACAAAGTGCTTGAGGCTGCGGGCAAAAGTCTGCAGCACCTCATGGACTGAGCCGCCCTGCTCCAGCAGATTGCGGGTCAGGCGCAACAGAAAGCGGCGTTCTTCAAACTGGAGTTCGCCGACAAAACCGCGCGACAAAACACTGTCGAGGGCCTCTTCGAGGGTGGCGGACTGCTCCGGATCGGTCAACAGGCGCCAGAAAGCGGAAAAACTGCGTCCGGCGTCGCTCTCGGCAATCAGGTCAATGCCGGCAAAGAGAGAATCGAGGACATCGCCGCGATGGCCGTCACTGTCCATGATGCATTCACGCAGTTCCCGGTTCAGTTGCTCAAACTGGTCCCGCACGCGACGGAAATCACCGGTCAGATCCTCCGCCAGAGCAATAATTTCACGTGTCCGTTCCACAGCCACCGGCCGTGGCAGAACCTTCATCCGGCCTTGTTGGATCGACTCGATTTCCTGTTCGATGCGTTCCTGTTCAGCGATCAGGTGGTCGATGCGGCGATACTTATCGCGATCGGTTTCTTCGGCCAGCCCCACCAGAGATTGAATCACCAGCGACAGACGGCTCTCAGTCGCCGCCGAATGCGGTTTGATCTGTCCCTGCAGAAAACGGATGGCATCAACGGAGGCGGTAGAGAGTTCATATTCCTCCTCGCTCGACCCGCTGGGGTAACGTCGTTCAAGATAGCCATCACGCAACCAGCCGGCGATATAGGCCTGTGCGGTCTGGGGAAAATCATCACCACGGTTACGCAACTCTTCCAACTCCCGGTCCAGTCGTTCGATCAACAGCGACGCCGGCAGACTGCGTTCCTTTTCGTACAGCAGCGTCTGCAGCAGGCCGATAATGACCGGGCCGTTGTCTGCCGCCAACAGGCGCCAGAGCGGCTGTTGGCGCATACGACGATAGCTGGCGATGGTTTTCTGAGCGGTCAAAATCTCCCTCACGAGTGGGCATCAGGCCCCGTACCTACATACATAATCTATTTAGGCACGCGACAGAAAAGGTCACAGCAATAGCACGCTGGATGGATTGAACCTCAGGAAATCAGTTTTTTCAGCAGGGGCGGCAATCCTGGAAGACGGTCCTGAACGACATTCCACACGGTGCGCAGATCGACACCCATGTAATCGTGTATCAGGACATCGCGCAGACCTGCCATACTTTTCCAGGGAATCTCGGGAGAGACCTGACGAATGGCTTCGGGAATGTGTTTGGCAGCTTCCCCCATGACCTCCAGGCTGCGCAGGACAGCATTAATGGTTTTTCTGTCAGAAGAGAAGGTTTGAAAATCGAACCCGGTGGTAAATTCTTCGATTTCCTCAAGGCACTGAAGAATGTCGATGAGGTAATCAGTAACCTCCCTTCCCTCAGACATACTCGACCTCGGAAAGGATCCTTTTGCCAATCTCCGGCTTAAGGGCAGATTCCATCACCAGATCGACCTCTTTCCCCAAGTGATCTTCAAGGAAATTTTTTAACTCAAGAAAATGGAAGAGATCAATTTCTCGACGGAAGGAAACCAGTAGATCGATATCGCTCCCTGCAGTTTCCTCTTCTCGGACAAAGGAGCCGAAAAGTCCGAGTTTACCAACCGCAAAGCGCTCTTCAAGTTCCGGCTTGTTCTCGCGAATATATTGAAATATCTCTCGTTTCCCCATGTTTTGTTCTTATCACAAATCTGTCTGGGCTGCAAAGAAGAACGAGGCGGCAGGACAATGTCACTCATCAATGAGCAACAGGTTGCATGGTTTGGTCTCCTTGGCATGGACTCTGTCTGACAAGACTATCGGGGGACGAATTGTCAGCAACGAGATTTTTCCCTTTTCTCCACCGCCTATTCATTTCGTGGAAGGCGAACCCTGCAATTCATGGAGTTTCCCCTTGACGTCGTTGCTTCCGCGACTTATTTTATCGAACGTTCGTTTTAATTCATTGTCCGAGGTCAACCATGCGCCCATCAATTCTTGTCCTCCTGTTTCTCTGTTTCGGAACGGCAACGGCCCAGGCCCGTCCCCTTGACCTGACGACTGCCCGACAGCTGGCCCTGCAGAACCAGAGTGCCATCAAACAGCGACAGGAAACCCTGCGCAGCCGGCAGTACCAGGCCCGCGCCGCAAGCGCCGACCGTCTGCCCCGGCTCGACTTCAAGGCCACCGGCAACTATTTGCGCGATCAGCCCATTGAACGGTTCGACGGTCTGGAGTTTCCAGTCAACGACCGCAGCATCTATCACTACGAGCTTGACCTGATCCAGCCGCTGTTCACCGGTTACGCCCTCAGCGCCCGGCAGAACCTGGCCAGGCTTGAGGTCGACCTGGCTGATTTCGACCTGCGGCAGGCCCGCAGTGACCTGCTGCTGGAAACCAGCCTGCGCTATCTCGATCTGCTGGAGGCCCGCGACCAACTGCGGCTGGCCGACGAGGAACATGACCAACTGCAGGAACATCTGCAGGATGCCCGCGCGCTGTTCGACCAGGGGCTGATTCCGCGCAATGATCTGCTCAAGGCGGAAGTCGCCCTCGCCCAGGCGGAGTTGCGGCGTAAAAAGATCGCCGGAGAGCAGCGGCTAGCCAAAAGTCGGCTGGCACTGCTGATCGGCCTCCCCCGCCGGGAATCTCTTCAGTTGAGCGCGCCGAACATCCCGCCGCCTCCCCGCCTGGAGCTTGAAGAGCTTGAAGCCGGGGCACTGCAGAAACGGCCGGAAATCAATGCGGCACGACGCGCAATCGCCATGGCCGGGGAACGCCTCAGGCTGGAACAGAGCCGTTTCTATCCCCGCGTCAGCCTGGTCGGCAGCTATCAGCGCGACGGCACCGACATCGCGACCAACGACAACCCCTACCGCAACCGGGACAATGCCAGTATCGGCCTGCAACTGGACTGGAACCTGTTCGCCGCGGGCGCCGACCGCTCCCGCGCCATTGCCGCCCGTCACCAGATCAGCGCCGGCGAACAGGCGCTCAAGACCCTGCAGGACCAGATCCGGCTGGAAGTCGAAGCGGCTCTCGAGCAACTCGAAGTCGCGCGACAGAACCAGACCACGGCCGAGGCGGCTCTCAGACAGGCGCGGGAGAATCACCGTCTCTCGACCCTGCAATTCCGTGAAAATCTGATCTCCACCAGCGACCTGCTCGACGCCCGCACTCTTCTAACCCGGGCCGAAACCGATCTGCAGTCGGCCCATTACGACTATCTGCGCGCCCTCGCCCTGTTGCGACATGCGCGGGGAGATGACGCCGTTTCGGGAGGGACATCATGAGCAGACGAGCCAACCTGAGCCGCGATGCCATTCTCGACCGCGCCATCCCCCTGTTTGCCGAATCCGGCTACAACGGGGTCAGCATGCGGGATATCGCCCGCAGTTGCGGGCAGAGCAGCGCCAGCCTCTACCATCATTTTCCAGACAAACAGGCCCTCTACCTGGCAGCCATGAAACAGGCCTTTGCTGACCGTACGGCCCAGCTGCTGACCCTGCTGCGGGAGGACGGTCCCGCCGACCGGCGACTGCGAAACCTGGTCGAGACGCTGTGCCGGCAACTGACAGAGGATCGCACCTTTCAGCGGCTGCTGCAGCGCGAATTGCTCGACGGCGACCGGCAGCGACTGCAGTTGACCGCCGAATCGGTCTTCAGCGAAGTGACCCGCGAGCTGCAACGGCTCTGTCGTGAGCTTGCACCGCAGTTCGATCCCTTTCTTTTGGCCGGTTCGATTATCGGCCTGGTGATGCAACATTTTCAAAATGCCGGCCTCAGGCGTTTTCTACCCGGATTTCAACTGCAGCACGACAATCCGGTCGTCATTGCCGAACATATCGTCGCCCTGCTCCCTGGAGGAAAACCATGACCGAAAAAAAACCGCCGTTGAATCGGCGCCGCCTCTCGCAAATCGTGCTGCTGGCGATGGTGATCATCCTGCTCGCCGGGCTGGCCCGCTTCATCCATCATCGCCTTAATTTTGCCGTCACCAATGCCGTTTTTGTCGCCAGCGACAGCCTCACCGAGATCGGCTTCGACCGCATCAGCGGAACCCTGCTTGAGTTGAAGAAAAAGGAGGGGGAGGTGATTCACAAAGGGGAGCTGCTGGCCCGTATCGACCCCACCCCCTACCAGCTGGAAGTGGAGCGGCTGCAGGCGGAGTTGAACACCGCCGATCGACAACGCGCCGCCCTGCAGCTCAAACGTCGGCGGCTCGGTAAAGAACTGAACCTTCAGGTGCAGATGGCGGCTGCCGACATCGAGCGGCTGCAGCATGAACAGCAGGCGCAACAGGCCCGTAGTGACAGCCTGAAAATGCTCATCGAACAACTCCAGCGCGATCGACAACGTTATCGCAATCTGCTCAAGCAGCAGGTCATCGCCCGTCATCGGCTCGAATCCCTGGAAACTGAACTCGACAGCAAGCAGGCCGAACTGCGTGCCATTGAAAGTGGCAAACAGGCTCTCGACCCGGCCATAACCACCGCTCGGCTTAAACGTCGGCTGGCCCGGGCGCAATTGAAGCAACTGGACGAACTCGATCAGCAGCTGAAAGGCGCAGAACAGAATGTCAGGCGGCTGCAGGCCAGGCTGGACAAGGCCCGGCGGGATCTGCGCAACACCAGCCTGTTCAGCCCCATCGAAGGCCGGGTCGCCAAACGCCTGGTCACCCCCAACAGCCAGGTCTCCCCCGGCCGGCCGGTCTACGCCCTGGTCAATCCCGCCGAACTCTACCTCAATGCGCTGCTGGAGGAAAACAAGCTGGAAGGGGTCCAACCCGGCGCCGAGGTCAGCATCAGCATGGACGCCTACCCTGACCTGCACTGGCAGGGCGAGGTCGAACAGATCCTGCCGGCATCGGCGGCGACCTTCGCCCTTGCCCCGCGGGATATTTCCGCCGGGGAATTCACCAAGGTCGCGCAACGCATCCCGGTCCGCATCCGCATTACCGGGGGGCCGCGGGAACTGTTGCGGGTGGGACTGGGCGGCGAGATCGAAATCCGCCGGCAAAAAGGCTGAGAATGAACGCTCCGACAGAAATCTACCGCGAGATTTCGACCGGTTACCGGGTGGTGCTGACGCTGATCGTCATGGTCGGCTCCTTCATGGCAATCCTCGACACCACCGTGGTCGACGTGGTGGTGCCGAAGATGATGGGACCGCTGGCGACCGATCTTTACGGCGTGCAGTGGGTGATCACCGCCTACATGACGGCGGCGGCGGTCGGCCTGTTGCTGACTCACAGCCTCGGCGCGGTGCTGGGTCTCAAGCGCCTGTTCCTGATCGGGCTGGTGGTCTTTACCGGCGCCAGTTTCTTCTGCGGTCTGGCGGGCACTCTGGGTGAGATGATCGGCGCCCGGGTGCTGCAGGGCCTCGGCGAGGCGTTGATCATGGCCTCGGCCCAGACCATCCTGTTCCTGATCTACCCTCCTGAGAAGCGCGGACTGGCGATGGGTATCTACGCCATGGGCGTCAGCTTTGCCCCGTCCCTCGGGCCGACCGTCGGCGGCTGGATCACCGAACATCTCAACTGGCGCTGGGTCTTCTTCATCAATCTGCCGACCGGGGCCCTGAACCTGCTGGCCGGAGCGATGCTGCTGCCCAAACTGCCCGGCCACACCAGACGACTCGAATTCAATTTCCTCAGTTACCTGCTACTCGGCGGCTTCACCGTCAGCCTGCTGGTGCTGCTCTCCAAGGGACAGCAGCTCGGCTGGGGGCAGTCGACCCTGATCGGTGTTCTCGGCTACGCCAGCGCCATCCTGCTGCTGCTCTACCTGGCCAACGAACTGCGGGCGAAAAAGCCGCTGATCGACGTCGCCATCTTCCGTGACCGGGTCTACAGCCTGTCGATGGGCTTCTATTTCCTTGTCCTCGGCCTGTCGATCTACCAGATCTTCTACCTGCTGCCGCTGTATTATGAAAACCTCAAGCGACTGAGCACCTTCGACACCGGGCTGCACATGCTCGCCTTCGCCATTTTCATCGCCATTTTCTCACCACTGGCCGGCATCCTCAGCGACCGTTACGGGCCGCAGAAAGTGTTGCTGTGCAGTACCGCGCTCTACCTGGTCACCAGCTACTGGCTGCTTCCTTCTCTCAATTACTACACCCCGGCCGCCCGGGCAGCGCTGTTGACCATCCCCCTGGGAATCAGTCTCGGCGCCTTCTTCGCGCCGCTGTCGGCCCTGGCGTTGCGCAACCTCGGGCCGCGCACCGCCCAGGGAGTCAGCCTGATGCACTACCTGCGGTTCGTCGGCGGCTCCCTCGGCACCGCCATCGCCACCAACACCCTGGAGAAGAGCACCGCTGTCCACTACGAGAACATCGCCCCGGTGCAGAATCTGCCGCACCTGCTGAACCAGTTCTCCAGCTGGGGACACCAATTGACAAGCAACATCAAGGTCGAACCCCGGGTCGCCGCGCGGTTGATGCTGAGCAAGGTCGAACAGCTGCAGGCGACCAGCTACGCCTTCCAAGACACCTTCCGCCACGGCTTCATCTTCGCCATTGCCGGGTCGAGTTTTCTGCTGTTGATTTTCTGGGTGTTGGCGCGCGAGAAACGCGCCGAGGTCGGGAGTCTGTCAGCCCGTCAATGACTTGCCGCTACTGATGCTCCACCGCCATGCGCAGGCCGAGGGCGACTAGCACCGTGCCGGTGAGGCCGTGGAACCACTGGCTGACCCGCGGACGCTGCAACCAACCCTTGACCTGCCGGACCATCAGCGCCAGCAGGCACTGCCAGAGCATGGCGATGGCAAAATGGCACCCGGCCAGAAAAAACGATTGCAGCAAGGCCGATCGGGCCGGGTCGATGAACTGCGGCAGGAAGGCCATGTAGAAAACCACCGCCTTGGGATTGAGCAGGTTGGAGAGGAAGCCCTCGCGCAGGGAACGTCCGGCCGCGAAACCTTCCAGAGTCGCCATCCGGTCTTGCTCCAGTTCGAAGATTTCGCGCCGCAGGCCCTTGCGCAGGCTGGTCAGGCCCAGCCAGACCAGGTAGGCTCCGCCAGCCAATTTCAGCAGGCTGAAAGCCCAGACAACCTGCATCAGAATCACAGAGATCCCCACCGCCGAGATCCCGGCATGGAGGAAGAGCGACGAGCAGATGCCGAGGCTGCTGACCGCGCCGTCGCGCCAGCCGCCGCGGGCAGTGTTGCGGATGATCAGCATGGTATCGACCCCTGGAGTGAGGGTCAGGATGGTGATCGCGATCAGGGCGGCGGCGAGACTGAGATGGTCCATCAGGTTTTCCCTTTCCACTTGCAAACAGCTTGACGAGAGATACTCTGCAACAAGTCCTTCAGTTTAGCAACTCCTCCTGATGAAGCCCTGTCACCGCCGAACTTTTGAGGTAGACAGCGAGTTGCAAGGGATCGGGCACCTGGAAACAAAAAAAAACGCAGATTCCCCTTGCCCCGCTTACAGCTTCACACTTCAGGCTTCCTCCTCGCCCTCGGCATCAGCGAGGAAGAGGTACAGCAGATCCGCAAAAAATCATTCGAACCAGTCCCCTGCCCCTTCAGGATGCGGTCGAACCGGATAACCGGATTCGCGCCGCCAGCCGCCCGTCAATCCCCAGCAGGCCCAGCCCGATCAGCACCATGCCGGCGAAATCCGTAGCCGCGAACTGTTCCTCGAGGAAGAGCGCACCAAGGAGGATGGCGCTGACCGGGATCAACAGGGTCACCAGTAGCAGGTTGGTAGCGCCGGCGGTGGCGAGCAGGCGGAAATAAACGGTTCTATCCACCAAACAAAGGTTGTGGAACGGCGATGCCGCCGTAAATAGTCCGTCTTAGCTGTGTGCCAACCGCATATTGGAGCAGGTTGTCGAACTGTTCAAGTACCGGTTTGGCTTGCATAATGATCTTTGACAATCCGTTTCGCTGTACCCTCTCCACGGGGTCACGATTATTCCACCGGAAGACAACTTCGCCAAGGTAGCGTGGCAGGTGCTGGCGACTGATGTAATGGAAGACGCCTTGCTTGGCCCTCTCTAGGGTTGCGTTGAAAGATTCAGCCGTATTGACATGGGCGTTACCCCTAGCGAACTCCTTGATACCATGATGGACGCTTTCGTGACTGGCGAAGTCCTTCCCAATAGCGATATAGGTCTGAAGCTGGTCTGTCATAAGTTGAGCGTCTGACGCGACAACCTTCCTGATATGCGGCGCCAGGGTTGCGTAACTGTCATTGTCGACAACGCTTGCCCGAGCGAACCCTTTGCGACTGACCGCTACATGAACACAGGACTTCCGGGTTCCTTTACCTCTGGGATGTTTCACTCCACGCTGAAACCTGGGCTTTCCGCCAAGGTATTTTTCGTCCAGTTCAACAATTCCAGACAGTTGCCCTATAGCATTTCCGTGCGCGGCCATCATGGCCCGAATGGCATGGCCGATTTTCCAGGCCGTTTTCTGATTAACTCCGATCCATTTGGCCAGGAATACGGATGATACGCCTTTGCTGGAATTGATCATGAAATACAGAGCCATCAGCCATGTTCGCAACGGCAACTTGGTGCCGTGTAAAGGTGTTTTGGTTGTCACGGTAAACTGGCCATGGCAACCGCCACACTCGTAAAGGCCGGGTCGGGCTGTGCGCCCTCTGATCGGCCAGGATTTCAGACAACCACAGTGCGGGCAAACTCTGCCATTGGGCCAGATTGCTTTTTCCAAAAACTTGCGGGCCACTGCCTCCGTGGGAAATCGTTTGCGAAACTGATTGAGATTCATGGATCATCCTCCTTTGGGGAGCATGATCCACTGATATTGTGTCAAATTACGTCACAGACCACCTTTGTTTGGTGGATAGAACCGGAAATAAATGATGTAGGCGAGCGCGGTCGAAACCAGCGCCAGGCCGAGAACCGCGCCCCACACCGGCGGTCCCGGCACGGCGAGCTGCCAGGGACGGTCGACCAGCAGCGCCAGCGGCAGTAGCAGGAGGGTCGAGGCGCTCACCTGCCCGGTGGCGGTCTGCAACGGCGTGATCCCCATGCGTCCGAAACGGCGGCCGAAGACCCCGGCGCAGGCGTAGGAGAGGGCCGCGCCGAGCACCGCCAGCTGCGGCAGCAACGCGCCGCCGAGTCCTTTCAGGCTCTCCGGGCCGATAATCACCGCCACGCCGGTAAGCCCGAGCAGAATGCCGGCCAGTTTGCCTCCGCTCAGCCGTTCATCGCGGGTCAGCAAGTGCGCCACCACCAGGGTAAAGAGCGGCGTGGTGGCGTTGAGAATCGAGGCCAGGCCGCTGGCGATCTGGGATTGCCCCCAGACGATCAGAGAAAAGGGGAGCATGTTGTTGAGCAGGCCCATCCCGAAGAAGGCCGCCCAGGTTCCGCCATCGCGTGGCATCCGCAAACCCATCCCGCGCAGGACGATATGCAACGCCAGCGCAGCCAGGCCGACCCGCAGCAGCACCAGGGTGAAGGGCGGCAGCGCCTTCACCGCCACACCGACAAAGAAGAACGACCCTCCCCAGAGGATGGAGAGGAGGATCAGCAACAGCCATTCCGTAGCCCTCATGCGCCGATTGATCTGGTTCATTTCTCAACTTCCTTTCATTTCGGCAACAGAATAATGCCAGGAGTAGCGGCCAGCCACCCGATTCTTGCGAAAGTCTGAAAAGCAAGAATCGGGTGGCCCATTTTCCTTCCCTTGTCTATCCTGACCGGACTCGGTTAAACTCCGACGAAGGAGAAGATCGATGGACCATCCTGATTATCAGCACATCGCGCAGGCCATCCGCTTCCTGGAAGATCATGCCTCCGAGCAACCCTCCCTCGAAACGGTGGCGGCCCATATCGGCTTCAGCCCCTTTCACTTTCAACGCCTGTTCAAGAGTTGGGCAGGGGTCAGCCCGAAACGGTTCCTGCAGTACCTGACCGTCGAGCATGCCAAGCAGATGCTGCGCGCCTCGGAGTCGGTGCTGGAGACGGCCTTCGAGGTCGGCCTGAGCGGGCCGGGGCGGCTGCACGACCTGTTCGTCAGCGTCGAGGCGGTCACCCCCGGCGAATACAAGAGCTTCGGCCGCGACCTGCAGCTGTTCTACGGCTTCCATTCCACCCCCTTCGGCGACTGCCTGCTCGCCGCCAGCACACGCGGCATCTGCGCCCTCTCCTTCGTCGAAGACGGCAGGCGGCAGGCAATCGAGGAACTGCGTTCAGAGTGGCGACAATCTGAACTAGCGGAGGATACGGAACGAACCGGGCTTCTGGTCGATAGGATTTTTGCAGCACCCGACAGGGAGCAGGACGAGCCGCTGCGGCTGCTGCTCAAGGGGACCAACTTCCAGCTCAAGGTCTGGGAGGCGCTGCTGAAGATTCCGGAAGGACGTGTCGTGAGCTACGGCACCCTGGCCCGGGCCGTCGGCCACCGGGGAGCGCACCGGGCGGTCGGCACCGCCGTGGGGCACAACCCGATCGCCTGCCTGATCCCCTGCCACCGCGTGCTGCGCAGCAGCGGCGGCATCGGCGGCTACCGCTGGGGCACGACCCGCAAGCGGGCGATGCTGGCGCGCGAGGCGGCGCTGACGCAAATCGCTCCGGCCTGAATCAGTCCTCCGCCGGAGCCAGCGGTACGGCCAGTTCCGGACCATCCTTCCTTCGCCCCAGGAAAATCGACAGCTCCAAAAACGATCATCCCGGCCAGCATCAGGGCGCAGCCGAACAGGCCGCGCAGAGAGAGGACTTCGCCCAGCAGCCACCAGCAGCCAATCGCCGCGAACACCCCTTCGAGACTCATGATGATCGCCGAGTGGGCGGGATGGGCGTCGCGCTGAGCGATGACCTGCAGGGGGGGAGCCGGCAAAGAGGGCCAACCCGGCCGGCAGCGCGCCCTTGAAGACCGGGATCCGCGCCACCGGCATCGGCGGCGGCTGGCGCTGGCCCAGCACTGCGATCAGCGGCAGCAGCGACAGGCTGCCGAGGGCAAAGCGCACCGCGTTGAAGGTGAAAGGACCGACATAGTCCATCCCGAGCCGCTGGGCAACGAAAGCCAGGCCCCAGATGGTGGCGGTGATCAGCAGCAGAATGTCGGCCTTCAGGATCCCCTGTCTCATATCGTCATCATCGGCAAAAAAATCGGTTCAGATCAAGGATTTTCGGATCCGGACAGGGCCGCCGCCCGCCCGAACAGGAAACGCTCCACCGTCCGACCCGGCATCCGGACGACAATCCGCGCCAGCAGCGTGGTCACCAGCAGCGCGAAGAGGAAGCGGCCGACCAGCAGGCCGGACCAGTGGCCGCCGAAAGCCATCACGAACAGGGTGTCTTCGATCAGGCTGTGGCAGATACACATGAAACAGAGGGAGAGGAAGACGTCCCCGGCTGAGACCTTTCCGGTCCGCACCTCCCTGAGAATCAGGGCACCACCGTAGGAGATCCCCAGCAGGCTTCCGGTGACGGTCATCGAGGTGGCGGAGCTGCCGATCCCCATCAGGCGCAGCAGCGGGGTCAGGGCCCTGGCCAGCAGCGGTGTGATGCCGGCCCGGTCGAGCAGCCGCAGACCGGCCAGCAGGACGGTAATAATCCAGAAAATCGACCACAGCGACTTGAGGCCGGTGAGGGCCCAGGTCCCCCAGTCTGCGGCGGGCGGGGTCAGCTGCAGAAAGACCACCTGTGCCGGTTGCTGCATCCCGGCGAAGCCATTGTAGACCAGGTTGAGCAGGACGCCATAGACCAGGGCAGCGGCCAGGCGCAGCACCAGGGTGAAGAGAAAACCGGCCCCGGCTTTCTGGGCGATACGCTGCTCGACGGGCAGCGAATGGGCGATCAGGATCATCGCGCCGAGGACCGTCGCCTGGGCGATGCTGAGGGGCACCGAAGGCAACAGCGTCAGCAGCGCCGCGGCAGCGGCGTAGATGTTGACCAGCAAGGCGGTCACCCAGACAAAGCCCATCTCGCCCGGCAGGCCGACCAGGGACATGACCGGGGCGACAATTTTACCCACCAGGTCAATGGCTCCGAATTCGACGGCGAGACGCACCAGGATCATCACCGGCACCATCACCTTGAGCAACTCAAGGTAAAGGGAACCGCTCTCCTGCAGGAGGGTTTTGAGTGTTCCCAAGAACTTTTTCATGTCATACCTCACGGGTTTTCAGAAAAGAACAGAATAATGGAAAAACCACAAAAAGTGACCAACCTTTGCAGACTCTATGGAAAATTCGTTCAAAATATGCTTTCCAACAGACGGATGAAAATGGTGGAACTGTCCACCCGGCAGCGGGGCACGCTTGACTTTTCACCACCATGCCTGATACTGTCTATCAAGTTTCGCGTCCTCAGAAGAAAAGGGCGGAGACACCAATACCGCTGTTCCAGGATTGAAAAGACGTCTCTTCAGGCTCCGGAATCATCCGGGGCTTTTTTCATTCCGGCCGTCATCGGCCGCGTCCCCTCTCCCGCAACAGTCCCCATCGGCCGCAAGTATCGGACCGCAAAAAAGGACCCTATGAATTTCAGCAGTTTCAATCTCCACCCGAAAATCAACGCCGGCATCACGGCAGCCGGCTACACGACTCCGACACCGATTCAGGCACAGGCCATTCCAAAAATCATGCGGCAGCGCGATGTCATGGGCCTGGCCCAGACCGGCACCGGGAAAACCGCGGCCTTCGGCCTGCCGATCCTGCATCGCCTGATGACGGGACCACGCGGCGGGGTTCGCGCCCTGGTCATTGCCCCGACCCGCGAACTGGCCGAGCAGATTCACGAATCACTCAGCCTGCTCGGCAACCAGAGCGGCCTGCGCAGCACCACCATCTACGGCGGTGTCGGCATCAACCCGCAGATCTCCCGACTGAAAAAGGGGGTTGATATCGTCGTCGCCTGCCCGGGACGCCTGCTCGATCACATTCAACAGGGCACCATCGACCTGCGCCGGTTGCAGATGCTGGTCCTCGACGAGGCGGACCAGATGTTCGACATGGGCTTTCTGCCCGACATCCGACGGATCATCAAGGCGCTGCCGGTCCAACGACAGACCCTGCTCTTCTCCGCCACCATGCCGAAAGAGATCCGCCACCTGGCCGAGGAAGTCCTCACCGACCCGGAACGGGTGCAGGTCGATATCGTCGCCCCGGCGGAAACGGTCAGTCATGCTCTCTACCCTGTGCCGCAGCATCTCAAGACCAACCTGCTGCTCAAACTGCTGCAGCAGACCGACACCGAATCGGTGCTGGTCTTCACCCGCACCAAGCATCGCGCCAAGCGCCTCGGCGAGAAACTCGGCAAAAGCGGCTACCGGGCCACCTCGCTGCAGGGTAACCTTTCCCAGAACAAACGCCAGGCGGCCCTCAACGGCTTTCGTGACGGCAGCGTCCAGATCCTGGTGGCCACCGATATCGCCGCCCGCGGTATTGACGTTTCACAGGTTTCACACGTCATCAACTTCGACATTCCCAACACCACTGAAGCCTATATCCACCGCATCGGCCGTACCGGCCGCGCCAGCCGCAGCGGCGACGCTTTCACTCTGATCACCGAGGAAGATCGGGCGATGGTGCGGGCGATCGAAAAGGTTCTCGACCAACAGGTCGAGCAACGCAGGCTAAAGGACTTCGACTACCGGCTTCCCGCGCCTGCCCGCAGCGGACAGAGCCCCCGGTCTCCGCAGGCGGCACGACCGCGTAAAGGCTCCCCGGCCGGCAACGGATCTCGTCCGCAACCGGCCCGCAGACGCCCACGGGGACGCACCGCGGAAAATCGTCGCGGGATCCTGTAACCCGCCCGGCAGGAGGCCGGCAGCGGATCCAATCCGGCCCTGCGGCTTCCCGCCAGATCCAGTTTTTTCCGCTGTCACGGTTTCCTTTGCCCGCGACAGGGTGTATGGTTGTAGGAGTATGTACGCAGGGATGTCCGGGCAACCGGGCAAAACGGCACAGGATCAACCATCCGCCTTCCTGAAACGCCTTCACAATCATGACAGCCCTCGCGCGCTTCCTTAGCCGCGAGAGCTGCTGCAAGCTGAAAAGGGCTGGATCATGCCCAGCCTTCAGGCAATCAAGCAGACGGACCCTGCCGGTACCGCGAGCCCGGCCCTTGCCTTCTGCTGCTCCCCCTACAAGGAAGGATGACCATGTCAGAGACTGCTCTATCACCAGGCGATCCGATTGAAGGCCGTTGCACCAAGTGCCGGAAAAACACCTCGCACACCATCATCATCATGGGTACGGAAGGACCGGAAAAAGTCCAATGCGGCACCTGCGACAGGCAGCACAAGTACCGCCCCCCCACGGCGCCCAGAAAGCCGGCGACACGAAAACCCGTCGACCCGAGGATTGCCGAACGCAAGGAATGGGAGGAGTTGCGTCCCAGCCTGGACAGTGCTGCGGCCAGGGACTACTCCATGGACGGCGAGTACCGGGTCAACAACCTGATCAACCACCCGCTCTTCGGCCTGGGCCTGGTTCAGCGAATCGCCGGCGCGCGCAAAGTCGATGTCCTGTTTGAAGATGGCCGAAAAACCATGCGCTGCAAATAAGCCGCCATCAGGACGGATTCTGAACATGCAGATCTGGGTCGATGCCGACGCTTGTCCGAAAAGCGTCAAGGAGATCCTCTACCGCGCCGCGGCAAGAACCGGGATCAGGCTGACCCTGGTGGCCAACCAACCCCTGAAGGTGCCGCCATCTCCGCACATTACCACCATACGAGTCGCGGCCGGGATGGATGTCGCGGACACGCACATCGCCGCCGAAGCCGAAGCGGGAGACCTGGTGGTTACCGCCGACATCCCGCTGGCGGCACAGTTGGTCGACAATCGGGTCCACGTTCTCGGACCGCGCGGTGAAGTGATCGACCGGGACAACATCCACGAACGGTTGAGCATGCGCAACCTGCTCGACGAGTTGCGCGGCAGCGGCATCGAGACCGGCGGCCCGCCGCCATTGAAAAAATCCGACCGCCAGGCCTTTGCCAACCGCCTCGACCAGCTCCTGGCCAGGGCGGTGTCACCGGCACCGGGAAACACCCATTCACCCTGACCTGAATCCGTGAGTTCCTGTTGGATGGAGAATGCAAGTGTTTGGCCGGGCTCACTGATTCAGTCGCGGTAGGGACACCGGTTACCCGGCGCCCCCCGCACAGATCCCAGCGTGCGGAACTACCGCACCGGGCTCCTGCCTCAGGTCAAACGCAGAGGCGTTGA
>NZ_PPFX01000023.1 GCF_002898515.1 Geothermobacter hydrogeniphilus | reverse complement strand
CAGCCTTACTGGTAAAGTCTTGAACGCTTCAAGCTAAGACTTTTGCAAAAGGATGTATTGTTTCCATATTTTTTTCACATAACGCCATGTATCAGCAGCGGCGCCACCCAAACTTTCCGCGTCAGCGCCGCCGACGTTCTCGCCGTCTGCTGAATACAATTGATATGTGATCTTTACAATTTTGCTTTCTCTTCCAAGACCTTTTTTTCTCTTTCTGCCAATATCGTTGATCTGATTTGAATTGCTTCTTCGAGTGCAGCTTTATAACCTCTGTCACCAATAAACACTGACCTGTTAACAGCTTTTCCCTGTTGTGAACGTGTCGTAACTGAAAAACAGGGCAATTTTTTACCAGCACTTCCGCTGCTACGTCCAAATGTGTATGAGATTCCAGTATATCCAGTATTGCTTCTGGTCGAGGTTTGTATGCCAAGCTCAGTATATGATGGTGGCAATTCTTTCATTAGTGCATCCCGATAAAGAATTGCTGCCTCTCTTGCAACTTCCTTTTCCCCATATACAGAGTCACTAAACATTTTTGTACGTTCCTTCCCTTGCCGAACGATATGGACTTGAAATCCATGGTTTTTTGGGGAATCAATTCTCCGAATATTAAGTAATGATTCTGGATTAGTCCTTTTTGTGTTCATTCCATTACCATCGTCAGTAGATTTGGTTTGGGAAAATTTATCGGTACAAGTTCGATGTTGAAGGGATAATTTTGATTGCGTAATTTTTCAATGGGAGAATCCATAAGATTTTCTTTGTCGCAAAACTCAATTATCAATTTCAAATACCGACGCAGAATCATTAATGGTGGAAATTGATTTTTTGAATTCATCCACTCCATCAAATCTTTTTTTCCTTTTGAACTGTTGCAGGATTTACAAGCATAAATCAAGTTGTCGCCGGCATCTTTGCCGCCAAATTTTTGCGGGAAGATATGATCGAGAGCCAAATTTTTTGGAGAACCACAATAGCTGCATTTCTGGCCAGATAATAATTTGATTTTTTCATCATCAAATAATGTTCTGACATTCATGGTGCCATCACAAAGTCCTTTATATAGTTTTGCCCTTATCATGTAGTTGAATGTGGCATATTTTTCCTGATTCCTATCGACAGCGGTATGGGCCATCGCAAGATTTGCGTATGACCAGAATAGCCTTTCTCTTACTGTCTTGTATTCTCGTTTGGGCATTTATTTCTTTCACATATCGGTTAGTGATAACCGGCTGCGACAGGAAGTTGAAACTCGTAGAGACCTTTTCGAGAAGCACCCATGTATTGACAGTCCGGTTCATTGGATTGTTAAGCGGCTTTTTTGAATTCAATTTTGTATTAATGATGAGAATTCTGGTAGCGTCATGGTTGGAATGAATTCTGTGATTTCATATTTTGCTATTTCATTTTTATGAAACGGGTCTTCGCCTAAAATTGATTCTAATTCTTTTTTTGATTCTACATTTGAAAGAATAACGCCGCCTGTCCTGGGCACCTTTCTTCCAGATGCAATAAATGCCTTTTTTTCATATTGTTTTTTTAAATATTCTATATGTTCTGCAAGGTGCAACTCTACTTCTTCAATAGGCTTAATATATGACAGAGAAACTATGAACATATTTTTTCCTTTTATATATTTTGCCGCTTAACAGGGATTAGGCGGAATTTGCAGATGTAGAAACAATTTCTAAATCTGCGCATCAGCTTCTATTTCTAGCAATAATATTTCTACATCTACCAATCTTCAGAACTCGAGTTTCTCCGGGGTTTGCACAATTCTCTTTTCGAGCTTGAGATCCCGAACCTGTTGCAACTGCAGAACCCAGGCTTTTTTTACCGGGTCCCAAAGACCACCGATCGCCTTGACCTTTTTGCGCAGCTCCGTCTCCCCGTAGCTGACCTGTATCAGGACCTTGCGGGCCGGGCCTTCCGTATAGGGTGGTATCCAGGGTTTCGCCTCGACAATCAGTTCGACGGTTTTGTAGCGCATCCGCCGAACCTTGTCGTAACGGTAACGGACACAGACCAGCCTGTCGCCATAGCGACGGGTCAGTTCCTTGGTGCCGTTCTGCCCCGGTTTGAGTGTCGCTCGGATGTCCATATCCCTCCACAAACGCAAAAAGCCGCCCCGGCTGCGTCGGCAGCGGGTGCGGCTTTCTGATTCTGGCGCGGATTCCTTCCGCTCATGGTCCCCTCCATTACCAGCAGATCAATAAAACACCTATCTTTCTAACATGTTTCGTCACCATGAACAAGATCAAATAGATCCCCTTCTCAATCCTCCAGATCAATAACTTCGTAATGGGCTTCTATGACCTCGCGGAATCGCGGCGATCCCCCTGAACTTCTTACCGCGTCACCAGGTACACCAGCAGCAGCCCCGCCCCCATGCTCGCCACCGCGGCAAGACGCAGGGCGGCGTCGGGCATGGACGCCAGCTGGGCGACGAAATGCCGCATCCGTTGCGGAGAAAGGAACCAGGGAATCCCTTCCAGGATCATGACGATGCCACAGGCGATGAGCAACTGGCTCATAAGAAATTCCTCATAAAATTCCAAGGGTTTCATGGCAGGCATATTGCAGACCAAATCAACTGTCAATTGCGACAGGGCAGTTTAGAAACTGCCATATTCACTGTCAAGATTGCTTCCATGAGATTTGAATTGCGTTGTATTTTCCGATCGTTACCACAGGGACCTGGCTTTGGTGACGACCGATGACAGCACAGGGTGATCGGTCACGATTCGGGCTTTTGGCCAACGACCCCGTCTTCCGACGGGACCGGGGTCGAAATCAGTACTGGGTTTTGTTGCGGGCATGAATTCACTGAAAATTAAAATCCTCGGGCTGACGACCCTGATCATGCTGATCGCGGTGGCGCTGGCCGTGTGGCACAACTTCGACACCCAGCGGGCGATGCTGCAGCGTTTCGCCGACCAGAACGGCCGGGTGCTGGGCGAGACGATCCGCAACAGTATCATCGCCAACATGGCCAGCGGTCAGAACGGCGAGGTGGCCCGCATCCTTGAACGCATCAGCCGGGAACCGGCCATTGAATCGGTCCGGATCTTCGACGAGTCGGGACGCATTCTGATCTCGGCCGATGCCGAAGAAACCGGTGACCTGATCGCCGCCTCGGATCTGCTCGCCTATCGTTCCGGAAACTACTCCTACATCGACGACAGCGACGGTCGGGACCGCCACACCACCCTGGTGCCGATCAACAACGCTCCCACCTGCCACCGCTGCCACGATCCCGAAGCCAAGGTTCTCGGCATCCTCAATGTCCACCTCTCGCTCTCCGAGATGGCGATGATGCAGCGCAAGGGCCGCCAGGCAACCCTGCTGACCTCGCTGGGGATGGCGGCGATCATGATCATCACCCTCGGCGGGTTCATCCTCTTCTACGTCGACGGTCCCTTGCGCCGTTTCGCGGTCGCCATGAATTTCCTGGAAAAGGGAGATTTCGAGCGGGCCCGCACCAATATCCGCAGTTCCCGCGAGATGGAGCTGCTGTCGGAGAAATTCAACCTGATGATCGACCGGGTCAAGCAGTTGCTCGACCAGACGGTCCATCACGAACGGGAGATGGCCATTGCCGAGGAAAAACTCTCCCACCACGATGAAATCCGCAACATGAACATCACCCTTGAGGAACGCCTCAAGGAGATCGAATATCTCAACATCACCCTCGAAGAACGGATCGAGGAAATCGAGGAAGCCAACTACAAGATCGCCGACCTGGCGGGCGAACTCGAAGACCGCAACACCAACCTCGAGGAGGCTGTCAGCAGGCTGCAGGCCCTGCACAAACTGGGGCTGTCGATCAACGCGACCATGGATATCGAACGCCTCTTCGCCCTGCTGCTGCACCGCTCGGTAGAAACGCTGCAGGCGCGCGTCGGCTACCTGCTGCTGCTCGACCGTGACTCCTGGACCCTGAAGATCGGCGCCGCCGAAGGGTTGCCCGAGCATATCGACAAGGGGATGCGCATCCCGATCAAACCGGGGGGGGTGTCCCACTGGGTGATCAAGAACAACCAGGCGCTGCTGATCAGCAACATCGATGAATCGCGCGAATTCAGCCGGGTCAGTCGTCTGGGATTCACCCGTGAAACGGTCATCTGCACCCCGCTGGTGATCGGCGAAGAGGTCATCGGCACCCTGACCATGGCCAACCGCAGGGATGAAAATTCCTTCGACGGTGAGGACCTGGAACTGCTGACCACCATCGCCGCCCAGGCCAGCATCGCCATCAAGAACGCCCGGCTCTACGAAGAGCAGCAGAGCACCTACCTGAGTACGGTGCAGGCGCTGGTGTCGGCGGTCGAGGCCAGTGACGCCTACACCCGCGGCCACTCCGAACGGGTCAAACGTTACGCCCTGCGCCTGGCCGAATTCATGAACCTGCCGGCGGAAACCCTCAAACGGCTCGAACAGGCGGCCATCCTGCACGACATCGGCAAGATCGGCATCTGCGAATCGCTGCTGCACAAGACCGCCAAGCTGGACAGTGAAGATATCGAAATCCTGCGTCAGCACCCCAGTATCGGCGTCAAGATTCTCGAACCGATCAATTTCCTCAGTGATGTCCGGGCTATTATCCAGCAGCACCATGAACGTTATGACGGCAGCGGCTATCCCAGGGGACTCGCGGGCAACGACCTGATGCTTGAAGCGCGGATTCTGGCGGTTGCCGACACCTACGACGCCATGACCACCGACCGGCCCTACCGCAAGGCCCTGAGTCACGAGGTGACCATTGAGGAGATCCGCCGCAATGCCGGCGGCCAGTTCGATCCCGATGTTGCCATGGCCTTCATCCGCATGTTTGAAGAAGAAGCCTCGGCAGCCTGAAGCGGAGGATGAGACTCCCGATGCCCGCAAGGTTCAACCGTCTGCCCCTCACCCAGAAAATCCTGCTGCCCTTTTTCCTGGTCCTGGTCCTGCTCGGGCTGACCGCCACCATCGGCTCGGTTCAACTGACCAGCGCCTCACTCTCCGAGTCAATTGATCAGCAACTCGACGACCAGCACAGCCTGCTGGAGATGGCGATTAAAAACGAGGAGCAAAGGCTGACAACCTTCGCCAACCTGCTGGTGGCCCTGTCTCCGGATGACCCCGAAGAAACCGGGACCATCCCCCTGGCGGCACACCTCAACGGCCTCTCCAGCCAGGACCTGAGTGCCCGTATCTGGTCTGAGCAGCAGATCGGAAGCCTTGAACAACCGCAGCTGAAGCAGATGGTCGCCCATGCCCGGCGCAGCGGCAAGACCAGGGTACGCTTCTTTCCCGCCCTGCCGGAGACTCCCGCCCTGGTCCTGGTCAAACCCCTCAAGGACAAAGCCGGAGATCAGCGATACATCATGATCAGGCGGACCCTGGGACAAAAGTTCTTCCGTTCCCTGATGAAACCGACCCGGGGGGACTGCCACCTGCTCGACCGTAACGGCAACCACCTGGTCAGCAACCGACCGGAAGCCTCCCCGCCGCGATTGTCCGCCGACGAAATCAGTCGCCTGATCGCGGGACGCCGGGTCAACAAAACGACCGCAACCACCCGCACACAATTTTTTGCCGTCCCCCTGGGAACCTCGGACCTGGTTCTGCTGGGCGTCAGCCTGCCGACCCGCAATCTCGGCATCCTGGTGCGCAGCCTGGCCACCCGCTCGGCAATCACCGTCCTGCTGGCCCTGGTCCTCTTCGGCTATTTCTTCCTGCGCTTCATCCGCGGGCAATTGCGGCCGCTGGGAACCCTGCTGCAGGCGACCGAAACCGTCAGCCGCGGACAGCTCGATTATCGTCTGCCCGACCTCGGAAATGATGAAATCGGCAAGCTGGCCCAATCTTTCAACAGCATGGTGAGCCAGCTTGACGAGCTCTACCGGGAGAAGATCGACCAGCAGCGGCAACTGACAGAGCAGCGGGAAGAACTTAAATACCGCGAACTGCTGGAAGCGAAAAACGCCGAAATCGAACGCGCCAATCACGAACTGCGCGCCCACCTGAAAGAGATGTCGGGCCTGTTTCAGCTCAATCGCGCCATGACCTCGACCCTCGACCTGGGCATCCTGTTCGACCGAATGATGGGGGTGCTGAAGGATCTGATCCACTGCGACCGGATGGTGCTGTTCACCTACAATGCCGGCAGCGAAGAACTGCTGGTGCGCAAGACCCACGGCATCGACCCGGAACTGCTGCAGGGCATGACCTTCCGCCTCGACGAAGGAATCACCGGCAAAGCCGCCCTGACCCAGCGACTGCTCTCCATTCCCGATCTGAAAAACGAAAAACGCAACCTCGGCTACAAGGGCAAGAGCCACAGCGGCGGATCAATGGTCAGCGTGCCGCTGGTGGTCAAAAAGCGTCTCTCCGGGGTCCTGAACCTGCACAAGATCGAAACCGACGCCTTTTCCGAAAGTGATATCAACCTGGTCCAGGCGGTCGCCAACCAGGCCGCCATCGCCATCGAGAACAGCCAGCTCTATGAACAGGCACGCAGCCTGTCGAATACCGATGAATTGACCGGACTGGCCAATCGACGACATTTCCAGATGATTCTCAAGCGCGAAGTCGCGCAGGCGCAGCGCTACCATTCTCATTTCAGCCTGATCATGGCCGACATCGATCATTTCAAGGCGTTCAACGACACGCACGGACACTTGCGGGGGGACATTGTGCTGAAGAAGGTGGCCGATATCCTGCTGCAGAATACCCGCGGCATCGACCTGGTCGGACGTTTCGGTGGGGAAGAGTTTATCGTCCTGCTGCCGAAAACAGATAAACACGGCGCGGAAGCGGCGGCGGAAAAACTGCGCTCCTGCGTCATGAACGACAGCTTCCCCGGCGAAGAGGAAAGCCAGCCTGAGGGAACGCTGACCCTCTCCCTCGGCATCGCCGAATACCCCAACGACAGCAAAGACATCTACGAACTGCTCGATCTGGCGGACCGGGCCCTCTACCGCGCCAAAGAAGAAGGCCGCAACCGGTTCGTCACCTGGCAGTCGGAGATGCACACGGTCTAATTCCCACCCCGATCCTGAATCAGGTTCCGCAGCGAACGGTCATAGCTGCGTTCTCCCCGCGGAGTGAAGAAACAGCCGGGAAACTCCCCCCGGCTCTGGTGATGGGCGACACAGGCACAGCAATTGCCGCGTCGGCTGCAGGCGGTATAGGTGCAGGCGCAATGGTCCGTTCCGCAGGTCATCATCGGACTCGTTCCAGCATCAGGGAAAGGCGGATAAAGCTTCCAGCCCGGTCTGTTCCGGCAGGCCGGCCAGCAGATTCAGGTTCTGGACAGCCTGCCCGGCCGCTCCTTTCACCAGGTTGTCGATAACCGAGACAACAATGATCCGCCCGGTCCGTTCGTCGGCAACCACGCCGAGGTCGCAATAATTGCTGCCGGCAACCTGGTTGATATTCGGCAGGCTGCCGACCGGGTGAACCCGGACAAAATACTCGTCGGCATAGAATTGCCGATAGATCTCGACCAGTTCAGCCGTTGGCAGCTGTTGCCGTGACGCGGCATAGCAGGTGGAAAGAATGCCGCGACTGACCGGCAGCAGGTGCGGTGTAAAGCTGACCTTCACCTCCCGTCCGGAAAGGATGCTCAGGGTCTGTTCGATCTCGGGCGTGTGCCGATGACCGGCGACCCCGTAGGCCTTGAAGCCCTCGTTCACTTCACAGAAGAGGCTGCCGAGCTTGGCGCCCCGCCCTGCCCCGCTGGTCCCCGACTTACTGTCAATGATCAGCGAATCGGGGTCAATCACCCCCTGCCGCAACAGCGGCGCCAGCCCGAGAGCGACACTGGTCGGGTAGCAACCGGGGTTGGCGACCAGGCGGGCCGGCCGCACCTGCTCACGAAACAGCTCGGGCAAACCGTAGGCCGCCTCGGCGAGCAGCTGCGGGCTGCTGTGAGGCTGGTACCAGTGTTCGTAAACCGCGGCGTCCCTGAGCCGGTAGTCGGCCGAAAGGTCAACCACCCGGCAACCCGCGACAAGCAGATCGGGGATCACCGCCATCGCCGCCTGGTGCGGCAGGGCGGTCAGCACGATCTCGGCGCGGGCGGCGATCTCCGCCGCGGCGAGATTTTCAAAAACCAGTTCGCAACGTCCCGCCAGGGAGGGAAAAACCCGCGCCACCGGCTGCCCCGCGAACTGCCGCGAGGTCACGCAGACCAACTCGGTGTGCGGATGTCCGACCAACAGCCGGAGCAACTCCACCCCGGTGTAGCCACTGGCGCCGACAACGGCAACTTTGATATTCATACCTTAATCTCCAACCGGGAACCGCAGGTTCCCTGAATCAGGTTCAATCGGTTCGCTACCAATCCACTCCACAGCTCCAAGACGCTGCATTTTTTATCAAATCAAGGCGCAGTCCAATGAGCGCGGAGGCCTAGTACCCAGTAACCCATAAACTTTCGTATCTTGCTGGTTATTTGCCGCACCGACTACGTTGCACTTTTCAGTTACATAGCTACGGCTATGCAACTGAAAGTACGCCTTGCCGGGTCGCCAAATCCCGGCGCAATCTTACGAAGTTTTATGGGATACAGGGTACTAGCGGCAGCTACGTCGCACAAGCGAAGCGGGCTGCAACGCTGAGTTGATGAAAAAGCCGGCGCCCTCAAAACAAAACAAGGGGAGCCACGTCGGACTCCCCTTGCCTTTTTGCTTGAAACGCTGCGGAATTTCCGTAGCGGTTAACGCTTGGAGAACTGGAAGCTCCGACGCGCGCCGCGGCGACCGTATTTCTTACGTTCCTTGACACGGCTGTCACGGGTAATGAACCCGGCCTTTTTCAGCACGCCGCGCAGTTCGGGATTGGCCTCGACCAGCGCTTTGGTGATGCCGTGCTTGATGGCACCGGCCTGACCGGAAGCACCACCGCCACAGACATTGACCCAGACATCCCATTTACCGAGGTTGTCGGTCAATTCCAGCGGCTGGCGAACAACCATCTTGGAGGTTTCACGACCGAAATACTGGTCGATACTGTTCTGGTTCACGGTAATCTCACCGTTCCCCGGCTTGATCCAGACACGGGCAACCGAAGTCTTCCTCTTGCCAGTGGCGTAAAATCTCTGTTCAGCCATCATCTATCTCCTGAATCTCAGCCCTGAATGTCCAGGTTCTTGGGCTGCTGAGCTGCGTGGGGATGTTCGGCACCGGCATAGACCTTGAGCTTGCGGAACATCTGGCGACCGAGTTTATTCTTCGGCAGCATCCCTTTGACAGCAGCCTTGATCAACTCTTCGGGTTTCTTCTCCAGCAGTTTTTCCGCGGTGATCTCCTTGAGACCGCCGGGAAATCCGGAGTGCCGATAATACGTCTTGGCAGCGAGCTTGTTGCCGGTCAGCTTCACCTTGTCGGCATTCAGGACGACGACGAAATCGCCGGTGTCGACATGCGGGGTGTAGATCGGCTTGTGCTTGCCGCGCAGCACATGGGCAATCTGCGCCGCGGCCCGGCCAAGGACTTTGCCCTCCAGGTCAACGACGAACCAGTTTTTCTGCACGGTGGCAGGTTTAGCAGCTTTGGTACTCATGCGATCCTCTCTATTCTTAAACTGTGATTTATACGGGGCTCACAGAACAACGAACACTAGTTTAAAAAACCTGTCATGTCAAGCCAAAATCCATCGGCAATTTCGGGATTCGGGTGTCGTGACGGATGAACCTGCTTCGTTGCCTTCACCGATTCGGTCTCAACGTAGCTCGGCTACGTTTCCGCCCGAATCGGCACGGCGCCTCGCATCTCCACCCGTCCCACCACCCTCGGTCCGCAAAACAGCCGGTGGATTTGGGCCAAGGAGATTTTTACCGGTTACCGGGTACGCCGCGAATCATTTCAGGTCCGACGTCTCGATGGATTGCGCTCGGGAATCAGAGGAGTTTCGGCTTGATCGAGAGAACCGGGCAGGAGGCATGACGCACCACCCGTTCGGCAGTGCTGCCGATCAGCAGGTGGGACAAACCGGTGCGGCCATGGGTGCCGATAACAATCAGGTCGACCTTCTCTTCTTCCGCGAACCGGCAGATCTCGGTAAACGGCACTCCGTGTCCGACCCGATACAAAACCTTCGGAGCATTGACCGCCGGGAGATGTGAAGCCGCCTCGCGCTGCAGGTGCTGCAACACATCCTGTTCCGGCGGCTGCTGTTCCATCCCGTTGAACAGCCCCAACTCACTGTAGTCGGCGACCGGCAGAACATGCAGCAGCACCAGGACCGGTTCCAGCATATCCTGCAGACTCAGAGCGAATCGAAGGGTCTGCCAGCTGTAACTGGAAAAATCGATCGGGACCAGAATGCGCAACGCTCGTTTCAACAGGAACCTCCGGCAACAGGATAGAACAGTACCTGATTGACTATAGCCGCCCCCCGCCGGTTTGCAAGAGCAGCCTTCCCGCCCGGTCACCGAATCAGTAATAAACCTCCTGCAGACAGAGTCCCTGCGGCGGCGCCGTACGACCGGAGCGGGAACGTTCACACCCGGTCAACAGTTCCCTGACATCCGTCGTCGGCCGGTTGCCGAGCCCGATTTCCACCAGGGTGCCGAGCATGATGCGAATCATGTTTTTCAGAAAACCGCTGCCCCGGATATCCCAGTGCAGCAGTTCACCCTCCCGTACCAGGTCGATACTGTCAATGCGCCGCACCGTGGTACGAGCGGCGCAACCGGCGGCACGAAAGGCGGAAAAATCATGTTCACCGACAAAATCAGCGGCCGCGGTCACCATGGCTTGCAGGTCAAGCTCACTCCTGATCTGCCAACTGGTGCGACTATGCAACGGTCGTCGGCAGGGAGATGGGAGCAGACTGTAGCGATACCATTTGCCGCGTGCCGAAAAACGGGCATGAAAATCGGCAGCGACTTCCGCCGCGTCGCGTACCGCCAGGTCGTCCGGAAGAAGGGCATTGAGCCCTTCGCGCCAGGCCCGCAGCGGCAGATCCCTGGGAGGGTCAAAATGCGCCACCATGCCGCGCGCGTGGACCCCCGCGTCGGTGCGACCGGAGGAATGAAGGCGCACCTCCACCCCCAGAATCTGCCGCAGGGCCTCCTCCACCGTCCCCTGTACCGTGCGTCCGCGGGCCTGAACCTGCCAGCCGCAGAAGTCGGTCCCGTCATATTCAAGCAGCAACCGTATCCGCATCACAACCACCCCCAGAAAAACAGCAGCAGACAGCCGCAGAGAACCTGCAGCCTGAGCGTCGTCTTCATGGCCGGCAGAAGGTCGATTTCGGCCAACACCTCCCCCGCAGCCATACGCCGCGCCATCTGCTCGGCACGATCGGCCAGACGCAGCATCAGCGGCTCAATCAACCCGGCGGCGACACGCCCCCGTTCCAACGGTGACCCTCGTTTCAGGGCGGACAACTGCGCCCCGGACCGACGCCAGGTCGCCAGACCCTCGTCACGCAGCAGGGGAACGAAATGCAGGGTCAGACTGAGCAATGTCGCCAGGCGCGCGACCGGCACCCCGACCCGCCGCAACGGCTGCAGCAGGGAGACCAGGGCTGACGCCAGTTCATCCGGAGAGGTCGTCAGGGAAAGCAGGCAGGCAAAAAGCATCGCCAGCAACAGCTGGGAAGCATTCTGCAACCCGAGCAGCAGGCCGTCATAGGAAAGCCGGGAAAAGGGCCCGAGAGTCCGGCCCGGGGTCATGAAGAGATGCAGCAGCACTGTCGTCACCAGCAGCCAGCGCAGCGGACGCAGACCACGCAGCAATGCCGCGATGCCGAAACCGCTGATCTCCGCCAGAACGATACCGAGCAGGACCGGCAACAGCAGGGAGAACCCCGTTGCCCTGAAAGTCACCACGATCAGCAACGGCAGCAACAGTAACTTCCCGCGCGCGTCGAAACGGTGCAACCGTGAGTCACCCGGGCGAAACTGACCGAAACCGAGAGCGGTTTGCGGGTTCATGCCTGCCCCCTCCCGCCGGCAGCCGCGGAATAGAGGGTCCCGTTTCCCGGAGGCCTCAACCGCTGAGCAAACAACAAATCGACCCGGCAGCGCTGCCGGGTCGATTTGAACCCATGATTCAGGTCGTGAAAATCAGAGTTTTGCAACGATGGCATCACCCATACCGGAGGTGTCGGTTTTTGTCTCCCCCTCAAGCCCCTGGTAGATATCGGCAGTACGGATGCCCGCGTCCAGCACCGCCTCCACGGCCCGGTCGATGGCATCCGCCGCCTCGGTCAATCCCAGCGAGTACCGCAGCATCATCCCGGCCGAGAGAATCTGGGCGATCGGGTTGGCCACACCCTGGCCGGCGATATCCGGGGCGCTGCCGCCGGACGGTTCAAAAAGGCCGAAGGACCCTTCAGCCAGGGAGGCGCTCGGCAGCATTCCCAAAGAACCGGTCAGCATGGCAGCCTCGTCGGAAAGAATGTCGCCGAACAGGTTGCCGCAGAGCATGACATCAAACTGCTTGGGCCAACGGCAGAGCTGCATGGCGGCATTGTCGACATACATGTGGGTCAACGCGACATCGGAATATTCTTTTCCAACCCGCTCCACCACCTCGCGCCAGACCACCGAGGTGGACAGAACATTGGCCTTGTCGATGGAACAGACCTTCCCGGCGCGTTTGCGGGCCGCCTGAAAAGCTACGTGGGCGATCCGCTCGACTTCGGCTTCGCTGTAGCGCATGGTATCGAAGCCGGTTCTCTCGGTTCCCTGCCCTTCAATCCCCTTGGGCTGGGAGAAGTAGATCCCGCCGGTCAACTCCCGCACCACCAGCAGGTCGAAGCCGCCGTCGATGACGTCGGCCTTCAGCGAGGAATTGCCGGTCAGGGCCGGAAAAATGATGGCGGGACGCAGGTTGCAGAAAAGCCCGAAAATCTTGCGCAGCGGCAGCAGCGCGCCCCGTTCCGGTTGCTCGTCGGGGGGAAGGGATTCCCACTTCGGACCACCGACCGAGCCGAACAGGATGGCATCCGACTCGCGGCAGACGGCAATGGTCTTTTCCGGCAGGGCCTTGCCGTCCCGGTCGATGGCGATTCCACCGACATTGGCGAAGGTGCGTTCGATTCGAACCGAAAACCGGGACTCGACGGCATCAAGAACCTTCATGGCTTCAGCCATGACTTCAGGCCCGATCCCGTCACCGGGAAGGACCGCAATTTTATACTGCTGGGACATGACAACAACTCCTGAGATTGGCCGGGACAAACCCCGGTTTATTTAACCGGAAAAAGAAAGAAAAGACCTTTTTTCAAGCGGTTGCAACTATAGGAAGGCGCAGGGATGATGTCAACGAATTTTACCGGAAAGGGGGTGAACGAGGTCGACGAGAAAGCCGCGGCAGTGAAGAAAGGATCCCGGACGGGATCTCTCAGGCGTATCCCCAGTCATCGACCGGCAGACTGGTTTCAACAAGTCGCCCGGCAAGTTCGCGCATGCGGCACAGGTCGTTGACCGAGTATTCCGCCGTCTCCAGAATTTCCAGCTGCTTTTCCGGGGGCAGTTGCCGATAGAATGTGAGCAGAGCGAGTTCGTCACGACTGAGTTGTTGCGAAAACGGGACCGACATGATGACCTCCTTTGAAACCGACACAATCAACGCCTTGATGAATTTTACGTCTTTTCGGAAGGATGTCAGAGAATTCCAGGGATTTTAATATTAAAATCCCCTGAGCAGGTCTCCCACAAGATGCAAGGCGGGGACAAACCCAAAGGTTCGCCCCCGCCCCAGCCTCAAAACACGGAAATTTAAGGCGCGTCCCGATAAGCGCGCAGCTACGTCGCACAAGCGAAGAGGGTCGCAACGCAGAGTTGGTGGAAAAGCATGCGTCCTCCCCCCCGGTTCAACGAAGACGATCTGCGTATCCTTTCCACCACAGCCTCAAGACGCGGGATTTTTCATCAAATCAAGGCGCGACCCGATGAGCGCGGAGGCGTAGCGGCAGCTACGTCGCACAAGCGAAGAGGATCGCAACGCAGAGTTGGTGGGAAAGCACGCGTCCTGACTAATAACGGGCGTCGGCGAACTCGACCCACCCTCCTGCCTTAACCAAAGCCTTGTCGAAGGGACTGACCTCGAAGTCGAAGCCGAGTTCATGCCCCGCGGCAGAGGCGACGACCCGCTGAGCATCGACATCCACCCTGACCTCAACAGCTCCCAGCCGCCGCAGGTCGAAAATCCGGTCAATATCCTGCCGCGACAGTTCGATGGCGAGCATGCCGCCGTTGAACATGTTCTGCCGGAAAATGCGCGCGTAACTCTCGGCGATAATGGTGTGTACACCATTCACCTCGAACACCCAGGGGGCATGTTCCCGTGAGGACCCGCAGCCGAAATTTTCGCGCGAAACCACCACCCGCGCCTCGCGGGCCTCGGCCGAAGCCGGGTCGAACCCTTCCAGCTTGAGATCTTCAAGCATGTAGGGCCGCAACGCCTCCTTGGTGACCTCGGTCAGATATTTTGCGGGAATGATTTCATCGGTATTGATATCTGAGCGGTCAAGCAGCAGCGCCGGACCGCCGAACTGTTTTCTGGACATGGTCTCTCCTCTGCGGTCAGGCCGCGGTTTCCTTGAGCAATGCGCGGGCGTCGGTGATGACACCGGTTACGGCGGTGGCGGCGGCGGTCGCCGGGCTCATCAGGTGAACCATGCCTCCCTTGCCCATCCTACCATTGAAGTTACGGTTGGTGGTCGAGGCGCAGACTTCCCCTTCAGCGAGCACCCCGTTGCTCATGCCGAGACAGGCCCCGCAGGTCGGGTTGGTGACGCAGAAGCCGGCATCCATGAAGACGTCCATGATCCCTTCATCCATCGCCTGGCGGAAAATCTGCGGGGTGGCCGGGGAAACAATGCCGCGAACCGAGTCGGCGATCCGGCGCCCCTTGAGAATCCCGGCGGCGACCCGCAGGTCTTCGATCCGGCCGTTGGTGCAGCTGCCGATATAGACCTGGTCAACACGGGTTCCAGCCATCTCTTTCACCGGTTTGACGCAATCAGGCTTGTAGTCGAAGGTCACGTGTGGCTGCAGCGCGGAAAGGTCGAAATCGAGGACTTTGTCGTACTCGGCGTCGGCGTCGGGCAGCCAGCGGCTGTAGTCGGCGAGGGCCGCGTCCCGGTCGGTGAACTCCTCGGCGATGAAGGGCCAGAGATAGTCGACCGTGACCGCGTCGGGCGGGCAGATGCCGCAGGTACCGCCGGCCTCGATCGCCATGTTGCAGAGGGTCATGCGCGACTCCATGCTCATCGCCTCGATCACCGGGCCGTGAAATTCGATCACCCGGTCGGTGGCGCCGTTGACACCCAGCTGACCGATGACGAACAGGATCACGTCCTTGGCGTAAACCCCCTCGGGAAGTTGGCCGTTGAGATTGATGCGGATGGTCTTCGGTTCGCGGAAGGCACAGACCCCTTTGAGGATGCCGACCTCAAGGTCGGTGGTGCCGACACCGGCGGCAAAGGCCCCGAAGGCACCGTGGGTACATGTGTGAGAATCCCCCATGATGACGGTAAAGCCTGGCCGGATAAACCCCTTCTCGGGAAAAATCGCGTGACAGACGCCGTTGCGACCGACATCGAAAAAATCCTTGAGTTCATGCCGCCGCGCCCAGTCCCGCAGCATCTTCGCCTGGATGGCGGTCTTGCTGTCCTTGGCCGGGGTCACGTGGTCGATAACGGCCTTGATCTTGTCAGGATCGAAAACCCGATCCTTACCCCGCCATTGCAGGTCGGCAATGGCGACAGGGGTGGTAATCTCGTGGCAGAGAACCCGATCGAGGTCCAGGACCCTGGTCCCCGGAAAGGGTTCATCCCGCAGGTGGGCGGCGAAAATCTTCTCCGCAATCGTCTGTCCCATTTCAACTCCTTGACAGTGTTGGCAATTTTCTGATCCGAAAGGACCTGGAGATCGGCAGGATGCGGATACATCCTGCCGGCTTCAGCTTATTTTTCTCGCCCGGATATCAGAGCGAGGCGCGCTTGCGCTCGATCACCGAGGCCATTTTGTTGAGGGCGTTGATGTAGGCCTTGGCCGAGGCGACGATGATATCCTCATCGGCCCCCTGGCCGATGACCTCGCGTCCCCCCTCACGCAGCCGCACGGTACACTCTCCCTGGGCATCGGTGCCGCCGGTGATGGCACCGACCGCGTACTGTCGCAGTTCGGCGTTACTGCCGGTCAACTGCCTGATCGCCTTGAAGGCCGCGTCCACCGGGCCGGCGCCGAGAACCGCCACCTTCTTCCGTTCTCCTTCGACATCCATCTCCATGGTTGCCGTCGGCGCGGCGAAGGAGCCGGACGAGACATTCATCTGCAGCAGCTTGAAACGTTCGTCAACCCGAATCACCTCATCGGCGACGATGGCGTCGAGATCTTCATCGAAAATCTCTTTCTTGGCGTCCGCCAGGGCCTTGAAACGGACGAAGGCACGCTCGATATCTTCTTTCTGAAGTTCGTAGCCGAGTTCCTCCAGCCGCGCGATAAAAGCGTGCCGCCCGGAATGCTTGCCGAGAACCAGCTTGTTCCGGTTCAGGCCGATCGATTCGGGCGTCATGATTTCATAGGTGGCGCTGTCCATCATCACACCATGCTGGTGGATACCGGCTTCGTGGGCGAAGGCATTGGCGCCGACCACGGCCTTGTTCGGCTGCACCGAGATGCCGGTCACCGTCGACAGCAGCCGGCTGGCGTTGTAGATATGCTCGGTGTTGACGTCGGTGGTATAGGGCATGATGTCATGCCGGGTTCGCAGCGCCATCACCACCTCTTCCAGGGAACAGTTGCCGGCCCGTTCCCCGATGCCGTTGATGGTACATTCGATCTGACCGGCACCGGCGCGCAGGGCGGCCAGCGAATTGGCGACGGCGAGGCCGAGATCATTGTGGCAGTGGACCGAAATCACCGCGTCATCGATATTTTTGACGTGGTCCTTGAGGTACTTGATGATCTCGTAAAATTCGAAAGGAATGGCATAGCCCACAGTATCGGGGATGTTGACGGTCGTAGCGCCGGCGGCAATGACCGCCTCGACCACTTCCGCCAGGAACGGCAACCGGGTCCGAACCGCGTCCTCGCAGGAGAACTCGACATTGCCTGTATAGCCGCGGGCATGCTCGACGGCCTTGACCGCCGCCTCAAGGACCTGGGCAGGCTCCATCTGCAGTTTGCGCTCCATGTGAATATCGGAGGTGGCGATAAAAGTATGAATGCGGCCCCGCTCTCCGGCATACTGCAGCGCCTCCCAGGCGCGGTCGATATCCTTGAATCCGGACCGGCAGAGGCCGGCGATCTGCGGACCCTTGATCGACTGGGCGATCTTCTTGACCGCCTCGAAATCACCGATGGAAGCGATCGGGAACCCGGCCTCGATGACATCGACATTGAGTTTTTCAAGCTGATGGGCGATGCGCAGTTTTTCATCAATGTTCATGCTGGCGCCCGGGGACTGCTCGCCATCACGAAGGGTGGTGTCGAAGATAGTGATTTTACGTTGTTCGCTCATGAATGCCTCCTCTGGCAGGGCATCAACAGGTCGTTGCCGCGGACAGCCCTGCGGGTTGAAACGTGTAACTCTATAAATTTCGAACGACTTGTCCGACCCAGGTCACCCAGGTCATCTTCCACCAGGACCACCCCCTTTCGATGCTTCTCTGTTTTTCCACAATCAACCGGAAAGATATTACCCGCCGCTGTTCCAGGGCGAGGGATTTTTCGCCGAATCAAGGCGCGTTCCGATGAGCGCGGAGGCGTAGCGTTCGCTTGGTCGCACAATAAAGAGAACGCAACGCCGAGTCGGCGGAAAAGAACCGCCCCATCCCTGTATTCCACGAAGACCTTCCGGTCCACGCATTGTCCCACCGTTTTAAGGGCGAGGGATTTTTCGCCGAATCAAGGCGCGTCCTGATGAGCGCGGAGGCGTAGCGGCAGCTACGTCGCACAAGCGAAGAGGGAACGCAACGCCGAGTCGGCGGAAAAGAACCGCCCCATGTAAAAAAAAGCTCCCGCCCCGATCAGGGGCGAGAGCTTTCGCTTCGCGGTACCACCCTGTTTCATCCGCCGACTGCCGGAGCAGGCGACGAACCTTGATTGTCCCTTGACGCGGGATGACGGTGGAAGCTGGCGGCAAAGACCGGTTGACATCCACGGCTCCAAGGCGAGTTCGACAGCTTACCGTACCGGCTTGCAGCAACCGCCGGCTCTCTGAAACGGCAGAGGTGTCTACTACTCCTCTTCAACGCCTTTACAAAAAGTGTACTGTAACTAAAACAGACCGACGCCGACCCTGTCAAGGGAAATTCCATCCTGAATCAGTGAGTTCATGCTGGATGGAGAGTGCAAGTGCTTGGCCTGAATGAGCTTTTCAAGAATCTGAAGCGCACCCATAGGTTCGCTGGCGATTCTTGGGAAGATCAGGCAGATCAATGACTTGTGCTATCCGCCAGTGATGGGCTCACTGATTCAGGTCCATCCCCCCTTGCCCCCGCCGGAAATATGGGGTCAGGTTTCGGTCACCCCGCCATCCCCCGAACCTTTCTCAACCGGCTTCTTTTTCGGCCGTCCGAAACGGAAAACAGCCCCCAGCGGACCGGAGACAGTGTAGACCAGACAGAGGGAAAAGAGCATAACCTCGGGACGGGCGACAATGATGATGATCAGGAAAATCGCCAGCACCAGGAAGCCGAACGGCTGACGTTTGACCAGGTCCGGATCCTTGAAGGAGTAGTAACTGATATTGCTGACCATCAGCGCGGCCAGCGAATAGATAAGCAACAGCACCGACACCTTGCGAATGGTCCCGGCGCCGCCGAAATAATAGAAGATCAGCACACAGGAGGCCACCATGGCGGCCCCGGCCGGGATCGGCAGCCCGACGAAGCGCTTCGACTCAACGGTATTGGCCTGAACATTGAAGCGGGCCAGGCGCAAAGCGCCGCAGACCACGTACAGAAACGCCGCCAGCCAGCCCAGTTTGCCGAAGGGGCGCAACGCCCACATGTACATCAGCACTCCCGGAGCGACCCCGAAGGCGACCAGATCGGCCAGGGAATCATATTCAACACCGAAGCGACTGGTGGTGTTGGTGATCCGGGCCACGCGGCCGTCCAGCCCGTCAAAAACCGTGGCAATCAGGATAAACCAGGCCGCAACGTCGTAATTGCCGTGGATGGTGGCAATGATGCTGTAGAACCCGGCGAAGAGTCCGCCGGTGGTGAACAGGTTGGGCAGGATATAAACCCCCTTGCGGAGATTTTCCCGCCGATCACGAAAATCTTTACGGCTCATGGCAATTGTCCCAGGACGGTTTCGCCGGCAATGGTCCGATCTCCCAACCGCACCCGGACCTCGGTGTCCCGGGGCAGGTAGACATCGACCCGGCTGCCGAAACGGATCAGCCCGTATCGCCGGCCGGTCTGCAGGATATCGCCGATGACCGGATAGGTCACGATGCGCCGGGCGATGAGACCGGCGATCTGCACAAACAGCAGCTGCTTACCGCTGTCGGTTTCGAGCAGAATCCCGGCCTGCTCGTTGTCACGGCTGGCCTTGTCGAGCGCGGCGTTGAAAAAGGATCCCTTTTGATAGTACATGTCGACGACCCTGCCGCCGCAGGGAACGCGGTTGACGTGGACATTGAACACCGACATGAAGATGCTGACTTTGAGCGCCGGAGCCTTGAGGTAACGATCCTCCTCGACCTCGCCGACAAAGACCACCTTGCCGTCCGCCGGAGCAATGACCAGGTCGTCCCCTTCAGGCACCAGCCGTTCCGGGTTGCGGAAGAAGTAGATCGTGAACAGGGTCAGGGCAAGCAGCAGCAGCGTCAGCAGCCCCCACCCCAGCAGGGCGAAGACCAGGGTCAAAAAAGCAAACAGGGCGATAAAGGGATAACCCTCCACGGCCACCGGTTGGTTCTGATTGCGCACCAGAAAATTCCCTTCTGAAAAAAGCGGCACCAGGCGTGAATCGAGCCCGTCGGAATCCGAGCGACCCGGGTTGGAGCCATCGTCGGAAACCGTCCTGCAGACCCGTTTCCGATCGCGAAAAAGACCAGCTTTTATAACATGAAAGGGGCGCGACGTGCAAAAACCTTTTGCCCGTCACGCCCCTGAAGGTCATCCGGTCAGCGGGCAGTGTCAGCCCTTGCCGCCCTTCTCACCACGCCCCAGCACCACCGGACCGGTACGGACGATCTCCTTGATGCCGAAGGGCCGGAGCAATTCGAGGATAGCATTGATCTTTCCGGGCGCCCCGGTCACTTCAAGCGTGTAGGAACGGGGACCGACATCGACCACCTTGCTGCGGAAAATGTCGGCGATGCGCAGCACTTCAGCACGCAGGCTTTCCTCGGCATTGACCTTGATCAGCGCCAGTTCACGTTCGACGTAGTCGGTCCCGGTAAAATCGATGACCTTGATGGTATCGATCAGTTTGTTGAGATGCTTGGTGATCTGCTCCAGGACCTGATCATCACCGGTGGTGACGATGGTCATCCGCGAAACCGAAGGATCGAGGGTCGGAGCAACCGACAGGCTTTCAATATTGAACCCGCGGCCGGAAAAGAGTCCGGAAACCCTGCTCAGAACCCCGAATTCATTTTCCACCAGCACGGATATGGTGTGTCGCATGTTCATTTCCTCCCTGGATAAAAGGTCGGCCGTCAGGAGGCCAGCACCATTTCATGAATACTGCGGCCCGCCGGAACCATCGGCAGCACGTTCTCCTCCCGGGCCACCTTGAATTCCATGATCACCGGTCCCGGGGTCGCGAAGGCCTGCCTGATAGTCTCTTCGACCTGGTCCGGCTTGTCGGCCCTGAGCCCGGTGGCGCCGTACGCCTCGGCCAGCATGACGAAATCGATCGGCAGTTCAAGGACCGTCTGACTGTAGCGACGATCGAAGAACAACTGCTGCCACTGCCGGACCATACCCAGGTAATTATTATTGAGGATGACGATTTTCACCGGCAGGCCGTACTGGACCAGGGTAGCCAGCTCCTGGGAGTTCATCTGGAAGGATCCGTCACCCGAAATATCGATCACCTGCCGTTCGGGAAAGGCCGCCTGGGCGCCGAGCGCGGCCGGCAGTCCATAGCCCATGGTGCCGAGACCGCCGGAGGAGAGAAATGTCCGCGGCTGGGTGAACTGGAAAAACTGGGCGGTCCACATCTGGTGCTGGCCGACCTCAGTGGTAATGATCGCGTCGTCACTGGAGAGTTCGCGGATCTTCTCGATCACGAACTGCGGCTTGATTTCCGTTTCCGACGGCTGGTAGGTCAGCGGATGCTCCGTTTTCCAGTCCAGGATCTGACGGCGCCAGTTTTCGGTCGCGGTCGTCATTTCGGCCACTTCGTCCGCATGTTCGGCCAGTTTCCGGACCAGGTTCTGCAGCACATCCTTGAGATCGCCGACAATCGGCAGATCGACCCGGACGTTCTTCTTGATCGAGGTCGGGTCGATATCGACATGAATGATCTTGGCATGGGGCGCGAAGGTGGCGATCTTGCCGGTCACCCGGTCATCGAAACGGGCACCGATGGCGATCAGCAGGTCGCTGTTGGTCACCGCCATGTTGGCGTAATAGGTGCCGTGCATGCCGAGCATGCCGAGAGAAAGCTCGTGGCGGCTGGGAAAAGAACTCATCCCCATCAGGGTCGTGGTCACCGGAGCCTGGATGGTTTCGGCGAACTGCTGCAACTGCTCAGGACAGTTGGAGAGAGTCGCGCCGCCACCGACGTAGATGACCGGTTTGCGCGCGGCAAGAACCATCTTGGCGGCTTTTTCCACCTGGCGGATGTTGCCGCTGACCGTTGGCTTGTAGCCGCGCAGTTCGACCTTGTCCGGGTAGGAGAAGGTATGGGAAGCCACCTGGACATCCTTCGGCAGGTCAACCAGAACCGGGCCGGGACGACCGGTGCGGGCGATGTAGAAAGCCTGCTTGATGATGCGTGCCAGGTCCCGGATATCCTTCACCAGGTAGTTGTGCTTGGTGATCGGCCGGGTGATGCCGACCATGTCCGCTTCCTGGAAAGCATCGTTGCCGATCAGCGGCGTCGGCACCTGGCCGGTGATGATCACCATCGGAATCGAATCCATGTAGGCGGTGGCGATCCCGGTCACGGTATTGGTGGCGCCGGGACCGCTGGTGGCGATGGCCACGCCGACCTTGCCGGTGGCACGGGCATAACCGTCGGCGGCATGAACCGCGGCCTGCTCATGCCGGGTCAGGATGTGGTTGAGACCGGGATAGTCAACAAGGTCATGATAGATGTTGATAACCGCGCCCCCGGGGTAACCGAAAACGGTATCCACCCCTTCCATCTGCAGACATTCCAATAAAATCTGTGAACCTGTCTTTTTCACAAAAACCTCCTCCCCAAAATGAAGACTGCGATCGGGCCGACGGTGAAAACCTGATCTCCTCCGACGCGATCCTTGGCAAAGTCCTGAATCAGTGAGCCCCTTGTTGGCGGACAGCACAAAGTCATTGGCCTGTCTGAGCTTCCCAAAAATCACCTGCGAACCTATGGGTGCGCTTCAGATTTTTGAAAACCTCATTCAGACCAAGCACTTGCACTCTCCAACCAACAGGAACTCACTGATTCAGAACAACTCCCCTATCCCGAAAACGGCGGAACTCTCCGACTCCGGACAAACAGAAACCCGGCGTTGCATGTCTGCGGGCTGCCGGACCGCCCGGGCAAAGACTATTCGCAGATGGCCCCGGTGTGAGCCGACGTCACCACCTTGGCGTAGCGGGCCAGCCAGCCGCTGCGGATTTTCGGCTCGGGCATGCTCCATGCCGCACGGCGCTGCTGCAGAACCTCATCGGCGACCTGCAGACTGAGACTGCGATTGGGAATATCAAGGCAGATCCGGTCGCCATCCTCAACCAGGGCGATCGGTCCCCCTTCGGCCGCCTCCGGCGAAATATGACCGATGCAGGGACCACGGGTGCCGCCGGAGAAACGACCATCGGTAATCAGCGCGACACTGTCACCAAGGCCAAGACCCATCAGGGTCGCCGTGGGAGCCAGCATCTCCCGCATTCCCGGTCCGCCCCTGGGGCCCTCGTAACGGATCACCACCACGTCACCAGGCTTGATCCGCCCCCCCATCAGGGCATCCATGGCCGCCTCTTCAGAATCGAAACAGCGGGCGGTACCCTCGAAGGTCATCATCTGTTCCGAGACACCCGACTGCTTGACCACCGCCCCCTTCGGGGCGAGATTGCCGTTCAGGATGGCGAGTCCGCCTTCGGCCCGGACCGGGTTGTCCAGCGGCCGAATAACCGTCTCGTCAACCGAGGCGACGCTGGCGACGATCTGCCGGACACCAAGACCGAACAGGGTCGGGTTGTCCCTGACCTTGTCACCCAGCTGATGGAGAACTCCAGACACCCCGCCGGCGGCATCAAGATCTTCCATGAAGTGCTGTCCACCCGGGTTCATCGAGGCCAGCTGCGGCGTGGAACGGCCCAGTTCATCAAAAAGTTCGAGCGGCAGATCCACTCCGGCCTCGTGAGCAATGGCCAGCAGGTGCAGAACGGTGTTGGACGAGCCGCCGAGAGCCAGATCGACACGGATGGCATTCTCGAAAGCGGCCCGGGTCAGGATCTGCCGCGGGGTGATGCCGTCACGCACCAGATCGACAATCTTTTCTCCGGAGGCAAAGGCGATACGCCGCTTCAGGGAAGAGACCGCCAGCGCCGTCCCGCACTGCGGCAGGCTCATGCCCAGGGTCTCGGTCAGAATCGCCATGGTATTGGCGGTAAACAACCCCTGGCAGGAACCGGCTGTCGGGCAGGCATGATCCTCGCACATCTTCAGCTGCTGATCATCGATCACGCCGGCCTTGTACTGCGCCATCGCTTCAAAGGTGTCGGTGACGAAGGAAAAGCGCCTGCCCTCGCGCCCGGTGCCGGTCATCGACGGCCCGGCGGTGACGACGATGGCGGGAATGTCGAGCCGGGCCGCCGCCATCAGCATCCCCGGGGTGATCTTGTCACAGTTGGTCAGCAGCACCAGGCCGTCGAGTCGATGCGCTTCGGCAATCGACTCCACCATGTCGGCAATCAGTTCGCGGGTCGGCAGCGAGTAGTGCATCCCCTTATGTCCCATGGCGATACCGTCGCAGACTCCGGGAATGCCGAAGATGAAGGAATAACCGCCACCGGTGTGAACGCCTTTCTCAATAAACCGCTCCAGGTCGCGCATGCCGGTGTGACCCGGAATCAGGTCGGTAAAGGAAGAAGCGATACCAATGAAGGGGCGCTCCATCTGCCCTTCCGGAACACCGGTACTCTTGAGCAGGGCCCGGTGCGGCGTGCGTTCGAAGCCCCTGGTGATTGCGTCGCTGCGTTTATCGCTCATGGTTTATACAACTCCTGTTGAGGTTGGAAATCCCCCTATAAAAGCAAAGGGTTCAAGCCGCCCGGCTCAAACCCTTTGCCAACAGGTCTGTGATGGAATTTCAGGATCGGAGTGACCTCAAGATCCCTTCCATCTCATCCTTGCCGGCCAATTTCAACTTCTGTACTTTTTTTCGCTCCAACTCTTCTTCCGGCGTCATATAGGTCTTCTGGTCCATTTCGTTGAGCTGCTTTTCAAGCAATAAATGTTCTTCATACAGCTTGCGAAAACGGGGGTTTTCGTTGCAGAGCTGTTCAACCAGAACCTGATCGCTCACCGGCATTGGCCACCTCCTGCAGTTGGGGAAAAAGGGAACTTTTCAGTGGATCTAAAATAACCAAAGGAAAATCCCTTGTCAACCGGGAATCAGCCGGCAGAATGGCGTTTTTCCCAGTTAATTTCGGCCTCTGAAGCCCTCAGGTAAAGGGGCGTGAGCGCCTCCGGAGAGGCTGTTCCCACGGAGGCCGCGGCATCACGCGCGAGACTGCCGAGGAGGCCGGCACGAGGCGCGGCCAGGGCTGTGGTGACGAAATGGGCGCGTTCACCCAGGCGGGCGATGATCAGGGTGCGGTAGGCCAGGGCGCCGTCCCCGACGAACAGGACATCCCCGTTCAGGGTCTCCAGCAGCCTCTCCGGAGCCAGGACCCGCTCCTCGCCCAGGGCAACCGGTCGTCCCCGCGAGGTGTCAAAAAGCCCGGCATAGACTTCTTTTTTTCGGGCATCGAGCATCGTGCAGACCGGCATGCGGGCAAAAGGAACAGCCGCGGCCAGAACCGTCAGCGAGGAGAGCCCGACAACCGGCACGCCGGAACCTATCGCCAGGCCCTTGACGGTCGCCATCCCGACCCGCAGGCCGGTAAAGGAGCCCGGTCCCCGGACCACCGCCAGCAACCCCAGATCCTCGACCTGGAGTCCGGCCGTGCCGAGCAGCTGTTCAATGGCAGCCAGCAGCCAGTCGCTGTGGGTGCCCGGCAGACGACGGAAAAATTCAGCCAGCAGCTGATCCCCGTCATAGAGCGCGACACTGCCGCCGGGCGTCGAGGTGTCGACGGCCAGCAGGTAATCAGCCACCCGCCCCTCCCGAGAGCCAGTTGAACAGGCCTCCGAACAGATCCAGACGGGTGAAATCGTTATAGAAGGCCAGAATCATCAGCATCACGATCAGAGCCAGGCCGAGCTGCTGCAGCAGTTCCCGGGCCCGCATCGACAGGGGGCGGCGAAAGACGAACTCGAACAGGTAGAAGAACAGGTGCCCGCCGTCGAGGATGGGAATCGGCAGCAGGTTGAGAATGCCCAGCTGGATGCTGAGAAAGGCGAGAATGGTCAACACCGTGGTGACCCCGGACTGAACCGCCTGCCCGGCCATCTGGAACACCATGATCGGTCCGCCGATATTTTTGGCGGAGACATGGCCGGAAAAAAGTTTCTGAATAAACACCAGGGTCAGTTTAATGATATCAACGGCCTGTCCGGCACCGGCCCGAATCGACGCGCCGAGTCCGAACCGTTTGAATACGCTCTCCTCGGCGGGAGCGATGCCGATCAGGTAGCCCCCATCCCGTGATTCCGGGGCGATATCCAGCCTGACCTGCATCCCACTGCGTTCGAGGGTAAACTCCAGGGGCTTCCCGCCGCCCTTCTGGATCAACCGCTTCAGATCATACCAGGACGTGACCGGTGTATCGTCAATCGCCAGAATCCGGTCTCCGACCTGCATACCGGCTTTCCCGGCCGGCATCTCGGGAGAAACGGCACCGACGGTTGCCGCCCGGGGCGGCAGCAGGCCGAGTGCCTGCAGCTGCAGATCCTCGATATCGTCCCCGTTCACTTTCAACGGCAGCTCAAGTTGCCGGCCGGAACGATCGACGGACAGCACCAACGGCGACCCGGCATGCCCGATCAAGGCCTGGTTGGTCTCGTTCCAACTGGCAACCGGGTCACCATTGACGGCCAGGATACAGTCCCCGGCCCTGATCCCCGCAGCGGCCCCGCTGCTGTCGGCAACCACGTAACCGACGCAGGGCGCCGAATCAAGAAAAGCCGGGACATTGACCCCGATCAGGAATGATATCGGCAGCAGCACAAACGGCAGCACCAGGTTCATAATCGGCCCGGCGGCAACGATGGCGGTGCGAATGCCGATCGGCTTATGGGCGAACGAGCGGGCCTTTTCTGCCTCGCTCAATTCGGCCTCCTCGCCTTCTTCACTGCCACCCTCGCCGAGCATCTGCACGTACCCCCCGAGCGGGATGGCACTGATCAGGTATTCGGTCTCGCCCCACTGGCGGGAAAAGAGTTGAGGGCCGAACCCGAGCGAAAACTTGAGAACCTTGACTCCGCTCCACTTGGCGATACAGAAATGCCCGAGTTCATGAACGAACACCAGCACTCCGAGCATCAGGATTCCCGAAAACAGGGTAATCATCGAGCAACCTCTTCTCCGGCTTCGATAAGTTGCCGGGTCTGTTCACGGCCCCAGCGGTCAGCCTGCAGGGCGTCGTCAATCGCATCAAGCGCCTGCACCTGGTGCCGGTCAAGGGTCGACGCGATCAACTTCGGAATCTCCATAAACCCGATACGACCGTCCAGGAATGCCTGGACGGCAACCTCGTTGGCGGCATTGAGGACCGCCGGCGCGGTACCACCCAGTTCAAGGGCGCGGTAAGCGAGCCCCAGGCAACCGAAACGTTCCGGGTCAGGTTCTGAAAATGTCAGCTGTCCCAGACGACAGAGATCGAGCGGCGCAAGCGGCAGCTCGATCCTTTCCGGATAGGACAGGGCGTAGGCGATCGGTGCCTTCATGTCAGGCACACCGAGTTGGGCAATCACCGAACCGTCCCGGTATTCGACCATCGAATGGATGATACTCTGGGGGTGAATATGAACATCAATCTGCTGCGGTTGCAGATCAAACAGCCAACGGGCTTCGATCACCTCCAGACCCTTGTTCATCATGGTGGCCGAGTCGATGGTGATTTTCTGGCCCATGCTCCAGTTGGGGTGATTGAGAGCCTGGGCGAGGGTAACCGACTGCAGATCAGCCAGGCACGTCTCGCGGAACGGCCCCCCGGATGCCGTCAGAATCACGCGCCGTACGGCATTGTCCTGCTGCCCCTGCAGAGATTGAAAGATGGCCGAATGTTCGCTGTCAACCGGAAAGATGGAGACACCACGGCGGCGGGCCGCGGCCATCACCAGGGGCCCGGCCGTTACCAGAGTTTCCTTGTTGGCCAGGGCGATATCTTTTCCGGCCTCGATCGCCGCCATGGTCGGGACCAGACCGGCGGCTCCGACAATGGCAGACACGGTGATATCGGCTCCGGGTACAGCCGCGCACCGGACCAGTCCCTCCTCACCGTGACAGACTTCGATCGTGTCATCCCGCAGTTCGGCCCGTAACCATTCAGCATCCCGCACAGTGAGAACGCCAACCAGAGATGGCCGGTAACAACGCACCTGCTCCAGCAGCCGTTGCAGGTTGCGGCCACCGGTCAGACTGCAGACCGTGAAGCGGTCCGGGTGGGCATCGACGATTTCCAGGGTACTGCAACCGATGGAGCCGGTGGCGCCGAGCAGGGCAAGTCCTTTGCGCATCCCGATCAATCTCCCCAAAACAGGCTGGCGTAAAAAAAGGCGGCGGGAAAGGCAAACAACAGGCTGTCGAGGCGATCGAGCAGGCCGCCGTGACCGGGAATCAACCGGCTGGAATCCTTGACCTGGAAACTGCGCTTGAGCAGGGATTCGAACAGGTCGCCCAACTGGCCGCAGACACTCAGCAGCAACGAGACCAGGCAGGCGTGGCCCCATCCGAGTTCGGGAAAGAAGCTGAGTTGCGCCAGCAGCCCGCCAATCAGACTGCCGACCAGTCCGCCGACGGCCCCTTCACGGCTTTTCTTGGGACTGACGGCCGGATAGAGAGGAGTTCTTCCAATTGCCGAACCGACAAAGTAGGCAAAGGTGTCCGCCAGCATCACAACCAGCAGCACCAGTCCGACCCATTGCCGCCCGCTGCCGGGCAGCGCAAACAGCAACACCACCATGGCCAGCAACAGCGGAAGATAGTAGATCCCGAACAGGGTCAGCCCCAGGTCCCGGGCGACCAGATGAATATCACGATGGTGAAAAAGAAACAGCACTCCCAGCAACAGCACACCGGCAACCAGCAGGTAGAGCGCCGCGGCGGGCTGACCGAGACTGGCAAGCACCATCAGGCCGAGGCCGACGGCGAGCGCCGGAATCTGGATCAAGCGGCCACAGGAAGGGACCGCCATCGCCTGGTATTCATGTTGGGCCACCAGGGAGACAACCGCCAGGAAACCGAGGAACAGTCCGGGCCCGGCATAAACCAGCAGCAGGATCAGCAGCGGAAGCAGAACAAGACCGGTTAGGATGCGTTGTTTAATGGCCCTTCTCCCCTGAACGACAGTCAACCTGATCACGGGTCAACCCGAAGCGGCGTTCGCGCCTGGTGAATTCAGTCAAGGCCCAGTGCAGTTCTTCAACCCCGAAATCAGGCCAGAGCACCGGTGTGAAAACCATCTCGGCATAGGCGATCTGCCAGAGCAGAAAGTTACTGATGCGCATCTCGCCACTGGTACGGATCAACAGGTCGGGGTCGGGCATCCCGGAGGTATCGAGGCTACCGGCAAACAGCTCCTCATCAATCGCGTCAGGTGACAATTCACCGGCAGCAACCCGGGCGGCAAGGCGCTGGGAAGCACGCAAAATCTCATTGCGCGCTCCGTAGGAAAGAGCCAGGGTCAAGACCATGCCATCATGGTCGCCGGTTTTGGCGACCGTCTCTTCAAGAACCCGACGGACCGGCAGCGGCAGGCGTTCGATCTCACCGATCACCCGCAACCGGATGCGTTTTTCCAGCATCAGGTCAAACTGCTCGCGCAGGTAAATACTGAGCAGTTCCATCAGGGCCGACACCTCGTCATCGGGACGGCCCCAGTTTTCGGAACTGAAGGCGTAAAGAGTCAGATAATCCACTCCCAGGCGTTGACACTCCTGGACAATCTCCCGCACCGTCCTGACGCCCTGACGATGCCCGGCAATACGGGGCAGGCAACGGTTTTCGGCCCAGCGGCCGTTGCCGTCCATGATGATAGCCAGATGTCGGGGGATGTGCATCTTCAGAATCTCACTCGGCAGGGGATCGGATCTGACCGGGCCAAAACCGGCAGTCAGGATTGCAGCAACACGGCTACCCTCTGGGCCCTTGTCGATGCCCCATTTCATTGAAGCGTTGAAAATACCATGAAACCATCATCCAGGCAACCGCCTGCCGAGCAAACAAAAGGGGCGCCCTGCAGGCGCCCCTTTTGTCGGGTTCAGAACTGATTCCGGTTATTCGACAATCGCACTGACCGGGCAGGTATCGACACAGGCCTGGCACTCGGTGCAATCCTCACCGATTTCATACTTGCTGTCGCCTTCGGAAATAGCGCCAACCGGGCAGGAGTCAACACAGGACCCGCACGAAATACATTCATCAGTAATTTTCAGCATTTTCTTTCTCCTTGGTCGTTAATTTCATGGAGGTCAGATCTCCATGACTTCCTGTTCCTTAACATCCAGAACGTCATCGACCTTCTTCACATAGCGATCGGTGAGATCCTGGACATCCTTTTCAGTACGCTTCTGCTCATCCTCGGTAATATCCTTCTCCTTGAGCAGGTTTTTCAGTGCGTCATTGGCATCACGCCGGGCACCGCGAATGGCTATTTTGCAGTCTTCGCCCATGCGCTTGATGACCTTGACCATCTCCTTGCGCCGCTCTTCAGTAAGAGCGGGAATCGCGATACGGACAAGCTGCCCGTCCGAGGACGGATTGAGACCGAGATCGGCTTTGAAAATGGCCTTTTCAATCTCGGGGATCAGCTGTTTTTCCCACGGCTGAATGGTAATCAGCCTCGGCTCGGGTACCGCCAGGGTGCCGACCTGGTTGAGCGGCGTCGGGGTGCCGTAATAGTCAACCCTGACATCCTCCAGCAACGAAAGGGAGGCGCGACCGGTTCGAACCTTACCGAGATCCCGCTTGAGAGCCTCAATCGCCTTGTCCATGGCAGTGCCGGCTTTTTTCTTCACCTCATCGAGCATCTCTCAGCCTCCTTTGACAGTCGTGCCGATATTTTCCCCGAGGACAACCCTGCGGATATTGCCTTTTTCGGTCAAATCAAATACCACGATCGGCAACTGGTTGTCCATACACAGCGAGGTGGCGGTCGCATCCATGACCTGCAGTCCCTTCTCCAGAACATCGAGATAGGTCAGGCTGTCGAATTTAACCGCATCGGGGTTTTTCATCGGGTCAGTATCATAAACACCATCCACCCTGGTCGCCTTGAGAATGACCTCGGCGCTGATCTCCATGGCGCGCAGACTGGCCGCGGTGTCGGTCGTGAAGTAGGGATTGCCGGTGCCGGCACCGAAGATCACCACCCGTCCCTTTTCAAGGTGGCGCATCGCCCTGCGACGAATATAGGGTTCGGCAATTTCCTGCATCTCGATCGCCGACTGAACCCGGGTCAGCACGCCAAGCTTCTCCAGGGCATCCTGCATCGCCAGGCTGTTCATGACCGTAGCCAGCATGCCCATGTAATCGGCGCTGGCCCGATCCATACCGCGCGATGAGGCCGCCAGTCCGCGGAAAATATTCCCGCCGCCGATCACCAGGGCCACCTGCACGCCGAGGCGGACAACATCACGGATTTCTTCGGCAATGTCCTGAATAACAACAGGGTCAATACCGTAACCCTGCTCACCGGCAAGGGCCTCTCCACTCAACTTGAGCAGGATTCTTTTGAATCTCGGCTCTTCGGCCATGAAACCTCCCGGCTGCTTATTTTGCGAGTTCGGCAACTTCAGCGGCGAAATCGTCTTCTTTCTTTTCAATTCCTTCGCCCAACTGGTAGCGCACGTAGCGGGTCAGCTGAATTTCACAGTCATTTTCCTTACCGAACGACTCCACCACCTTGCCGACTTTCTGGTCGGGATCGATAACAAAAGCCTGCTCGACAAGACAGATTTCACCAAAGAACTTGTTGATCTGGCCGGTGATGATCTTGTCGACGATATTTTCCGGCTTGCCGCTCTCGATCGCCTTGGTGCGCATGATGTCCTTTTCGCGGTTGACAACTTCAGCAGGAACCTCGTCGCGCGTCAGGTATTGAGGGCTGGCAGCCGCCACGTGCATGGCGATCTGGCGGGCCAGCCCCTGAAGAGCTTCGCTGTCGCCGGCGCTGCAGGTGAGTTCAACCAGCACACCGATTTTCCCCCCGCCATGGATATAGGAGGCAACAGAGCCGGAAGCGACTTCAAAGCGGGCGAAGCGACGCAGGTTCATGTTTTCGCCGATGGTCGCCACCTGGTGGGTCAGCTCCTCTCCGACGTTCCGGCCGCTGCCGGGGAACTCAACCGCCTTGAGGGCTTCGACATCGGCCGGAGCTGAAGCCAGGACCGCTTCTGCGACCCCTTTTGAAAAGGCCTGAAATTTATCATTTTTGGCAACAAAGTCGGTTTCGGCGTTCACCTCGACCAGGGCGGCGGCACGGCCGGACCCGGCAGCCGCGATCATCCCCTCGGCGGCCACCCGGCCGGCCTTCTTGGCGGCGGCGGAAAGACCTTTCTTGCGCAGGTAGTCAATCGCCTCTTCCATGTTGCCATCAGTTTCGTTCAACGCTTTTTTGCAATCCATCATTCCGGCACCGGTTTTGCCACGGAGTTCGGAAACCATTTTTGCAGTAATTGTTGCCACGTCATCCTCCTCGAGTTCCCGGTCATGTTGACCTGAACCCTGCTTGCTTAGACTTATCAGTGCTTGTCGGGAAAAAAGGCGGCCAGGATACCCGGCCGCCTCAAGTACTTTCTGCTGACTTGAAAATCAGCCTTCCGTCGGAGCTTCGACCGGTGCTTCAACCGGAGCCTCGGTCTTGGTGATCACCTCGGGGCCTTCGGTCGTCACGGCTTCGGCGGCAACCTCCGGGGCAGCCGCCTCTTCACCGCCCTCAGCCTCGGTACGCAACGCCGCCTGCCGCAGTTCAGCCCCTTCGATACAGGCATCGGCCATCTTGGAGGCAAACAGGCGAATGGCGCGGATGGCGTCATCGTTGCCGGGGATGATGTAGTCAATTTCATCCGGGTCGCAGTTGGTATCAACCACGGCAACGACCGGAATCTTCAACTTGCGCGCTTCATGAACGGCGATCTGTTCCTTCTTCGGATCGATAACAAAAACCGCGCCGGGAAGTTTGTTCATCGCCTTGATCCCGCCGAGGTTCTTTTCCAGCTTGGTCTTCTCACGGTCAAGCTGCAGGCCCTCTTTCTTGGTCAGCAGCTCGTAGGTACCGTCGGTGGACATGGCTTCGATTTTTTTCAACCGCTCGATACTGGCCTTGATGGTCGCATAGTTGGTCAGCATGCCGCCGAGCCAGCGGTTATTGACGAAAAACTGGTCGGCCCGCAGAGCTTCTTCGCGGATCGAATCCTGCGCCTGCTTCTTGGTGCCGACGAAGAGAACCTTCTGACCGTCGGCAACGACGTCGCGGACGAAAGCGTAGGCGGTCTTGAAGTATCGAACCGTCTTCTGCAGGTCGATAATGTAGATGCCGTTGCGGGCGCCGAAAATATAGGGCTTCATTTTCGGGTTCCAGCGACGGGTCTGGTGACCGAAATGGACACCGGCCTCAAGCAATTGTTTCATGGTGATCTGGGCCATCGGATACTGCTCCTCTGCTAGGTGGTTTAACCTCCGCCTCCCTCAGCTCCGAACGGCTCCCAGACAGTGCCGGAAGACCCCCGACCGGATCAGGAGACGTGTGAAATGGACAACGCGTTTCTATAACATGTCGAAGGAGCGCAGGCAAGTGAAAAAAAGCACTCCGCGACACCCGTCGCGGTTTACATCCCGGCACCCCTATAATAGTATGATGCGGTTATGCTGATGACCCGGATCGATCGATATATTCTCAGGGAAATCGCCGCTCCGACCCTGCTGTCGCTGCTGGTTTTCACCTTTGTCCTGCTTGCCGGGCGAACCCTCAAACTGGCCCGCATGGTTATCAACAACGGTGTTCCCCTGAAGGACATCCTGCACCTGCTCGTCGACCTGCTGCCCTCCTTTCTCAGCATCACCCTGCCCCTCGCCATCCTGCTTGGGACCCTGCTGGCATTTTCCCGGCTTTCGGCCGATGCCGAAATCATCGCCCTCAAGGCAAGCGGACTCAGCCTTAACCACCTGTTGCGTCCGGCGCTGATCATGGCCCTCACGGCCTGCCTGGTGACCGCATCGCTGACCCTCTACCTGAAACCCCTGGGCTATTCCGCGTTTCGTGGCCGGATTTTCAAAATTCTCAGCCAACGAACCAGTGTCGGTCTGCAGGCTCGGGTTTTCCAGACGGAGTTTCCGGGGATGGTTCTCTATGCCGACAACCTCGACGAACGCAGCTCAACGCTTGAAGGCGTTTTTATTTCCGATCAACGCATGGGGACGACCCCCTCAACGATTGTCGCCGAATCAGGTCGGTTCCTTGCCGATCCAAAACGTCAGAGCCTGACCCTGCAACTGAACCGGGGGCAGATTCACCGCTATCCGCAGGACAGCACCGAAGACACCTATCAGGTGATTGATTTCAACAACTACGCGATCAACCTGCCTCTCGACCAGGTCGGCCAGCCCCCCGGCCGTCAGAAAGTCAAGGAGCTCTCCCTGGCAAACCTGCTGAAACGGGTGAAAACCACCGATTCCATTGCGGAACAATTCAAGAGCCGGGCCGAGCTGCACCATCGTTTCAGCATGATTCCAATCCCCCTGCTGTTCGCGCTGCTGGCCCTGCCGCTCGGCATACAATCCAACCGGTCGGGCAAGGGCGGAGGTTTCGCCATCGGCCTGCTGGTCTACCTCTTCTACTACCTGGCAACCTCATTTGCCGGCACCCTGGTGGTTGAACAACACTGGCCGGCGGCCCTGACTCTCTGGACGCCCCCACTCCTGTTTCTGCTGCTCGGCACCGTTCTTTACCGGCAGGCCCTCCATGAACGTCGTCTGCGTCATCTCGACCACCTGATCCGCCTGGTCCAGGGCATCTGGCGACCGGGCCGCCGCGAGAACTGACATGCGCCTGCTCGACCGTTACCTGCTGAAAAACTACGTCAGGATATTCGCCCTGGCCCTGGCCGCCTTCGGCGGCATCTATCTGCTGGTCGAATTTTTCGAAAAGGTGGATGACTTTCTAGAACACAAGGCGGCCATCAACCTGTACCTGGCCTACTTCTTCTGGAAAATCCCCGTCATTCTCAAGGACATAACCCCTCTGGCGGTCCTGCTGGCAACCTTCCTGACCCTTGGAGGCCTGTCCCGGCACGGCGAATTAACAGCCATGCGCGCCTGTGGTATCGGCCTGGTGCGCATTTCCCGCCCCCTGGTCCTGGCCGCCCTGGTGGTATCACTGTTGCTGCTGGTCGGCGGCGACCTTGTCACCCCCCTGGCGGCCCACAACACCGAGTTCATTATGCGCACCGAAGTCAGCGGACAGGCCCCGCTGGCGATGAAGAGGGACTCGCTGTGGTTCCGCGAGGGACACAACATCATCTTCATACGTCTCGCCGAACCGAAGAAAAATCAGCTGCAGGGTGTCACCATCTATGAAATGGATCAGAACTTTCACCTGAGACGCCGTCTTGATGCCCAAAAAGCGCATTACGACACGTCGGCGGGATGGATTCTGGAGCACGTCAAAATCCATGATTTCTCCGGCGGCCGGAACCTGAAGAATTTCTCGGCAAGGAAGTTACTGCCCTATCCCCTGCAGAAAAAACCGGAAAACTTCAATGCCGCGGTGCGCCGCAACGATGAAGCCCGGCTTCAGGATCTTTACCGCCAGGTGCGTCGACTCGAAGCTGAAGGCTACGATGCCACCCGCGCCCGGGTTGACCTGCAGGCCCGCATCGCGACCCCCTTTACCTGCCTGGTGATGGCCTTCCTCGGCATTCCCTTCGCCCTGCAGCGCGGTCGCGCCAGCAACCTGGCACTTGGCATCGGCATCAGCATCGCCATCGGCATCAGCTATTTCCTGCTGCAGGCGACCCTGCTCGCCTTCGGCTATGCGGGCGCCCTGCCTCCCTGGCTGGCGGCCTGGTCCGGAAACCTGCTGGTTGGAATGCTCGGCACATGGATGCTGCTCAACACCCGCCAGTAGCACACAACACAAGGAAAATGTCCCACGGGCAAATCGGGCCTGCTTGAACTGCCCCGGAGATATGTTTTAGTTTGGAGATGAAAAATGCCATGATGCGAATCATTCTGCTGCTGCTCTTCAGCCTCGGCCCGGCCGTCTCCGGCCAGGCTCTCGACATCACCTCGGTGCAACCCTCGACCACCTCCCCGGGGGAGAGTGTAACCCTGACCGGCGGGCCGTTTTCCCAGCGAACCCTTGTCATGCTGGGCAACTCCATGCTGACGCCGGCGACCCTGCAGAACGGTCGCTTGTCGGTCCGTATCCCGGAAGGCCTCGCCCCCGGAGACTATGTCATCTTCGTCACCGAGGGGAACACCACCTCGCAGCAGGCCTTTATTCTGCACCTGGTGGAAAAACGGCCGCTCATCAAGGGGATTTCGCCGGCCAAGATCGATAACTGCCAGGCATCTGACAACGGCACGGAACTTCAGATCACCGGCAGCGGCTTTGCCAAGGGGGCCAAGATTCTGCTCGACGGCGCGGCCGTAGCCACCGAACGCTCCGAATCCGGATCGCTCAGCGCGACCCTGCCCCCGCTTGCGGCAGGCAACCACCGGGTTCAGGTCGTCAATCCGGCCGGCGACACATCCATCCCTTTCAACATCACGGTTTCCGATCAACCGACCATCGACGACATCAGCGTCGGTGATGACCTGGTCAACGCCTATCAGCTGATCATTTCCGGACGCAACTTCAGCCCCCGGTCAAAACTGCTGGTCAACGGCAAGCCGATCAGCGCTTACGGCCGTTTCCATCCCCGCGACAAGGACAACGTCGAATATATCGACTGCAACACCCTGCACTACACCCGTTACCAGGTCAGCGGGCAGTTGCAGCGGGTCCGGTTCCGAATCCAGAACCCGAGCGGCCGGCAGAGCGATATCTACGAGGCAACGATTCGTTGAAACAGGCGCCGCCATGACATGACAGCAAAGGCCCCGCGGCATGCACCGCGGGGCCTTTGCTGTTGCTGCTGATCCGGAGATTACCCGGCATCCCCTGTCAATACCGGTAATGATCCGGCTTGAAGGGGCCGTCGACCGGGACCCCGAGATAGTCGGCCTGTTCGGCAGTCAACCGGGTGAGGCTGCCTCCCAGCTTGTCGAGATGCAGCCGGGCGACCTTTTCATCGAGCCGCTTCGGCAGCACGTAAACCTCCTTGTCATAACGATCGCCGTTGCAGAAAAGCTCGATCTGGGCAATGACCTGGTTGCTGAAGCTGTTGGACATGACGAAGGACGGATGACCGGTGGCACAGCCGAGATTGAGCAATCGTCCCTCGGCCAGCACAATGATCGCATGCCCGTCGGGGAAAACCCACTGGTCGACCTGGTTGCCATGCTCCTGCGGATTCTTCAGGTTGACCTTGCGGATCCCCGGGATTCTCGCCAGCCCGGCCATGTCGATTTCATTGTCGAAATGTCCGATATTGCCGACGATGGCGTTATGTTTCATCCGCTGCATCTGCGCGGCGGTGATGATATCCCGGTTGCCGGTGGTGGTCACGAACAGGTCGGCTTTCTCCACCACCTCGTCGAGAGTCCGCACTTCGTAACCCTCCATCAACGCCTGCAGGGCGCAGATCGGATCGATCTCGGTGACAATCACCCGGGCCCCCTGCCCGCGCAGGGACTGGCAGCACCCCTTGCCGACATCTCCATAGCCGCAGACCACGGCGACCTTGCCGGAAAGCATCACGTCGGTGGCGCGCATGATGCCGTCAACCAGGCTGTGACGACAGCCGTAGATGTTGTCGAACTTGCTCTTGGTGACTGAATCATTGACATTCATCGCCGCAAAGGGAAGCTGGCCGTCACGCTGCAACTGGTAAAGGCGGTGAACACCAGTGGTGGTTTCTTCGGTCACCCCGCGGATGGAGTCACAGGTGGCCCCCCAGCGTCCGCTGCCGGCTTCGATCGTCGGTCGCAGGCAGTTGATCAGCTCGATCCAGTCCTCCGGATCGTCCGCCTTGACCTCGGGCAACCCCTGCCGCTCCCAGGCGGCACCGTTGAGTACCATCATGGTGGCGTCTCCGCCATCGTCGAGAATCATGTTCGGCAGTTCGCCATCCGGCCAGGACAAGGCCTGTTCTGTACACCACCAGTATTCCTGAAGAGTTTCCCCCTTCCAGGCGAACACCGGGACACCGGCCGCGGCAATCGCCGCTGCGGCGTGGTCCTGGGTTGAGAAGATATTGCAGGATGCCCATCGCACCCGGGCTCCGAGTTCAACAAGAGTTTCGATCAGCACCGCGGTCTGAATGGTCATGTGCAGCGAACCGGTGATACGCGCGCCCTGCAACGGCTTCTGCTCACGGTATTCTTCGCGCAGGGCCATCAGGCCCGGCATTTCAACCTCGGCCAGTTCGATTTCCCGCCGACCGAAATCGGCCAGGCCAATATCCTTGACCTTGAAATCCTGCTTTGCAGTCATCATTTATCAACTCCTTGTTATGCCGCCCGAACAGAACGGGCCCAGGGTTACCCTGAAGCGGTAAACCGCACCGGTTCAGGCATCCGTTTCGCGTTCCCGCCACAACTGCAGCTGAAACCAGATCCAGGTCAAAAATCCCGCCAGGGCATGACCGACCGGATTGTCGGTCAACAGGTTGAAGCAGCGATCAAACCCGCGCAGTTCCCGCGCGATATCTGCGGGAGATGTTTCCAGGGTCCAGCGCCCGGACCGTACCCGCCGGGCAAGCAATAACTGCCAGGCATTGCCGCGAACATAGCGCCCGGTCCGGTACCAGAGCCGCAGACGTTTTTGCAACGAACGTTCGGCGATCAGAGCCCGAAAGCGCCGCAGGAACGGAGCAAGCCGCAATTCGCCGGTTTCCGCCTGTTGACGATAGATCGGCCCGGTCGCGGTCAAAAACTCTGCCATCTCCAGGGCGCGAAAATTCATCAGCAGGGCGTTGAGCAGCTGCCGTTGACGCAACCCTTCACGGGCAAAGCGACGCGCGGAGGTCTCGATCTCGGCGTCCAGCAGCAACCATCGGCCGCGTTGCCTGAGCCGCTCTGCCAGACGGGTATCCTCGAACAGCGGCCAGTCTTCGGGAAACCCGCCCAGGGCGTCAAAGACGGTTGCCTCCATCAGCATACCCTGGTCGCCGTGGGTGCAGCCGGAGCGGTCGAGACGGGCCTTGATTTCCCAATAGAGCAGTTTTTCCCGCAGAGCGAGCGGCGCGTCGCCGAAAAGAAGCCGGAAATGAGCGGCAATCATCCCCTCACCGGACGCGGCAAGTTGCTCGACAGCGGTTGCCAGCGCATGACTGTCCGGCAATCGGCTGTCAACATGCAGAAAAAGAAGAAATCGGCCGCGAGCTGCCGCCCGCCCCCGATTCATCTGTACCGCCCTTCCCCGCGGCGCCTCTATCCAGCGAGTCGCAAAACTTTTCGGCTCTTGTCGACGGACAAGTTCCCATCCCTCATCGACAGAACCGCCATCGGCGAAGATGACTTCAAAAAAAAGCCCATCCTGCCGCTGAAGCATGGCAAGAAAGTCGGCAATCGCCTCCGCCTCATTGAGAACCGGGACAATGATCGACAGCTGCGGCTGGTTCGACTCGGAAGCGATCATGAAAAAAACGGCAGGACTCGCGGCCCGCCGTCTACCGGAAAATCGGGGACTCGGGCTGACAGTCCCGCTCCTGCCTCCTGAACCGGGCTAGAGTCCCGCCAGTTTTTTCAGGCTGTCGGCCCGATCGGTACGCTCCCAGGTGAACTCGGGAAGCTCGCGGCCGAAATGACCATAGGCGGCCGTGCGACGATAAATCGGCCGCAGCAGGTCGAGGGTCTCGATAATACCGCGCGGGGTCAGGTCAAATTCCTCCTGCGCGATCCTGGCGATATCGTTGGACGGGATCTTCCCGGTGCCGAAGGTATTGATCATGACCGAAACCGGTTCGGCGACGCCAATGGCGTAGGCCAGCTGGACCTCGCATTTGTCGGCCAGCCCGCCGGCAACAATATTCTTGGCCACGTAACGCCCCATGTAGGACGCGCTGCGATCAACCTTGGACGGATCCTTGCCGGAGAAGGCACCACCGCCATGCGAGCCCTGGCCGCCATAGGTATCAACGATGATCTTGCGTCCGGTCAGGCCACAGTCACCCATCGGCCCGCCGACCACGAAACGCCCGGTCGGGTTGATGAAGTACTTGGTTTGTTCATCGATCAGGTCGGCCGGAATGATCTTTTTCACCACTTCCTCGATAATCCCTTCGCGCAGATTGTCGTAGGTGACATCGGGGTTGTGCTGCGAGGAGATAACAACCGCATCGACCCGAATCGGCTTGTCGTTGATGTACTGGATCGAAACCTGGGACTTGCTGTCCGGACGAAGAAAATTGAGCAGACCGCTCTTGCGCACCTCGGCCAACCGCTGGGTCAGCTTGTGAGCGAACATGATCGGCATCGGCATCAGCTCAGGGGTTTCATTACAGGCATAGCCGAACATCAGTCCCTGATCCCCGGCACCCTGTGCCGTGAACAGGCCCTCTCCCTCGGTCACGCCCCGGGAGATATCCGGCGACTGTCGGTCGATACTGGTCATGACCGCGCAGGTTTCCCAGTCGAACCCCATCGCCGAATCGTCGTAACCGATCTCGCGGATGGTCTGCCGAACGATTTCCGGCATATCGACATAGGCACTGGTGGTGATTTCACCGGCGATCATCGCCATCCCGGTTGTGACCAGGGTTTCACAGGCCACACGCGCTTTTTTGTCCTCAGTGAGAATCGCGTCGAGAATCGCATCGGATATCTGGTCGGCAACCTTGTCAGGATGTCCTTCACTGACAGATTCCGAGGTAAACAGAAAGTCGGTCATAGCCATGGGGCATACTCCTTCAGTTTATGCGTGAGATATAAGCGGGTCATTCTAGGAGGCCAACCACGAAACTGTCAAGATTGATGGCGTCGCAAAAACTCACCAGCAGCTGCGTTGCTACGCTTGCCTCGCTGCTTCGACGTACGTAAGTACGCCTCATTACTTGACAAACGCGCGCCTTACTGCTGGCGCTTTTTGCTTAGCCAACACTCTTGATGCTTTTTTGAGAAAGCATCAAGAGTGATCGCCTGTTCACCCTCTCAGATATCCGTCTTGCCGAACAGGTCGGGAATCCGGGTCATCATTTCTTCTTCGAGGCAGTGGGTGACTTCTGCAACGGTCGACAGCTGCAGCAGTTTTTCCAGCAATTCTTTTCCCTCGGAATAACGAATCTGGCGCACGACCCGTTTTACGCGAGGGATACAGGGCGCATTCATCGAGAGTTCACCGAAACCGAAACCGATCAGGATCGGCAGGTAGAGGGGTTCCGCGGCCATCTCCCCGCACATCGCCACCTTGATCCCCGCCTGCCGCGCGGCCCGGCAGATCATCTGCAGGGCCCTTAAAATGGCCGGATGCAGGGGTTCGTAAAGATAGGCGACATGTTCATTGGACCGATCCACCGCCAGACAATACTGAATCAGGTCATTGGTGCCGACCGAAAAGAAATCGACCTCACGGGCCAGCTTGTCGGCGATCAGGGCGGCTGAAGGAGTCTCGATCATGATGCCGACCGGAATCCTGCCGTCAAAATCGATACCTTCGCGGCTCAACTCGGCCATGGCCTGATGAAGAATCGATTTGCAGGCGCGGATTTCAGAAACACCGGAAATCATCGGGAACATCACCCGCACCGGCCCCAGGGCCGACACCCTGAGAATGGCCCGCAACTGGATTTTCAAAAGCTGCCGGTCGGCCAGGGAAAAGCGGACCCCGCGCAATCCGAGAGCCGGATTCACCTCATCGGAGAGATTGATCTCGGGAACGAACTTGTCACCACCGACATCGAGTGTGCGGATTGTGACTTCATGGGGCGCCATGGCGGTGACAATTTCGCGATAGGCATCGAACTGCTCCTCCTCATCCGGGGGAAACTGTCTGCCGAGATAAAGAAACTCGGAGCGGAACAAGCCGACCCCCTCGGCCCCCTGGGCGAGGGCATGGGGTACTTCGGACGGCAATTCAACATTGCACCGCAGCACCAGTCGATGGCCATCAGGAGTCTCGGCAGGCAGGCTGCGGTAACTGAGCAATTCCCTTTCTCCGTATTCGTAACGCTGCTTCTTCTGCAGATATTCCCTGAACGTTTCCGGCGTGGGGTTGAGAATAACGGTGCCGCTGGAGCCATCGACGATCAAAGGGGTGCCGCCGGGGATCAGCGCGGTCGCGTTTTCCAGTCCGACAACCGCCGGAATCCCCTGGGATCGGGCCAGAATTGCGGTGTGCGAAGTACGACCGCCGACATCAGTGACAAAACCGATGATCTTGTCCTTATCGATCTGCATGGTATCGGCCGGTGAAAGATCGTGGGCGACAACCACGACTTTACGATCGATGCCGGACAGCGACTGCTCCGACTCCCCCATAAGATTGCGCAGCAGCCGTTCTCCAACCGACTCCACGTCCGACCCGCGATCACGCAGATATTCATCCTCGATGCTCTCGAACACCGAACGGAACTGGTCGAGAGCGCGCTTCAGCGCCCCTTCGGCATTGAGCAGATCTTCACGGATACCGCGCCGGGTTTCGGCGTGCAGCATCTGATCCTCCAGGATCAGCAGGTGCGTATCAATGATGTACAGATGTTCGGCCAGGTGACGATCGGCGACCCGCCGTTTGACCTCGTGGAGCTGACGCCGGGAAAGCTCAACCGCTTCCTCGAAGGCCGCTATTTCGACATCGACATCGCTCTTGCGGATACGACGCTCCAGCGCAGCCATGCGGGCGCGGTTGACGAGGTGGGTCGCGCCGATGGCAATCCCCGGGGACACACCGATACCAACCAGAAACGTGTCGGGACTTATTTCAGTCTTCACCGAAGCCATCATTGATAAGTTCTTCCAATGCTTTCAGGGCCGCCTCTTCATCAGGGCCGTTGACACTGACGGAAATGGTCGATCCCCGGGGAGCGGCCAGCATCAGAATTCCCATGATGCTCTTGCCGTTGACTTCCAGGTCGTCCTTGCTGACCAGAACATCGGCCGAAAACCGTCCGGCGGTCTGCACCAGTTGCGCAGCCGCCCTGGCATGCAGTCCCAACCGGTTGATAATAGTGAATTCCTTCTCGATCATTATTCAGCATTGCCTTTCAGCTATCATCCTGAATCCGTGAGTTCCTGTTGGATGGAGAGTGCAAGTACCTGGTCTGAACGAGATTTCCAAAAATCTGAAGCGCACCCACAGGTTCGCTGGTGATTTTTGGGAAGCTCAGGCAGATCAATGACTTGTGCTATCCGCCAACAAGGGGCTCACTGATTCAGGTTCATTTCAGGCCCCTCACTGCAAGCGCCAGGAAGGTCCCCAGGTAGATCATGGTCAGAGGAGAAACCCCCTTGCGCGCCAGCCAGCAACAGAAACCGACCACCGGCAGGGCAACAAAACCGACCGCGGGCGGCAGACCCTTGTCATGCAACATCATCGAAACCCACATGGCGCACAAACCACCCAGCAGGATAACGACTGCCTCCTTGATGCGAATCGCCAGATCGGGCAGATGCCAGCGCTGGATAGTTGCAACAATCTCCACACCCCGCTGCCAGCCCCGGAAGAATCCCCAGAAGCGAAAGAACAGGTGCGGCAGGTTGTAAACCATCAGCAACACGACGCAGGCCAGCAACGATCCGCGGACCGCAAAAAAAAGGGCCAGCACCGCAGCCAGGGGACGAATCCCCCCCCAGAACAGGGCATCCCCCATGGCGGCGAAAGGCGCCATCATCATGCCGTTGAAGTCACTTGCCGAAACCCCGTCCTGCGGGTTCCCGGCAGCGGCATCCGCCTCCAGGGCAATGGCCGATCCGAGAATGGCGGTTCCCAGGTAGGGATGGCTGTTGAAATAGCCGAGATGACGCTGAAAAGCCTGTTTTCGTTCTTCTCCCTGGTAGAGACAACGCAATGCCGGGGCCAGAACATAAAGGGCTCCCAATCCCTGCAGAGATTCGAAATTCCAGCTGGCCTGAAGCAGAAAGGAACGCAGCGCGCAACGACCGACCAGCAGGGCATTGATCTGTCCTCGGGCGTTCTTCATAGCAGCCAGATCGTCAGCAGCACGGTCACGAACGACGTACTGAACAGGGTCAGGGCACGGCTGACATGCAGAGTCGCCAGGATGACCGCCGCGCCGACCAGGGGAAAAAGCAGTTCCAACTCACCGGTCAGCGGCTGAAGCAAGGGCACAGCTCTTGGCAGCAAGGGCATCCCGATCAGCATTCCCCCCGCCACGACAACCACGAAGGTCGCCAGAGCCGCGCCGGCGAAATGCAGCACTCCACGCAGATGCAGGCGTTCAATCCGTTCTTCACGACCGTCAGCCACGGCTCTCTCGGCGCGCCGCAACAGACGGCTGTTGCAGTTTCGCGCCAACCGATCGAACCCTTGACCGACCTTTCCCAGCGGCATTGCCAGCAGCAGGGCAAAGAGGGCTACCGGTTCCGGAGCAAACCCACCCGCGGGATTGAGCAGAACCGTCAGGCAGGTGGCGCCGACAGCGACCTGGGTGTCATCCGGCGGGATCGCAGCACCGACCGGCATGCGCGCCAGCCAGAGCAGTTCACACAGGGCCCCGATCAGCAGTCCGCTTTCCGGGACGCCCAGCAGCCAGCCAAGCAGGGATCCCGCCACCAACGGTCGGGACAACATGATCTGCAGCAGGGCGGTGCGATCAAGCCCGGCCACAATGGCGATCAGTCCTCCCGACAACAAAACGGTCCAGGTCACCTCAGGCTCCCGTCTGCACCAGCTTGCGCCAGGGACGCTCCCGGTCGGCGGGGATGCACTGGGACACGATCTGCACTCCCTGCTCTTCCTCCAGGCAACGCAGATTGACAATGTCATCGTCATCGAGAGAGATGGTACAGGAACAGCGAAGCTTGCCCGCTCCTGCGTGCATGTTGCCCAGGTTGAGACGGTCGAAAGGCAATCCCAGCCGATGACCCTGCAGAGCGTCGGCGGACGTTTCAAACAACAGCAGAACACGTCGGGCGGAAAACACCCCCTGCCGGACCAGTTCGGCCAACTCGGTCAATCCACCAATGACAAGTTTGATATTCTTCGGTACGGAAGCGGTCATCACCGCGCGGCGTAAAGGCTCCCCGGCCACTTTGTCGCTGGCGACGACAATACAATCCGCCTGGGTATGAGGCACCCAGGCCTCCAGGACCTGGCCGTGAATCAACCGGTTATCGATACGGGCGAGAACAACACTCATTCGCTATATCCTTGAGCCGGAACCAGGGCACCCACACCGCCGGAGCGTAAGATTCCTGCCTGATTCAGGTTGATAAAACTACTGACGCAAAAAATCACTGGCCAGGGTAATACTCTGCTGACCATAAGCTTTGAGCAGGGCAGCGAGCTCGGCCAGGGAAAGAGACTCCTGACTGTTGAAGAATTTTATCACCATCGGCAGGTTAACCCCGGTAACGATCTCGACTTTTCCCGGTTCGAGAAATGACAGACTGACGTTCGAAGGCGTCCCTCCGAACATATCGGTCATGATCACCACGCCATCCCCGTCAGCGGACACCGAGGCAACAGCATCTTCAATCTCGGAGCGAATCTCCTCGACACCCTGCTCCTTGAGAATCGCAACCGCGCGGGCATGAAGACAGGGGCCGATAATCATTTCGGCAGCATTGAGCAGCTCCGCCGCCAACCGGGAATGGGTCGCAACCACCAGACCAATCATCGATTCACCTCTTGGTCGCATCCCGATGGAGAACATCGACATGCAACCCTTCACCGGGCAGGAGACCGCGCAGGGTTTCAACCACCGCGACACTGCGATGACGGCCGCCGGTACAACCGATAGAGACCGTCAGGTAGCTCTTCCCTTCCTGACGATACTGGGGCAGCAGAAACTGCAGCATATCCTGAAGTTTCTGCAGAAAAGACCTGCCGACAGGATTTTCAAGAGAAAAACTTCGAACTCTCTGATCCATACCGGTCAACGGCTGCAGATCGGGATGGTAATGCGGGTTGGGAAGAAACCGAACATCAAAAACCAGGTCTGACTCAACCGGCACCCCGAAACGGAAACCGAAGGATTGCAGCAGAACCGCAAGCTGCTGACTTGACGGATCCCCACTGACCAGTCGTATCACCTGGTTGCGCAACTGGTGAGGTGTCAGCCAGGAAGAATCAATAAAATGGGTCGCCAGCTGCTTCATCTCTGCAAGAAGCGCCCGCTCCAATTCGATCCCGTGAACAACCTGGTCCTGACTGGCCAGGGGATGCCGGCGCCGGGTTTCAGAAAAACGTCGTGTCAGAACGTCGTTGTTGGCCTCGAAGAAGAAAATCTCGATTTCGAAACCGGTCCTGGCAAGGGTTTCGAAGGTGCTGCGGGCCTCGGCCAGGTAGTCGCGGTTGCGCACATCGACAACCACCGCCAACTCCCCCCCCTCGGGCTGGAAGGTGGTCGCCAGACCGAGGCATTGCGGCAGTAAAGGCAATGGCAGGTTGTCGACGACAAAGAACCCGACATCTTCAAGGGCGCGGGCGGCGCAGCTCTTGCCGGAACCCGACAGCCCGGTAATGACAAGAACCCGCTTGGTACTCATTCGAGATTATCTCCGATAATGGTGTGGGAATGCAACCAGGCGGTTTCTGCCATGCGTTTTTCCAGCCGGTCCTGAAATTCCACCGCGCTGTTGTATCCCATCTCCTTGAGTAACTGGTTCCGAGCCGCCACTTCGACAATGCTGGTGATATTCCGCCCCGGACGAACCGGGATCTTCAGCAGCGGGATCCCCAACCCGAGAACCTTGTATTTTTCCTCCTCCAGCCCGAGACGGTCATATTCGTGTCCGTCCTCCCAGGAAACCAGCTCGATGGCCAGATCAATTTTCTTTCTTTCCCGGATGGCCGCAACGCCGAACAGGTGCTTGATATTGATAATGCCGAGCCCGCGAATCTCCATATGGTAATGAAGCAGATCCATCCCCTCGCCGAAAAGAACTGCCGGCAGTTTCATCCGCACCTTGACAACATCATCAGCCACCAGGCGATGGCCGCGCAGCACCAGGTCGAGAGCGACTTCACTCTTGCCGATACCGCTTTTGCCGTGCAGCAACACCCCGACACCGAGGACATCGACCAGGACGCCATGGATTGTGGTCGACGGCAGCAGTCGCTCTTCCAGGAACTGGGTGATCAGCGAGATGAACGTGGAGCTCTGGTGATGAGTCCGCAACAGGGGAATACCCCGAGCCTCAACTTCCCGCACCAGCATCGATGGCGGTTCCTGCCCCTTGGTGATGATGAAACAACAGATATCGACGTTACAGAGTTTGGCCAGGTTCTTCTCGGCGAGATCAACCGGAAGATGGTTGAGATAGCTCAGTTCAGTTGAACCGAGCACCTGCAGACGGTCGGGATGAAGATTGGTCACGTACCCGGCAAGAGCGAGTCCGGGTTTCTGGATTCGGGGAACCTGGACATGACGCAACAGGCCCTTTTCGCCGGCCAGCAATTCCAGGTCAAGGCCGGCTTCCTTTTCACTCAGAATATCCTGGATCGTGATTCCGGGCATGCGGATCGGTCCTCTGAAAGGTCGGGGCCTGTTCCGGGACGGCACGGGCCATGCTATGAAAACATTGGGGGGACGCTAAAGGGATTCCTCCTGCCGGGCGATAATTCCGTAGATGCTTTCGGCATCCTCGGCATCAAGGAGTGCCTGGCGGACGGCGGAATTTTTCAGCAGCTTGGAAATGCGCGCCAGGGTCTTCAGGTGGACGCCAACCGACTCTTCAGGCGCGACCAGCAGGAAAAAAAGCTGGGCCGGACGCCCGTCCATCGAATCAAAATCGATTCCACCGCGACTGCGGCCGAAAGAAATCAGCAGTTTGTCCAGCTTTCTCAACTTGCCATGGGGAATGGCAACTCCATCGCCGATCCCGGTGCTGCCGAGTTGTTCCCGTTCCTGGAGGATCGCGACCACCTCGTCGCGATCAAGGGACGGTTCAACACGCATCAGGGCATCGGTCAACTCTCCGAGGACCTCTGCTTTGGTGGAAGCTTGCAGGTCGGCAGAGATCGCAGCGGGGTCAAGTAGATCAATAATCTTCATAATTCTGACTGAGTTCGGATACAAGTCAGGGGGAGAGTTGCGGGACTCTCCCCCTGAACCGATGTGAGATCAGGCTCCCTGTTGAGGTTCGATCAGGCCGTAGTTGCCATCTTTGCGGCGATAGACAACATTGATGTCTTCGTTTCGGTCATTGGTGAAAACAAGAAAATCCTTGTGCAGCAGATCCATCTGCATGACCGCCTCTTCCACCGACATCGGCTTGACCGAAAAGCTGTGGGAATGAATAATGATTGGTTCCGATGAACCCTCTTCATCAACACTCTCCGCCTTGAGAACGGTTTTCTGAACCTGCCGTTCTCTCCCGGACAGAGGCTTGTGCCGTTTCAGGCGGTCCTTGTAGCGTTTCAGCTGGCGTTCGATCTTGTCGACCACAGCATCGATGGCTGCGTACATATCGTTGGTGGTCTCGGTGCCCTTGATGGTAATTCCCTTGGCGACCAGAGTCACCTCGGCTCGATGACGGATCTTCTTTTCCACCGAAAGAACCGCCTGAGCATCGATCGGTTCTTCGATGTACTTCTTGACCCTGGAGAGTTTTTCCTGCAGATAATCACGAACGGGTGCACTGACTTCCATGTGTCTGAAAGTTGTGGCAACTTGCATATGAATCTACCTCCTGGTAATGCCTCGTGGGGCGTTATCGATAGCTGAAGTATATCGCCCCGTTGACCGTTGACCAGCTTAAAAGAGTCGCTTACGTTCGGTGGACGATCCGATGCCGAGCATCTCACGGTACTTGGTCACCGTGCGCCGGGCGATATCGATATCGGATTCACGCAGAATTTCGACAATCTTCTGATCTGAATAGGGTTTTTTCGGATTTTCTCCGGAAATAATTTCCTGAATCTTACTCTTGACGCTTTCAGAGGCGATGGTATCCCCACCGGTTGTGCTTATACCGCTATTGAAAAAGAACTTCAACTCAAAAAGACCTTGCGGCGTCTGCACATACTTGTTGGTAGTCACCCGACTGATCGTCGATTCGTGCATTTCGATATCTTCGGCAACATCACGCAGCACAAGTGGTTTGAGATAGGCAATGCCCTTGTCGAAGAATTCGCGCTGGAACTTGACAATGCTCTTGGTGACTCGATAGATGGTGCGCTGACGTTGATGGATACTCTTGATCAGCCAGAGAGCGCCGCGCATTTTTTCCTGAATATACTCACCTGCCTTGGCATCGACTTCCCTGCTGCCGGAAAGGGCGTTGCGATAAAACGAATTGATGCGCAGGTTCGGAAGCCCTTCATCGTTCAACACCACCACGTACTCATCACTGATCTTGTAGACAAAGATGTCCGGGGTGATGTAATGAACATCTTCCTCGCCATAGGCGCTGCCGGGACGGGGGTCGAGGTTGGAAATGATTTTCGCCGCTCCGAGGACTTCATCGAGACTGACGCCAAGCGCCTTGGCAATGACGGGATACTTGCGAGCCTCGAGTTCCCGGATGTGATCGAGCAGCACCCGCTCAACCAAAGAACCCTGCATTCCAAGATGTTCAACCTGGCGCAGCAGAGATTCCCGCAGATCTCTACAGGCAATCCCCGGCGGGTCAAACTGCTGAACCAGCAGCAGAACCTCCTCGACCTGTTCGGCGGTCACCCGGCAGGCTCCGGCAATCTCTTCCAGTGACGCCTGCAGGTAGCCGTCAGCGTCAAGGTTGCCGATAATCTCGGCGGCGATGGCACGTTTCCTGTCAACGATACGGGACAGATTCAACTGCCACATCAGGTGTTCAGCAAGGGTACTCTTGCGGGTCAGCAGGTTCTCGTAGGAGGGGCGGTCGTCGTCACTTTCGTAGATATCGGCGGTGGTTCCCGACTGGGTGTAACCTTCGAGATAGGCTTGCCAGTCAATCTCATCCTTGAGCCCTGCCGGATCCTCGGGCATTTCCTCGGCATTCTCGTTGGCGGGTTCCGCTTCAGCCTTTTCAGCCTCGGCCGCGGCCGTCGTTTCCTCCCCGGTTTCGGGCTCCTCGGGTTCCTTCTCCTCTGCCTGCTCGCCCCCCTCTTCAAGGATCGGGTTCTCTTCCAGCTCCTGCTGAACCATATCCAGCAACTCCATGCGGGAGAGCTGGAGCAGCTTGATTGCCTGTTGCAGCTGGGGCGTCATCACCAGCTGCTGGCTCATCTTAAGTTGTTGACGTAATTCCAGGGCCATCAGGACTCCATTCAGTGCGTGCTCCGGTAGAGCTTACCACCAGCCTTTTCATTTCTAAAGACGAAACTTTTCCCCCAGATAGATTTCCCGGGCGCGGCTGCTGCCGGCAATTTCTTCCGGCGTTCCGAATTCGAGAATTTCACCAGCATTGAGAATATAGGCACGATCGCAGACATCGAGGGTTTCACGAACATTGTGATCAGAGATCAGAACACCGATGCCGTTTTTTTTCAAACCATCGACAATTCCCTGGATATCGATCACCGCCAGGGGATCGATCCCGGCAAAGGGTTCATCGAGAAGAATAAAAACCGGTTCAATGACCAGTGCGCGGGCAATTTCCAGGCGCCTTCGCTCCCCGCCCGACAACGCGTAACCATAACTTTTGGCGACATGCGTCAGGCGCAGATCCTCCAGCAACTGCTCCATCCGTTCGGTCCGCTGAACGGCACCGATGTCAAGGGTTTCAAGAATTGCCAGCAGATTCTCCTCAACCGTCAGCTTGCGAAAGACCGACGCTTCCTGGGGCAGATAGGAGATACCGGCCCGGGCGCGTTTGTAGACCGGCAGGCCGGTCAGTTCGCAGTCATCCAGAAAAACCCGCCCCCGGTCGGGGCGCACCAACCCGACAACCATGTAGAAGGAGGTCGTCTTGCCCGCGCCGTTGGGGCCGAGCAGACCGATCACCTGTCCCGAGGAGACCTGCAGATCGACATCCCGTACCACCTGGCGCTTCTGGTAGCTCTTGCAGAGACCTTCAGCGCGCAGCGTCCGCATCACTCTGCTTTCCCCGCGGATGAAAGGTGGCCTTGACCCGCCCTTCCCCGCGACTGTCAACAACACTGCGGTTATCGTTCAGATACACGGTGATCTTATCGCCGGAAACCTGGTCCGCACCATCGTTGATGCGCGGATTCCCGGTCAATACCAGTTTGCCGCTGCTGCGTTGATAGAGCGCATGCTGTCCGGTGGCGACCCGCTGTCCCTGGACGACTCGAACATCCTGCTCAGCTTCAATCCGCTCAACCTGGCGCGCTTCGCCCCGGTAGTACACCGTCAGGCGACCGGCATGGATCACCAGGTCCGCCTGGCGGGCCTCCACGTCACCGATAAAGGTCACGGTCCCAGCGGCATCATCCGCTTCCAGCTGCCGGGAAGTAATCTCCAACGGGGCATCCCCGGGCGCAACAGAAGCCGCCCGAACCGCACCGGAAAAGAGACAGAGAAAGATCAGCAACAGGTAGGTTTTCATCCCTTTTCCTCGTCATCCGGCCTGATCAGCCATTTGGAGCGAACGTCTGCCAGGAGCTTCAGCCGGCGCTGATCAACCAGTAATCGCATCCCGGTCGCTTCAACCTCAAACTGCCCGGAACTCAATCTCACCGGTTGATCAGTCCACAGCAGTCGTTCGGCCTGGCGATAATGGAGACGATCGGTGGAAAATGCATACCCCCGCTCACTGCGGGCCACAACGTTACCGGAAACCACGAACTCACCGGCCTTTTCATCCCACACTCCCCGACGGGCATCCAGAGTCAGAACACCGGAGTCACCCGCGCCGAAAAAGCTGAGATGGACATTATGCAAACGACTCCGCCCGGTTTCAAGATCATAACTGGCCCGGTCGGCACGCAACCTCCAGAAGGCCTTCCCGCCCCGGGTTTCGGTATAGTCGATTTTAGCCAGGGAGAGATCGGCGCCTGCCGCCGGCACATCCACCGCGACCGGTTCAATACGCGTGTAGCGCCGGGAGATCACCAGCACCAGCATCCCGGAAAGCACCAGGATGGCAACAACCAGCAAATGTCGGGCGGAAAAAAATTGCTTCATAAACGGGGCCAGTATAGCATCGCCGCCGAGGGGAGTAAAGCATCGGAAAGGGACTTGGCACAGGAATTGTAAGAAGTCATCAAGCCAGGTACGGGGCCATCAGCCGTTCCCAGTGTCCCTGGGCCTTGAGCAGTATTTCGCAGACCTCCCGCACGCCGCCGCCGCCGCCGGGATAACGGGAAACGAAATCGACCCGTTCCCGGACCTCGGGGCAACCGTCGGCAACGGTCGCGGAAAATCCGACCCGCGTGAGAATCGGCAGATCGACAATATCATCACCGATGTAGGCAACCTGCTCCGGAGACAGGGAGAGATCCGACAATATCCGCAGATAGGGCTCCAGTTTGTTCCGGGCCCCCTGGACGATCAGGTCGATGCCGAGTTCCCGCATCCGGTGGGAAACCACCCGTGACTGCCGCCCGGTGATGATGCCGACCTGAATTCCGGCCCGTTGCAGCAATTTCAATCCATGACCGTCACGCACATTGAAGGCCTTGGTCTCCGCGCCCGAGTCGCTGAGGATGATCCGGCCGTCCGTCAGAACGCCATCAACGTCGAGCAACAGCAACCTCACGGTTCGCAGTTTGTTCTCCATCAGACCACCCCCGCCTTGAGCAGGTCATGCAGGTGGACGATCCCGACCGGTTCCGCTGCCTGGTCGTCGGCAAAGACAAACAGGGAGGTTATCGAGTGGGCCTCCATGCGCTGCAGGGCCTTGGCCGCGAGGTCACTGCGCAGTATCCGCTTCGGACTGGCCGTCATCACATCTTTGATCGGAGAATTGAGCACGTCGTAACCACGTTCCATGCAACGCCGCAAGTCACCATCAGTGAAGACTCCGAGCAGGCCGCCCTGAGAATCGACAACACCGGTGATGCCGAGTTTTTTGCTGGTAATCTCGAACAACCCGTCGCGCAGCAGGGTCTCCTCGTCAACCAGGGGGATCTCCTCACCGCAGTGCATCAGATCCTCGACCCTCAGCAGCAGCCTCTTGCCGAGCGCTCCGCCGGGATGAAAAAGAGCGAAATCCTCTTCTTTGAAACCACGTCGGTCCAGCAGAGCAACCGCCAGGGCGTCCCCCATGGCCAGAGTGGCGGTGGTACTGGCGGTCGGAGCCAGACCCAACGGGCAGGCCTCTTCAGCGACGGACACATCGAGGCTGACATCCCCGGCCTTGGCGAGAGTGCTTTGCGGATTGCCGGTCATGGCGATCAACGGCACCCCCATGCGACGGATAACCGGCAGAATGCGCAGCACCTCCTCGGTTTCTCCGGAATTGGAAACGGCGATGATGACATCATCCTTCATGATCATGCCGAGATCACCGTGAATACCTTCGGCGGGATGCAGAAAGAGCGCCGGGGTACCGGTTGAAGCCATGGTCGAGGCGATCTTCTGGCAGATCAACCCCGACTTGCCCATACCCGATATGACTACCCGCCCGCGACAGGCGAGGATCATCTCCACCGCGGCACTGAACTGGCCGTCCAGTCGCTGCTGCAGCGCCAGGACCGCATCTGCCTCAACCTGCAGAACCTTTTTTGCGATATCAATCATAGAAATCAGTCCGTTAAACACTGACGGCCGTCGATCAGCCGGTCAATCTCCAGCACCTGGGTCAACAGGCCCTCAAGGCTGTCCAGCGACAAAGAATTCGGGCCGTCACAAAGAGCCCGGTCGGGGTCTTCGTGAACCTCCCAGAAAAGTGCGTCAATGCCCATGCCGACAGCAGCGCGGGAAAGCCCGGCAACGAATTCCCGCTGTCCGGAGGAAGCGTCGCCGGCGCCACCGGGCAGTTGAACGGCGTGGGTCGCATCAAAAACCACCGGCACTCCGAACTCCCGCATCAGCGCCAGCGAACGCATATCAACCACCAGGTTGTTGTAACCGAAGCTGCTGCCGCGTTCAGTGAGCAGGACCTTGTCGCCACCGGCTTCGGCCAGCTTGGTCAGTACGTTGCGCATATCCCAGGGGGCCATGAACTGGCCCTTTTTCACATTGACCGGTTTGCCGGTTCGAGCGGCGGCCTGCAACAGATCAGTCTGGCGGCAGAGAAAAGCCGGGATCTGCAACAGGTCCAGAACCTCGGCGGCGGCAGACACCTGACTTATATCATGGATATCGGACACCACCGGAAGACCGAACTCATCCTTGACCCGCCGCAGAATTTCAAGTCCTTCGTCCAGGCCCGGCCCGCGAAAAGAATGGGACGAGGAGCGATTGGCCTTATCATAGGAGGCCTTGAAGACCAGTCCGACGCCGAGCTTTTCGGTCAACCTTTGCAGATATTCGGCGATCCGCAGGGTCAGATCGAGATTTTCAATCACACAGGGGCCGGACAACAACGCCAGGGGAGCATCACCTCCGATCCTGACACCTGCTACATCAACGGACTGCATATCAATCCTTCCCGTCGCCCTGCTTCAGGCAGGCGCCGACGAATGATTCAAAAAGGGGATGCGGATCCATCGGCCGGGACTTGAATTCCGGGTGGAACTGACAACCGAGAAACCAGGGATGATCGGCCAGTTCCACAACCTCGACCAGGTCCGATTCGGGATTGATCCCGGAGAGTCCGAGTCCACATTCCCGCAACTGTTCGCGATAGCCGTTATTGAATTCAAAGCGATGCCGATGCCGCTCCGAAATCAGGTCGGTACCATAAATGCGGCGGGCCAGAGAGCCCTCGGCCAGTTCACAGGGATAGGCACCGAGGCGCATGGTGCCGCCCTTCCCCTTGATTTTCTTCTGTTCCTCCATGATGTGGATCACCGGGTTTTTGGCCTGGTCGTGAAACTCGGAGGAATGGGCGTCTTCGATGCGGCAGACATTACGCGCGTACTCGACCACCGCCATCTGCATGCCGAGGCAAATGCCGAAGAAGGGAATCCGCGCTTCCCGGGCATAGCCGATAGCGGCAATTTTCCCCTCACTGCCGCGTTCACCGAAACCACCGGGCACCAGGATACCATCGACTCCTTCGAAGGTATCATTGATGCCATGCCGCTCGATCGATTCCGAATCGACATACTTGAGGTTGACCCGGCAATTGTTGGCGATTCCGCCGTGAACCAGGGCCTCGGAAAGCGACTTGTAACTTTCGGTCAGATCGACATACTTGCCGACAATGGCGATGGTCGTCTCATCGGCCGGTTCCTGAATGCGGTTGATGATGCGCTTCCAACCGGAGAGATCCGGGGCCTTGGTCCAGATATTGAGTTTCTCGATGATCCGTTCGTCGAGCCCCTGTTCGTGCAGCGCAATCGGCACTTCATAGATCGAAGCGACATCACGGGCGGTGATGACCTCCTCTTCACGAACATTGCAGAACAGCGCGATCTTTGCCTTCATGTCCCGCGGAATCTCACGGTCACAGCGGCACAGCAGGATGTCCGGCTGGATGCCGATTTCACGCAGTTCCTTGACGCTGTGCTGAGTCGGCTTGGTTTTCAGCTCTCCGGCCGTCGGAATATAGGGCACCAGGGTGAGGTGAATGTAGAGCACGTTATCGATACCGCGATCGGTGCGGAACTGGCGGATCGCCTCCATGAACGGCAGTGATTCAATATCACCGACCGTACCGCCGACCTCAACGATGGCCAGATCGACATCCTTGGCATTTTCAAGAATCTTGGCCTTGATTTCGTTGGTGATATGGGGGATGACCTGGACCGTGCCGCCGAGATAGTCACCGCGACGTTCCTTGCGGATGACCGAGTCGTAAACCTGGCCGGTGGTGAAATTCGATTTGCGGCTCAGCCCGGCCGAGGTATAGCGTTCATAATGACCGAGGTCGAGGTCTGTTTCAGCGCCGTCGTCGGTGACGAAAACCTCGCCATGCTGAAAAGGGCTCATGGTACCCGGATCGACGTTGATATAGGGGTCCATCTTCTGCATCGAAACCTGCAGCCCGCGCGCCTCCATCAACGCCCCGATGGATGCGGCCGAGAGTCCCTTGCCGAGAGAGCTGACCACGCCGCCGGTAATAAAAAGAAACTTGGTTTTCATGAAAACTCCTTGCATATCATCCTGAATCAGTGAGTTCATCCCCGGCGGATAGCACAAATCATTGCCCTGCCTGCGATTCCCGAAAATCACCGGCGAACCTATGGGTGCACCTCAGATTTTTGGGAACCGTATCCAGGGCAAGCACCTGCACTCTCCATCCGGCATAAACTCACCGATTCAGGATCCTGTTCACTCGGCCATCATCCGACCGGCACTGAAAAAATGATTTTACACATCACACCGATAAATGGAAAGCATCAACCACAAACAGACAACCGATCAGCGTCCGGCCAGTATCCGCTCAACCCTGGCCAGATCTTCGGGGGTATCAACGCCGATGGCGGCATGCTCCGTGGGAACAACCTTGATGCCGACGCCATGCTCCAGGGCGCGCAACTGTTCCAGTGATTCGAGCTTCTCCAGGGGCGTCTGCGGCAGCGTCGGATAACGGAGCAGAAATTCCCGCCGGTAAACATAGAGCCCGATATGCCTGAATGCCGGGCAACGGTCCCATTTCTCTTCGAGCTGCCGAAAATGATCGCGCGGATAGGGAATCGGAGCCCGCGAGAAATAGAGCGCCATCTGCCGCTGATCGCAGACGACCTTGACCACGTTGGGATCAAGGAATTCATCAGGCCCCTGCAACGGCGCGCACAGGGTTCCCATCTGCAGGTCGGGCATCTCGATCAGCGGCGCGATCGCCCGGTCGATCACCGCCGCCTCGATCAACGGTTCATCCCCCTGGACATTGACGATCAACTCGCTTTCCAGCCCGGAAGCGACCTCCGCCAGGCGGTCGGTTCCGGTCGGGTGATCGGCGCAGGTGAGAACCGCCTCGCCGCCGAAGGCGCGTACCGCGTCGGCGATCCGTTCATCATCGGTCGCCACCAGCACCCGGGAGGCCAACCGGGCCGAACAACTGCGTTCATAGACCCATTGGATCATCGGACGACCCTGCAGGGTGGCCAGCGGCTTTCCGGGAAAACGACTCGAAGCGTAGCGGGCCGGAATAACAATGGTTACATCCACGGGAACCTCTCGGGGGAAAGGGTGACGTTCGGCAAGCCGCCGCGTAATGTAGAAGAAGGGGGATAAGCTGTCAACAGCTCTCTCCACATCATCCCAGATCCACCGGCTGTTTTGTGGACCGAGGGTGGCGGAACGGGTGGAGATGCGCGGCGCCGCGCCGTTTCGGGCGCAGACGTAGCCGCGCTACGTCGAGCACCGAAGCGGTGACGGCAACAAAGCAGATTCACCCGTAACGGCAGCCGAATCCCGAAATTGCCGGTGGATTTGGGATCATGTCCCGGCCCGCCATCTCGTTTTGCAGACCGAGTCAGGGTTCGGGGACGACCCGGAAAACGGTTTCAGCGACATGGCTGTCGCCCATGGCAAGCAGCACATACTGTATCGGCCCCGGTGAACCGTCGTGCAGCTGGTCGAGACTGAAACGGGTGGTGATCATGCGATCCGCCTTACCGTCAATATCGCCGGGAACACGGGGACTCGGAGAAGCCAGTCCGTCCACCAGCTTGAACACCCGGACGATCTGTTCGCCCGAGTCGGCGACCCCATTGCCATTCTTGTCGATCCATTGTTCCAGGTAGAGCGTCGTCCCGGCCCGGCGAAGAGGACCGACCTTGAGGGTCAGCAGCCCGTCGTAGCGATGGGACACCACTTCCGGGGTCAGAGACACACTGAATTCGACAAGGTCGTCGACAATTTCATCTTCAGTGGCCGGCGCGGGGCGGGCGGTTGAAACGATCAGCCGACGTTCGGCGTAACCGACGTTTCCGGTTTCATCCCAGGCTTCAACCCGTACCAGGTGCTCCCCCCCGGGGAGAGGATCAAGAGACATCCCGGACCGCTTGTCGACCACCTTGTCATCAACCAGCACCCGGACTTCACCCCGGTCCACCTCGTATTCAAGCAAGGGCGTGTTGTCCGCGGTCAGGCCGCTTGCCGGCGACAGCAGGACCACCTCGGGCGCAGTGCTGTCAACGAGAAATTCAACCTCCGCCCGCCCCTCGTTGCCGGCCTCATCGACAGCAACCACCTGCAGTCTGTGGGGGCCATCGGCAAGCCGCGGCAGGGCGGTTCCCGGCGCTACCTCCACCGGTTTGTCGTCCAGCAGCACCCGAACGCTGCCGTCACTCACCCGGTAATCGACAATCGGAAAGGCGGAGGACCGCGCCCCCGGCGCCGGTGATGTTATCACCACCTCCGGCGGCCTGGTGTCGACCTGAAAAGCGACTCGCTGCTGGCTCTGGTTGCCGGCAAGATCCTGTTCCCGCACCAGCAGGATGTAGCTGCCGTCAGCCAGCGGACCGAGTCGTCCCGCATCGACGGGCACCGGCTGGCCGTTCAGCAGCACGGCCATGGGGCCACCCTCGCCCTTCACCTGCAGCGGCGGCCGGGGATCATGACCGGGGCCGGGCCGGGGCGAGCTGACCTCCAGGCGCGGCGGGGTCCGGTCGATGTGCAGGCTGATATCCTTATGGCTGGTATTGCCGAAACGGTCACGCGCTGAAAAATGCAGGGGCAGCTCACCTTCCGGCAACCTGTCCAGATCAATCTCCCAGCGGTTTTCCACGGGATAGCGGGTGGCTCCGACCACCACGCCGGGCGGCGCCAGCAGATCGATAAAAGCTCCCGGATCGCGGGTGCCGCGCAGGGTCAACTGTTTCACCGACAACGGCCGAGGATCAAACTGAACGGCAAACTCGGGCGCGGTCGTATCGATCGAGAAGGCCACCTCCTGCACGGCTGTATGGTCATCCGCATCCACGGCTTTCAGCCGCAACCGGTGAGCACCGTCAGCAAGGGGCGGCAGTAGACCATCAACCATTCTGACCGGCTTTCCATCGACTTCGATGACAAGCCGGGCCGTCGGATCGGAAAGCCGGTAATCAACCGGCGGCTGGGCGGTTGCGTAGGTGCGGGGCTCGGGACTGAGCAGTTTCAGCTCCGGAACATGACCGCCACCTGTCACCTGCCGCGCCAATCCACCGGTCTCCCCCGGGGGAGAGACGGCAACAACAGGAGTCATCGGCGCCGAGGCAACCGTGACAGATGAAGATGGACCGGGAACAGTATCAGGCGGCGGGGACATCGGCATTTTTCGGATGATCCGCAATGGCAGGCGCAAACGATTACCATAGGCGTCACGGGCTTCGACCTGGAAGCGATTCTCCCCCTCGATCAGCCCCTTCAACGTTGCCCGCCAATGGGTACGGTCCGGGAAGGACAGCTCGGCAGCCTCCCTGCCTTGCGCGTCGAGCAGTCGCAGGCGGGCATCTTCTTCCCGCGAGCCGGAAATCAGTGCCTGAGAGGAAGAGACCTCATGCTTCGGCAGGTCGACGGTCAGCATCGGCGGGGTTGCGTCAACCCGAAAAACAACCTGACGGGGCTGAGCGAATTGCGGAGAACTGAACCGCAGCACATGCCGGCCGTCTGAAAGTGGCCCGAGCCGAGCACCGCCGGCAAGCGGAATCACTTTCCCATCGAGACTGACGCGCACCACCTCCGCCTCGGTTTCAAACAACAGCAAAGGCCGGGGCCCTGTCCTTCCTCCGGCCGGCGGACTGAGGATCCGGATATCGGGCCGGGACTCTGCCGCCATGTCGGAAAGGGGCTTTTCCGTCTTCACGGAAGCGGGGCGAATCGGAGACTGCCGGCGCTGACCGAATCGTTTCTCCGCGGCCCCCGGCTGCCGTGGGATGACAAATTGAACGACCCGCAGGCCCGCCAGAAGCTCACTTGCCGCCGGGTCGCGGTCGGCACCGAGCAGCACCCGCCTGATACCGGCAAAATCGTTCCCGGAAAGTCCTCTGCGACCGACCACCAGCCCTCCCCCATGGCGACGGGTCCCCGCGTCGATATACTCGGCGAGAGGAAGGAACCGCCCCTGTCCGTCACTCTTGAGGTAGGCACTGCTGAATACGGCAAGATCGATCTCGCGGAAGCGATTCATCCAATGCTGCAGATTCCGCTCATCATTGAAAACCCGCACCCGGATGGTCAGATCGAGATGGCGGGAAAGATAATCGGCCAACAGTTCAGCCTGCCGCTCGTCGGCCAGAAGCTGGTATTTTTCCGGAACAAATCCGAGAACAAGTTCACGCGCAAAAGACACGGAAGAAAAGATCAGGACAAAAGAGAGGGCCGTCCAGAGAAGGCGCAGGACAAGGCGGGCAGAGCCTGAATATGGCCGGACGGAAACAGCGTGCATAACCTGAGAGCCTTCAACTGGGGGATAAAGGGGCAGGATACTCATCGGCACGCAAAGGAACTTTCTTCAGCGGGTTGACAAAAAGCAACCATACACTGCCCACAGTGCCAGTTCAAGGATCTCACCTGAATCAGAGCCGGAACGGCTCTGCCGGCAAGCGTCAGGTTCCGCTTGTCACTCCCGGCGACGGATAAAGATCTCCCGGGCCAGTTCGTCATCGACCGCGAACTCCGAAAACCCGACCTTGAAAATATAACTCGGAAACGTTCGACTGAGTACAATCCGATTGCCGGGCAGCACTCCCATACTCATCAGTTTCTGCATTTTTTTGTCGTTGCCGGTTGACAGGTAGGCGATCTCGCCGCTCTCGCCGGCTTTCAACTCGGTCAAGGCGACCACCCCGGTATCGCCGGCGTGGCGAGCTTCCTCGCAGCAGCTTCCGGGAGGGATCGGTTTGCCGTGGGGACAGGTGGTCGGGTGGTTGAGCAACGTGCAGAGCTTGGTATCCACACCGCGGTGCAGCAGGTGCTCCATTTCACAGGCCCGAGCATCCCCTTCCGCCCCTTTCAGGTCGAGGACATCCATCATCAACCGTTCAGCGAGGCGATGGCGACGAACGGTCATGCGCGCTTCTTCGCGACCTTCGGGACGCAGGTAAACCCGCTCGCCCTTGACCTCGACGTAGGCCAGGCGTTGCAGTTCCTGCAGTCCGGCATCCGTCGCATCGACCGACAACCGCTCGAAATGCGCGGCATTGTCGCCTTCCTCTTCGATAACAATCCACAAGGCTTCAAGTATTTCCTCGGCCTTTTCCGAAACATTCATGGGCTTTACTCCTGTTTTTTCTTCCCTTTTTGCCCCAGCAGTTTCTCGAACAGAGGCGACGGCAGGGGATTTTCGTAACCGCAATAAGGACAGTGCACCTTGCGGCACCCCCCCCCGCAACGCCCGCAACCCTGCTCCGGGGTTTTGGCCGGAATCTCCTTGCGACAGAACCCGCAGATCATGCCAGAATCCCCGTCAACAGCAACAGCCGATTGAGACCGAAGCCGACGGTGAACGCCAGCAGGGTGACAATGACAAAGATTCCCACCGAGGTTCTCCAGCCGCGTTCTTTCTTCATCACCAGAAACTGGGCGACACAGGGAACAAACAGGGTCAGGGTAACGGCGGCGACAGTCAGCTGAACCGGGTTGAGCAGACCATTGGTCTGCAGATCATAGAGACCGGCAGCACCGAAATCTCGACGGAAAAAACCGAAAATGAAAGCGGCGGCGACTTCACTGGGCAGCCCGAGCAGATGCATCACCGGCTCCAGCAGGGAAACCAGCCAGGCCAGGACACCGGTCAACTTGCCGACCACCAGCAGAACTGACGCGATGATGAAAAGCGGGAAAATTTCCATGAAATACCACTGCATGCGGGTCAGGGTCTTGACCAGCACATTGCGTGGCTGCGGCATCCTTAAGGGAGGGATTTCCATGTAGAACATCGGTCGTTCCCCGGGAACCAGCCGGGCGGAAAGAAAACCGATCAGCAAAAAGATTCCCAACAGGCAGAGACTCCAGACCAGCAAAGCGCCGGGGGCCGCCGACAGCAGCCCGAGAATCACTCCGAGCTGGGCGCTGCAGGGGATAGCCAATGCCAGCAACAGGGTGGCGATAACTCGTTCACGGCGGGTTTCGAGGGTACGGGTCACAATGGTGGCCATGGTGTCGCAACCGAAACCCAGCACGATCGGGATCACGGCGCGGCCGTTAAGTCCGATACGTTTGAAAATCCGGTCGACAAGCATCGCCAGGCGGGGGAAATAACCCGAATCTTCGATCATCGAAAAAGCGATGAAGAAGGTGCCGACAATCGGCAGCACGATTGCGACCGCGTAGCGAACCCCAAGGGTGATGATTCCGTACTCACCGACCATCAGCTCGTAGAGCCAGGGCCAGGTCAGGTATTTATCACTCAGGGCAATCACCCAGGGATTGATATAAGCTCCGAACAAGTGACCTTCGAGAAAATCCACAATGGTCCCGGCACCGAAATGACCGACAAACTGGTAGAGGCCGAAGTAGAGAACCGCCAACAACAGCGGGAACCCGGTCCAGGGGTTCATGGTCAACGCCGACAGACGATCCCCCCAACTCGGCGACTGCTCTTCCGACTGGCTGAAAGCCCCTTCCAGAACTCCCTTGCAGATTCGCTTGCGTTCAAGGCTGATGCGCAGATGAAGGTCGACACGCCGTTCAAAAACGATCTCATTGACCGCTCCTTCCACGGCGGCATAATTGTCCCCTTCCACTTTTCGCACCATCTCCGACAAACTTTCATCACGCTGCAGCAACAGCAGCGACAGCGCTCTGGGGTCGATGGCATAAGCCCCGGTCAGACAACTCGCCACCCGCGAAATGTCCCGCTCAAGATCGGCGGCATAACTGAAAGCCGCCCGTTGCTGCGGATCAAAGCCGACAATGGCGGCCCGGATCTCTTTCAACCCCCGTTTTCGTCTCACCGCCGCCCCGACCACGGGAATGCCGAGCTTCTCTTCCAGCAACGGCAGATCAAATTTCAAGCCGAGGCGCTCGGCCTCGTCCATGATGTTGATCACCAGGATCAGCGGCAGCCCCGATTCGATCAGCTGCAGGGTCATCGGCAGCATCCGCTCGATATTGCGGGCGTCGATGACATGCAGCACCACGTCGGGACGCTCCTGAAGCAGGATATCGCGAGCGACTCGTTCCTCTTCGGTAATCGGCAACAGGGAATACATGCCCGGAGTATCAAGCACTTCGTAGCGAACGCCGTGCAGCTCGCATTCGCCGCGCGAGATCTCAACCGACGTTCCGGGATAGTTGGAAACGGTCGTGTAAGCGCCGGTCAGGGCGTTGAACAGGACGCTCTTGCCGACATTGGGATTGCCGACCAGGAACAGCTTACGTTCGGACCAACTGATCTCGACAGGTGTTTCAGGACAACACTTCATCACTTGCACACTTTCACACATGCGGTGGTTTTGATAACCATTTTCATAACGGAATCAAAAAAAATCAGGATTTGCCGGTGCATCGCCGACAGGTGCCGTAGAGCTCAAGACGATGACTGGCGATTGTGAACCCGTGACGGAACGCGACCTGCTGCTGCAACTTCTCGATATCGGCATCCTCGAACTCCAGGATTGCGCCGCAACGGGTACAGATCAGGTGATCGTGATGTCTTTCATCCCCGGTCCATTCATAGCGGGTCTGACCATCACCGAAATTACGCTCTTCGGCGATGCCGCAATCGGCAAACAACTTGAGAGTTCGGTAGACGGTCGCGTAGCCGACCGTGGGATGCTTGCGGCGAATTTTCAGAAAGAGTTCCTCGGTGGACGGGTGCGTAGAGGCACGCAGAAACGCATCGAGAATGATTTCCCGCTGTTTCGTTGTCTTCAGCCCCTTGCGCACCAGGTATTCGCGGAACTGCTGCTTACTCTGGCGCATGGATCAGCTCGTTTATGTTTGAGTGAAAACGAATTTCAATTTAAAAAAATGACAACCGCCTGTCAAGCGAAAAACTCCATGGGACAGTTGAAAAGAACAAACAATTGTTTCGCGACCCTTGACCGCAGGGGTCACCACCGGCTATTTTCCCTCAATCAATATTGCCGGACGAAGAGTGACCATGCCTGACCTGGCCCATTCGCCGAAAACAAGCTCACTGATGCAGGGGCAGCCTCAACACCGGGATGAAAACAGGAGGAACCATGGCGATCGTTGAAATCAACCACCCACTTGTCAAACATAAACTCGGCCTGCTGCGGGAAAAAGATATCAGCACCAAGAATTTCCGTGAACTGGCGTCCGAGGTCGCGCGCCTGCTGACCTACGAAGCCACCGCCGACATGGAAACCGAGGCCTACACCATCCAGGGCTGGAACGGACCGGTCCGCGTTGAGCAGATCAAGGGCAAAAAGGTTACTGTAGTGCCCATCCTGAGGGCCGGGCTCGGCATGATGGACGGGGTTCTCGATCTCATCCCGGGCGCCAAGGTCAGCGTCGTCGGCCTCTATCGGGACGAAGAGACTCTGCAGCCGGTGCCCTATTTCCAGAAGTTCACCAGCAACATGGCCGACCGCACCGCCCTGATTCTCGACCCGATGCTGGCCACCGGCGGCAGCCTGATCGCCTGCGCCGACATGCTCAAGAAAGCCGGCTGCAGAAAGATCAAGGGACTGTTCCTTGTCGCCGCGCCGGAAGGGATCGAGAAACTGCAGGCAACCCACCCCGATATCGACATTTTCGTTGCCGCCATCGATGAACGTCTCAATGAAAACGGCTATATCCTGCCCGGACTGGGGGATGCCGGCGACAAGATCTTCGGCACCAAGTAATCTCCTGAATCAGTGAATCTCCGTTTGTGAATATGCTGTGCTTTTGACTCCATACCAACAAAGAGGGCTCCATGACTGAACAGAAATCGGCCACAACCTACAATTTCCGTCTCCGTGACAGCCTGCTCGGTGCGCAGATGCTGTTCGTCGCTTTCGGGGCCCTGGTTCTGGTTCCCCTGCTGACCGGCTTGAACGCCAATGTCGCGCTCTTCACCGCCGGGGCCGGCACCCTGCTCTTCCAGGTCATCACCCGCGGCAAAGTCCCGGTCTTTCTCGCCTCCAGCTTTGCTTTCATCGCGCCCATTATCTACGGCGTCGACAAGTGGGGCATCCCGGGAACCATGTGCGGCCTGCTGGCCGCCGGTTTGCTGTATGCCATTTTCGCCCTCGCCATTCGCATTTTCGGCTCCGGCATCCTGCACCGCATTCTGCCGCCGATCGTCACTGGGCCGGTGATCATGGTTATCGGTCTGGTCCTCGCCCCGGTGGCGGTCCACATGGCCTCCGGCCGTACCGGCGACGGGGCGGCCTGGCTGGTACCGCAGACCAGCGCCTACATTATCGCCGGAACGGCCCTGCTGGTCACCATTATGGTCTCGCTGCTGGGCCGGGGGATGTTCAAACTGGTGCCCATCCTGTGCGGGATTACCGCCGGTTACCTGACCGCGGTCGTTCTCGACATGGCCGGTATTTCAGCCTCCATCCAGGCAACCTTCGACCCCGGGGCCCTGAAGAACTGGACTGCGCCGACCCTGGTGTCCATGCAGAAGGTCGCGTCATCCCCCTGGTTCGCGGTCCCTGACTTCAGCCTGCCGACCTGGAACCTGGAAGCGATCCTGTTCATCGTCCCGGTCGCCATCGCCCCGGCCATTGAGCACTTCGGCGATGTTCTGGCCATCGGCGGCATCACCGGCAAGGACTATGTCGACGATCCCGGCATTCACAAGACCCTGCTCGGCGACGGTCTCGCCACCAGCCTCGCCGCCATGCTCGGCGGTCCGCCGAACACCACCTACTCCGAGGTTTCGGGGGCGGTCGCCCTGACCCGCTCCTTCAACCCGGCCATCATGACCTGGGCGGCGATCAGCGCCATCCTGCTGGCATTCGTCGGCAAGCTCGGCGGCTTTCTCGCCTCGATTCCGGTTCCGGTCATGGGCGGCATCATGGTGCTGCTGTTCGGCGCTATCACCGTCATCGGCATCAACACCCTGGTCCGGGCCGGCACCGACCTGATGGAACCCCGCAACCTGGCGATCGTCGCCATCATCCTGGTGTTCGGCATCGGCGGCATGAACTTCGACCTGAGCATCGTCAAGCTCGGCGGCATCGGCCTGGCCGGCATCGTCGGCGTCATCCTCAACCAGGTGCTGCCGAACGGCCGTGAGCAGGAACCGGTTGCAGAACAACTGATCGACGACTGAGCAGACCTGACAGCCTGTCCCACGACAGACGAGCCCGGCACAGATTGCTGCCGGGCTCGTCCAGTTTATCCCCGGCTTACCAGCCCCCCCTTCCATACAAACCCTGTTTTAAAAGCTTGATTTCCCCTTGTAAAACCGCACAACTCATGCGACTATCTACAAAATTTATATTTTTGCCTCGTCCGCAGAATCTGTGGGTAGGCCGATATAAAAATTAGAGCATTGCCCTT